>NZ_JBHUYA010000006.1:0-304082 GCF_042668995.1 Arthrobacter sp. NPDC057259
CAGGGGGAAAACCGGGCCGCCGCCCTTTTTGCGTGCCCGGAAACAACCCGCCGTGGTCTTCCCGGGAGGCGCCGGGCCGGGCTTGTAGGCTTGCTGCCACTTGTCCCGTTACGGAAGGCGCCCGTCATGCACTACGTCGTTTTGCAGGTCATCCTCAAGGAAAAACTGTGGGGAACCGGATCGGGAAACCTGACGTCTCTCGAGAAGACCATCAATGACCAGGCCGCCAAGGGCTACCGGCTGCACACCATCACGACTGCGAGCAGCGGCAGCAAGGGGCTCGCCGGCGGGGACCGGATCCAGGCGACGCTGGTGTTCGAGAGCCTGGGATAGCCTTCCGGCGGCCGGCCGAGTGGTCGGTAGAGGGGCAGGCTCAGTGGGCGTTGCCGGCTGGCTGGGCGGCGAGGCTGTCCAGCCAGGCCAGGGCTTCCGACTCGGAGGTGAAGTAGGCGTGCGGGCAGTGGTCGTGACGGCTGAGGGCCGCCCCCATGATGGTGTCCACCACGCTGGAGCCGATCATCGCCACCGCGGAGGCGGCCTGGGCGTGGGCGAAGGCGGCCCGGGCAGGGTTGCTCAGGGTCACTCCGGCGATCTCCAGCAGCAGCGGCCGCGGGGCCGAGCTCAGGCTGCGCATCGCCTCGATGGAGGCGCGGGCGTCGTCGGCGTCGACGTCGGACTCCGGGGCCCAGACCAGGTGGAAGTATTGCCCGCGAAGGCCCAGCCGGCCCTTCCCGTCCGCGATCAGAATCTCGTTCATTTACGCCTCCTGCGCCCAACTTACCCCGGGCGGGTCACGATCAGCGCGGGGGCACGAAAAAGCGCCGGAAGACGGGTTGTCTTCCGGCGCTTTCGCGGTGCGCTGTGCCGGTGATGTCGATGATGCCGGGGGCGCCGACGACGCCGCTAGGTGAGCAGGGCCTGGGCGGTGACGTAGGCGGCGACGGCCAGGACCAGGATGCCGAAGCTGCGCTTGAGGATCCGGTCCGGGATGTTCGTGCCGAGCCGTCCGGCCAGCAGGGACGCGGCCATGGCTGCCACGGCGAAGGCGGCCGTGACGGCCCAGTCGATGTGCAGGTCGCCCAGGTGGGCGGCGAAGCCGGCGATGGAGTTGATCACGATGATCACCAGCGACGTCCCCACGGTGGCCGCCATCGGCAGGCCGAGGACCAGCGTCAGGGCCGGGACGATCAGGAAGCCGCCGCCCACGCCCAGCAGGCCGGTCAGGAAGCCCACGACGGCGCCGGTGGCGATCGCCTTGGGCAGGCAGCTGCGCCAGTGCACCCCGCCGCCGGGAAGGGCGCAGGACCCGCCGGCGGCCTTGGCGGGCATCATCATGCGGACGCCCGCGATCACCACGATGGCGGCGAATGCCAGGAGCAGGACCTTCTGGTCCAGCAGCCGGTTGACGTAGGCGCCGAGGTAGGCGGTGGCGGTGCCGGCGGCGCCGATGATCACGGCCAGGCGCCAGTTCACGTTGCGGAGCCGGGGAACCACCGCGACGGCCGAGGAGGCGCCGACGACGACCAGCGAGGTCGGGATCGCCGCGGAAAGCGGGAGCCCGACGCCGTAGACCAGGGCGGGAACGGCGAGGATGGAGCCTCCGCCGCCGACCAGGCCGAGGAGGCCGCCGACGATCAGGCCGAAGGCCGCCGCGGTGATGATCATGACTTGGCGCCCAGGTTCTGCAGAGCCTGGTGGGCAGTGGGCTCGTTGGCGGAGCGGTTCCACGGCATCTTGGAGAGCATCTGGCCCATGGCACAACTGTTGGTCGCCGCGGAGAAGGTCAGGCCCGCGCCGATCCCGCCGGCCAGCAGGCCGAGCTTGGGGGAGAGGAGCTTGCTGCCGACGACGCCGGCGAGCACCAGTGAACCGGCCGTCATCCGGACCTGGCGTTCCAGGGCCCAGGTGTTCTTGCCCTTGACGACGTTGCCGCCCGCGGCGGCGTAGGCGGGAACCCCGCCGGTGAGGACGCTGGCGCTGCCGAGGCCGACGGCGTCGAGGTGCTTGCGGGCCTGTTCCGCGCGGTTGCCGGACTGGCAAACCAGCACCACGCGGGTGCCCATCTTGGCGGCGAACTCCTCTGCATGTTCGCTCAGCAGGGGCAGCGGCACGTGGTAGGAGCCCTTGATGTGCATCGAGTCGAATTCGGCGCCGCCGCGGACGTCGATCACCATCAGGTCATCGTGGTTGTCTTCCCAGGCCTTCAGCGTTGCCGCGTCGATGGACTTGGGAGCCGTGGCGGCGGGGGTGGGGACGTTCGTGGAAGTCATAATCTCTTTCGGTCTAGCAAGGGGTGGAGCGGGGTGGTGCCGACGGCGCACCCACGGAGGCGGGGACGACGTCGTCCGCCTGCCGGCTCCTGTGCCCGGCATGCCGGGTACAGGTGGCGTGGCAGGTGGAAGCCCGGACGGCGCAGTTGGGGGTCGGCGCCGCCCGGGCGGTCTGTGGGGATTAGGCGGCCGGCAGGCCGTTCGCGGACCAGTCGAGCATGCCGCCGGTCATCGTGTAGGCGGTGAAGCCCGCGGCGGCGAGCTGGTCGGCGGCGGCGGCGCTGCGCCGGCCGCTGCGGCAGACGGCCACCACGGGGCGGGACTTGTCCAGCTCGGCAACCCGGGACCGCAGTTCGCCCAGGGGGATGTGCCGCGCGCCGGCGATCATGCCCGCGGCGACCTCGTCGGCTTCGCGGACGTCGACGATCTGGGCATCAGTGCCGTTGTTGATCTGGGCATTCAGTTCGTTGGTGGTGATGTCCATGGTGTGGCCTTTCGGGGGTGCCAGGGGATTCGGGGTCAGGGGAAATTGGCGATGCGCGGGGGTGCAAAAGCCCGTGCCGCGGCTCAGGTAAGGCGAAGAAAGAGTGCCTGGAGTTCCTCGAGCGTCGGCGGCGCCGCGGCGGCGGGGCCGGTGGCGCCCGTGCCGACGTCGGCGGCCATCGCGGCTGGCGGCGTCGTCCCGGTCTTCACGGCCGGGGCGAGGCAGTCGCGCATGGCGCTGGAGATGAGTTCGAAGCCGGCCTTGTCCAGGGCCCCGCGGACGGCCGCCAGCTGCGTGACGGCGGCCCGGCAGTCCGTGCCGGACTCGATCGCGTCGATCAGTGCGGTCAGCTGCCCGCGCGCCCGCTTGAGCCGGTTGACGGTCCGGTGCTGGGATGCTCCGGGCGACGGCGCGGCCGCGGTGGCGGACATGCCTAGCGTCCGGCCTGGTAGGTCACGGGGTGGCCGTTGCGGTACCACTCGGTGATGCCACCCATGACGTTGACCGCGTCATACCCGGCCTCCGTAAGCGCCGCCGTCGCCCGCGAGCTCCGTCCACCGGACGCGCACAGGATGTACACGGTCCGGTCGGCGGGGATGTCGCCCATGGACTGCTGGAAGCGGGAGAGCGGGACGTTCCTGGTGCCGGGCACGAAGGCCTCGGCGTACTCTTCCTTCTCGCGGACATCGATGATCGGGACGCCGGAACCCAAGGCAGCCAGGTCGTCCACGGAAATGCTCTTCATGTCCACAGTCCTTTCATGGGGGGCGGAGGCCGCCGCGGTGGCCTTCATCTCCTTCCATGATGATACCCCCAGGGGTATTTAGCAAGTCACCGTTGATGCTTGCCAAAATACCCCCCGGGGTATAATTTGGACGCATGGCGACCATTGACATCACCGAACAGACCTTTGAGTCCACCATCTCCGGCAACGACATCGTGCTGGTCGACTTCTGGGCAGCCTGGTGTGGCCCCTGCCGCATGTTCGCCCCGACATTCGGCAAAGCCTCAGAAGCCCACCCCGACATCGTTTTCGCCAAGGTGGACACAGAGGCCGAGCCAGCCCTCTCCGCGGCGGCCCGGATCACCTCCATCCCCACCCTGATGGCGTTCCGCGAGGGCATCCTCGTCTTCTCCCAGCCCGGCGCGATGAACGCCAGCGGCCTTGAGCAGCTCATCACCGCCATCAAGGAACTCGACATGGACGACGTCCGCGCAAAGATGGCCGAGGCGCAGGCCTCCTAGCGGGTTTCCTGGTTCTGCTCCTCGGCCTGCCGCTTCTCCTCGGCCTGGAGGATGCCGTCGCGGACCGCAGAGCGGACCACGCCGTGGAGGACGTAGAAGAAGATCGCCGCGAAGGTAACGGTCAGGACCAGGCCGTTCACTCGGGCGTCCCGTCGGGCCAGTAGGCCTGGGCGTCCACGGCCGCGTCGCGCAGGGCGGCCCCGTCCAGGGTGATGGAACTTTCTTCGATGCCCATCGCCGTCCACTGCGTCACGAGGCGCAGGTCTCCCGCCGGCGGCAATGGCCAGAGCCATAGTATTCCGGTGCCGGAGAGGTCGTGGTCGCCGCCGTGGCCGCCTCCGCTCCTGAACGTGAACACCGGGCCCTCCGGTTCCTGCCCCATCGGCGGCCCCGCGTACTGGTCAAAGGTCGAGCTGCTTGCTGCCGTGCCGTCCGGAAATTGGACGCCGAAAAGGAAGAGATCCTCGCGGGAGACGGAGGGGCCCGGTGCGCCGGGCCGGTTAAAGAAGCCGGCGTTCATTGTGGCCCATTTCTGGTCGTCCTCGTCGGTCCGGCGAATGGTCCAGGTCAGCTTCATTGTGCACCCGGTGGAATAGGCGCTCGCAGACTCGACGGCGACGACTCGGCCGGCGGAGCGGTGAAGGAAGCGGCTGACCGGGACGATGGCCGGCAACTCGTAGCGCGGTGGTCCCGACCACGGCGGCGGCACGAACTCGGGCATCCGCGGCCGTGGGGGCATGGCTGGAATGGGATAGTCCTGGAAAAAGGTCACGGGTGGTCCTTTGCGTCCGCTGGCTGTGACAGGCCGAGGGGCGCTGGGCGTGGTGGGCCCCGGATCCCCCAATCCGTCCTAGGCCGCCCAGTCTAGCCGCGGCGGTGGTAGCGGCTGCGGACCTGCCCTGCGGGAGTTGCAGCAAGTGAGCCCAGCCGGAAGACTGCCGGGATGGGGCGGGAAGAAATTGCTGGCGATGAACTGCGCACCGGCATGCCGGTCAGATATCGGGCGGTGCTGGCCGTGATCGGGCTGCTGGCGGCCGCCGTCGTGACCCTGTCCACCGGTCAGGCGTGGGCGGGTGTGGCGATGCTGTTGGTTTTTGTCTCCGTGGGGAGAATGACCGCCCGCATCCGCTGCGACGGGACCGGAGTGCACCTCAAAGTCGCCGGGCTCTTCTCCACCACCGTTGCCTACGCTGACATTGTTGACGTCACGCCCGGGCCGGAGACCGGCCTGGGCGAAGGGATGGGCCTGAGGGTCCTCCGTGGCGGCGGCACCGGCTATCTGGTGGGCGGCCCGACGCTGAGGATACGGGCCAACGGTGCCTGGGTCCTGGTCTCCTGCGCAGATCCGGACGCCGGTGTGGAACTGATCCGCGCGCGGGGCGGGCTGGCTCTTTAGCCCTGGGTGCCCTCGCCGCGCGCCACGGCTTCGAGGCGGTTGTAGTAGTTGCCCCACCAGGCCTGGTCTTCTGCGGGCAGGTTGCTGTAACCGTCCCGGTGTCCGGCGCTGCCGTCGGCCAACTCCCGCACGATATCGGCGTGCCCGGCGTGCCGGTGCGTCTCCGCCGTCACGTGCACCAGGATGCGGGCCAGGGTGACGGGATTGCTGGCTTCGCGCCACCACGGAACGAACCCGGCGGCCGTGAGCGGAAGCCGGGCGATGGTCTCGTCGGCATGGGCCCAGACGCGCCGATACAGTCCGATGATGTCCTCGCGGGTCTCCCCGGGAGTGGCCCACATGTCAGCGTTCGGCTCGGCGTCGGGTGCGAGCCAGCTCAGTGTTTCCGGGAACGGCCGGTCGAACACCGAACCGAAGTACTCGGCCTCGACCCCCGCTAAATGCTTGATCAGCCCCAGCAGATTCGTGCCCGTGGGCGTGAGCGGCCGGCGGATGTCGTAGTCGGAAAGACCGTCGAGCTTCCAGACCAGTGCGTCACGGCCCTCCTGCAGGTAGCGGCACAGGTCCGCTTTCGCTCCATCGCTCATGACCGCGATCCTGTCCGCGATGCGGGGTGATTGCAAGTCAACGGGCGCGCCTCAGCGGGTCTCCTGGTCCGGATCCAGCCGCGGTGCCTTCCTGAGGCGGTATCCGAGGGCTACGGCTGCACCTATAAATGCCATTCCGGCGTTCGTAAGGAATCCCTCCCACCAGCGGTCCAACTGCTGGTCGAAGAAAATCCGGCCTGCGACCAAGGCCGCCCCACCCCCGGCTATCAGAATGACGCGCGTCCTGGCCCGTTTCCGCTGGGCGGCCCTTAGCGGGACGGGGGCGTCCCGCTCCTTGTAGTCCTCCCGGTCGAAGAGCAGGAAGGGGATCGATGCGAACAGGTTGGCGAACATCGTCTGCAACATCATTTGGCCGGTGACGGTCCCTCGGTCGTCGACGGACACCATGAGGTACGCAAGGAGCCCGACCACCAGGGCAAACAAAGCCCCGACGATGATGAGGCGCCTGCGGTCCCTGACGAACACCAGGGCCTTGCCCTTGGAGCGGCCCCTGATCAGCCACAGCCCGGCGCCGGCCAAGCCCAGCCCCCAGGCGGACATTCCCAGTATGGTGAGCACGTCCCGTCCGGACAGGCCGCCCACAATGCTGAGCCCCGAGATGACGCTCACAAGGCCAAGGCCCAGCGTCAGCGAACCACAAAGAATGCGGAACGCGGCGGCTCGGCTCACACCGCGCCGGTGGCGGACTGACGGATGTACCCCTCCACCGCAGCCTGGGAGATGCGGTAGGAGCGGCCGAACCGGACGGCGGCCAGGGCGTGCGACTTGACCAGGCGGTACACGGTCATCCGGGACACGCGCATGATGTCGGCGACCTCGGCGATGGTCAGGTAGGCGGGGCGGTCGGCTGGAAGCATGGAACAGACTCCTTCTGGGACGCGGGAACGGAATATGCGGTACTCAGTCGGGCAGGCGGACGGTGCGGTGGTCGAAGAACACGAGCGTTCCTGCCGGCGTGCCGGGGACCCTGACCCCCACATAGGGTGGCCGGATGACCGTCACCCGTCCCTCGCGGCGGCCGTTGAAGGGGTCATCCCCGACCACCACCTGGCCCACGCGGAAGCGGACCCGGGGCGTGCCCAGGCGGCTGATCACGGCACGGAGACGGCGTTGTCCCCGGGCTGCGGCGGGGGCTGCCCCGCCGCGCGGTTCAGGGGGAGCGGACTGGAGGTGGCTGGCGGCGTGAACGCCCATCGGAGTGCTCCTTCCGGCGGATCGAAACGTCTCCCCACGGTAGGCACCCGCACCCACCCTTCACACGAGTAACAGGTACCCCATCTTTCTCACGGACTACTTGCTTGCCGCCGACGGCGGAGCGCCCGCCGGGGGACGGCGGCGGCCGTGGTTCCGGTGGAGGTCTTATCTGGGATTACAGACACTTGAGAATCATGGGGTCCGCCGCCGGACTTCTGCCGATGCATTCTTAAGTACGGGATACCGGACACCCCCTGCCGAAGGACGGACATGACAACTGCACCGCACGCCCCCGCCACGCCCGCCGCCAGGGCTGCCTCCAAGGTTCCCGCCGCCGAAAACACCCTGCGGATCCTCAAACTGCTGGCCTCCAAGCGCGGGCCGATGGCGGCGTCGAACATCGCCACAGCGCTGGACCTGCCGCGCTCCAGCGTCTACCACCTCCTGGGGGTCATGGAGGCCAACGGCTTCGTGCTGCACCTGCACGAGGAACGCCGCTACGGACTGGGCATCAGCGCCTTCGAGCTCAGCTCTGCCTATTCCAGGCAGGAGCCGCTATCCCGTCTGGGCCGCCCCATGCTTGCCGCCCTGGTGGACAAGATCGGCGAAAGCGCCCACCTGGCCGTCCTGCACGGCCGCGACGTCCTCTACATCGTGGAGGAGCGCGCCAAAAACCGCCCCTCCCTGGTGACCGACGTCGGCGTCCGGCTTCCCAGCCACCTCACCGCCAGCGGCCGCGCCATCCTGGCCGCCCTGCCGAAGTCCCAGGTCCGGGCCCTTTACCCGAATGCCGCCGCGTTCAGCGTCCGGCACGAGAGTGAAACCGCTATCACCAAGTACTCGGCCCTCTCCTCGCACCTGGACCAAGTCCGGCAGCGCGGCTACGCCACCGAACACGGCGAGGTCACCCCCGGCTTCGGCTCAATCGCCGCCGCCGTCACGGACCACGCAGGCTGGCCGACGGCCGCCGTTGCCGTGACCTTCCTCGAGGACAAGCTGCCGGCCGAGCAATGGCCGGCACTGGCCGCGCGGGTCAAGAAGGCCGCCGACGATCTCTCGGTCCGGATCTACGGCCGCCCCAGCCCGACTCACTAGCGGGCCGTTGTGGGCCCTGAAAAAGGCTTTAGCTGCGAGTTGGTTAGGTCTGGTATTCCGGACAGCACCCCCGTCAAAGCCCTGTGACCGGCGCCACCGGCAGGCTTTAGTAGATATAGAACCTCTCCCCGGAACCACCCCACACCACGAAGGAGCCCCTCATGGCACCCGCCGATTTCACCACCGGTGCCCGCCCGGTCAAGGCAGCCCGCGGCACCGAGCTCACCGCCAAAAGCTGGCAGACCGAGGCCCCGCTGCGCATGCTGATGAACAACCTGGACCCCGAGGTGGCCGAACGCCCGGACGATCTGGTGGTCTACGGCGGCACCGGCCGGGCCGTCCGGTCCTGGGCCGCGTTCGACGCCATCACCCGCACCCTGGAAACCCTCGAAAAGGATGAGACCCTGCTGGTCCAGTCCGGCAAGCCGGTGGGCGTTTTCCGCACCAACGAGTGGGCCCCGCGCGTGCTGTTGGCCAACTCCAACCTCGTCGGCGATTGGGCGACCTGGCCTGAATTCCGCCGGCTCGAGGCCGAGGGGCTGATGATGTACGGCCAGATGACCGCCGGGTCCTGGATCTACATCGGTACCCAAGGCATCCTGCAGGGCACCTTCGAGACCTTCGCCGCGATTGCCCGCAAGCTCACCGGGGACGCAAACGGCACCCTCGCAGGCACCCTGACCCTCACCGGCGGCTGCGGCGGCATGGGTGGCGCGCAGCCGCTCGCCGTCACCCTCAACGACGGCGCCTGCCTGATCGTCGACGTCGACGAATCCCGGCTCCGCCGCCGTGCCGGCAAGCGCTACCTCGACGAGGTCGAAACCGACCTCGACGCCGCGATCGCCAAGGTCCTGAAGGCCAAGGAGGAGCGCCGCGGCTGGTCCGTCGGGTACGTCGGCAACGCCGCCGAGGTGTTCCCGGAGATCCTCCGCCGCCACAACGCCGGCGAACTCACCGTGGACATCGTCACGGACCAGACCTCCGCGCACGACCCCCTGAGCTACCTGCCCGAGGGGATCACGGTCGGGGAATGGCACCGCGAGGCGGAGGCGGACCCGGAGGGCTTCACCAAGAAGGCCCAGGCCTCCATGGCCCGCCACGTCCAGGCCATGGTCGAATTCCAGGACGCCGGCGCCGAGGTCTTCGACTACGGCAACTCCATCCGTGACGAGGCCCGCAAGGGCGGCTACGCCCGGGCCTTCGAGTTCCCCGGCTTCGTGCCGGCCTACATCCGGCCGCTGTTCTGCGAGGGCCTGGGCCCGTTCCGCTGGGTGGCGCTCTCCGGCGACCCCGAGGACATCCGCGTCACGGACGAGGCCATCAAGGAACTGTTCCCCGAGAACAAGCACCTGCACCGCTGGATCGACGCCGCCCAGGAACGGGTGGAATTCGAGGGCCTGCCCGCCCGCATCTGCTGGCTCGGTTACGGCGAACGTGCCAAAGCCGGCCTGCTCTTCAACCAGTTGGTCAAGGAGGGCAAGGTCAAGGCCCCCATCGTGATCGGCCGCGACCACCTCGATTCCGGCTCCGTCGCGTCCCCGTACCGCGAAACGGAGGCCATGGCCGACGGCTCGGACGCGATCGCCGACTGGCCGTTGCTGAACGCCCTGCTCAACACCGCCTCCGGTGCCACCTGGGTCTCCCTGCACCACGGCGGCGGCGTCGGCATCGGCCGCTCGATCCACGCCGGCCAGGTCTCCGTCGCCGACGGCACCGACCTCGCCGCACAGAAGCTCGAGCGCCTCCTGACCAACGACCCCGGCATGGGCGTCATCCGCCACGCCGACGCCGGCTACGACCGCGCCGTCGAGGTCGCCAGAGAACGCGGCGTCCGCATCCCCATGCAGGAGTCCGCAGACTCCGCAGACTCCGCAGAAGCAACGAAGTAGGTACATCCGATGACCCTTACCGCCCACTCGCCGCTCACTGTCACCCTCGGCGCCAGCGGCGTCACGCCCGAGGACGTCGTCGCCGTCGCCCGCCACGACGCCCGGGTGACCATCGCCGAGGATGCGCTCGACGCCGTCGAGAAGGTCCGCGCCCACATCGATGGGCTGGCCAACAGCGAGGTCCCGGCGTACGGCATCTCCACCGGCTTCGGCGCCCTGGCCAACCGGCACATCCCCGCCGAACTGCGCACCCAGCTGCAGAAATCGCTGATCCGCAGCCACGCCGCCGGCATGGGCCCGGCCGTGGAGCGCGAGGTGGTTCGCGGCATCATGTTCCTGCGCGCCAAGACCCTCGCCTCCGGCCGCACCGGGGTCCGGCCCGTGGTGCTGCAGACCATGGTGGATGTCCTGAACGCCGGCATCACCCCCGTGGTCCGCGAGTTCGGCTCGCTCGGCTGCTCCGGCGACCTCGCGCCGCTGTCCCACGTGGCCCTGGTGCTGATGGGCGAGGGCGAGGCCACCGGCCCCGACGGCACCCTCTACGGCGGACGCGGCGAGGCCCCGGTCGCCGAGTTGCTGGCCGCCCACGGCATCGAACCCGTCACCTTGGCCGAGAAGGAAGGCCTGGCCCTGGTCAACGGCACCGAGGGCATGCTGGGCATGCTGCTGATGGCCATCGCGGACCTGCGGCTGCTGCTGACGACGGCGGATATCACCGCCGCGCTCAGCGTCGAGGCGCTGCTCGGCACGGACCAGGTGTTCCTGCCCGAGCTGCACGCCGCGCTCCGGCCGCATCCCGGGCAGGCAGCCTCCGCTGACAACATGCTGAGGGTCCTCTCGAACTCCCCGATCGTGGCCTCGCACCGGGTCAACGACACCAAGGTCCAGGACGCGTACTCCCTGCGCTGCGCACCCCAGGTGGCAGGCGCCGTCCGTGACACCGTGGACCACGCCGCCCTGGTGGCGTCCCGGGAGCTGGCCGCCGCCATCGACAACCCTGTGGTGCTCCCGGACGGCCGGGTCAGCTCCAACGGCAACTTCCACGGCGCGCCGGTGGCCTACGTCTTGGACTACCTGGCGATCGCGGTCGCGGACCTGAGCTCCATCGCCGAGCGCCGCACGGACCGGATGCTGGACCCGGCCCGCTCGCACGGGCTGCCCGCGTTCCTGGCCTCCGACCCCGGCGTGGATTCGGGCCTGATGATCGCCCAGTACACCCAGGCCGGGCTGGTCTCGGACAACAAGCGGCTGGCCGTCCCGGCGTCGGTGGACTCGATTCCGAGCTCGGCCATGCAGGAGGACCACGTGTCCATGGGCTGGCATGCCGCGCGCAAGCTGCGGCGCGCGGTGGAGAACCTGCGCCGGGTGCTCGCGATCGAACTGGTCACCTCCGCCCGGGCCCTGGACATCCGAACCCAGCTCTCCGACGGCACCCTCGAACCGGGGCCGGCGGGCTCCGCCGTGATCGCCGCCCTCCGCGGCGTGGTGGAGGGGCCGGGAACGGACCGGTTCCTCTCGCCGGAACTGGAGGCCGCGGACCGGCTGGTGGGCTCCGGCGCCGTCCGTGACGCCGCCGAATCCGCCGTCGGAAATCTGGTCTGACGGCGCAGAAAATGCAGGGACGCCGGGCGTTTCGGGGACCCCCCGAAATGTTCGGCGCCCGGTCCGCCGAGGCGGGGCGGAATGTAGTAAAACTATGACCGGCGCCACACCGGTGCGCGCAGTGGATTCAGAGCATGGATTCACACCACAGATTCACACAGCGACAAGATCTACAAAGGGGTAGACGTTCATGAAAGCACGCGGGACGGTCCTGTCCAGGCGCTCGGCATTCGCGGCCACGGTCTCGGACTGGCGGAGCCTCACGGCGGGGGACCGGGTGGACATCCTTAAGCACGCCCAGCTGATCGCGGCCGGGTCCGTGGAAGAAGTCTCGGACAGCGGGAACGTCCTCTGGCTGGTGCCGGCGGCGCCCGGCGAGGCGCAGCTGTTCCTGAAGTCCGACGGCGTCCAGGTCCGGCGCAGCTAGCGCAGCACACGCAGACTGCCCGGACCCGGACATGCGGAAGGCCGGTGAGGAGGTTCCTCACCGGCCTTCCGCATGTCCAGGAGTCCGCTACGCGGCGATGGCCTCGCGGCTCTCGTGGCTCTCGTGGGTCTCGCCGAAGGGCACGGTGTCATCGAGGGACACGGTGTAGGCGCCCGGCTGGTGCCGGGTGACCCGGATGCCGCAGCGTCGTTCGACGGACGCCGAGGCGATCAGGGTGTTGACGGCGTTTTCGAGGCCGCTGTGGACTTCGCGCGCACTGTCAAACGAGAGGCTGATGGACGTGGCATCGGGGCCGACGGCCCGCATGGTGTGTGTGTTCATTACTGGTCTTTCGTTGAATCAGGCCGTTTGGCCGCCCTCTATTCTAGTCTGCGGGGCACGATGGGCCTGTCCGGAGCCGGTAGGGTGCAAGAAGCGGTACACGATTGAGGCAACGGCACGCTCCCCTGCGGGGGCCGCGCCCGGACCCCCGGCCCGGGCCCGCAATCCGGTTTCCACAGGAGGGCATGCGCATGTTTGAAGCTCCCAGCATCGTTTTTACCGCGGCCGGGATCGCCGTCTTCGTGGCCGCCATCCTGCCGAAGCTCCTGCGCAACGCACCCCTGTCCATGCCGATGGTCTTCCTCGGCGGCGGCATGCTGGCCTTCACGCTCATCCCCTCGCTGCCGGACCCTGACCCGTTGCAGCACGGGGACTTCGTCGCCCACCTCACCGAGGTCTGCGTCATCATCTCGCTGATGGGCGCGGGCCTGGCGCTGGACCGTCCCGTCGGCCGGAAGGCGTGGTCCACCACCTGGCGGATGCTGGGCCTGGCCATGCCGCTGTGCATTGTGGGCCTGACCCTGCTGGGGCTCTGGTTCCTGGGCCTGGGACTGGGTGCGGCACTCCTGGTGGCCGCGGCCCTCGCCCCCACGGACCCCGTGCTGGCCTCCGAAGTCCAGGTGGGGGAGCCGGCGGACGAGGATGAGGAGACCGAACGCGAGGACGAAATTCGGTTCGGGCTGACCTCCGAGGCGGGGCTCAACGACGGTCTGGCCTTCCCGTTCGTGTACCTGGCCATCGCCATCAGCTTCGTCGGCGCCGCACCCTCGGCCTGGTTGGGCCACTTCCTGGCCGTGGACCTGCTGTGGCGGATCGTCATCGGCGTCCTGCTCGGCTTCGGCACGGGCAAGCTGCTGGGCCGGCTCTTCTTCACCGCCCGGCACGAGACCATCCGGCTCTCCAACCACTCGGAGGGCTTCGTGGCCCTCGCGGCCACCTTCCTGGCCTACGGCGTCACCCAGCTGCTGGATGGCTACGGGTTCGTGGCGGTCTTCGTCTGCGCCCTCACCATCCGCGCGGCGGAGCGCACCCACGGCTTCCACCGGGTCATGCACTCCTACGTCGAACAGCTTGAGCGGCTGCTGACAGTGGTGATCCTGGTCCTCCTGGGCGGCGCGATCGCCCGCGGCCTGCTGGCCGGAATCGGCTGGACCGAGGTGCTGGTGGCGCTGGCGTTCCTGTTGATCGTGCGGCCGCTGGCGGGGTGGCTCGGGCTGGCTCGGGGCAAGACCGGCCCGCGGGAACGGATCGCCATCTCCTTCTTCGGCATCCGCGGCATCGGCTCGCTCTACTACCTGGCATTCGCCGTGGCACACGGAAACTTCGCCGCCCAGGCCCAGCAGCTCTGGGCCTTCGTCGGCCTGGTAGTGGCGATGTCGATCGTGTTGCACGGGGCCACCACGGCCCCGGTGATGAACCGGCTGGACCGGCTGCGCGAGCGCCGCGCGATCGAGGTCCACGGCGATGAGGACCGCGCCCCGCACACCCCCATCTAGGTAAGTCTGGGGACCTTGGCAGTGGCCGGGGCACCCGCGGCAGTGCCCCGCCCCGGCGTCAGCGGAGCAGCGTGTCGATCAGCCGCGCGGCGACCTTGGCGGTGCGCGCATCGACGTCGTACTCCGGGTTCAGCTCCGCGACGTCAACGTGCAACAACTTTCCGCTCGCCGCCACCTGCCGGCAGACTGCCGCGATCACCGCCAGCGGCACCCCGTAGGCGGCCGGGGCGCTGACCCCCGGCGCCACCGACGCGGGCAACACGTCCAGATCGATCGTCAGGTAGAGCGCATCCACGCGGTCCAGGAAGCGGGCGACGAACGCCGCAGCGGCGTCCGCGGTGCAATCCTCGTCCAGCAGGTACTCCACGCCCAGGCGTTCGGCGGTGCGGAACAGGGCGGCGGTGTTGTTGGGTTCGGAGATGCCGACGACGGCGTACTCCAGCGCGCGCCCCGCGGCCGTTTCGGCGCGGACCATCTGCAGGAACGGGGTGCCGGAGCTGGGGACCGGTTCGTCCCGCAGGTCGAAGTGGGCGTCCAGATTCAGCACGCCCACGCGGAGCCCGTCCCGGACCGCTCCGCTCCCGGCAATGCCCAGGTAGCTGGCGAAGGCGGTTTCGTGGCCACCGCCCAGCACCACCGGCAGCGCACCGGCGTCGAGCAGGCCGCTGACGATCCGCCCGGCCCGGACCTGCCCGGCCTCCAGTTCATCCCCCTCGACGGTGATGTCCCCGGCGTCGTGGACGGTCCGGCCGGAGTGGAAAGCCAGGGGGCCGAGGGCGGCGCGGAGGGCGGCCGGGGCCGCGGCCGCGCCGGGGCGGCCCTTGTTCCGCCGGACGCCGGCGTCGCTGGCGAAGCCGAGCAGGACCGCGGCGCGGGAATCCCCGGACGTGGGTGTGGGGGTGCCTCCTGCCCGGTCCGGGGAGGCTTCCGGGGAGGCCGCCGGGTAGGGCGTGACCGCCTGCCACCAGCGGCGGTGCTCGGGGCCGTCGCCGTCGAACCTTCCGAACCAGGGCTGGGGCGCGACGTCGGGAGCGGGGGAGAGGGGAGGCATGCTCCTAGCTCACCGCAGCGGCCGGCGGAAAACCAGCGCACCCGCCGTCGTCCTGTCCGGAATCCCGGAAATCGCCCGGCGCCCGGGACAACCCGGGGCTTAAACGCCGGAGGGCAACCCGCCGCGGTGAAACACTGCGGCGGGGTGCCCTCCGGAAGAGCACGCGGCTCCTAGTGGATGCCCAGCGCGGCCTCGATCGGGCCGATGCCAAAGAACAGCAGGAACGCGGCGGCCACGGCCCACATCAGCGGGTGGATCTCGCGGGCCCGGCCCTGGAAGAGGCGGATCAGCACGAAGGAGATAAAGCCGGCGCCCAGGCCGTTGGCGATCGAGTAGGTGAACGGCATGAGGGTGAAGGTCAGGAAGGCCGGGATCGCGATGCCCCAGTCCTGCCAGTCGATCTTGCCCACCTGGGAGACCATCATGAAGCCCACCACCACCAGGGCGGGGGCCACGGCCTCGAACGGAACCAGGTTGATCAGCGGGGTGAAGAACATGGCCACGAGGAACAGCAGGCCGGTGACCACGGAGGCCAGGCCCGTACGGGCGCCTTCGCCGATGCCTGCGCCGGACTCGACGTAGATCTGGTTGGAGGAGACGGACGCGCCGCCGCCCACGATCGCGCCCAGGGCATCGATCTGCAGGACGCGGTCCACGTTGGGGATGTTGCCGTCCTTGTCGATGGTGCCGGCCTCGGTGGCCAGGCCCACCATGGTGCCCATGGCGTCGAAGAAGATGCTGAGCAGGATCACGAAGGCCAGCAGGGTGGCGGCGACGACGCCGAGGTGCTCGAAGGCGCCGAACGGGTTGGCCTTGCCGATCAGAGAGAGGTCGGGGGCGGCCCACTCGGAGAACTTCGGAGCCACCAGGGACCAGCCCTGCGGGTTGTAGTTCTTGCCGTCGAAGCTGGGGCCGATGTGCAGGGTGAATTCCAGGATCACGGAGAGGATCGTGGAGGTGATGATGCCGATCAGGATGGCGCCCTTGACCTTGCGGACCACCAGCGCGATGGTCAGGATCAGGCCGACGACGAAGACGAAGGTGGGCCAGCCGAGCAGCTTGCCGTCGAAGCCCAGGCCCACGGGAACGGTCGTACCGGCGACGTCGGGGATGCGGCGGACGAATCCGGCGTTGACCAGGCCGATCAGGGCGATGAACAGGCCGATGCCCACCACGATCGCGGTCTTGAGGCCCTCCGGGACGGCCTTGAACACGGCGGTCCGGAAGCCGGTGAGGACCAGGATCAGCATGGTGACGCCGGAGAGGACCACCAGGCCCATCATGTCCGGCCAGGTCAGGCCCGGGTTGGTGGCGACCGTGACGGCCACGAAGGCGTTGACGCCGAGGCCCGTGGCCAGGGCGAACGGGTGCTTGGCCCAGGCGCCCATCAGGATGGTCAGGATGCCGGCCACAAAGGCCGTGACGGCGGCGACGGCGGGGAAGCCGAGGGTGCCGCCGGATGAGTCCGCGCCCGAGAGGATCAGCGGGTTGAGAACCACGATGTAGCTCATGGCGAAGAACGTGGCGAACCCGCCGCGGATTTCACGGGAGAAGTTCGACCCCCGTTCGGAAATCTTGAAATACCGATCGAGTGCAGAGCCCTGCTTAAGCATTGGTCCTCCGGGAGGGAAAAGGGTGTTGGCTAAATCCTATTAGGAGTGACGGCGCCCACCTGCCAGATTCGCCTAGTCTGTAAGGAAGCCAACACTCAAGGAGTCGCTCCGTCATGCCTTCTTACCGCTACACTCCCGCTTCCGCCCTGATCCGTTGCCTGACCGCGGTGCTGCTATTCGTCGCGGCCGCGCTGGGGCAGACCGTCCTGGCGGCAGCGCCAGCGTCCGCCCACGACTCGGTGGAATCCACCAGCCCGGCGGCCGACGCCAGCCTGCCCGCCCCGCCGGAAAAGGTCTCCATCACCCTCAGCAACCACCCCCTGGCAATCGGCTCGCAGATCAAGGTCAACGACGCCGGCGGCACCAACTGGGCGGACGGCGACGTGCAGATCGTGGACAACGTCGCGTCCCAACCGCTGAAGCCGGGCGCTCCCGCCGGCCGGTTCACTGTGCAGTGGCGCGTGGCCAGCTCCGACGGACACCCGATCGAGGGAACCTTCGGCTTCACCGCGGCGGCCGCGGCTCCGGGAGCGGCAGCGTCGGCGGGCGCGTCCACGGGCGCCAACACCGTCCCGACCATGGGCACCGCCGAGCCAGGGACGACCATCGCCCCGACGCCGGTGAAGGACGCATCGGAGCCGTTTCCGTGGAGCATCGTGATCTTCGTGGCCGTCGCCATCGGCATCCTGGTGGCACTGGGCTTGATGGCGAAGCGCCGGCTGCAGGCCGGAGACGACGACCGGGCCTAACCCGGTCTCGTTGTCGCCGAGCGGGTCAGGCGGGCAGCGCCAGCCGGCCGCCGAGCAGGGACGGCAGGCCCTCCGGGTGCACCTTGGCCGAGATGGCCTGGCCGACGACCTTGGCCTGCCGCAGCACCTCCTTCGGCGTCGGGGTGATCAGTTCACCCACGCCCACGAGGTACATGCCGAGGGCGTGCATGGCGGCCATCAGGTTCTGGCCGACGGCGACGCCGAGCTCCACCAGCATGCGCCGCAGCTGGCTGTGCGCGCAGCGGGTAAGCACCAGGTGGTCTGCGTAGAGGATTCCGCCCGGGGTCCGGACCGCCCAGCCCTGGGACGGCGCCATGGCGTAGTCGGAACCGGAGGTGCCCGCCAGGCAGGCGGTTCCCGCCCCGGCGCCGTCGGCCATCAGCCGGTCCAGCTGCAGGGCGCGGACCGAGCCGCGGACGTCAAGGTTGTGGCTGGCGGCGTAGTTGCGGAGGTGGCGGAGGATTTCGTTGCGTTCGCGCAGCGTGGCCGCGTCGGCCGCGTCGCAGCGCTGGAGGGACGAGGTGTTGGCCGGGTTGCCGGCCCCGAGGAGGTCCAGGCCGTCCACCACAATGGCGTCGACGCCGCGGCGCTGTAGCTCGCTGGCCACCGCCAAACCGGACAGACCCGTACCGATGACCACAGTGCTGGTCCGTTCGATTCCGCCGTTCACAGGCATGCTCGACACTGCAGGGTCCCTCCTCGAATAATGCCGGATCCGGGCCCGTGCCCGGACAGCTTTCCGGACCCGCCACAGGGCATCCCAGAGGGATGATCAGATCTGAAAGACGAGTCTCGGTTCAGCAATGCCTCAGAGGATACCCAACAATTCTGACCGTGAACAGACCCGCGTTAAAGACTTTGACGCAATGCCCGGGAGCGGGCATGCGGGCGGTCCGGCTGCGGTCCGCTGAGGTGCGCGCCGCCGCCCCTGCGATCTGGCAGAATAGCCGCAACACAGCCACATTCGCGAGGAGGCGGACCCCATGGCCGAGGAACAGACGCACCCATACCGCGACGGCGATTCCGGCGGGGAACGCCCCGCCGTGCGCGGCATCGTCGTCGGCGTCGACGGCTCCGAGCACAGCCACTGTGCCCTCGTGTGGGCGGCCAGGGAAGCCGAACGACGGCAGGAACCGCTGCACATCGTCACCGCCTACTCGGTGCCCGTCTTCGCCGCCTCCGGACTCGACGGCGGCTACGCCACCGTGGACGACTCCGTCATCCGCGAGGGCGCCGAGGCCATCCTCAAGCAGGCCATGGACAAGGTGGCCGGCTACTCGATCGACGTGGACGCCTCGGTGGAGAACGGCGACGCCTCCGGGGTCCTGCTGGAGATGACCGAGACCGCGGACCTGCTGGTCTTCGGCACCCGGGGCCGGGGCGGATTCGTCGGCCGGCTGCTCGGGTCGGTCAGCAGTGCCCTGCCCGCCCACGCCAAGTGCCCCACCGTGACCGTGCCGCTGGTCTGCGGCGACCGGCTGGGCGAGACCACCGAGGACCGGCACGTCCGGGCGGAGCGCGAGAAGTCGGGCCACCAGCCGGTGGAGAACGTCGTGGTGGTGGGCGTCGACGGTTCCGACCAGGCCCGGGTGGCCGTCCTTGAGGCCGCCGCCGAGGCGGAGCGGCTCGCCGCGAAGCTGCGGATTGTCTGCGCCGTGCCGCAGTACAGCGGCTCGCTCGCCTGGGTTCCCGCCCCGATGGACCGGGAGGCCCTGTTCGCCGACATCCGGGTCCAGCTCGACGCCGGCGTCGCCTGGGTGAAGAGCCACTTCCCCAACCTGGAGGTGGAGACCAGCCTGGTGGACGGCTCGCCGGTGGACGTCCTGGTCGAAGCCAGCCGCCACGTGGAGCTGGTGGTGGTGGGCACCCGCGGCCGCGGCGGCTTTGCCGGAATGCTCCTGGGCTCGACTTCGGACGGCATCCTGCACCACACCAAGGGACCGGTCATGGTGGTCCCGGACCGGGAGGATCCGCGCCTGGCGGACCGGGCCAACTTCGGGCCGGTGCTCGGCCGCTCCTGAGCGTGATGCCCGTCACCGGCGGGCGTAGAGTTAATACATGAACTGCCATGCAGGAGCGCGGTCGTCATGACCCGCACGTGGCTGCGCTGGATGCCAGCCGCCGTCGTCCCCGCCGTGATCGCCGCCGGAGTCCTGGCGGGCTCCGTCCCGGCCAGCGCCAAGGATCCGCTGCCATCGAAGACCCCGGCCGAGGTGATCGCCCTCATGGCCGGGCAACACCAGGCCGCGTTCTCCGGCACGCTGGACCAAGCCTCCAGCCTGGGCCTGCCACAGCTGCCCACCACCGGGCCGGGAAGCTCCCCGGAGACCGCCTGGCTCGAGCTGCTGACCGGACCGCACACGGCGCGCGTCTACCGCAACGGAACCGAGAACCTCCGCGTGCAGGTGCTGGACCGGCTCGCCGAACGCGACGTCATCCGCAGCGGCAACGACCTCTGGCTCTACTCCTCCAAGGACAACTCCGCCGCCCACGCCGTCATCCCCGCCGACGCCGGACACCAGGGCATGGGCAAGGGCGCCGGATCCGGGACCGACGCCGGGGCGGTCCCCACGCCGGATGCGCTGGCAGCGAAGCTCCTGGCCGCGCTCGAACCCACCAGCGATGTGGCCGTCGCGCCGGACGTCGACGTCGCCGGCCGCTCTGCCTACCAGCTGGTCCTCACCCCGAAGAGCCCGGACACGCTGATGGCCTCGGCGGCGATCATGGTGGACGGCCAGACGGGGCTGCCGCTGGGCGTGGAACTGAAGGCCCGCGGCCAGGCGGACCCCGCCTTCCGGGTGGCGTTCAGTGCCATCTCGCTGACGGCCCCGGACGCCGGAATCTTCCAGTTCACCCCGCCGGCCGGCGCCGGTGTCAAGGAACTTCCCGCCCGGGATCCCTCCGGGAAGGATCACTCCGGCCAGGCCGCCAAAAAGCCGTCCGGAACCGGCAAGGACCCGCAGGCTGGGAAGCGCAAGGTCAGCGGCAGCGGCTGGGATTCCGTGCTGGAACTGCCCGCCGGCACCCTGACGCCCCCGGCATCCGGCGCCGCCGGTGCCACGCCCGGCAATGCGGCGGCCCTGCTCCAACAGGCCGCGGTCCCCGTGGCGGGTGGCCGGCTGTTGTCCACGGCACTGCTGAATGTACTGATTCTCGACGACGGACGGGTGTTCCTGGGGTCCGTGCCGCTGGCGCGGCTGCAGGCCGCGGCCGGCGGCCAGTGACCGACCGCTCCGGGCGTGCCGGGAACCCCGTCTCCCCGGTGCGGGAGACGCCTCCGGGGAGTGCGGCGGCCCCTGGGCGTGTGGCGGAACCGGGTCCCGGGCCGTCCGGCCTCAGCATCGAGACCCTCGGCCTGAGTAAACGGTTCGGCCGCCAGCTGGCGGTCGACGGCGTCGACCTGGCCGTCCCGACGGGCTCCGTCTTCGGGTTCCTCGGCCCCAACGGCTCGGGGAAGACCACCACCATCCGGATCCTGCTGGGCCTGGCGGCGGCCTCCGCCGGAACCGTCCACGTCCTGGGCGAGGAGATGCCGCGGCAGTTGAGGTCCGTGCTCCCACGAGTCGGCGCCCTGGTGGAGGGCCCGGCCTTCTACCCGTTCCTCTCGGGCACGGCGAACCTGCTGCGGTTCGACGCAGCGGACCCCGAGGCCCCGACCCGGACCCGGCACGCCCGGGTCCATCGGGCACTGGAGCGGGTGGGACTGACCCACGCCGCGGACAAGCCGGTCAAGGCCTACTCCCTGGGCATGAAGCAGCGGCTGGGCATCGCCAACGCGCTGCTGGCCCCGCGCGAGCTCCTGGTCCTGGACGAGCCCACCAACGGCCTGGACCCGCAGGGTACCCGCGAGGTGCGGCACCTCGTGCGGTCCCTCGCCGCGGACGGCACCACCGTCTTCGTCTCCAGCCACCTACTGGCCGAGGTGGAACAAATCTGCACGCACGCCGCAATCATGAGCGCAGGACGCGTGGTGGCCCAGGGGACGCTGGCGCAGCTCCGGCAGGACGGCCACGCACGGGTGCGGCTGCGTACTCCCGACCCGGACGACGCCGTCCGGGTCCTCCGCGGCCTGGGCCTTGCCGCCGCGGCCGGACAGGACGGGGAAGTCACCGCGCCGCTGCCGGAAAGCCCGGCCGTGGCGCCGCAGCCCCCGCCGGAAGATCTGGTCTCCGCCCTGGTGGCCGCGGGCGTCAGGGTGCGGGGCTTCGCGGTGGAGCAGGGCAGCCTGGAGGACCGCTTCGTGGAACTGACCGGGGAGGGCTTCGATGTCGCCCGCTGAACCGGCGCCGCGGGAGACGCCTGCATCCGAATCGGGGCCCGCGGACCAATCCCGGTCCGAGCGCCAGCCCCGGACAACGCCCCGGCCGTCCGCATCGACCAGGCCCGTGCCGGTGCTCCGGCTGCTCGGCTCGGAGCTGGCCGTGCTGTTCCGCCGCCGGCGTACCTGGGCCATGCTGCTGGCGCTCGCGGCGATCCCGGTCCTGATCGCCGTCGCCGTCAGGCTCTCCTCTGCCGTGCCGCCGGGCCGCGGCCCCGCCTTCCTGGACCGGATCAGCCAGAACGGACTGTTCGTCGGGATCACGGCCATGGTCGTGGCCGTCCCGTTGTTCCTGCCGCTTACGGTGGGCGTGGTGGCCGGGGACACCCTCGCCGGCGAGGCCGGCCAGGGCACCCTGCGGTACCTGCTGGCGGCCCCGGCCGGACGCGGCCGCCTGGTGCTGGTGAAGTACCTTGCCGCGGCGGCGTTCGCCGTCGCCGCCCCCGCCGCCGTCGCCCTGGCCGGCGCGGGGATCGGCGCCTTGCTCTTCCCGGTGGGGCCGGTGACGCTGCTCTCCGGGGACACCATCGGCGTCGCCGAGGCGGTGGGCCGGCTGCTCCTGATCGCCGCGTATCTGGCGGTGTCCCTGCTGGGGCTCTCCGCCGTCGGGCTGTTCGTTTCTTCCCTCACCGACGTGCCGGTCGGGGCTATGGCGGCCACCGTGGTCCTGGCCGTGGTCTCGCAGGTGGCTGACGCGCTGCCGCAGCTGGACTGGCTCCATCCCTGGCTGCTCAGCCACCGCTGGCTGGACTTCGCCGACCTGCTCCGGCAGCCGGTCGGCTGGGATTCGTTCGGCGCCAACGCGTTGCTTCAGGCCGGGTATGTGGCGGTGTTCGGCGCCTTGGCCTACGCCCGGTTCGCCACCAAGGACGTCCTGTCCTGACGCCCGGACCGCGTCAGTAGCGGGCCGCGTAAGGGTAGAGCTGCATGCCGGACATCGCGGCGATGTCCGTGACGGTGATCCCGGCGTCCGGGTTCAGGGCCTGGACCACCCGGCCGCCGCCCATGTAAATGGCCACGTGGTAGAAGCCTGGGGCGGAGCCCCAGACCAGCAGGTCGCCCGGCTGGGCGGCGGAGAGCGGAACCTTCACCGGCGCCTGGGCGAACTGGTCCGCCGCGGTGCGCGGGAGGCGTTTGCCGGCGGCGGCGAAGGCGTTCTGGACCAGCCCTGAGCAGTCGAAGCCGTAGGCTCCCGTGCCGCCGTACTGGTAGAAGTAGGGCGCGCCCACCTTGGCCAGGGCCGAGGAGATCGCCACCTGGTTGGAGCCGCCGGTGGACGGCGGCAGGACCGGCGCGGGGGCCGGCTGTTCCGGGGCGGGCTGGACGGGAGCCGGCTGGACCGGTGCGGGCGCGACCGGCGCCGGCGCGGCGGCCGGCGGTGCCGGCTGGGCCGGAGCGGGCTGGGCGGGTGCGGGCTGTTGAGCCGCCGGAGAGTTCAACTGGGTGTTTCCGGTGGTGCCGGCCGGCTGGTTCCCGGACTGCGGCGCCGACGCCTGCGGCGCGGACGGGGCGGTGCCCGCCGGTCCCGGCTGCGGGGCCCTGGCCGCCGCTGCCGTCACCGCGGCCAGCTGCGCCTCCTGGCGCTGGCGTTCCAGCCCGTCCACCCGCTCGGTCTCGAGGGCGACGGTGGTGTTGCGGAGGGTGGCGAGCTGGCCCACCAGCACGGTCTTCTGCGCCGCGGCCTCGGTCACGGCCCGCTGTCGCTCGGTGTTGGCCCGCTCGGCGTCGGACTTGCGGGATTCCGCGGTGGCCGCGGCGTCATCGGCCGCGCGGCCGGCCTCGGCGGCGGCGTCCTTGGTGGAGGCTGCTGCCGCGGCGGCGGTTTCCGCGGCCTGGAACGCCCGGGTGCGGCTGGCCGCGACGGATTCCAGTGTGGCGGCCTGCTGCAGGGTCTCGCCGTTGCCGCCCATCAGGCTGCCCAGGCCCGGAGTCATGCCGCCGTTGCGGTACAGGTCGCCGGCGAGCTGCCCGATGACCTTGCGGGCCTTGGCCTGCTCGGCCTCCGCGGCGGAGGCCTTCGCGTCCGCCAGCGCGGCGGCATCCTTGCGGATCTGCAGCTGCACCAGCGCGTCGGTGTAGGCGTTGTTGGCGGCCAGGGAGGCGGCCATGCCGGTGTCGCGGGCCACGGAGGCGTCGGCAAGGAGGCCGTCGATCCGGTCCACCTCGGCGGCGGCAGCGGCGGCGTCGGACTTCGCGGCGGCGATCTCCTCGGGGGACGGCAGCTCGGGCGAGGCGGGGACCCGCTGGACGGTGGCCGGGGCGGCTGTGGCCGCGTGCGCCGGGAGCGCGGCGGCACCCAAGAGGACGACGGCGGTACACAGGGCCGCGGCCCTGCCGCCGGTTCCGGACCAGATCATGGGAAAACCTCGCTGCAGTCAGGCTGGCGCGAGCGAGGGGAGGAGTGATGGCAACGAAAAAAGACCCTCTGCGGATCGCCCAGCAGGCTTGAGGCTACGTGCCAAAAACCACTTTGGCAACAGAGGTCACATGAATAACATAAACAACACGAGTGTCATTCGGGAGCGATTGCTCCGGCGTGTCGCGGCATCGGCTCAGCCCCAGCCGAGCTCATGCAGCCGCGCGTCGTCGATGCCAAAGTGGTGGGCGATCTCGTGCACCACCGTGACCGTGACCTCGTGCACCACCTCCTCGCGGGAGGCGCAGAGATCCAGGATGGGGCCGCGGTAGATGGTGATCCGGTCCGGCAGCGATCCTGCGTCCCACCAGGAGTCCCGCTCGGTCAGGGGCACGCCCTCGTAGAGGCCCAACAGGACCGTCTCCGGGTCCTCGCCGGGCTGCGGGACGTAGTCGTCTTCGATAAAGACGGCCACATTGTTCATCGTCGCGGCCAGCCGCGGGGGGATCCGGTCCAGGGCGTCAGTGACCGCCGTCTCGAAGTCGTCCGCCGACATCGAGAACCCGGCGCCGCCGTCGTCGTCGTTTCCGGCGGGTACGATCGGCAGTCCGGGCGGCAGGGAAGCGGTCATGGGAAAACCCTACGCCGGGCGCGGACGTGACCGGCGGCGGGTCAGCGCGACGCCCGCCAGGCAGATCACGCCGCCCACCAGTCCCCACACGGTGGGGATCTCACCCAGCAGCAGCCAGGAAATGAGGATGGTGGTGCCCGGCACCAGGTAGGTGGTGGCGGCCAGGCGGCCGGCGTCGATCAGGGACAGCGCATAGGCCCAGGTGGTGAACGCGATGGCGGTGGGGAAGACGCCGAGATAGACCAGACCCAAGGTGGCCGGCAGCGGGGCGGCCTGGACCTCCGTGACGAGCTGGCCGGCGAACGGCAGGCAGCACAGCGCGCCCACGAGGATGCCGAACCAGGTGGCCTGGGCGGCGGGGACCTTGCGCAGCACCGGCTTCTGGATGATGACGCTGACGGCGGCGAGGGCGGCGGCCAGCAGGCAGAGCAGCACGCCGGCCACGTCCCCCTTCGACTGCTGCCCGGAACCGAGCGCGATCACCGCGACACCGCCGAAGGCCACCAGGCTGCCGATGATCAGCCAGCGCGGGAAGCCTTCCTTGAGGATGATCCCCGCCATCACCGCCACCAGGATCGGGTTGACGTTGATCAGCAGCGCGGCCGTCCCGGCGTCAAGGAGGTGCTCGGCGGCGTTGAGGGCCACGTTGTAGCCGCCGAACCACATCACCCCGTAGGCCAGGATGGGCCACCATTCGCGGCCCCGCGGGATGATGCCGGTGCGGCGCAGCTGGGGCAGCACCACCACGCCCAGCGCGACGACGGCCACGGCCAGCCGGCCCAGGGTGAGGCTGCCGGGGGAGAAGCTGGGGCCGACGGCGCGGATTCCCACGAAGGCCGACGCCCACAGCAGCACGGTGACGACGACGGCGGCAATGCCGCGGCCGCTGACGGCGGGCGGCGTGCCCGGGGTGTGCGGGGGCTCGGGGAGGGCGGGATCCGCGGGTGCCGTGAGGTTGCTGTGCTGGGGGAGTCCAGTGCCGTTGCCGGCCGTTGTTGCCATAGTGCCAATCTAGCTCCCGCCGGAGCGGCCCGGCTGGCGGAAATCGGCCACGTCTCGTCGAGTTCCTGCCAGGCCCGGGTGGTAGCCGCTCAGTGCAGCACGCTGGCGGCGGCCCGGATGGCGTCCGCGACCCCGGTCAGGGCGGCGGACCCCTGCCGCCACTGCTGCCAGTAGAGGGTCACGTCCACCGGGGTCCTGGGGGAGAGCAGGCCGAGGCGGCCGGACCGGAGGTCCCCGTCCAGCTCCAGGTCCGGCATCAGGCCCCAGCCCAGGCCCTGCCGGATGGCGTCGGCGAACTCCTGCGCGGCGGGGATGTAGTGCCGCGGCGGCCGGGATCCGGAGGCCTGCATCGAGGCCAGCCACCGGTCCTGGAGGTCGTCCTTGCGGTCGAAGGCCAGCATCGGCGCCTGGCCCAGGGCATCAGCGGAGACTCCGTCCGGGAACCAGCGGCGGGCAAAGTCCGGGGTGGAGGCCGCCAGGTACCGCATGGTGCCGAGCCGCCGGGAGGTGCAGCCGGGCACGGGCTCAGCGGTGGCGGTCACGGCCGCGGCGGCCGCCCCGGACCGGAGCAGGTCGAGTGAATGTTCCTGGTCCTCGCGCAGGATCTCCAGCCGGGCGGCGGTACCGGCCGCCACCACTCCCGGCAGCGCCCACGTGTGCAGGGAATCGCTGTTGATCACCAGTGTCAGCCTTGGGGCGGTATGGGGCCCGGCCGGCTGGATTTCCTCGGCCAAGTCCGCGGTGAGCAGTTCCAGCCGCCGGGCGTAGCGCACCACCACGTGGCCGGCGTCGGTCAGCACCGGCGGCCGGGCCCGGGTGAGCACGGGCCGTCCGACGGCGGTCTCCAGGGCGCGGATCCGCTGGCTCACGGCGGAGCCTGTGACGGATAGCTCGTCGGCGGCCGCCTCGAAGCTCCCCTCGGCCACGATGGCCGCCAGCGTGCGGGCCTGCTCCGGCGTGATATCGATCATTAGCCCAGCTTATGTTGCCGCAGAATCATTAAATGGTTTGAATCTTCCGCGCGGCCTACGGTGGCAGGGTGATCCTTCCGCTGCTCACCGGTCTGTCCGCCGGGCTCTCCCTTATTGTCGCCATCGGCGCGCAGAATGTCTTCGTCCTCCGGCAAGGCATCCAGCGCTCGCATGTGGGCCTGGTGGTGGCCGTGTGCGCCCTCTCGGACCTGGTGCTGATCCTGGCCGGCGTCGCCGGGATCGGGGTCCTGCTGGACCGGGCGCCCGCCGCCATCACCGTGATCCGGTGGGCCGGGGCCGCGTTCCTCCTGGCCTACGGGCTGATGGCGGCACGGCGCGCATTCCGGGGCGAGCGGATGGAGATTTCCGGCGGCGGCCAGCCCAGGCCGCGGCTGGCGATCCTGGGCGCCTGCCTGGCCTTCACCTGGCTCAACCCGCACGTGTATCTCGACACCGTGCTGCTGCTTGGCTCGCTCGCCGCGGCGCAGGGCGATCCCGGCCGGTGGTGGTTCGGCGCCGGCGCCGGCCTGGGCAGCATCCTCTGGTTCACCGCCCTGGGCGTCGGCGCGCGGTACCTCGCGCCGCTCTTCCGGCGCCGCGGCGCATGGCGGGTGCTGGACGCGTGCGTCGCCGTCGTCATGGTGGCCCTGGCGGTGGCCCTCCTGGCCTAAGGTTCGGGGCGGCGGTCCGCTACCGCCCCCGCCCGGCCCACTCCAGAAGCCGTTCCACCGGCCAGGTGGTGATGATCCGGTCCGCGGGGACCCCGTTGCTCTCCGCCCGCTCCGCGCCGTACTGGAGGAAGTCCAGCTGGCCCGGGGCGTGCGCGTCGCTGTCGATGCTGAACAAGCAGCCGGCCTCGAGGGCCAGCTGGACCAGCTCATCCGGCGGGTCCTGGCGTTCGGGGCGGGAGTTGATCTCCACGGCCACGCCGTGGTCGGCGCACGCTGCGAAGATGGCCTTTGCGTCGAAGTCCGACGGCGGCCGCGTCCCCCGTGATCCGGAGAGCAGCCGGCCGGTGCAGTGACCCAGGATCCGGGTGTGCGGGTCCCGGATACCCCCGAGCATCCGGGCGGTCATGGTCCGGGTGTCCGCCCGGAGCTTCGAATGGACACTGGCCACCACCATGTCCAGCCGGCCCAGCAGTTCCGGGCTCTGGTCAAGGGTCCCGTCCTCCAGGATGTCCACCTCGATGCCGGCCAGCAGGCGGGTCCGCACCCGGCCGTCGTCGTCCTGGTCCGCCTCGATCCCCGGCAACAGGTCCAGCTGCTCGCCCAGCCGCTCCGGGCTCAGGCCGTTGGCCACCTTGAGGTTCGGCGAATGATCCGTCAGGGCGAGGTACTCCCGGCCCAGGGTGCGGGCCGCGTCCAGCATTTCCTCGATTGGGGATCCGCCGTCGGACCAGTTGCTGTGGCTGTGCAGGTCCCCGCGCAGCCGGGCCGCCAACTCGCGGCCGCCCTCGGCCAGCGGAGTTGCGCCGCGTTCCCTCAAGTCGGCGAGGTAGTCGGGCACCCGGCCGTCCACCGCCT
This sequence comes from Arthrobacter sp. NPDC057259, assembly GCF_042668995.1. Taxonomy (NCBI): domain Bacteria; kingdom Bacillati; phylum Actinomycetota; class Actinomycetes; order Micrococcales; family Micrococcaceae; genus Arthrobacter; species Arthrobacter sp. NPDC057259. Next base: position 28,287 of record NZ_JBHUYA010000006.1, read on the forward strand.
GGGCGATCACCTCAAACGTCCGGTCGCCGATGCCCTTCATCCGCTTCAGCCGGCCGTCCGCCCGTCGGGCCGCGAGCTCTTCGGGGGAGAGGCCTGCGACGGCGCCCGCCGCCTTCCGGAAGGCCTGCACCTTGTACGTCCCGGCGAGCTCGCGCTCCAGCCAGAAAGCGATCTCGTTGAGGGCTGCGACGGCGTCCATCCGACCATCATCCACACACCCCGGCGGGCCCTGTCCAGAGCTTATTCCCGGATTGGGCAACCGATTTTGGAGTTTCTGGAACTTGGCCCTATAGTTTTAGAGGTCCAGTTCGGAGGAACCCGGCGGGCGCAGGAATCACGGCTTCGGCGTGTGGCTTTTGTCCCGGCATCAATGGTTTGCCGGACGGCGTCCTGGCCCCCATCGTCTAGCGGCCTAGGACACCGCCCTTTCACGGCGGCGGCACGGGTTCGAATCCCGTTGGGGGTACGCAGGGAGCTGGTCAAACCGGGTAAAAAAGTCTGGTAAGCTAGAGTCCTTGAAAAAGTGCGGTAGCGATACGGCACAGGCAAGAAAACGCAGTAATAAGCAGCACACGCAAGGCCCTGTAGCGCAGTTGGTTAGCGCGCCGCCCTGTCACGGCGGAGGTCGCGGGTTCAAGTCCCGTCAGGGTCGCTTTGGTTGCCAGAAGAAATTCCGGCGGTCATGGTGACATGTCACCTAGGCTCTGTAGCTCAGTTGGTAGAGCGTTCGACTGAAAATCGAAAGGTCACCGGATCGACGCCGGTCGGAGCCACCACTGGGAAGCATCAGTCCGTTTCGGACTGGTGCTTTTCTTCTTTTAAGCCCATTCCAGGGCCGGGGCGCCCGTTTGGGGACACGCCGGGACCCCGGGCTAGACTCGCACGCTGGGGAAGAACGCCAAGGCCACGGCCGGTCCTGCGGACCCCGTGGCGCAATCTCGACCAGAAGAGTGACCGTGAAGAACATCCTGCCCGCCGTTGCCCGCCCGCTGACCCTCGCCGCCGTCGTCTCCGCCCTGGCGTTGACCGCCTGCTCGGCCCCCGAAGACGCCGCCCCGGCGTCGTCCGCTCCCGCGCCGGCCACGGCCTCTGCCACCGCAACGTCCAGCGCCACCGCCTCCTCCGGCCCGTGGGGCGACTTCCCGTCGGCCGCCGAGGCCTGCAAGACCATCTCCGAGCAGGCCACCGGCGCCTCGCTGCTGCCGATGTCCGCCGCGCAGGGCAAGACGGCCGAGCTGGAGCAGTACAAGGCGGAGCTGAGCCGGACCGCGGAGCGCGTGCCGGACAGCCTCAAGGCCGCCTTCAGCAAGCTGAACCAGGTGGCCGTGGCCGGCCTGAGCGACCAGACCGTGTACAGCAGTGGCAAATTCCAGGCCGCCATGGCCCCCGTCACCGGCTGGATCGCCGCCAACTGCAAGTAGCCCGGCGGCCGGATCCTCCCGCCTCATCCCCATCGTCGGCCCCACGGGCTAGGGTGGTGGAAAAGAGAAGGGAGTGCCCCATGGACCACCAGGATTCCCACCCGGCCGCTGCCGACGGCGCGCTGGTTCCGGCCGCCGCGGCCGCCGCCTCCGGCCGCACCGTTATTTCCGAGACCGCCGTCGCCAAGGTCGCCGGGATCGCCGCCCGCTCTGTGCCCGGCGTCTACTCGCTGGGCAGCGGCCCGTCCCGTGCCCTGGGTGCCATCCGCGACGCGGTAGGCAGTGTCGACCACGCCGCGGGCGTACGCGCCGAGGTGGGCGAGACCCAGGTGGCCGTGGACATCGACCTGGTGGCCCTCTACGGCACGCCCCTGCACCCGCTGGCAGACCAAATCCGCGCCGCGGTGTACGCCGCCGTGGAAGAGCTCGTCGGCCTGCAGGTCATCGAGGTCAATGTCGAAATCCACGACGTGTTTGTCCCGGGCCCGCCCAAGCCGGCGGCCGCGGAGGCGCGTCCCACCCGGGAGGTCCTGCAATGAGTCCCACCATCGCCGGCATCGCCGCCGGAGCGTTCCTGGCCTTCATGTCCTTCGCGTTCGGCGCCTGGGGCTTCCTGGGCTCCCTGTTCTTCATGGCGATCGGCGGGCTGCTGGGCCGCGCGGCGGAAGGGAAACTGGACCTGCGCGGCGTCCTCGACGCCATCACCGGCCGGCGCTCCTCCTCATGAGCGTGGCCACCGGGCGGCAGCTGGCCGGACACAACCGGATCAACACCCAGGCGCTGACGTCGGTGGCGCGCGCCGCGGCGGCCGAGGCGCTGGGCGTCCCGGCGCAGGACGTGCGCGCTGACTGGACCGACGACGACGGCCTGCTGGCCCTCTCGCTCGTCACCCCCATCGCCATCCCGTCGCTGACCAGCGTGCTACGCGACCCGTCCCGGGTGGCGTCCTTCGGCGGACCCATCCAGGACCGTGCCGTCGCGGCCAAGGCGCAGATCCTGCGCCGGGTCACGGAGCTCAGCGGCGCGCAGCTGAGCCGCGTAGACATCCGCATCAGCGGCGCCACCATCACCGACGGAGGGCGGGTTAGGTGACACACGCAGCGCAGCGGAACGACGTCCCGCCGGGCCCCCTGCCCGAGCGGCCCGGAAACCCCTCAACCTTTACCAATCCCGATTCCCCCGGCGAGGCCGGCAGGCAGCGGATCCTGGCTCGCGAGACCACCTCCTCCCGCGCCGGTGCCGCCGTGGTGGCGGCCATCCTGGTGATCGCCGTCTGCGGTTACGCGCTGCTGGAAACGGCGGTGCGCGCCGTGGGCCAGCCGCCCTGGCTGATCGACCCGGAGACCGCGGCGGACCAGGTCACCGCCCTGCCCGCCGGGGTCCCGCCGGTCCTGCTGGGCATCGTGGGGGCCATCCTGCTGGCCGCGGGCGCATGCTTCGTCATGGCCGCCGTCCTGCCGGGCCGCCGCGCCCGGCACGTCCTCGCGGACCCGCGCGCCGCCGTCGTCGTGGACGACGAGGTGATCGCCTCCGCCCTTGCCCGGCGCGCCCGTCTGGCTGCCAACGTGACCCAGGAACAGGTGATGGTGGTGGTCTCCCGCCGCGAGGTCCAGGTCAATGTCCGGCCCACCTCCGGTGTCCCGCTGAGTGCCGGGGACGTCCAGGCCGCGGTCGAGGCCGAACTGCGCGACATGGCGCCCGAACCGATGCCCGCCGTCCGGGTCAACGTGGCCTCCTCGGGGGTGATCGGCGCATGAACGGCACCCCCCGCGTCCTGAACCGGATCCTGGCAGGCATCTTCGGCCTTCTGTTGCTGGCGGTCGGGCTGCTGCTGGTCCTGCTGGCCGCTGTGCCCGCCGTCGCCGCCTGGTGGCAGGGCTGGTCATCCGGCGCCTGGGCGAACATCCGGACCCTGTCCGAGAGCACGCGGATCCCCGGCCAGTCCGAGAGCTGGCTCTGGATCGTGATGGTCCTCCTGCTCATGGCCGTGATCGTGGCGATGGTGGCGTGGCTGGCGCAGCAGGGCAAGGGCCGCTCCAACATCCTCGTGGCCGAGGACGACGCCGGTGAGGTCCCCGGCTACGTCCGGATCGGCGGCGGCGTGGCCGAGCAGGCGCTCCGAGCCGCCCTCGCCGGCCGCCCCGACCTGGCCGGCGCCACCGTGGCGACCTACGACTTCAGGGGCCGGCCCGGCCTCCGAATCCGGGTCCAGCCCCGTCAAGGTGTCGCCCCCCACCTCCTCGCGGCCGAGGTTTCGGCGCTGGTGGAAGCGCTGGACGCGGTGATCGGACGGCGCACCCCGGTGCTCATCCACATCGGCTCCGGGGCCCGCTCCAGGTTCGGCCGAGCCGAACGGGTGCGCTGACCCCTGCTTCGTGTCGCGTTCGTGAAACTCTTCCTCAACTCGCGATGTAAACGCTTGCATTTTATTGGTAAGGCTGATTACTGTGATCGGTACCACATGAATGCATCACCGGTTCCACCGGTACTCAGCGAGGAGCACCTGTATGAAAACCCGTAAGTATCTACTTCCCGTGGCCGCGGCCGGTGTGCTGGCCCTCTCCCTGTCCGCCTGCGGTGGCGGCGGCAGCTCCAGCGGCGGCGGAGGCGGCAACTCGGGTGGCGGTGACGCGGCCGCAAACATGGACGGCCGGGGTCCCATCACGTACGTCCAGGGCAAGGACAACAGCAACGTCGTCCGCCCGCTGATCGAGAAGTGGAACGCGGCGCACCCGAACGAGAAGGTCACGTTCAAGGAGCAGACCGACCAGGCAGACCAGCAGCATGATGACCTGGTCCAGAACTTCCAGGCCAAGAACGCCAACTACGACGTGGTCAGCGTCGACGTCGTCTGGACCGCGGAATTCGCCGCCAAGGGCTGGCTGCAGCCGCTCAAGGACAAGATGGCGCTGGACACCTCAGGCATGCTGAAGCCGACCCTCGACGCCGCCTCCTATAAGGGCACCCTCTACGCGGCCCCCGAATCCTCCGACGGCGGCATCCTGTACTACCGCAAAGACCTGGTGCCCACCCCGCCGAAGACCTGGGACGAGATGATGAGCATGTGCTCGATCGCCAAGTCCAACAACATGGGCTGCTACGCCGGCCAGTTCTCCAAGTACGAGGGCCTGACGGTGAACGCCTCCGAGGCGATCAACTCCGCCGGCGGCTCCGTCCTGGACAAGGACGGCAAGCCGAGCCTGACCACGGATGATGCCAAGGCCGGCCTCAGCAACCTGGCCAAGGCCTACGCAGACGGCAACATCCCGAAGGAAGCCATCACGTACAAGGAAGAGGAATCCCGCCAGGCATTCCAGGACGGCAAGCTGCTCTTCCTGCGCAACTGGCCCTACGTTTACAACCTGGCCACCACCGAAGGTTCCTCCAAGGTCAAGGACGTCCTGGGCATGACCGCCCTTCCGGGTAAGTCCGGCCCCGGCGCCTCCTCCCTCGGCGGCCACAGCGCCGGCATGAGCGTCTACTCCAAGAACAAGGCCACTGCGCTGGACTTCATGAAGTTCCTCACCACCGAAGAAACCCAGAAGTTCTTCGCCACCCAGGGTTCGCTGGCCCCGGTCCTGACCAAGCTGTACGACGACAAGGACCTAGTCGCCAAGCTGCCGTACCTGCCGGTGCTGAAGACCTCCATCGAGAACGCCGTCCCGCGCCCCGTGACCCCGTTCTACCCGGCCGTCAGCAAGGCCATCCAGGACAACGCATACTCGGCCATCAAGGGCGAGAAGGCTGTTGACGCAGCACTGTCCGACATGCAGAAGTCCATCGAAACCCAGTCAAAGTAGTCCATCATGGCAACCGAACTAGGCCCGACGCCGGTTAAGAAACCGGCGTCGGGCGGGGCCGCCCCGCAGCGGGCCCCGAAGAAGGGCGTGGGGGAGGACAACGTCATCGCGAGCCAGGGCAAGTGGGCTTCGTGGTTGCTCGCCCCCACCATCCTGGCGCTCTCCGTCGTGATCGTTTATCCGATCATCAGCGCCATCGTGATGTCCTTCCAGGCCGACGCCGGCCTGGACCCGGCCACCGGCCTCTTCACCGAGGGCGGCCCGGCCGGTTTCAGCAACTACGTCAACTGGATCGCTCAGCAGTGCTCCGCGCCCAACGGCGGAACCGTGGCCTGCCCGCCCGGTACCCTGGGCTCGCAGTTCTGGTCCGCGACCGCCACCACCTTCTTCTTCACGGTGGTGACGGTGGCCCTGGAAACCGTCCTCGGTTTCTGGATGGCCATGATCATGGCCCGCACCTTCAAGGGCCGCAGCCTGGTCCGCGCCGCCGTCCTGGTCCCGTGGGCCATCCCGACGGCCGTGACCGCCAAGCTCTGGCTGTTCATCTTCGCGTTCGAGGGCATTGCCAACAAGCTGTTCAACACCACCATCCTCTGGACCGGCAGCGAGTGGCCGGCCAAGTGGGCGGTTATCATCGCCGACGTCTGGAAGACGACGCCGTTCATGGCACTGCTGATCCTGGCGGGCCTGCAGATGATCCCCGCCGAGGTGTACGAGGCGGCGAAGGTGGACGGTGCCACTGCCTGGCAGCGGTTCCGGATGATCACCCTGCCGCTGGTCCGCCCGGCGCTGATGGTGGCGATCCTGTTCCGTACGCTCGACGCGCTGCGCATGTTCGACCTGCCGTACATCCTCACCGGCGGCGCGAACAACACCACAACGCTGTCCATCCTGGTGATCAACCAGATCAGGCAGGGCTTCAATGTGGCTGCAGCGCTGTCAACGATCACCTTCATCATCATTTTCCTGGTCGCGTTCATCTTCGTCCGGTTCCTCGGAGCCAACGTGGTTGAGCAGCAGACCGGCGCCTCGAGGGGGAAGAAATGACCGCCGCCGCAACCGAGCTCCGCGCCCAGCAGGACCGCGGGCGCCGGGCAGCGCAGAACCGGGAGAAGTGGGCCCAGGGCCGGACGTACATCAGCGCCGCGGTGATCCTCATCTGGTGCCTGGCTCCGGCCTACTGGATGGTGGTGACGGCCTTCCGCGAGGTCGGGTTCACCTACGACACCTCGATCCTGCCCTCGCACGTGACGCTGGATAACTTCAATACCGCGTTCGACACCTCGTTCGGCAACCACTTCGGCCAGGCCCTGCTGAACAGCGTGTTCATCGGCGTCGTCGTCACCGTGGTGTCCCTGTTGATCGGCGTGTTCGCGGCCTACGCCCTGGCCCGGCTGAATTTCCGGTTCAAATTCCTGGTCCTGGGCTTCATCCTGGGCGCCTCGATGTTCCCCGGCGTGGCCCTCATTACCCCGCTGTTCCAGCTGTTCACCAACATCGGCTGGATGGGTACCTACCAGGCGCTGATCATCCCGAACATCTCGTTCGTGCTGCCGCTGACCGTCTACACCATGACCTCGTTCTTCCGCGAAATGCCGTGGGAGCTCGAGGAATCGGCCCGGGTGGACGGCTGCACGCAGGGACAGGCGTTCCGGAAGGTGATCATGCCGCTCGCGGCACCGGCCATCTTCACTACGGCGATCCTGGCGTTCATCTCCTCCTGGAATGAATTCCTGATCGCCAGCCAGCTCTCGTCCGACGCGACCCAGCCGGTCACCGTCGCGATCGCGAGCTTCGCCGGGGCCCAGCCGAACCAGATCCCATACACGGCCATCATGGCCGCCGGCACCATCGTCACGATTCCGCTCGTGATTCTGGTGCTGGTGTTCCAGCGCAAGATCGTCGCCGGCCTCACCGCCGGCGCGGTCAAGTGATCCCGGGAACGGGGTCCTGATGGCAACGCCCGGAAACCAGGGTCAGGTTCGCGGCGCCAACCGCCGCGTCCGCTCCGGCGAGGACTTCGACATCATCATCGGGTTCCTTGGTTTCTGGGCCGTGGTCCTGCTGGCGGTCACCGTCTGGATGGAGGTGACCGCCCAGCCGGCCCTCGGCTGGGCGCTGGGCCTGCTAGTGACGCTGCTGGCGCTGTACGGAATGGTACGGCTGCGCCGGCGGCTGCCGGAGCGCACCGGCTCCCGCCGGCGCTGACCCCGGCGCTGACACGCAGCCGGACCCCGGACCCGGTCCGGGAGCCGCTTCAGGAGCCTGCCCGGCAGCGCGCAGGATCAAGAATTGAAACGGGCAGCCGCGAGGCTGCCCCGCCGGACGCCCGCGCGGCCGGACGACAAGGGGAAATGGTGGGACGGACAACAGACAGGGCGCAGCGCGGCGGCCATACCGGCGTCAGCATTGAGGACGTCGCGGCCGCGGCCGGCGTCTCCACCGCCACCGTCTCCCGCGCCGTCCGCGGCCTGCCCCGCGTCTCGCCCGCCACCCGGGAGAAGATCCTGGATATCGCCGAGACCCTCGGCTACGTGGCGTCGTCCTCGGCGTCGGGCCTGGCCACGGGCCGTACCCGCACCATCGGTGTCCTCGCCCCCTTCGTCAGCCGTTGGTTCTTCTCCAAGGCCATCGAGGGCGCGGACCGCGAACTCCACGGCCGACAGTACAACCTCTCGCTGTTCAACCTTGGCGGCCACGGCAGCCGGCGCGAGCGGCTCTTCAGCAAAACCATGGTCTACAAGCAGATCGACGCGCTGCTGGTGCTCTGTATGGCGCTCAGCGAGGACGAACTGGACCATCTCCAGAAGATCGACATCCCGCTGGTGGTGGTGGGCGGCCACGTGGAGGGCTGCCCTTACATCGGGATCGACGACTACGCCGCAGCCTCCACCGCGGTGCGGCACCTGATCGACATCGGCCACCGCGACATCGCGCTGCTGCACGGCGACGACGAGACCGACCTCAACTTCGATGTTCCCCGGGTCCGCATCCGGGCCTTCCACGACGTCATGGCCGAGGCCGGCCTGCCGGTCCGGTCCGAATGGGACGAATGGGGTGACTTCACCGTCCGCAGCGGCCAGGAAGCCTTCCAGCGGCTGTGGCACCGCCCCGGCCCCAAGCCCACCGCCGTCTTCTGCGCCAGCGACGAGATGGCCATGGGCCTGATGTTTGCCGCGAACCAGGCCGGCGTCCGGATCCCCGAGGACCTCTCCGTGGTGGGCATCGATGATCACGAATTCTCCGCCAGCGTCGGGCTCACCACCGTCGCCCAGCACCCGGACGACCAGGCCGAGCTCGCCACCCGCATGCTGCTGGACGAGCTCGACGGCGTGGCCGGGGCGGTGCGCTCCACGGTGGCGCCGCACGCGCTGATCGTCCGGACGTCGACGGCGCCGCCCCGCGCGACGGCGTAGGGCGCTGGAACCGGGTCCGGACGTGTTGCCCTGCCGCTAGGAGGCGCGGGCCAGCTGCCGGATCGGGATCCAGCGCGAGGCCAGCCGCCGGTAGGCCGCGGCGGCGCCGGTCATGTCCCCCTCGGCCAGGCACTCGATACCCAGCCGCACATCCAAGGGCGATTCGTCCGGGTAGACCTTGTCCGCCACGGCGCCGTAGTCCAGCTCCACTACCGAGTCCGGGTGGAACAGCTCCAGCCATTCGGTCAGCTGGGTCAGGTCTTCGAGCATGTCCAGTTCCGGGGCGGCCAGCGCCAGGTGCGCGACGGCGGTCCGTGCCCGGTCCGTGGCCGCGGCCAGGGACGCCCGGATCCGCACGGTGACGATCCGCCCGTCGGCTTCGACGACGTCGGTGGGATCGGATTCCTGGAACAGGCAGAACCAGCTGAACGGGATACCCCAGGTGGAGGCCCGGGTGTGCACGCGGGCCGAGCCCTCGCGGGCCTTGACCTGGTCGATCCTTTCCTGGTGCCGGTCGCGGACGTCCTCCGGGATCAGCAGCTGGGCCAGCGGGCCGTGGATGCCTTCCATCAGGGCGTTCGCGGCGAGGCCGGCCCGCAGCACCAGCTGGCTGGGGCAGTACAGCAGCCGCGCCGGCGCCGTCGCGGAGTGTGGAGCCGAGGCGGCGGAGGCGGCCGCGGCGCCGCCGTCGAGGCTCCCGGCGCCGCGGGGCGCGGCACCGGAGGCGGTGACCGCCAGCACGCGCACCAGGTCCGTCTGCCCGGTGGGGAAGGGATCCCCGTCGGCCCGGGTGATCCGCCCCAGGGAGGCCTGCAGTTCGGCGTTTTCCACCGCCGCACGGGTCTCGCCCCGCTCGCCGGCTTGCTGCAGGGCCTCGCGCTGCGCGGCGGGGAAGGCCTCCAAGGGCTCGTAGACGCGTAGCGCCGAGGAGAACGGCAACCCGGCCTGGCCGCGGTAGAGGTTGCCCGTCATCGCTGTCCCGCGGTTCCCCGGCGCCCGGTCATCAGTCGGCCAGGTCCACGAGCACGGGCGCATGGTCGGAGGCGCCCTTGCCCTTGCGTTCCTCGCGGTCGATCGCCGCGCCGGTGACGCGGGCGGCCAGCGCGGGGGAGGCCAGGACGAAGTCGATCCGCATGCCTTCCTTCTTCGGGAAGCGCAGCTGCGTGTAGTCCCAGTAGGTGTAGACGCCCGGGCCGGGGGTGTGCGGGCGGACGACGTCGGTGTACCCGGCGTCCTCGAAAGCGCGGAACGCGGCGCGCTCGGGCTCGCTGACGTGCGTGAGGCCCGCGGAGCGGAAGTAGTCGATGTCCCAGACGTCCTCATCGCGCGGGGCGATATTCCAGTCACCCATCAGGGCGATCTGTGCGGCCGGGTCCGCCTTGACCCAGCCCTCGGCGTGGGACCGTAGCGTGTCCAGCCAGCTGAGCTTGTAGGGCATGTGTTCATCGTCGAGGGCGCGGCCGTTGGGGACGTAGAGGCTCCAGACCCGCACGCCGCCGCAGGTGGCGCCGATCGCGCGGGCCTCCTGGGTTTCATCCTTGCCGCCCTTGCCGAAGGCGGGCTGGTCCATGAAGGTGCGTTCGACGTCGTCCAGGCCCACCCGGGAGGCGATGGCCACGCCGTTCCACTGGCTAAGGCCGAAGTGGGCCACCTCGTAGCCCATGCGCTCAAAGAGCTCCCAGGGGAAATTCTCGTCCTTGCACTTGGTTTCCTGGATGGCCAGCACGTCGCAGTCGCTGCGCTGCAGCCAGGCCTCCACACGGTCGGCGCGGGCACGGAGGGAGTTCACATTCCAGGTAGCAATCTTCACAGACCCTAACTTACCCAATGCGGCCGACGGCGGGGGCGGGGCGGGGCGCCCGAGGACGCCGCAGCGCGGCCCGCGGAGGCTCTGGAGATTACTAGGAAGTCCGAGTATATTCGGGTTCGAGATGATCTAGGTCACATGCAAAGGAGCATTCCCTCATGGTTCGTGAGCTTTCCCATTACGTCGGCGGCCAGCACGTCGACGGCACGTCCGGTCGTTTCAGCGACGTCTACGATCCCTGCACCGGCGAGGTGCAGGCCCGGCTGCCGCTGGCCAGCGCGGAGGAGGTCCGCAACGTCGTGGCCAACGCCGAGAAGGGCCAACTGGAGTGGGCGGCCATGAACCCGCAGCGCCGGGCCCGGATCCTGTTGAAGTTCGTGGACCTGGTCAACGAGAACATGGACGAACTGGCCACCCTGCTCTCCTCCGAACACGGCAAGACTTTCCTGGACGCCAAGGGTGACATCCAGCGCGGCATCGAGGTGGTGGAGTTCTCCGCCGGCGCCCCGCACCTGCTCAAGGGCGAGTTCTCCGACAGCGCCGGCACCGGCATCGACGTCCACTCGCTCCGCCAGCCGCTCGGCGTCGTCGCCGGGATCACCCCGTTCAACTTCCCGGCCATGATCCCGCTCTGGAAGTCCGGCCCCGCACTGGCCGCGGGCAACTCCTTCGTGCTCAAGCCCTCCGAGCGGGACCCCTCGGTGCCGCTGCGGCTCGCCGAACTCTTCACCGAGGCCGGGCTGCCGGACGGCGTGTTCAACGTGGTCAACGGGGACAAGGAAGCGGTGGACGCGCTGCTGGAGGACCCGCGCGTGCAGGCCATCGGCTTCGTCGGCTCCACCCCGATCGCGCAGTACATCTACGCCACCGCCGCGGCGCACGGCAAGCGCGCCCAGTGCTTCGGCGGCGCGAAGAACCACATGGTGATCATGCCGGACGCGGACCTGGACATGGCGGCGGACGCCCTGATCGGCGCCGGCTTCGGTTCCGCCGGTGAGCGCTGCATGGCCATCTCCGTCGCCGTGCCCGTCGGCAAGGAAACCGGTGATGCCCTGGTGGCCAAGCTGCAGGAGCGCATCGCCGACCTGAAGGTGGGCCACAGCCTGGCCAAGGACTCCGACTTCGGGCCGGTGGTTGCCGCCTCCGCCAAGGAACGGATCGAGGGCTACATCGCGGCCGGCGTCGAATCCGGTGCCACTCTGCTGGCCGACGGCCGCGGCCTCGCGGTGGAGGGCTACGAGGGCGGCTTCTGGGTGGGCCCCACCCTGTTCGACAACGTCACGAAGGACATGTCGATCTACAAGGAAGAGATCTTCGGCCCGGTCCTCAGTGTGCTCCGCGCGGAAAGCTACGACGAGGCGCTGCGCCTCTGCAGCGAGCACGAGTTCGGCAACGGCGTAGCCATCTTCACCCGCGACGGCGACGCCGCCCGCGACTTCGCCAGCCGCGTCCAGGTGGGCATGGTGGGCATCAACGTCCCCATCCCGGTCCCGATCGCCTACTACACCTTCGGCGGCTGGAAGGCCTCCGGTTTCGGCGACCTCAACCAGCACGGTGCCGACGCGTTCCGGTTCTACACCAAGACCAAGACCGTCACCACCCGCTGGCCCTCCGGCATCCGCCAGGGCGCCAGCTTCGTGATGCCGGAAGGCAGCTGATGGCGGAGCAGGCGGCCGCCGGGGCAACCACGGAACCGGCCGCAGAGGTCCTGTTCGAGCGCCGCGGCCGGCTCGGCGTCGTCACCCTGAACCGGCCCAAGGCCGTCAACGCACTCACCGCCGGGATGGCCGCGGCCATGCTGGAGACGCTCACCGACTGGGCGACGGACGACGCCGTGGCCGCCGTGTTGGTCCGCGGCGCCGGCGACCGCGGGCTGTGCGCCGGCGGCGACATCGTGGCCATCTACCGGGACATGGCCGAGGCCGGCCGCGCCACCGCGGATTTCTGGGCCGTCGAGTACCGGCTCAACCTGCTGATCTCGGAGTACCCCAAGCCCTACATCGCCTTCATGGACGGACTGGTCCTGGGCGGGGGCGTCGGCATCTCCGCCCACGGCTCGGTCCGGATCGTCACCGAACGGACCCGCACCGGCATGCCGGAGACCACCATCGGGTTCGTGCCCGACGTCGGCGGGACGTTCCTGCTCTCCCGCTCGCCGGGGGAGACCGGTACTCACGCGGCCCTGACCGGGGCCCACCTGAACGGGGCTGACGCGATCTTCCTGGGCCTTGCGGACACCTTCGTCCCGTCGGACCAGCTGGAGGAACTCGCCGCCGCGCTGGAAACCGAGCCCGTGGCCGACGCGGTCGCCCGCGTCGCCGAACCCGCACCGGCCTCGGTGCTGGCCGCGCAGCGCGAGTGGATCGATGCGTGTTACGCCGGGAACGAAGCCGGGGAGATCGTGCGCCGGCTGCGCACCGTCGGCGGGGAGGCCGTCGACGCCGCGGACACCATCGAGACGAAATCCCCGATGGCCGTCAAGGTCACGCTCGCGTCGCTGCGCCGCGCCGCCGGACTGGACCTGGCGGGCGCGCTGGAACAGGAATACCGGGTGGGCCTCCGTTTCCTGGACGGACCTGACTTCCGCGAGGGCATCCGGGCCCAGGTCATCGACAAGGACCGGACCCCGCACTGGCAGCCGGCCAGCTTGGACGAGGTGAGCGACGCCGACGTCGACGCCTGCTTCGCCCCGCTGGGCGAACGCGAACTGGAACTGACGAAGGAGCGCGACAATGTCTGAAACACCGACCGGCGGGGTGCAGCCCGGCGCGCCCATCGGCCCCATTGCCTTCCTGGGCCTGGGGCACATGGGCGGCCCGATGGCGGTGAACCTGGTTAAGGCCGGGTACACGGTGACAGGCTACGACGTCGTCCCGGCCGCCCTGGAAACGGCGCGGGCGCACGGCATCGCCACGGCGGACACCGCGGCGGACGCCGTCGCCGGGGCCGCCGTCGTGCTGACCATGCTGCCCAGCGGCAAGCACCTCCTGGACGCCTACCGGGGCACCCCTGACGGACCGGGACAGCCGGGGCAGGACGGTCTCCTGGCCGCGGCGGCGCCGGGGACCATGTTCCTGGACTGCTCCACCATCAACGTGGACGAGGCGCGCGAGGCCTCCGCCCTGGCTGTCGAGGCCGGTCACCGGGCCGTCGACGCCCCCGTCTCCGGCGGCGTCGTGGGCGCCGAAGCCGGGACGCTGACCTTCATGGTCGGCGCCGACCCGGATGACTTTGAGGCCGTGCGGCCGATGCTCGAGGTGATGGGCAAGCGGGTGGTGCACTGCGGTGCCCACGGCGCCGGCCAGGCCGCCAAGATCTGCAACAACATGATTCTGGGCATCTCCATGATCGCCGTCAGCGAGGCCTTCGTCCTCGGCGAGAAGCTCGGGCTGACCCACCAGGCCCTCTTCGACGTGGCGTCCGCCGCCTCCGGGCAGTGCTGGGCGCTCACCACCAACTGCCCGGTGCCCGGCCCGGTGCCCACCAGCCCCGCCAACCGGGACTACCAGCCCGGATTCGCCGGAGCGCTGATGGCCAAGGACCTGAAACTGGCACTGAACGCCCTGGAGAGCACCGGCGTGGCCGCCCGGCTGGGACCGATGGCTTCCGAAATCTACGATACTTTTGCCGCGGAGGGCGGTGCCGGGCGGGACTTCTCCGGCATCATCACCGACATCCGGGACAAATCAGAACAGCCGAGGGGACAGGCATGACCGACTACGCAAACATTCTGGTGGAGCGCCGCGGCCGCGTGGGCCTCGTGACGCTCAACCGGCCACAGGCGCTCAATGCCCTGAACAAAGCCACCCTGGACGAGGTCGTCGCGGCGGTTTCCACGATGGATACCGACCCGGAGGTCGGTGCCGTCGTGCTCACCGGTTCCGCCAAGGCCTTCGCCGCCGGCGCCGACATCAAGGAGATGCAGTCCAAGGACTACATGGACATGTACGCCTCCGACTGGTTCCGCGGATGGGAGGACCTGACCCGGCTACGGATCCCGCTGATCGCCGCCGTCTCCGGCTTCGCGCTCGGCGGCGGCTGCGAATTGGCCATGATGTGCGATTTCATCATCGCCGGGGACAACGCCAAGTTCGGCCAGCCGGAGATCAATCTGGGCGTGATCCCGGGCATGGGCGGTTCGCAGCGGCTAACCCGTGCAGTGGGCAAGGCCAAGGCGATGGACATGGTCCTCACCGGCCGCATGATGGACGCCGCCGAGGCCGAGCGCTCCGGGCTGGTTTCCAGGGTGGTCCCGGCCGACGACGTCGTGGCGGAAGCCCTGAAGGCCGCCGAGGTCATCGCGTCGAAGTCCAAGCCGGTCGCCATGCTGGCCAAGGAAGCGATCAACGCGGCCTTCGAGACCGGCCTGGCCCAGGGCGTCCTGTTCGAACGCCGCATCTTCCATTCCCTCTTCGCCACGGCAGACCAGAAGGAGGGCATGGCGGCGTTCAGCGAGAAGCGCCAGCCGGACTTCAGCCACCGCTGACGCACCGCAGCACTGACGCTCCACACCGCGACTCTCCACACCGCGGTCGAAGCCGCCCCGCAGCCCACGCGGGGCGGCTTTCGCGTTCCCGGACACGCGCGGGCCGGCACGGTCTGGAACACGCGGCCGATCTCGGATACCATCTATTCCTTAGACTGTCGTACATCTAGGCGATCAAGGAATTTCGCAATGAAACCTCTAGGTACCGGAGAAGGTTACTGGTACCCGCCCGACGAGAGCCGACGAGCCACCGCCGTGCGGGTCTTGAATGCGCTCAGGGAATACCGGGCCTCCGAGACGGCCATGCGCCGCCGGACCCGCTCCTCCATGGCCATGGGGGAGACGGACCTGCTGGCGCTGCGCTACCTGCTCGACGCCGAAAAGGCCGGACATGGCATCCGCCCCAAGGAACTTGCCGCACGCCTGGGCATGACGTCGGCGTCCATGACGGCTTTGGTGGACCGGATGGTGAGCGGCGGGTTCGTCACCCGTGAGCCGCATCCGGTGGACCGCCGGGCCATTATCCTGAGGCCCACTCCCGGGGCCGACGAAGAGGTGCGGCACACGCTCAGCCAAATGCACCAGCGCATGATCGAGGTGGCCGAATCGCTGACGCCGGAACAGGCCGAAGCGGTCACCTTCTTCCTGCAGCGGATGCGCGAGGCGGTTGATACGGTGGATGCCGAACACCCCGATCTCGTCTCCGCTGGACAAAGTTAGAAAACTAGATAGTCTAGCTAGGTAATTAGCTAGCTATCTAGAGGCGATGGATCGAATGACTGCTGTAATCGAACGCAAGACCTCCGAAGAACCGGACTCCGGCCGCGGCGCAGCGGCAGACGGAACGGCGTCGGCCCCGAAGGCCACCCAGGCCCCGGTGGCTGACTTTACCGTGAACCTGGATGAGTCCTTCGCCGGGCATGGCACCCCGAAGGACAAGGAGCGCACCGCCTCGTCCGTAGCCCCCTCGCACTGCGGCGCTGAGATGACCATGTCGCCTGATCCGGATGCGTCCCTGCCTTGGGCGCAGTTCCACACCGGCCTGGGCGAGTGGGTCTGCCCGTGCGGCTTCCGCCAGGACGTCGCCCCGGTTGCGGATCCGCTGGCCGCCGTCCGCGCCGCCTCCGGCCGGCTGGAGAGCCTGCAGTGGGAGATGGACGCCGCTCAGGCGGCCCTCGCCACCGCCGTCCGTGCCGCGGACCAGACCGGTGCCGAGCGCTCAAGCCTCGGCGTCGCCGCCGGCATCAGCGCCGCCGAGCTCGAAGACATGCTGGCCTAAACGCCCTAACACCACGTATCCGGCCTGACGGCCCGTCGCCATCGACGGGGTCAGGCCGGACCGCGTTGGTGAACGTTTTCCGAACCCGGCCGCGCCATTCCGGAAATCTTGCCTATATGTGACAAGATTGCCGCAACTTTTGGGTTGGAGGGGACGTCATAGCTATGGTCAGGCAGCCGGATCAGGTGCACCACCGGTCACGGCCGCAAACCCGGATGGGGCTGCCGCCCGGTGCGTGGCTTGGCCTCATCGTGACCATCGACCTGGTCCTGGCCCTGGCGGTACGCATTCCCTCCCTGCTGGGTATTGAGCCGCTGGGGGACACGGAGCGCTGGCAGTGGGTCCTCGACGCGGTGATGCTTTCCTTCGTGCCGATCGTCGTCTACTCCGCCGTCCGCCTGACCCGCCAGCGGCGCACCGAGCGTCTGCAGGCCAGCCGCAGCTCCCGGCAGGTCCACACAATGCTCAGGGCCAGCCGCGAATGGCTCTGGGCCGTCGACAATACCGGTTCCATCACCTTCTCCAGCCCGATGTGTGAACAGCTCACCGGCTACGCACCGGAGGAGCTGGTCGGCAGCCCCATTGGGCTGGTCCTGGACCCGTCGGAGTTGGCCGCCGCGTTGCGCACCCAGCCGTCGGCCGGGGACGACAGGACCTTCACCGGGCTGGTGCTGGTCTGCCGGCATCGCAACGGCACCGGCGTCCTGATGGAGGTCACAGGGGAGGCAATCCTCGACGACGACGGTAACCTCGCCGGCTTCGAAGGCATGGCGCGCGCCGTCGAGGACCTGCCATCCACCGCGTACGAGACCGAACAGGTCCGCCGCCGGGTCTCCGAGCAGCTCGCCGCGGCCCGCCTCGTCACCGCCTTCCAGCCCATCCGCTGCCTCGCCTCCGGCCGGGTGATCGGCGTCGAGGCCCTCAGCCGCTTCCCCGCCTCCGAAGGAACCTCACCGGAGGCGTGGTTTGTCCAGGCCTCCTCCGTGGGGCTCGGCGTGCAGCTGGAACTGCTGGCGCTGCGCACCGCGCTGCGCGCCTCCCGGCGCCTCCCGGCGGAGCTGTACGTGGCGCTTAACCTGTCCCCGGAAGCCTGCCTCGACCCCGAGGTGCACGAGGTCCTCTGGCAGGCGCCCATCGCCCCCGCACGGGTGGTGATCGAGGTGACCGAGCGCCAGGAGGTCAACGACTACGCCGCGCTCTCCAACGCGCTCGCCCCGCTGCGGGCGGCGGGCCTGCGGGTGGCCATCGACGACGCCGGCTCGGGCTTCGCCTCGATGCGGCACATCATCAAGCTCACCCCTGACCTGATCAAGCTGGACCGCGCCATTGTGCGGGACATCGACACGGAGACCGCCCACCGTGCCCTGGGCGCCGCGATGGCGGGGTTCGCGGCCGAGATTGGAGCATCCCTGCTGGCCGAGGGGGTGGAGACGGACGCCGAACTGCGGACCGTCACCGCACTCGGCATGGCTGCCGCCCAGGGCTACCATCTGGGCAGGCCGTCCGTGAATCCGGGGGACTGGGAACAATGGAGCGGCTCGTCCGGGCGAGACGCCGGGGACCGTGGCTCCGGTGACTCAGGCTCCGGGGACCTCGGGCCGGGCGGCGCACTGTCCCGCTGACCTTGCCAGCAAGGTCTCAGGGCCTCCGGCGGGCGCGCAGCACCGCATCGTGCACCGTCACCGGCGTGCCCTCGGCGTCGGACGCCGCCCGGGCCCTCGCCGCGCAGGTGACGACTTCCCAGTCCTCCCCGTCCAGCTCCGCGGCGATCTGCTCGGCGGTGAACAGCAGCCCCGGCAGGGAGGGCCGGCGGACGGTGGTCTCCAGGTCGGAGGGGTGGTGGCCGACGATCAGCAGGGTCCCGCGGGGCGCCACCGACGCCGCGAGGCGCTGGTACACGTCCGGGCGCTGCTCCGGCGGCAGGTGAAGGTACTGGGCGGTGACCAGATCAAACGTCCCGGCCGGCGGCGGGGCCACGGTCAGGTCCGCGTGCTGCCAAGTGATGCGGGACGCCGCGGCCGGATCGTCCCGCACGGCGTCGGCCGCGCGGGAGAGTGCCACGGAGGAGATGTCGACGGCGGTGACCCGCCAGCCGCGCCGGGCCAACCAGGCGGCGTCGGCCCCCTCACCCGCCCCGACGTCGAGCGCTGACCCCGGTTCCAGCCCCGCCACCTCGGCGACGAGCTGGGGATTGGGCTGCCCGCTCCAGACCGAACCGTGGAGGCCGTGCTGCCGGTACCGTTCGTCCCAGAACGATTCGTCGTAGTCCATGCGGCTCTCCTTGGGCTGCTCGTCGCGGGGGCGGAATCCGGTGGTCAATCCAGTGTAGGGGTCCGCGGCACTACCTCTTTTAGGAGGTAGTTTGCGGTCCGCAAATCTTCTTACAGTGAGCCAGGTCACAACAGCGTGCCTCGAGGCTGACATCAAAGGAGATTGCCATGACCTCAGCAACACCCATTTCCCCGGCGGGACGGCAGGCGGCGCCAAGCCGCAAGACACTGCGCCGGGTGGCGTTCGCGAGCTTCGCCGGAACCACTATCGAGTTTTACGACTTCTTCATCTACGGCACCGCCGCGGCGCTGGTCTTTCCGGTCGTCTTCTTCCCCGCGCTCGGGGCCGCGGCCGGCACCGTCGCCTCCTTCGGCACCTTCGCCGTAGCCTTCTTCGCCCGCCCCCTCGGCGCCATCGTGTTCGGCCACTTCGGCGACCGGATCGGCCGGAAGAAGACCCTCATCACCACCCTGCTGATGATGGGCACCGCCACCGTGTTGATCGGCTTCATCCCGGACGCGAGCACCATCGGCGTGGCCGCCCCGATCCTGCTGGTGGTGCTCCGCTTCGTGCAAGGCCTCGCCGTCGGCGGGGAGTGGGCCGGCGCCACCCTCCTGGTGGCCGAGTACGCCCCGCAGGGCAAACGGGGACTCTTCGGGTCCTTCCCGCAGATCGGCCCCTCGGTGGCCTTCTTCCTGGCCAGCGGCACCTTCCTGCTGACCAACCTCACCCTGGGCGACAAGTCCGAGGCCTTCATCTCCATCGGCTGGCGGGTCCCGTTCGTCCTCAGCGCCGTCCTGGTCCTGGTGGGCCTCTGGGTCCGGCTGAGCATCGAGGAGACCCCCGTCTTCAAGAACGCGGCCCGCGCCAGTGCAACCACCACACGCCTGCCCGTCCTCGAGTCCCTGCGCCGCCAGCCGCGGGAGATCCTCCTGGCCGGCGGCGCCCTGACGCTGCTCTTCGCCTTCTTCTACATGGGCACCGCCTACCTCACCAGCTTCGCCACCAGCCCCACCGGCATGAAGCTGGGCCGGGTGGAGGTCCTCAGTGCCGGCATGGTCGCCTCCGTGTTCGTCGCCGCCGCCACCCTCGCCTCGGGCATCCTCTCGGACCGCTTCGGCCGCAAGAAGGTCATCGCCGCGTCCTGCCTGCTCGCCGTGCCGTGGTCGCTGGTGCTCTTCCCGATTCTCAGTGCCAACACCGTGCTGGCCTTCGGTGTCGGACTGACCGTCACCCTGGTGATCTTCGCCGTCGCGTACGGTCCGGCAGGGGCGCTGCTGCCCGAACTCTTCGAGACCCGCTACCGCTACACCGGCGCCGGCATGGGCTACAACCTGGCCGGCGTGGTGGGCGGCGGCATCGTGCCGCTGGTCGCGGCCCAGCTCGCAGGCACCTCCGGGGCCTGGTCCGTCGGGGTGCTGCTCGCCGGGATCGGCGTATTCAGCGTCCTCTGCAGCCTCGCCCTGCCCAACCGGGAGAACCGTGGACTGGAGGGCGCCGCGGTACACGCCGCGGCGGAACCCGCGACGGCGGCGAACGCGGCCCCGGCGGCTCGACGTTAGGAACCAGAACCCAAAGGGGGCTGCCGGCGGACGCCGGCGGCCCCCTTTCTCATGGGATGAGGCCGAGCCTGCGGGCCGCGGACACGGCCTCGAGCCGGTTGTGCACGGAGAGCTTGGCCATCGCGTTCTGCAGATAGCTCTTCACCGTGGCGGGCTTGAGCCCCAGCCGGTCGGCGGTCTCCTGGTACGAACAGCCAAGTGCGAGCAGGGACAGTACGTCCAGCTCGCGGCGGGCCAGCCTGGCGCCCACCGGGAGGGCCCGGGCCGCGGCGGGGGGTGAGAGGTAGTCGCCGATGATCTCCAGCTGCCGGGCCAGGTGCGGGTCCGCGACGGTTCCGGCCAGCGAGCGGAGCTCGGCGTGCGCCTCGCGGACGTGCTCCAGCCAGCTGGGGTCCTGCGTCGGGGCGGTGCCGGTGCCGGCGCTCGCGATGATCGAGACTCTGCGGTCCACCTCATCCCGGACCCGGAGTTCCTCGGCCATCCCGGCGGAGGCCTCCATCGCCTCCCGGACGGCGCGTTCGCCCAGCGGGGAGCTGTCCCGGCTGGCCAGGTACAGGACGGCCCGCGACGTTCCCCTGACCACCACGGGCACGGCCGCCACCGAGGACAGGCGTTCCCGGCTGACGGCGACGTCGTACTCGTGGGTGATGCCGTCCGAGGCAAGGTAGTCAGCGACCAGGAACGGCCGCTGCTGGGCGAAGACCCGGCCGCCGAGGCCCGCGCCGGGAACCACCACCACCTGGTGCAGGCTGGAGGTCGCCGTACCGAGGAAGTCGGTCAGCTGCAGCCGCTCACCGCTGGCCAGTCCGGCGAAGAGCACGGCCGGCCGGAACCTGCCCGAGAGCGCACGAAGGGAGGCGCGGAGCAGCTCCCGGTCGTCCGGCCGGGAGTAGGGGTTCGGCTGCATGAGTCGTCTCCTGGTGCCGCGCCGGCTGCCGCCGCGCTCTCATGGGGTTGTGTGGTAGTTGGTGTGTGGCTGGTTGCCGCCGGGGCGGCGGTGCGGCCTAGTCCGCCTCGTCCGCGAAGTCTCCGGCCCCGCGCCGGAAGTCGCCCAGGATCCGGATCAGCGCGTCCACGTCCTCCGCGCCGAAGCCTGACTGCGCGAAGACCTCGCCGTTCAGTGCCGCCGTCGCCCGCTTCGCCAGCGTCCGCCCGCCCGAGGTGAGCTCGATCAGGGTGGTGCGCCCGTCGGTGGGGTGCGGCGAGCGGAGTACCAGGCCGGCTTCCTGCAGCCGGTCCACGGCGTTGGTCACCGAGGTGGGGTGGACCTGCAGCAGGGCGCTGGCCTTGTTCATGGGCAGGGCCCCGCTGCGGGCGAAACTGAGCAGCGCCAGCAGTTCGTACCGGGCAAAGGTCAGCCCGAACGGCTTGAGCACTGCCTCGATCCGGGCCAGCAGGATCTGCTGGGTGCGCATGATCGCGGTGATCGCCGCCATGGGAGCGGCGACGTCGGACCAACCGTGCCGCTCCCAGTTCCGCCGGGCGTCGGCAATCGGATCGCGCGGCAGCGGGGCGCCCACCACGGCTAGCCCTTCAGCCCCGGGAAGTCCGCCTCGGAGTACTCCGTGCCCAGTCCCTCCGGCGGCGTCCCGTTGCCGTGCCGCAGTTCTTCGCTGTGCCGCAGCTCCACCCGGCGGATCTTGCCGGAGATGGTCTTGGGCAGTTCGGCGAACTCCAGCCGACGGATCCGCTTGAAGGGGGCCAGGTGGTCGCGGCAGTAGCGCAGGATGTCCTCAGCCAGCTCCGGCCCCGGCTGGTGCCCGGAGGCCAGCACTACGAACGCCTTGGGGACGGAGAGCTTGAGCGCGTCGGGGGAGGGGACGACGGCGGCCTCGGCCACCGCGGGGTGTTCGATCAGGACACTCTCCAGCTCGAACGGGGAGAGCCGGTAGTCCGAGGATTTGAACACGTCGTCGCCGCGGCCGACGTAGGTGATGATCCCGCGCTCGTCCCGGCTGGCCATGTCGCCCGTGTGGTAGTAGCCGTCGCGGAAGGCCTCGGCGGTCTTCTCCGGGTCGCCGTAGTAGGCCTTCATCAGGCCCACCGGGCGGGGATCCAGGCGCAGGCAGAGCTCGCCGTCGTCGCCCTCCTCGCCGGTGGCCGGGTCGACCAGGACGACGTCGTAGCCCGGCAGCGGCTTGCCCATGGCGCCGATCTTGATTGGCTGGCCGGGGGTGTTGGCGATCTGCACGGTGGTTTCGGTCTGGCCGAAGCCGTCCCGGATGGTCTGGCCCCAGGCCCGGTTGACCTGGTCGATGACCTCGGCGTTGAGCGGTTCGCCGGCGGAGACCACCTTGGTGGGCGGGTTTTGCAGCAGGGTCAGGTCCGCCTGGATCAGCATCCGCCAGACCGTGGGCGGCGCGCAGAAGCTGGTGACCTTCTCGCGGTCCATTTGCTCCATCAGGGCCTTGGCGTCGAAGCGGTCGTAGTTGTAGATGAAGACGCAGGCCTCGGCGATCCACGGGGTGAAGACGTTGGACCAGGCGTGCTTGGCCCAGCCGGGGGAGGCGACGTTCAGGTGCACGTCGCCCGGTTCCATGCCGATCCAGAACATGGTGGACAGGTGCCCCACCGGGTAAGAGGTGTGGGTGTGCTCCACCAGCTTGGCCTTGGAGGTGGTGCCGGAGGTGAAGTAGAGCAGCAGCGTCTCGTCGGCCCGGGTGGGGGCGTCCGGGGTGAACTCCAGCGGGGCGCCGTCGGCGTCGGCGTACCGCAGGGCGTCCTTCTTCCCGTCGTCGCTGGTCCCGTCGCCGGTGCCCGTGCCTGCCGTGCCCGCGCCGATCTCGATGAGCCGGTAGTCCCCGGGGACGCCGTCGAACTTGCCGATGTTGGCGCTGCCGACGGCGGCCCAGCCGGCCCCGCCGCGCTCCACGCGGTCGCGCAGGTCCGCCGGGCCCATCAGCGTGGTGGTGGGGATCATGACGATCCCGAGCTTGATGCCGGCGAGCATCAGCTCCCAGAGCTCCACCTGGTTGCCCAGCATGATGATCATCCGGTCCCCGCGGCGGATGCCCTGCGCCCGGAGCCAGTTGGCCACCTGGGCGGAGCGGGCCGAGAGGTCGGCGAAGCTGCGGCGGGTGGCGGAGCCGTCCTGTTCCACGATCACCAGCGCCGGCTTCGCGCCGCGCTCCGGGTCCGCGGCGATCTGGTCGAACCAGTCCAGGGCGAAGTTGAATTCCTCGAACCGTGGCCATTCGAACTCGTCCCGGGCGGCCTCGTAATCCCCGCGTAGGGCGAGCAGCCTGTCCCTCGCGGCCCGGAATTCGTCAGTCACGGTCATGGGTGCACCTTTCACAGCCGGTTGCGGCCCGGCGGTCCAGTGGCGGCCGCCGTTGGCCGGGCATATCCACCGCCACCGGGAGGTCCGTGATTGCCGGCGCCCCCTAGTGACGAATATCACTGTGCAATATACTAGGACATCCAAGGGTTTGGAAGAGCCTGCGCCGCCGCCGGCGGCACCCGACGAAGGGATACCTGCCCGTGCAGCCACAACGAAGTGTCGACGGACCAGCCATCGGAGCTCCCCCGTTTCCGGACGCGGACCTGATGTACATCGCTGACCTCCTGCCCCCGGCGGAACGGAGCCGCTACGAGGAGATCCGGGAGTTCCTGCAGACCCGGATCCGGCCCGCGTCGATCGACTTCTGGAACCGGGAGGAGTTCCCCTTCGGCTTGCTCTCCGAACTGGGCAAGCACGGCCTCGGCGGGATCCAGACGGACGGGACCTCGAAGCTGTTCAAGGGCCTGATGTACGTGGAGGTGGCCCGGGCGGACGTCTCGCTCTCGGCGCTGGTGGGCATCCACAACGAACTAATCGTGGGGATGATCGACGAGCTCGGCTCTGAGGAGCAGAAGGCCCGCTGGCTGCCCGGGCTGACCGCCTTCACCCAGCTGGGCGCGTTCGCCCTGACCGAGCCGGACCACGGCTCGGACATCGCCGGGGGACTGGCGACGACGGCGCGGCGGGACGGGTCCGAATGGGTGATCAGCGGCGCCAAGCGCTGGATCGGCGCCGGCACAATCGCCGACTTCGCGCTGGTCTGGGCCCGGGACGAGGCGGACCAGCAGATCAAGGGCTTCATCGTCGAGACGGACCGGCCCGGGTACACGGCCACCAAGATCGCCAACAAGATCGGCCTGCGGATCATGCAGAACGCGGACATCGTCCTCGATGAGGTCCGTATCCCGGCCGAAAACCTGCTGCCCGGGGCCACCAGCTTCTCCCGCGCCAACGACCTGCTGCGCGACTCACGGGCCTGGGTGGGCTGGCAGGGCGCCGGCATCCAGCTCGCGGCTTTCGACATCGCGCGTGCCTACGCGCTGGAGCGGTTCCAGTTCGGCCGCGAACTGGCCCGGTTCCAGCTGGTCCAGCAGCAGCTGGCCGAAATCCTGGGCAACGCCAGCGTCTCGCTGGCCCTGATGGCGCAGCTGGCGCGGATCCAGCAGGACGGGAAGCTGGAAATGGTACAGGCCGCCATGGCCAAATCCACCACCACCCGCCTGGCCCGCGCCTCCGTGGCGATGGGGCGCGCGCTGCTGGGCGGCAACGGCATCACCACCGATTTCGAGATGGCCAAGCTCTTCGGCGACGCCGAGATCCTCTACACCTACGAGGGCAGCTACGAGATCAATTCGATGATCGTGGCCCGGGCCGTCACCGGGAAATCCGCGTTCGTCTAACGCCTGCTGACGACGGCGGGCCGGCGGTCAGCCGGCCGCGCCGTAGCGTTCGCTGCGGTCGCGGCCGGCGTGCTTGGCCGCGTACAGTGCCCGGTCCGCGCAGGCCAGCAGGCCCCGGCTGCCGGCGTCGGACAGTTCGCAGACGCCCGCCGAGACGGTGATGTGCCCGACATCGCCGAACGGTTCGGAGCCGATCGCCACCCGGGCCCCTTCCGCCGCCAGCAACGCCTCCACCCCGTCGGTTTCCGGGAGCAGCCAGACGAATTCCTCGCCGCCGAAGCGGGCCACGATTTCATCCTTTCGCGCCACCGCCCGGAGCCGGGCCGCGACGTCGGCCAGCACCACGTCGCCCATCAGGTGCCCGAAGGTGTCGTTGACCTTCTTGAAGTGGTCGATGTCCAGCACGATGGCGCTGAGGTGGGTGCCGCGGGCGGCGGCCCGCTCGATCTCGTGGGCCAGGTGCTGCTCCAGGGAGCGGCGGTTGGGCAGCCCGCTGAGCTCGTCCGTGGTGGCCTGGCGCTCCAGTTGGGCCCGGGCCTCGGTGTTGCCGATGGCGATTTCCACCAGTTCCGCGAATTGCGCCAGCCGCTCCAACATGGCCGCGGTGACGCCGGTGCTGGACTTGGAGGTCAGGCTCACCACGCCCCAGAGGCTGCCGTGCACCCGGATCGGGGCGGCCGCGGCGGATCGGAAGCCGCCGGCGAGCATCTGCCCCTCCGCGACGCCACCGCTCTTGGTGCCGTACACAACCAGGGCGGGCTTCCCCGTCACCGCCACCCGAACGGTGGCGGAATTGTCGGTGAGAGCGAAGACATGCTCCCGGCTCAGCGTCGAGGGCATAGCCGGGGCCATGGCCACGATCTCGGCCGACAGGGGCCCGGTGTAGCGGACGACGGCGGCGGAGTCGACGGCGAAGAGGTCCCTGAGGATAAACGCGAGCTGCACCGAGATGTCCTCCGGCGCCGCGTTGCGGGCCACGGCGGTGGCGATCTCGTGCAGCGCCGCCCAGGTCTGCTCCTGCTGCAGCCGCTCGGTGACGTCCACGGCCACCACCATTCCGGCGGTGGCACCGTCGGAGTTGACCGGCCCGGCCTTGAGCCGGTAGGTGCGGGGGCCGATCCGCCGGGTCCAGGCGACCTCCTCGCCGGCCAGGGCCGCCCGGTAGCGGGGTTCCAGTTCCTCGGCCAGCCAGCCCTCCAGCACATCGTGGATGCGGCGGCCCTCCAGCTCGTCCGGGCGGTAACCGAAGGCGTGCAACTCCTGGCCTTCGGCGATCAGATAGCGGAGATCCGCATCGAAGAGCAGGACGAAGACGCCGGGGATGCTGCCGGCCAGGGCGCGGTAGCGGTCCGTGTCGCGGCGCTGCCGGTGCTCCGCGAGGACCCGATCCGTGACATCGGTGATCATGACGAAGAAGCCCAGAACGGCGCCGTCGCGCTCATCGGGCATGTAGGAGACCTCGGCGTGGCGGGTGCCGCCGCCGGCGTCGGTGAGCGTGCGCTTGAACAGTTGCGGCTCGCCGCCAAGAACCTTCTCGATGTACCCGCGGTTCGCCGCGTAGACGTCCTCGTGCAGCAGCTCGCGGATGTGCATCCCGTACAGCTGCTCAGCCTCGACGCCGAACCAGGACAGGTAGGCATCATTGGCCAGCCGGTTCCTCAGCTCCGCGTCCCAGTACGCCACCATCGCCGGAATTCCATTGAGCACCGCGCGCATCTGGGCGGGGACCTCCGGCATCGCCGGCGGATGGTTCGCGTTCTCACGATCGAGAGCGCTGTGAATATTCATTGCCCAAGTATCTATGGCGGCGGGGCCCCGCGAAAAACCGGCACAACGAAAACGGGGGAAGGAAAGTTCCGGGACGACCATCCCGGCATGGTCGTTGGCCTCGCCGCGCAGCCCGGGCCGGGATGGGCATCCCGACCCCCGCCGGTGCAGCTACAGGGTTTGGCCTGGTAGCGGCTATCCCCGCAGGGGAGGAGCGACGGCGTCGGCGGCTTCGCGCATCCGCGTCAGGAACCGCTTGACCGTCTCGGCTTCCTGCTGGGTCAGCTCCGCCGCGGCACGGATCAGGAGCGGGTGGATGTTTCCCAGGGCTTCCCGGACGACAACCCTGGCGGAAGGCATCGGCAGGAGGTTGACCGCCCGGCGATCGGCCGGATCCGGTTCGCGGGTGATGTGCCCGGACCTGACGAGGCGGTCCACCAGCGAGGTAGCGGCGGCGGAACTCATTCCCAGGCGAACGGCGAGGTCCTTCTGCCGCACCTGGGCGCCGTCCGCCTCGGCGTCCAGAAGATGCCGGAGGGCAAGGAGATCCGATTCGTTCATGTCCCTGGTCGGGCGGGTCCGGCGCTGCATGGCGGCCTCGGCAACCCGGTACTCCCTCAGTGCCTCGAGAACGCTGAGTGCGCGGGGACCCGTGTCACCAGCGGGTACGGGAACGGAACTGGGGCCTGCGTCGTGCGTATCCATCGGAATCCCTTGGTAGCGCACTGGCAAGCATGCGTAGGCCCTAAACGTATCACCCGGTCCGGTGCCTACGGCACGAACCGGTAGCCGATCCCCGCCTCCGTAAGCAGGTGCCGCGGGGCGGCAGGGTCCGCCTCAAGCTTGCGCCGCAGCTGCGCCATATAGACCCGTAGGTAATTGGTCTCCTTCGCGTACGCCGGGCCCCAGACCTCGGAGAGCAGCTGCTGCTGCGGGATCAGCTTCTCCGGGTTCCGGACCAGCACCTCCAGCATCTTCCACTCGGTGGGGGTCAGGCGGATGTCCTCCCCGCCGCGGGTGACCCGGTGCTTGCCGAGGTCCACGGTGAACGTCTCGGTGGCGACCACCGGCTGGACATCGACGTCGGCGGTGCGGCGCAGCAGGGCGCGGAGCCGGGCCAGCAGCTCGTCCAGCCCGAACGGCTTGGTGATGTAGTCGTCCGCGCCGGCGTCGAGCGCCTCCACCTTGTCCTCGGAGCCGTGCCGGGCCGAGAGTACCAGCACCGGCGCCTGGCTCCAGGTGCGGAGCTCGCGGAGGACCTCGGTACCGTCCAGGTCCGGCAGGCCCAGGTCCAGGATCACCAGCGCCAACGGGTGCTGGGTGGCGGCCAGTAGGGCGGAGTGCCCGTCCGCGGCGGTGGTGACGTCGTAGCCGTGCGCCTGCAGCGTGATGCGCAGTGCCCGGAGCAGGTGCGGGTCGTCGTCGACGACGAGGACGGCGGTCATCCGGCCTCCGTCCGGTTCGGGGCGGCGGGCAGGCGGTGTGCCCGGTGGTCCAGGGTGGACTGCGGTTCCAGCGGGGCCTGCCGGTGGCCGGGCTCGAAGGGGGCGCCGGTAGAGAGCGGCAGCCGGATCACCATGGTCAGGCCGCCGCCGGGGGTCGGTTCGGCGGTAAGGCTGCCGCCCATCGCGTCGGTGAAGCCCTTCGCCACGGCCAGGCCCAGGCCGATTCCGGTGGCCTGCGGGGCGTCGTCGAGCCGTTGGAAGGGCCGGAACATCTCCAGCACGCGTTCGGCCGGGACGCCGTGGCCGTGGTCGATGATCCGCAGCTCCCCGGCGGGCCGGCCGCCCAGGGCCACCGGGCTCAGTCCGCCGCCGGCGCCGACCAGGACGATGTCCGCCTCCGGCGCGTATTTCACGGCGTTCTCGACGACGTTTGCCACCACACGCTCCAGCATGCCGGGGTCGGCGTCGACCTCGGGCATGTTCGGCGGCAGCTCCACCCGGACCCGGCCCGGCGGAACGGCGCGCAGCGCCCCGGGAATGACGTCGAACCAGCGGACCGGGCGGAGCAGGGGGTGGGCGGCGTCGGCGCTGATCCGGGACATGTCCAGCAGGTTCCCCACCAGGGCGTCCAGGCGGTCCGAGCATTCCTCGATGGTGGCCAGCAGTTCTTCCCTTTCCTCGGGGCGGTAGCGGTCCGCGTCGTGGCGGAGGCCGCCGACGGCCAGCTTGATGCCGGCCAAAGGCGTGCGCAGGTCGTGGGAGACGGCGCGCAGGATGGAGGTGCGGATGGTGTTGCTCTCGGCCAGGCGCAGCATCTGCCGCCGGCTGGCCACCAGCTGCTGGCGTTCCAGCTGCGCCTCGAGGTGGACGCCGAACGCGGCCAGCAGCCGCCGGTCGCTCGCCGGGAGCACCCTGCCGTAGAGCACCAGCCGGGCACCGGAGCCGACTTCCTCGACGTTGTCGCCGGCCGCACCTCCGTCGGCCGTCTCGGCGCTTCCCGGCGATCCGGCCGTCGCGATCAGCTCCCACTCGCCCGAGCTTCCGCCGCCCTCCGCGGGTGCGGGCCGGACGTAGAGCGCCGCGGCGCGGACCTGGAAGACGCTGAGAGCCTGCTCCAGCAGGGCCGCGAGCGTGTCCTCCGAACCGGCGGCGTTGCGGGCCAGGTCGCCCAGGGTGGTGGCCTCGGCGCGGGCCCGGGCGGCCTCCTTGGAGCGGCGGGCGGAGACGTCGACGACGACGGCGACCGCGGCGGAGACCCCGACGAACACCAGCAGCGCCAGCAGGTTCTGCGAGTCGCTGATGGTCAGGGTGCCCACCGGCGGGGTGGAGAAGTAGTTGACCAGCAGGCTGCTGAGCACGGCGGCGAGGATCGCCGGCCACAGGCCGCCCACCAAGGCGACGGCCACGGAGCCGCTGAGCTGGACCAGCATGACGGTGGCGACGTTCCGCTCCGGGTCGAGCACCAGCAGCGCCTGGACCGCCGGCGGCAGCAGCAGCGCCAAGGCGAAGCCCACCAGCACCCGGATCCGGCCCAGGTCCCGGGGCCGGACCGGGCGGGCGCCGCGGCCCACCAGCGGGTGGGAGACCATGTGAACGTCGATGTCGCCGGAGTCGCGGACCACCCGGGTGCCGACGCCGCCGCCCAGCAGCCAGCCGGCGAGGGAGTCGATCTTCCGGCGCCGGGAGATCCCTACGACGATCTGGGTGGCATTGACGCTGCGGGCGAAGTCCAGCAGCGCCGCGGCCGGGTCCTCCCCGGCGACCGTGTGGTAGCTGCCGCCCAGGTCCTGGATCAGGTGCCGCTGCGCCTCGAGGGCCTGCGGGGATTCGCTGGCGACGCCGTCGGCCACCCGGACGTGCACGGCCAGCAGGTCCCCGCCGTTGACCCGGTTGAGGATCCGGGCGCCGCGGCGGATCAGTACCTCGCCCTCTGGGCCGCCGGTCAGTCCCACGACGATCCGTTCCCGGGCCGGCCAGCTCTCCTCGATGCCCTGTTCGGCCCGGTATTTGGCCAGCCCCTCGTCCACCCGGTCCGCGAGCCAGAGCAGCGCCAGTTCCCGCAGCGCGGTCAGGTTGCCCACCCGGAAGTAGTTCGAGAGCGCCGCGTCGATCTTCTCCGGGGCGTAGATCTTGCCGTCGCCCAGCCGCTGCCGCAGCAGCTCCGGAGAGATGTCCACGAGGTGGATCTGGTCCGCGCGGCGGACGACGTCGTCGGGCACCGTCTCGGCCTGGCGGACGTCGGTGATGGCGCTGACGACGTCCCCGAGCGAGGCCAGGTGCTGGATGTTGACGGTGGAGAGGACGTCGATGCCGGCCTCCAGCAGCGCGTCGACGTCCTGCCAGCGCTTCGGGTTGCGGCTGCCGGGGATGTTGGAGTGGGCGTACTCGTCCACGATCGCGGTTTCCGGGGCGCGGGCCAGGACCGCGTCCAGGTCCATTTCCTCGAACTCGGTGCCGCGGTAGGGGAGGCGGCGCGGCGGCACGATTTCCAGGCCGTCCAGCAGGGCACGGGTCTCGCTGCGGCCGTGGTCCATGGCGAAGGCTACGACGACGTCGATGCCGCGCTGCGCCAGCCGGTGGGCCTCTTCGAGCATCTCGTAGGTTTTCCCGACGCCGGGCGCGGCCCCCAGGAAGATCCGCAGCGTTCCTCGTGCCATGCCGTCATTCTCTCACTTGGTTCGGCCCGGCTGCGCCGCCGCGGCAGCATCCGCGACGGCCAGGTTCAGGGCGGTGACATTGACCGAGGGCTGGCCGAGGAACGCCGTGACCCCGCCGCGGGTGTTTCCGCGGACCAGCTCCTCAACGGCGGCCGGGTCCAGCCCCTGCGCGGCGGCAACCCGGGCCACCTGGAGCTTCGCGTAGGCCGGGGAAATGTCCGGGTCCAGGCCCGAGGCCGAGGCGGTGACGGCGTCGGCCGGGACCTGGTCCACGGAGACATGCTCCGCCGCCGCCACCGCGGCGCGGCCCTGCTGCACGGAGTCCAGCAGTTTAGCGTCGTTCGGACCGAGGTTGCTGGCCGAGGATGACGCCGGGTCCCACGCCACCGTTGAGGGCCGGGCATGGAACCAGCGCGGGTCCTGGGCCCCGCCGTCGCCGGCGGAGGCCTGCGCGATCAGGGCCGAGGCCGCCGGGCGCCCGGCGCTGTCCCGGAGGATGGAGCCGTTGGCCTGGTCGGGGGCGATCAGCTGCCCGGCGCCGAACACGGCAAGGGGGTAGGCGAAGCCGAGCACCAGGGTGGCGGCGACGAGAAAGCGCAGGGCGGTGCCGGCCTGCCGGAGGTATCCGAAGATGGTGGTCATGGGGTGTTCCTAGCCGATTCCGGGGATGAGGGAGATCACGAGGTCGATGATCTTGATGCCGATGAAGGGTGCTACCAGGCCGCCGAGGCCGTAGATCAGCAGGTTTCGGGACAGCGCCCGGTTGGCGGTGACGGCGCGGTACTTCACGCCGCGCAGCGCCAGCGGGACCAGGGCGATGATGATCAGGGCGTTGAAGATCACCGCCGAGAGGATCGCGGAGGCCGGCGTCGTCAGGCCCATGATGTTCAGCAGGCCCAGGCCCGGGAATGTGGCCGCAAACAGTGCCGGGACGATCGCAAAGTACTTGGCGACGTCGTTGGCCACCGAGAAGGTGGTCAGCGCGCCCCGGGTGATCAGCAGCTGCTTGCCGATGCCCACGATGTTGATCAGCTTGGTGGGGTCCGAGTCCAGGTCCACCATGTTGGCGGCGTCCTTGGCCGCCGGGGTCCCGGAGTTCATCGCGACGCCGACGTCCGCGGCGGCCAGAGCCGGGGCGTCGTTGGTGCCGTCCCCGGTCATGGCCACCAGCCGGCCGGCGGACTGTTCCTTTTTGATGACGGCGAGCTTGTCCTCCGGGGTGGCCTCGGCCAGGAAGTCGTCCACGCCGGCTTCGGCGGCGATCGCCTTGGCCGTGATGGGGTTGTCGCCGGTGATCATGACCGTGCGGATGCCCATCTGGCGCAGCTCGGCGAAGCGGGCGTGCATGCCGGGCTTCACGACGTCGGCCAGGTGGACGCAGCCGAGCACCTCGGGGCGTCCGTCGGCGGCCACCTCGGCCACCAGCAGCGGGGTGCCGCCGTGCGCGGCGATCTCCCGCACCCGGGCATCCACCCCCGCGCCGGTGCGGCCGCCATGTTCCTCGACGAAGGTGCCCACGGTGGAGGCGGCGCCCTTGCGGATCATCCGCCCGTCCAGGTCCAGCCCGGACATCCTGGTCGCGGCGCTGAACGGGACGACGGCGACGTCCCGGCTCCCGGCTTCCAGGGCGGCCAGGTCCGCCCCGGCGACGCCGCGTTCGGCGGCCAGGTCCACGACGGACCGGCCCTCCGGGGTCTCGTCGGCCAGGCTGCAGAGCCGGGCCGCCTCGATCAGCCGGTCCATGCCCACCCCGTCCGCGGGGTGGAATTCCACCGCGCGGCGGTTTCCGTAGGTGATGGTGCCGGTCTTATCCAGCAGCAGGGTGGTGATGTCCCCGGCCGTTTCCACGGCCCGGCCGGAGGTGGCCAGGACGTTGTGCTGGACCAGCCGGTCCATGCCGGCGATGCCGATGGCGGGCACCAGTGCCCCGATGGTGGTGGGGATGAGGCAGACCAGCAGCGCCACGAGGACGATCGGGGACGGGGTGGCACCGGCGAGGGCGGCAAACGGGGCCAGCGCCATGGTGACGATCAGGAAGACGATGGTCAGGGACACCAGCAGCACGTGCAGGGCGATCTCGTTGGGGGTCTTCTGCCGGACGGCGCCCTCCACGAGTTTGATCATCCGGTCCACGAAGGTTTGGCCGGCCTCTGCGGTGATCCGGATGACGATCCGGTCCGAGAGCACCCGGGTGCCGCCGGTCACCGAGGACCGGTCGCCGCCGGATTCGCGGATGACGGGGGCAGATTCGCCGGTGATGGTCGATTCGTCGACGCTGGCGACGCCCTCGATGATCTCGCCGTCGGAAGCGATCACGTCCCCTGCCTCGCAGATGATCACGTCGTTGAGCGACAGATCCGTGCCCGGGACGCGGCGGGTGCCGCCGTCGGGCAGCCGCAGCGTGGCCTCCACGCCCTGTCGGCTGGCGCGCAGGCTGTCCGCCTGGGCCTTGCCGCGGCCCTCGGCGATCGACTCGGACAGGGTGCCGAACAGGACGGTCAGCCATAGCCACGCGGTGACCGCGATGCCGAAGACGGAGGGTTTCAGCACGCAGATGACGGTGCACAGTGCGGCGCCCACCAGCACGGTGAACATCACCGGGGAGTGGACCATCTGGCGGGGGGCGAGCTTGCGCACCGCCAGCGGCAGGGCGGCGGCCACGGTGGCCAGGGTCAGCTTGGCCGGGGTCTTGGTGTGGTGCTTGTGTTCGCCGGGGGTGCCGAGGGGGTTGCCGTCGGCGTAGGTCCGGCTGGAGGTGTCCGCGGGGGACGGGGTCATCGGATCAATCCTTCTGCGAGGGGGCCCAGGGCGAGGGCGGGGAAGTAGCTGAGGGCGGTGAGGATAACCGTCACGCCCAGCAGCAGCACCGCGAACAGGGGGCCGTGGGTGGGGAGGGTGCCGGCGGAGACCGGGATCTTGCCCTGCCGGGCCAGGGAACCGGCCAGGGCAAGGACCAGGACGATCGGCAGGAACCGGCCCAGGAGCATGGCGAGGCCCAGGAGGGTGGAGAGCAGGGGCCCGGAGCTGGTGATGCCGCCGAACGCGGAGCCGTTGTTGTTCGCCCCGGAGGTGAAGGCGTACAGGACCTCGCTGAACTGGTGCGGTCCGGTGGCCGGGGCGTTGGCGACGGCGTCGGGCAGCAGCACGGTCACCCCGGCGAGGGCCAGGACCAGGGTGGGGGTGACCAGGATGTACAGGGCCGCGAGCTTCATCTCGGTGGGGCCGATCTTCTTGCCCAGGTATTCGGGGGTGCGGCCCACCATCAGGCCGGCGATGAACACGGCGATGATCGAGAGGATCAGCAGCCCGTACAGCCCCGAACCGGTGCCGCCGGGGGCCACCTCGCCCAGCATCATGTTGATCATCGTCATCCCGCCGGCCAGGGGCGGCAGCGAGTCGTGGGCGGCGTTGACCGCGCCGGTGGAGGTCAGGGTGGTGGACGCGGCGTACAGCGCGGCCGGTACCGGGCCGAAGCGCTGTTCGAAGCCCTCCCCGAGCCCGCCGGCCGCCGCCGTCGCCGTGCCCTGCGCGGAGGACACCGCCCAGCCGGTCAGCAGGGTGGAGGCCAGCCAGAGCGTGCCCATGACCGCGGCAACGGTGAAGCCCTGCCGCCGGTCGCCCACCAGCCGGCCGAAGGTGTACGGCAGCGCGGAGGGGATGAGCAGCAGCAGGAAGACCTGGAACAGGCTGACCGCGGCGTTGGGGTTCTCGAAGGGGTGGGCGGAGTTGGCGTTGAAGTAGCCGCCGCCGTTGGTGCCAAGGACCTTGATGGCCTCCTGCGAGGCGACCGGGCCGCCGGGGATGGTCTGGTTCACGCCCATGGCCTGGTTGGCGACGTCGGTGGACCAGAAATTCTGCACCACCCCGCCCAGCACCAGCAGGACGGCGGAAACGAACGCCAGGGGCAGCAGCACCCTGTAGGTCACGCGGGTCAGGTCCACCCAGAAGTTGCCCAGCCGGTCGGTGCGCACCCGCACCAGGCCGCGGATGAGGGCGACGGCGACCACGATGCCGACGGCGGCGGAGAGGAAATTCTGCACCGCCAGCAAGCCCATCTGCACGAAGATGCCCACCGTGGCCTCCGGGGCGTACGCCTGCCAGTTGGTGTTGGTCACGAAGGAAATGGCCGTGTTCATGGCCACCCAGGGGTCCACGCCGGTCAGCGGTCCGGTGCCCGGGATGACGCCCTGGAGCCGCTGTAGCGCGAAGACCAGCAGGATCGAGACGGCGGAGAAGGCCAGCACGCCGCGCAGGTACACCGGCCAGGTCTGCTCCGTGCCGGCGTCGACGCCGGTCAGCCGGTAGAGGAGGCGCTCGGCGCGGGCGGTGCGGGTGCCTGCGACCACCCGGGCCAGGTAGAGCCCCAGCGGCTTGTGCACCGCGGCCAGCGCCACCAGCAGGGCGCCGGCCTGGAGCAAGAAGGAGAGAGTGTTGAAGGTCATTGGGCGGTCACCACTTCTCGGGGTTGATCAGGACGGCCAGGAGGTAGCCCGTCAGGCCCAGTCCGGCCAGGAACAGGACCACCCACATCACGGCCTCGGCGTTCACCGTCCACCTTCCGTCCGCCCGGCGTCGTCGCCGAGCATCCGGGCCAGGCGTTGCCCGACCCACATCACGAACCCCATGGAGACCATGAGGATTCCGATCACAGCCGCGTCGGCCATCACAGGTTCCTTTCATCTGCGCCCCGTCTGCGGGGCCTGAGACCAGTGAAGACCTTCGCCGGGGCTCCGCGGCAGGTGCTAACGGTTCCTTGATGGGGGCGGGCCGGATCTTGACGGATCCTTGACGCGTGGGTCCCCGGCCGGCACGGAGGGTGCGTCAAGGATTCGTCAAGATCCGCGGATTTGGCCGGTTCCGGGCCCGGCCCGGTGCTACGTTTGCGGGTGATCGCAATGCGGTGCGCCGCGGCGTGCCGCGAGGAAAGGCACCCCATGACCACCCTGAGCAGGCCCCCGGCCGACCCCTCGGCACCCCGGCCGGCCCGCAGCACAGCACTCCGGAAGTGGCTCCTGGTGGGGCTGCAGGACAGCAAGGGCGCCCACCAAGGTCCGCACGGCGTGCGGGCCGCGGAGGAAAAGAAGCACACCTGGTGGCAGGTGATGTGCCTGACCGGCGTCGACTACTTCTCCACCCTGGGCTACCAGCCGGCCATCGCCGCGCTCGCCGCCGGCGTCATCTCGCCGCTGGCCACCCTGGTCCTGGTGGCCATCACCCTGTTCGGCGCGCTCCCGGTCTACCGCCGGGTGGCCGGCGAGAGCCACCGCGGCGAGGGATCGATCGCCATGCTGGAGCGGCTGATGCCGCGCTGGGGCGGCAAGCTCTTCGTGCTGGTGCTGCTCGGCTTCGCCGCGACGGACTTCATGATCACCATGACCCTCTCCGCCGCGGACGCCACCGCCCACCTGGTGGAGAACCCCATCAGCCCGGGCTGGATGCAGGGCCAGAACGTCGCCATCACCCTGTTCCTCCTGGCCCTGCTGGCCGCCGTCTTCCTCCGCGGCTTCAAGGAGGCGATCGGCGTCGCCGTCGCGATTGTCGGGGTCTACCTGGCCCTGAACGTCGTCGTCGTCGGCGTCTCACTCTGGGAGGTGCTGACGCACCCGCTGGCCGTCGGCAACTGGTGGGCGGCGATCGCCACATCGCACGGGAATCCGCTGCTGGCCGTCGGCTTCGCGCTGCTGGTCTTCCCCAAGCTGGCCCTCGGCCTCTCCGGCTTCGAGACCGGCGTCGCGGTGATGCCGCAGATCCAGGGCCACCCGGACGACACCGAGGAGAACCCGGCCGGCCGGATCCAGGGCGCCCGGAAGCTGCTGACCACCGCGGCCCTGATCATGAGCACGTTCCTGATTATCAGCAGCTTCACCACCGTGGTGCTGATCCCGGAAAACGAGTTCCAGCCCGGCGGACAGGCCAACGGCCGCGCCCTGGCGTTCCTCGCCCACGAACAGCTCGGCATCGGCTTCGGCACCGTCTACGACATCTCCACCATTGCCATCCTCTGGTTCGCCGGGGCGTCCGCGATGGCCGGGCTGCTGAACCTGGTGCCCCGCTACCTGCCCCGCTACGGCATGGCCCCCGGTTGGGCCCGTGCGGTGCGTCCGCTGGTGCTCGTCTTCACCCTGGTGGGCTTCCTGATCACCTGGATTTTCGACGCCGACGTCGACGCGCAGGGCGGCGCGTACGCCACCGGCGTGCTGGTGCTGATGACCTCCGCGGCGATCGCCGTCACTCTGTCCGCCCGCCGGAAGCGGCAGCGCAAGCGCACGGTGGGCTTCGGCGTGATCGCCGTGGTCTTCGTGTACACCACGGTGGCGAACGTCGTCGAACGCCCCGAGGGCATCCGGATCGCGTCGATCTTCATCCTCGGGATCATCGTCATCTCGCTGCTGTCCCGGGCTCGGCGGTCGTTCGAACTGCACGCCACCCACGTCCACCTGGACCGGCAGGCGCTGGAGTTCCTGTCCGCCGAACTGGACGGCCCGCTGAGCATCGTGGCGCACGAACCGCTGCGGCTCAGCCCTGAGGCGTACAGGGAGAAGCTGGAATCCGCGATCGAGGTCAGCCACCTGCCGCTGGATTACCAGGCCGTGTTCCTCGAGGTGGTGGTGGACGACTCCTCGGATTTCGAAACCGAACTCGAGGTCAAGGGCATCACCCGCCACGGGTACCGGATCCTGGAGGTGCACGGGCCGGTGGTGCCGAACACGATCGCCTCGGTGCTGCTGCACATCCGCGACGTGACCGGGCTGATGCCGCACATCTACTTCCGCTGGACCGAGGGCAACCCGGTCACCAACCTGCTCCGCTTCCTGGCGTTCGGCGAGGGCGAGATCGCCCCGGTGACCCGTGAGGTGCTGCGGGAGGCCGAGCCGGACGTGACCCGGCGGCCCTGGGTGCACGTGGGGTAGTTCGCCGGGTTTGCGGGGCCGGTTGGCTGGCGCCTCCCGGCCGGGGTGTTAGCGCTGCACGTCGGTGGCGCCGGCGACGATGTCCTTGGCGAGCACCGCGACCTTTCGGTTCGTCTCCGAGCTCAACTTGCTCATCAGCTCGAACGCGTCCTCGGCGCTGACGCCGGTGCGGCCCATCAGGATGCCCTTGGCCTGTTCGATGACGGCCCGGGTGCGGGACGCTGCGGCGACCGATTCGTTGGCGAGCCGATGCCGGTCCGTGTGGATCGACTTGGTTAGATCCACCACCACACCCCAGACACCGACGGGGACGTTCCCGTCCATAATGTAATCCGCGGAGTACAGCAGCTTGTGCTGCCGGTTCTTCTTGTCCCGGATCGAGAGGTAGAGGGAGGACGGACCGCCGCGCGAGGCCACCCGTTCCCAGTACGCCAGCACACGGGGCCGATCTTCGGGCTCGATGTGGGGCATCACCATCTCCATCGAGGGGACCACCTCGCCCCGCTCGTAGCCGTAGATCCGGT
Source organism: Arthrobacter sp. NPDC057259 (assembly GCF_042668995.1). Taxonomy (NCBI): domain Bacteria; kingdom Bacillati; phylum Actinomycetota; class Actinomycetes; order Micrococcales; family Micrococcaceae; genus Arthrobacter; species Arthrobacter sp. NPDC057259. The sequence goes on from NZ_JBHUYA010000006.1 coordinate 66,313, forward strand.
AGAGGCCGTCGGACCAGCGGAAGATCCCGTCGGCGAAGTAGTGCTCCACCAATCCGGTGGGGCAGTCCAGGAATCCATCCTGGGCGTCCCCGCCCGAAAGGGGTCCGCGATGGTTGTGGTTCACAGACATGGGCGGGGCCGATCGACGTGCTGCGCCCGGCGTCACCGCGCCAGGGCCTGAAAAGACAAGAATATCCGTCCGCCACGCTCAGTGGAAAGCATGGAGTGCCTAAGCCGGATCGCCGGATCTGTTACCCGGCGGCGGAGTCCCGGGGGAGTTCCAGCAGGAGGGTGTCCGAGCCGCCGTTGCGGCCCACCTTGCGGAATCCCACCCGCTCGTGGAGCCCGAGCTTAGGCGGGTGCGGCACCGTCCGTCCGATCCAAACGGCCGGATGGGCAAAACAAAGCCCCTCCGGGAGTTCCGAAGGGGCTTGTGTTTTCTAGGAGAAGCAGTCCGGCTGGCCGGGCTTTCCCGAAAGCTTAGAGCGGGCGAATGTTCTCGGCCTGCGGGCCCTTGGGGCCCTGGGTGACGTCGAACTCGACCTTCTGGTTCTCGTCCAGCGAGCGGTAGCCGCTGGTGGCGATTGCCGAGTAGTGGGCGAAAACGTCAGCGGACCCGTCATCCGGGGCAATGAAGCCAAAACCCTTTTCGGCGTTGAACCATTTAACTGTGCCAGTAGCCATGCTTTATCCTTCTGAAATGCTGATCTCCGGCGGCCACGCAAGGCCAACGGCTGCGGAGACATTCGTCCGCTGTCCCCAACGTACGGGGCGGGGGGCCAGGGTGCAAGAGCCACGCGGGGCAGTTCTGCCCGGCCCGAGGCTATAGTCTGCCCACCATGGCAACCATCACGGTGGTGATCCCCACCCGCAACGACGCCGAGCCGCTGGCCGTGTGCCTCGCCGCCCTCTCCCGCCAGAGCCGCCGTCCGGACGCAGTAATCGTGGTGGACAACGGCAGCACTGACGGGACCGACGCCGTCTGCGCCGCCGCCGGGGTGCACCGGATCTCCGCCGACGTCGCGGGTATCGCGGCCGCCACGGCCCTCGGTTTTGACGCCGCGGACACGGACATCATCGCCCGCCTGGATACCGACTCAATCCCGCCGGCTAACTGGCTGGAGCGGGTCGAAACCCTCCTCGCCGGGGCCGCCCCGCCCGCCGCCGTCAGCGGCCCGGGCGACTTCTACGGCGGCACGGCGCTGGCCCGGTGGGCGGGCCGGAGCATCTGGATCGCCGGGTACCACCGCGTGGTGGGGCTGCTCCTGGGACACCCGCCGCTCTTCGGCTCCAACTTCGCGATGCATTCGGCGGCGTGGGCGCTGATCCGGGACACGGTGCACCGCGGCCTGCCGGCGGTGCATGACGATCTCGACATCTCCTACCAGCTCCCGCCCCAGGTGGAGGTGATCTGGGAACCGACCCTGCGGGTGGGGGTTTCCGCCCGGCCGTTCGAGAGCGCCGGGGCGGTGGGGCGGCGTCTGGCGATGGCGTGGACGACGTTCGCCGTCGAATTCGCGGCGGACCCGCCGCTGGCCCGACGACGGCGGCGGCGCGACTACCGGCGGGGGCTCACCCGGCCGAACTGAAGAGAGCGAGCAGGTCCCGGCTCATCTGGTGCGGGGAGGTCTCGCTGGGGCTGTGACCGCCGCGATAGACGGCGATCTTCGCGCCGATCGCCTGGGCGAACCGGCGGTGCAGGGCCAGCGGCCAGAGATCGTGCTCCCCGACGGCCACCAGCTTGGGCAGCGTGGCCGCCGCCAGGACCGGCCGTAGGTCCGGGGCGTGCTGCATCAGGCCGAAGATATCCCGGACCGACTGCCGCCGGGTGAGCCGGAACCGGGAGCGGACAAAGCGGATCCGGTTCGGGGCCACCTTGACCACGTTGCTGCGGATGCCCCAGATCATCAGTGCCGCCCCCACCCGGGGGCTGGCCAGCCCGCTGAACCGGCCGATCCGCTGCACCCCGCGGAAGCTGTTCCCCGGATCCGGCGGGCAACTGAGCAGCGTCAGCGTGCGGAACAGCTCCGGCCGCCGCTCGAAGGCCAGCTGCGCGACAATCGCGGCAAAGGAATACCCGACGACGTGGGCCGGCCCCCCGCCGGACTCCAGCAGGGCGAGCAGGTCGTCGGTGAAGAGGGCGTAGTCGTAGTGTTTGCGCGGCGGTACGAGGTGTTCCGGGCCGGCCCCGGCGGACTCGTACTGGCCGGCGATGTCACAGCTGAGCGCGTAATAGCCGGCCTCGGCGAGCTGGGGAAGCATCAGGGCAAAGTCTTCCTTGGACCCGGTGGCGCCCGGGATCAGCAGCACCCGTGGAGCATCCGGGTTGCCCATGGCCAGGGTGGCCAGGGTTCCACTTGGCGCCTCGAAGACCCCGCGGACCGCGCCGGGCGGCGGGACGGACCAGTCGACGTCGGGTTGCGCGGCGTCCAGGCGGGCGGCCTCGTCAACCAGCCCGGAGCCAAACGCCCCCGGGTCCGGTTCGGGAACGCCGGGGATCCGGCGGCCGGTTCTCGCCATGGGTCAACGATAGCCCCCAGCCCGGCCCGGCCGGCTGAACCGCTGCTAGGTTCCGGCCACCCGCGCCACGAAGGCGTGCAGCCGGCGGTAGACCTCCTGGGACTCGGGGAGGCGGGCGTCCTGCTGCCAGGTGTGCTCGGCGTTGGCGGCCTCCCATCCGTAGACCAGCGCATCCGCCGGGACCCGGTGCTGCCGAAGCCGGTCGAGGAAGTTCAGGTTGGCGGTGTAGAAAAAGTCGCGCTCCGAGGTGGTCAGGAACACGGGCGGGTGCCGCGAATCCAGCCATTCGATGGGGGACAGGTGGCGGGCCGCCCGCCGCAGCGACTCTGCGCCCGGGCCGGCGCTGCGGGGGAGCAGCATCCTCACGAACGCAAGGCTGAGGACGAAGCCGCGCTCGAAAAACACGGAGAAGTCCACCACGCTGCAGTGCTGCACGAGCCCCCGCAGGCTCGCGGCGGGCGCCGCGGGTTCCAGGCCGTAGTGCTCCGCCAGGTCGGTGTGGAACGTCGACGCCGTCAGCAGCGCGGCGATCTGGCCGCCGGCGGAGTCGCCGCCCAACACAATCCGGTCCGGGTCCCCGCCGTACCCGGAAATAGCGGCCCGCACCCAGGCCAGTGCGGCGTTGGCATCCTGCAGGACGTGGCCCATGTGGAAGCGCGGTGCGTGGCGGTAGTTCACGTTGACCACCACCATGCCGGCGACGGCCTGGCTTGCGCAGTATTTAGTCAGCGCCGCCTTATCCCCGGAGGTCCAGCCGCCGCCGTGGAAGTAGACGTAGACGGGGAGGCCGGTGCCCGCTGATCCCGCCGTACCGGCCATCCCGGCGGGGGTGATCACGTCCAGCTGGTGCGCAAGGAGTCCGTCGCCGGCGAAGTCGACGTCATGGAAGTAGTCGACGCCGGTCACCGGGTCCGCGTTGAACCGTGCCCTCTCGCCGGGGCCGACGATCCCCATCAGGGCCCGCCAGGCCCAGACCGGGACGCGGCGCAGGACACGCCGCGCGCGCCGGGCGAGGCCGAACGCTCCGTGGCCCGACCGGGGCCGGGAGGCAGCCGCCGAAGTCATGCCTCCATTCTACTGGCACGCCCGTGCTAGAACCGCTGGGTGCCCGGCCCCGTCGCCCCGAAGACGGCCGCCCCGCCGACGGCGGCCGCAGCCTCAGTCCGGCACTACCCGGACGGTGCCCGCGGCGCCGTCGACCGTCACCAGCTGCCCGGTCCGCAGCCGGGTGGTGGCGTCCGGGACGCCCACCACCGCGGGAATGCCGTATTCGCGGGCCACCACCGCCCCGTGGGAGATCACCCCGCCCATCTCCATCACCAGCGCCCCGGCGGTGAGGAACAGCGGCGTCCAGCCCGGGTCCGTCGACGGCGCCACCAGGATTTCCCCGGGTTCCAGTCGGGCGCCCACCGGGTCCAGGACCACCCTGACCGTTCCCGTGGCGGAGCCGGCGGACGCGGGGGTGCCGGCCAGGGCGCCCGACGGCGGCGCCGCGGCCAGGGCGGCCGCCTCCACGTCCGTGCCGTCGGAGAGCAGCAGGCGGGGGATGTGGCGGCGCCGGAGTTCGACGTCGTACAGGCGGCGGCGGGCGGCCACCGTCTCCTGCAGCCGGGCCCCGCGCAGGCCCGTCCGCAGCTCGCCGAAGTCCAGGAAGAACACGTCCGCCGGGGCGGCCACCGCGCCGCGGCGCACCAGGTCCTCGCCCACCAGCAACAGCTGGCGGTGCACCTCGGCCAGGATCCGGACGATGTGGAACTTGGGCAGTTCGCGCAGGCCGGCGAGTTCCCGGACCTCGCGAAGGGCCAGCCCCAGCAGCCGGGCCCGCCAGCGCCCGTGGGCGGCGGCGCGGTCCACCAGGCTCCGGATCCGTTCTTCCGCGTGGGCGGCGGCCAGGCCGAACTGCCGGTCCGGCGCCTGGTCCGGATCGTCCAGGCGCAGGTAGTTCGAGATCACGCCGAGGATGTGGTCGGGCTCCTCGGCCCAGCGCGGCATGCCGAGGTCGATCTCGGCCACGGCGCGGTGCCCGTAGCGGGCCAGGAAATCCCGGACGGCGGACTGGGCCGTGTCCGGCAGCGTGCCGGCGCGGTACCTGGCGGCGAGGGTGGCCGGCCCGGTGGCCAGGAAGGCGTCCCGGGACTCGGGATCGTCCCGGAGTGTGACGGCCAGCCGCCAGAGTTCCAGGTCCATCTCGGTGGTCACGTTGTGCGGCAACCCGCGCAGCACCGCCTCGAGCTCCCGCGGCGGGGCGATTCCGCGCAGCAGCCGGCGGGCTACGGCCAGCATCAGGTAGCCGGCGGAGAACCCGGGCAGGGTGGCCTTGAGCAGCCCCCCAGTGGTGCGCAGTCCCAGGTTTTCCGCGAAGTGCAGGCGCTCCTCTGCCGTCGCCGGGCCCGGCAGCTGCAGCACGGCGTCGAGCCGGCGGGCGTAGGCGTCGGTGCGGCGCAGCTCGCCCCGGGGATCCAGGATGGCACGGGCCAGCCGGGGGAGTTGGTCCGCCAGCATGCCCAGGCTGGTGCCGACCCGGGCGGGGCGTTCTGCCGGAGTTGGTCCCACTCCCGGGGCCGGGATCTCTGCCGGGGCGGCCCGGTCCATACGGGGATGGTCGGCGCGGCCGCGTCCGGGCAGGAGGCGCCGGGCAACGCGGCCCAGGTCAGTACCCGCGGAAGGGCCCTCCCCGGCGGCGAATCGCGGGTCGGCGAGCAGGCCGGGGACGAGCGCCGCGGACCGGCTGTCGGCCAGCGGCAGCACCCGGGTCAGGTAGCGGCGCCCCCACCGGCTCCGGGTCAGGGGCGTCAGGTCCACGAACATCCGCAGGCCGGGATTCACATAGCGCCAGAGTCCCTGCTGGTTCCGGAGCAGTTCCAGCGCGGTCAGGCCCATCGGGGTGATGGGCCGGGTCAGGCCCTGGAGCAGCGTCCCGCAGAGGTAGACCCGGGTTTGTCCCCCCGGCGGAACCGGCAGCGGCTCGCCGGTCATCGGGTCCTCCAGCGGGTACAGCGTGGTGATCGGCCGGGACTGCGTCAGCCAGGTCCTGCCGGCGGCGTCGACCACCCATTCCACGTCCTGGGGCGAACCGAAGAGCCTCTGGACGGACGCGCCCAGCCGGGTCAGTTCGGCGAGTCCGGCATCGTCCAAGCTCCAGCCCCGGTCCGGGTCGTCGTCGCCCGCCACCCGGTTCAGCACCTCCGCCGTCGCCGTCCGCACGGTGAACTGGTCCGGGTTTACGGCGCCGGAAACCACCGCCTGCCCGGCGCCAGGGCTGGCGTTGACCAGCATTTCGGTGCGGGTCCCGGTGACCGGGTTCGCTGTGAACATGACCCCCGCCGTGGACGCCTCCACCATGGCCTGGACGACGACGGCGAGCCCCACCCCGGTATGGCTGATGCCGTTCGCGGTGCGGTAGGCGACGGCACGGTCGGTCCAGAGGGAGGCCCAGCAGCGGCGGACCGCTTCCAGCACGGCGTCCGCGCCGACGATTCCGGTAAAGGAGTCCTGCTGGCCGGCGAAGCTGGCGAAGGGAAGGTCCTCGGCGGTGGCGGAGGACCGCACCGCCACGGGCGTGTCCGGCCCAAGGCCCGCGTAGGCGGCGCGGACCGCGGACTCGACGGCGGTAGGGATCGGGGCGGCGCCGACCAGGTCCCGGGCCCGAGCCGCCTGCGCCGCAGGGGTGTGCCCGGATTCGGTTCCGCCCTCACGTCCGGCCCGTGGGATTCCGGCGTCGAGCGCGGCCGCCAGGTCGGCCAGCTCCGGCGGGGCAGCCAGGCGGTAGGCGTCCGTGGTGAGGCAGAAACCGCGGGGCACCGGCAGGCCCGCGGCCACCATCCGCCCCAGGTTCAGGGCCTTGCCGCCCACCCGTGACAGCGGTGCGGTGGCCGCCTCCGCCAGGTCCAGGACGTATCCCCCGGGTGCGTGCGGCTCCGGGGCAGGTCCGGGCGCGGACGGTGAGGCCATGACGGCTCCTGGATACGGGAGGGCAATGCGGGCGGGGGTTCGGGCGGGCTGCCCGTGGGCACACGCTAGCCCCGGCCGTTCCGGTGCGGCAAGGGCCGGTCGGCCCCCGCCGCGGATCGGGATGTTACGGGGTGAGGAGCACCTTAATGGCGCGGCGTTCGTCCATGGCGCGGTAGGCCTCCGGTGCCTCCTCCAGTGGCATGACGGCGTCGAACACCCGGCCCGGATTGATCCTGCCGTTGAGCACGTCCTCCAGCAGTTCCGGGATGTAGGTGCGTGCGGGGGCCATGCCGCCGCCGATGGTGATGTTGGTGTCGAACAGGTAGCGGACCGGGATTTCGGCGCCCCCGGTGGGGACGCCGACGAAGCCCATGGCGCCGCCGGGACGGACGCTGCGCAGCGCCTGGTCCATCGATTCCTTGGTGCCGACGCATTCGAGCACGGAGTCCGCCAGGACGCCGCCCAGGAGTTCGCGCACCTTGGCGATGCCCTCGTCCCCGCGCTCGGCCACGATGTCCGTGGCGCCGAATTCGCGGGCGATCGCCTGCCGGTCAGCGTGCCGGGACATTGCGATGATGCGCTCGGCACCCAGCCGTTTGGCGGCCAGCACGCCGCAGAGGCCGACGGCGCCGTCGCCCACCACCACGACGGTCCGGCCGGGGCCGGCCTGCGCCGCGAGGGCGGCGTGGTGTCCGGTGGCCATGACGTCGGAGAGGGTGAGCAGGCTGGCGCGGAGGGCGTCGTCGGGTTCGGTGATGCCGGGGACCTTGACCAGTGTGGAGGAGGCCAGCGGGACGCGGACGGCCTGGCCCTGACCGCCGTCGACCGGGTGGCCGGCGTCGTCGGTGCCGCCCCAGCCGGCCAGCCGGTCGCAGGCGACGGTCACTCCGTTGCGGCACTGCGGGCACTCGCCGCAGCTGATCACGAACGGCGCAATGACCAGGTCGCCCACGGCGAGGCCGGTGACCTCGTCGCCCAGGCTCTCGATGGTGCCGATGAACTCGTGGCCGATCGCGGAGGGCTTGTGGGTGGGCTTCACGCCACGGTAGGGCCAGAGGTCGGAGCCGCAGACGCAGGCTGCCGTGACCTTGACGACGGCGTCGGTGGGCTGCTGGACGGTGGGGTAGTCGCGGTCTTCGACCCGGATATCGCCCGGACCGTGGATGATGGTGGCGCGCATGGGATTCCTTGCTCTGGGTGTGATGGGGATGGACCGATTTTAGTCCCGGCCAGCGGTCCGTGGTCCGTCGAGGAGACGCCCGATCCGGGTCCGGACGTCCAGCTCCGCGGCGGATTCGTGGTTGAACAGGATCCGGTAGATCACCGGGGCGACGACGGCGTCGACGATCTCGCGGGCGTCCGGTGCCGTCTCCCCGCGCGCCCGGGCCAGCCTGCGCAGCTCCTCGACGTGGCCCTGCATCAGGGCGAAGTAGTCCCGGGTGACCGCACCGTCGGCCAGCATGTCCAACAGCACCTGCCGGCCCAGTTCGGAGGAGAACTCCTCCACGTACGGGATGAACCAGGCCTCCATGTCGCCGCGGAGCGAACCGGTGTCCTCCACCTGCTCGGGGAGCATTTGGTTGGAGGCGACGGCGGCGAGCAGCCGGGGGAGGTCCCCCCAGCGGCGGTAGATGGTGGAGGAGTTCACGCCGGCCCGGTCCGCCACCAGCGGGACCGACAGCGCGGTCCGGTCGCCGTCGTTCTCCGCCAGCAGGGTGCGCACGGCCTGGTGCACGGCCTGCTGGACGCGGGCGCTCCGGCCGCCGGGGCGGGGGGTCGCTGTCGTCATCATCACACCAGCCTAAGGCAAATTATCCGCTTTAGCGGGTATAGCCTCTTAATGCACAGATTGTGCGTTTGGTTGTTTCGAGTAGGCAGGATGAGTTGTGAAGAACACCGGTACCGCGTTCTGGCTTCACGCGGCGCTCTTGACGGTTTTCATCGGCGCCTCGTCGGCGCCGTCGCCGTTGTACGAGTTCTACGCCCGCGAGTGGGGCCTCGGCTCCGCGGCGGTCACGGTGATTTTCGCCGTCTACGCCGTGGCCGTGCTGCTGACCCTGCTGGTGGTCGGCTCGCTGGCCAATCACCTCGGTACCCGGCCGGTGCTCCTGGGGGCGGTGGCGCTGCAGATCGGCGCGATGATGACCTTCGCCTTCGCTCCGGGGCCGGAGGTGCTGCTGGCCGCCCGGGCACTCCAGGGCGTGGCGACCGGTGCCGCGATGGGTGCCGCGGGCGCCGCGCTGCTGGCGTTCGAAGGCCCGAAGCGCCGCGGCCGCGGGTCCCTGGTCAACAGCGCCGCCTCGCCGATCGGGCTCTCCATTGGCGCGCTCGGGTCCGCCTCCGTGGTCAGGTTCCTCCCCGAGCCCACCAAGACCGTCTACTTCTTCCTTGCCGCGCTCCTGTTGGTCCTTGGTGTGGCGCTGCTCCGGCTGCCGAGCGCCGGGCAGGTGGCCCCGGGCTGGCTGCGGTCCTTGATGCCCGAGGCCCGGATCCCCGGCTCCGCCCGGAAAACCATGGCCGCCACCATGCCGGTGGCCGCGGCCACCTGGGCCCTGGCCGGGTTCTACCTCTCGCTGGGCCCGGCCTTGGCGCACGCCATTACCCGGGATAACTCGGTGCTGGTGGGCGGCCTGGCCCTGTTTGCCCTCTTCGTTCCCGGCGCCCTGGCCATCCTGGTGGTCCGCCGCCGCTCGGACCGGACCACGCTGCTGACAGGCGTCGTCTCCCTGATCACCGGCATCTCCCTGACCGTGCTGGCCGTCCAGCTCGGATCCGCGCCGCTGTACTTCGCGGGCACCGTCGTGGCCGGCGTCGGCTTCGGCGGCGGGTACTTCGGCGCGATGCGGATGACCCTGCCGCTCTGCGGTCCGCACGAGCGGGTGGGCATGCTCTCCAGCATCTACCTGATCTGCTATCTCGGCTTCAGCGTCCCCGCCGTGGCCGCCGGGCTGCTGGTGGCCGTGGCCGGCATGAAGGGGACCACACTGATCTACGGCGCTGCCCTGGTGCTCGCCGCCATTCCGGCTCTGTTCCGCACCCTCCGGAGAAACCCCGCCCACCGTCCCACCCTCGCTGCCGGTTCCCCGGCAGCGTCCTGAAAGGAAACGCCATGACCTTCACCCTCCCCGCCGACACCGCCGTCCGGCCCATCACCGTCATCGGCGGCGGCACCCTGGGCCGCCGCGTGGCCCTGATGCTGTCGCTGCGCGGCGCCGACGTGCGCATCTTCGACCTCAACCCGGCTGTGGGCCGGGCCGCCGTCGACTTCATCGAGGCCGAGCGCCCCGCCGTCGCGGCCGAGCACGGCGCCGCGCCGGCCGGCCGGATCACCTCCGGCGACGATCTCGCCGCAGCCCTGGACAACGCCTGGCTCGTGGTCGAGGCGGTGCCCGAAAAGCTCGAGCTCAAGCGCGGGATCTTCGCCGACCTGGACCGGCTGGCCCCGGCGGATGCCCTGCTGGCCAGCAACTCGTCGTCGTTCGCGTCCTCGGAGTTCATCGGCGGCGTGGCCAGCCCGGAGCGAGTCCTGAACATGCACTTCTACATGCCGCCTGCCGTCCGCTCGGTGGAACTGATGTCCTGCGGCCGGACCGACCCGGCCGTCCTGGACCTGCTGATGACCGAACTGCCCGCTTACGCGCTGGCGCCGCACCTGGTCCGGAAGGAAAGCACCGGCTTCATCTTCAACCGGGTCTGGGCCGCGATCAAGCGCGAGGCACTGCTGGTGGTGGCCGAAGGCGTGGCCGAGCCGGAGGACGTGGATGCCCTATTCGTGGACGTCTTCAAGGCGGACACGGCACCGTTCCGCTTCATGGACCAGGTGGGCCTGGATGTGGTGCTCGACATCGAGAACCACTACTGCGAGCTGGCCGGCATGGAGAACAAGTCCGCCCCGCTGCTGCAGGAGTACATCGGCAAGGGTTGGCTCGGAATCAAGTCCGGGCGCGGCTTCTACAGCGACTACGTCTGAGCCGCCTGTTCGATTGTGAACGGACAGGTCTGTCTGGTACCTTCGATGTCGTAACAGACAGACTTGTCTACCGAGAGAAGCACCCACCCTCCATGAGCACGCACCGCACCCTCGTCGTCGTCGCCCACCCCGACCTGGCCACATCCGGAATCAACGCGCAGCTGGCCGCGGCGATCAGGGACATCGACGGCGTGACCGTCCGGGAGATCGCCTCCGTTTATCCGGACCGGCGCGTCGACGCCGCCGCGGAGCAGGAACTCCTGCGCCGGCACGACACCATCGTCCTGCAGTTCCCCTGGCACTGGTACTCCGTCCCCGGAGTCCTGAAGGAGTGGATGGACCAGGTCCTCACCTACGGCTTCGCCTACGGTGCCGGCGGGGACGCCCTGCACGGCAAGCGCCTGCAGCTGGTCATCTCCACCGGCGGCCCCGAGGCTGCGTACACGCCGACGGGGCACAACCGCTTCACCATGGCGGAGTTGCTTCGTCCGCTGGAGGCCACCGCACATCTTTGCGGGCTGGAGATGGCCGAACCGCTGGTCCTGCACGGGGCGCCGCGGGCGACCCGGGAGGACGTGGCGGACCATGCCGCCCGCTACCGGGAGCTCCTCTCCGCCGTCCCCGCCGCCGCCAACTGACCTTTCTAGGCCGGGTGGGGGGACTGCGCGGGGATGGCCGTCACGGCTCCGGCCGGAGACCTATAAATGGGGTGGGCACCGCAACGTTGCGATAGGTTGACGATCCGGGTGATCGTCCGGTGCCCCACCGCCAGCCTGTGGGGTTCCCGCCTCAATGGTTGGCGGGGGAATCGGGGTTCGCGCACCAGATCTGGGTGCCGTCGGACTTGAAAAGCATGGTGCGCTCGCCCGTGGACCGGTAGCGGACCCAGAGGATCTTCCCGTCCGGGGTGGCGAGCTCCACGGTGGCGGGGACCGGCACGCCGCCGGGCCGGAGCACCATCACGGGTGCCCCGGCCGGCAGGCCCAGCCAGTTGGTGGCCCAGACCAGTTCGGCGGGCGCCGGCTTAGACGGCTTCAAGCACGCTGACATAGTTCGCAATGCCGACGCCGCCCATGTTCTGTACCGCTGCCCGGCGCGGCGCCGCCAGCTGCATGTCCCCGGCCGTGCCGGTGAGCTGCATCGCGGCGATGACGTGCTGGGAGACGCCGGTGGCGCCGACCGGGTGGCCCTTGGCCTTGAGGCCGCCGGAGACGTTGACCGGGAACTTGCCGTCCTTGAACACCCAGCCTTCCTCGATCGCCCGGGCGCCCTGGCCCGGCTCGGTCAGGCCCATCACTTCGTACATCAGCAGCTCGGCGATGGTGAAGCAGTCGTGCACCTCGGCGAAGTCAAGGTCCTCCAACCCGACGCCGGCCATGTCGAGGGCCCGCTGCCAGGAGGCGCGGGTCGCGGCGAACGCCGTCGGGTCCCGGCGCTCGGCGGGGAAGAAGTCGTTCGCCTGCCCGAAGCCGGCCAGCCGGACCGGGGCGGTGGCCCCGCCGGTGGGGGCGACGGAGAGGACGACGGCGGCGGCGCCGTCGGAGACGGGGGAGCAGTCGGTGCGGCGCAGCGGATCGGCGACCATCGGGTTCTTATCCGACACGGTCCGGCAGAACTTCTCGCCGAGGTCCTTGCGGAGCTGGGCGTAGGGGTTGTCGACGCCGTTGCGGTGGTTCTTCGCCGCGATGGTGCCCAGGGCGTCGGAAACGGCGCCATAGCGCTTCTCGTAGTGCTTGGCGACCTCGGCGAAGAGCCCGGTGAAGCCGGTGGTGGAGGGCTTGCCGGCCATGTCGTAGTCGGCGCCCAGCAGGGCGGCGCCCACGACGTCGGCCCCGGCCTGCGTCATCTTCTCCGCGCCGATCACCAGGACGGTCTTGGCGGTGCCGGCCAGCAGCGACTTGGTGCCCTGCTGGAAGGCGGCCGAACCGGAGGCGCAGGCGTTTTCCACCCGGGTGGAGGGCACATTGGCGAGCTGCTCGGAGACCTGCAGGGCCAGCGAGGACGGGAACGCCAGCGGCATCATGCCGGAGTTGAACTGGCCCAGGTAGACCTCGTCGATCTGGCCCGGCTCGATCCCGGCGTTGCCGATCGCCTCGGTGGCGACCTGCACGATCAGGGACTCGAGGGTCTCCTCGGTCAGCTTGCCGAAGCGGCTGTGGCCCCACCCGGTGAGCAGGACGTCCTTGCCGAACTGGTCCTTCAGGCTCATGCCCGGGCCTCCTCGAGCGCGTCCGTGGTCTCTTCCAGGGCGGGGTCGACGTCGAACTCCGCCTCGGTCTTCCCGCGGATCTCCTCGACCGTGACGCCGGGGGCGAGGCGCGTGAGCGTGAGCCGGCGGCTCCCGGTGTCTTCGTTCTTTACCAAGTCGAAGACGGCAAGGTCGCTGATGATGCGGTCCACGCAGCTGAGGCCGGTCAGCGGCAGGGTGCATTCCTTGACGATTTTGGCGGTGCCGTCCTTGGCGTTGTGTTCTGTGAGGACGACGACGCGCGGGGTGCCGGCCACCAGGTCCATGGCGCCGCCCATGCCCTTGACCATCTTGCCGGGGATGGTCCAGTTGGCGAGGTCGCCGGCGCCGGAGACCTGCATGGCGCCGAGGATGGCGACCTTGACGTGGCCGCCGCGGATCATGCCGAAGGAGGTGGCGGAGTCGAAGATGCTGCCGCCGGGCAGGACCGTGACGGTCTGCTTGCCGGCGTTGATCAGGTCCGCGTCCTCGTCACCTTCGTAGGGGAACGGGCCCATGCCGAGCAGGCCGTTCTCGCTCTGCAGCACCACCCGCACGCCCTCGCGCAGGTTGTTGGCCACGAGCGTGGGGATGCCGATGCCGAGGTTGACGTAATCGCCGTCGTTGAGTTCTTCGGCCGCGATGGCGGCCATGTCGTTGCGGGTCCAAGCCATGGTGAGTCTCCTGGAAAAGTGTCGGTGGGGCGGATCAGACCGCGGCCGGGGCGGCTTCGGCGCGGGGCCGGACGGTGCGCTGTTCGATGTCCTTGACCCGGTCGGTGGCCTGGACCAGCCGCTGGACGAAGACGCCGGGGGTGACGATGTGGTTCGGGTCCAGCTGGCCGGGTTCGACGATCACCTCGGCCTCGGCGATGGTCACGGCGCCGGCGGTGGCGACGACGGGGTTGAAATTCTGCGCTGTGTAGCGGTAGATCAGGTTGCCGTCGGTGTCTGCGGTGTGCGCGTGGACCAGGGCGACGTCGGCCTTGATGGCGCGCTCCTGGACGTACGTTTCGCCGTCGAACTCCGCGAGGGGCTTGCCTTCGGCCACCAAGGTGCCGACGCCGGTCTTGGTGTAGAAGGCGGGGATGCCTGCGCCGCCGGCGCGCATCCGCTCCGCGAGCGTGCCCTGCGGCGTGAATTCGACCTCCAGCTTGCCGGCCAGGTACTGCTCGGCGAAGAGCTTGTTCTCACCCACGTAGGAGGCGATGACCTTGCGGACCTGGCCGGCCTCGATCAGCAGGCCCAGGCCCTTGCCGTCCACGCCCATGTTGTTGGAGACGACCGTGAGGTCCTTGACGCCGGAGTCCCGCACGGCCTCGATCAGGTCCGCCGGGATGCCGCTGAGGCCGAAGCCGCCGACGGCGAGCGTCATGCCGTCCCGCAGGACATCCTGCAGGGCGGCGGCGGCGCTGGTTCTGAGCTTGGACATGGCATCTCCTCGTTGAGCGTTCGAGCTGTTGGCGGGCCGACGGGGCCGGAGCCGCCATCCACTTTGTGGACTGGCGACCTGATGAAGGAGCTTAGGGTGTGGCGTGGAACACTGTCAACGCGGGAAATTCCCGGAATTCTGTGGACTTCTACAGTGTGGACGGTAGGCTGTGAGCTGTCCATATTGTGGATGATTAGGATGTTTTTGAGCGGTTGGAGGGTTCGGATGAGTGCTGTTCCGGTGCAGGGCGCGCAGGTGGTCAGCCGGGTGGCGGCGCTGCTGCGGATCGTCGGGCGGAAGCCGGAGGGGTCCGGGCTGGCCGAGCTGGTCCGCGAGTCCGGGCTGACCCGGCCCACCGTGCACCGGCTGCTGAGCTCGCTTGCCGCGGAGGGGTTGCTGGATCAGGATCCGGTCAGTGGGCACTGGGTGCTGGGCCCGGAGATCCTGCTTCTTGGGTCCGTGGCCTCGGCCCGGTTCCCGCTGGAGGACATCGCCCGGCCCAGCCTGCGCCGGCTGGCCGAGGAGACGGGGGAGAGCGCCTTCTTCTCTATCCGCCGCGGCGCCGAGACCGTCTGCCTGCTCCGGGAGGAGGGCAGTTTCCCGGTGCGGTCCTTCGTCCTGCACGAGGGGGTCCGCTTCCCCCTGGGGGTGGCCTCCGCCGGGACGGCCATCATGGCGTTCCTGCCGCACGAGGAGCAGGAGGAGATCCTGTCGGACTGGGAGGCCCACGCGGGCAGCTTCGCCGCCGGGCACACGGAGGAACGGGTCCGGGCCAACCTGGAGCTGACCCGGTCCACGGGCTACTCGGTCAATCCGGGGCTGGTCCTGGAGGGCAGTTGGGGGATGGGCGCGGCCGTGTTCGACCGGCGGGGACGCCCGGCCTGGGCGCTGTCCCTGACCGGCATCGAACCCCGGTTCCGCGGCGACCGGGGCGAACAGCTGGGCCGCCTGCTGCTGGACGAGGCGCACCGAATCTCACTGCAGCTCCAGGGCGCCTAGGAGGTTACTGCTTCCACCAGGTGTCGAAGATGGAGACGGGCACGGTCCGCTTGTGCCGGGTCTGCAGGTAGCGCTTCTCGATCGCCTCGGCTGCCGCCTCGGGGACGTCGCGGCCCTCAAGGTAGTCATCGATCGTGTCGTAGCTCAGGCCCAGCTCGTCCTCGTCGGCGCGGCCGGGCGTGTTGTCGAGCAGGTCCGCCGTCGGCACCTTTTCCCAGATCCGCGCCGGGGCGCCGAGTTCGGCCAGCAGGGCCCGGTTCTGGCGCTTGTTCAGGCCGAACAGCGGGAGGATGTCCGCGCCGCCGTCGCCGAACTTGGTGAAGAACCCTGTGACGGATTCGGCGCCGTGGTCCGTGCCGATCACCAGATAGTTGCGCTCGCCGGCCAGGGCGTACTGGGCGGTCATGCGGGTGCGGGCCTTGGTATTGCCCTTGTGGAAGTCGGAGATGCCGTCGCCGGTGGTCTTCTCGAACTCATCCTCGAAGCCGTCGACGGCGGCGGAGATGTTGAAGGTCCACTCGGTCTTGGCCCTGATGAAGTCGAGCGCGGCCTGGGCGTCTTCCTCGTCGTGCTGGACGCCGTAGGGCAGCCGCACCGCCACGAAGTCGGCCTCCGTGCCCTCGGCCTCGAGCTCCTCGACCGCCAGTTGCGCCAGCCGGCCGGCCAGCGAGGAATCGAGTCCGCCGGAGATGCCCAGGACGAAGCCCTTGGTGTGGCTGGCCTTGAGGTATTCCTTCAAGAACGTGACGCGTTTGCGCACCTCCCCGGCCGGATCGATCCGGGGCTGCACGCCCATTTCCTCGATGATCTTCGCCTGGAGTTCACGCATGTCCCTCAGCCTAGTCAGCGGCATCCCCCGGGCTCAACTGTTGCCGGCTAACTGGGCTCCCGGGGCGGTATCCGCGGCGCTTTCGGACCGGGGCACCGCAGACCCGGGGTGCCCCGGTCCGTTTCCGCCGCGGCGGTCCGGAACCGGCGCGGAAATGCTCCCGCTAAGGCACTGCCGCCCGGGTCCGGACCGGCGTAGCGTATGGCCATGGAGTCCACGGGATGTGTGGTGGCGGGCGGCGGTCCGGCCGGCCTAATGCTGGGCCTGTTGCTCGCGCGGGCCGGCGTGCGCGTGACGGTGGTGGAAAAACACGCAGACTTCCTCCGCGACTTCCGGGGCGACACCGTCCATCCGTCCACGGTCCGGCTGATCGATGAGCTGGGACTCGGTGAGGAGTTCCGCCGGCTGCCACAGAGCAAGCTGCGGAGCGTGGTCCTGCCGGTACCGGGCGGGCCGCCGGTGACCCTGGGCGACTTCGGACTGCTGAAGCCCCCGTACGACTACATCGCCATGATGCCGCAGTGGGATTTCCTGAACTTCCTGGCGGCCGCCGCGGCCGAGGAACCGGGCTTCACGCTGCTGATGAGCCACTCCGCCACCGGCCTGATCCGCGACGGCGGCCGGGTCCGCGGCATCCGCCTGCGCCGGCCGGACGGTGGCGAGGAGGACCTGCGGGCGGACCTGGTGGTTGCGACCGACGGCCGGCATTCGGCACTCCGGGCCGCGGCCGGGCTCGCCCCGGTGGAGTTTCCCGTCCCTTTCGACACCTGGTGGTTCAGGCTCCCGCGCCACGCCGAGGAAGCCGGCGAGGTGGCCGGACTGATCCCGGCGCTCGGCCCGGGCGAGGCCCTGATCGCCCTCAACCGCACCGATTACTACCAGATCGCGTACCTGGCCCCCAAGGGAGCGGACGCGCGGATCCGGGTCGAGGGGGTGGAGGCCTTCCGACGGCGGATCGCGGCGCTGCGGCCCGACCTCGCCGACCGCGTGGATGCCATCGGTTCCCTCGATGACCTGCACTGGCTGGACGTCCGGCTGGACCGGCTGCGGTCCTGGCACCTGAACGGCCTCCTCTGCATCGGCGATGCGGCCCACGCGATGTCCCCGGCGGGCGGCGTCGGCATCAATCTCGCCATCCAGGACGCCGTCGCCGCCGCTAAACTGCTGGCCCCCGCCTTGCTGCGGGGAACCGTCAGTGCCGAGGACCTGGAGAAGGTGGAACGACGGCGCCGCCCGCCCACCGTGATCGTGCAGACCGCGCAACGCCTGATGCACCGGGCGATTTTTGGGCCGGTGATGGCCGGGAAACGGACCCGGATCCCGGGCATCGTGATCCTGCTGGCCCGCCGGCTCCCGGCCATCCGCGGCCTGATGCCACGGCTGATCGGCTTCGGGCCGCTGCCCGAGCATGCCCCGGCGTTCGCGCGCCGCGCCGGGGCAAGCCCGCAGGCCCGGGCCTAGCGCCTAGAGCGTCGGCAGCAGGCCCTGCATCTCCTTGATCTCGGCTTCCTGGGCCGTGACGATGCTCTTGGCCAGCGCCACCGCGTCGGCGTTCTTCCCTTGGGCGATCTCGGTCTTGGCCATCGTGACGGCGCCCTGGTGGTGAGCGATCATCTGGGTTAGGAACAGCTTGGCCGCTTCGGTGCCCTGGGCGGCCTTCAGGCCGTTCAGGTCGTCGTCGCCCATCATGCCCTCCATGGTGTGGCCGGGCGCCATGGTGGCGGACTCGTTCCAACCCTTGAGCCAGCCGGTCATGGTGGCGATCTCCGGGCCCTGGGCGGCCTTGATCCTGGTGGCGAGGTCCTTGACCGGCGCGGGGATGCCGCTCTTGCCCAGCATCAGGTCGCTCATCTCCACGGCCTGCTGGTGGTGGGGGATCATGCCTTGGGTAAACATCGTGTCGGCGTCGTTGTGGTCCGCGGCGGCTGGCGCGGTGCTGGCGGGTGCGCTGCCGGACATACTTCCGTGATCCATGCCGTTCATGGAATTCATCGGGGCGGAGCCTGTACTGGAGCCGGAGGCGCAGCCGGCGAGGGCAAGAGCGGCGGCGACGGCGGTGGCGGACAGGGCAGGGTACTTTTGGGTTTTCATCGGGGTCCTTCGGATCGTTTCGGGCGCTCGGGCGCCCGCGGAAGAGGTACGCGTCATTGACGCGCCGGCCAGGCCCTACGGGTGGCCGGCGGGGCTGGCGCCGGGAGCTTCACGGCGCGGCCTTTCCCTTTACGTCCGGCTGATGCAAAGGTCCCCGGGGGATGGGCTCCCGGGAAGATAGGACCAGCGCGGGGCCGCCACGAAGACGCCGGACGGCGGGGTGGCGATGGCGACACCGGTGCCTGGCGGCGGGGCCGCGAAAGACGCCGACGCCGCGGCAGGAGTGCAGGAGGGGTCCATGGTGTGCATGCCGGTGCCGCCGTGCGGGCCGGTGCAATGGTCGTCCGGCGCAGTCCCCGGCTGCTGCTGGCCACCGTGATTGTGGTCGGGCACTGCGGCGCTGTGGACGGCGGCGGAGGCCTCCGCCGGGGTGCCGTGCCCGTACATCGGTGCGAGCGACATGACGTGCATTCCGAGGATGCCGGCCATCAGGGCCACGGACAGCAGGACCATCCGGGCACGGTGCAGGACGGCCATCATGCTGGCGGCCTGTCCGGTCACGGCGATCATCCCTCCTGGTGGAAGCTGCTGATCCAAGGCTACCTTTTCCACCGGCGGCTATCTCGCTGGGGGCGGGCTCTCAGGTGACGGTGAGCTGGGTGTACATGCCGGCCTCGTAATGGCCGGGGAGGTTACAGGCCAGCTCATACCGGCCCGGTGGCAGAGTGAGGGTCACCCAGCCCGAGGTGCCGGGCAGGATTCCGTCACCGGAGCCTTCGGAGCAGCTGGCGGAGACCTCCCCGAGGCTGCCGCTTTCGTCGATGGTGCCGTCCGGCCCGACCGGACGGGTTCCGGGGACCTGGTTGTCGGGCAGGGGGAGGATCACCATCTCGTGGCTGATGTTCCCGGCGTTGGTCACCAGGAAGGAGACCGTGCCGTGGGTGACGGTGCCGCGGTCCGCCCGCAGCCGCATCGCCCCGCCCATCATGCCGTTCCGCGGGCGCATGACCGGTCCGCCCATGTTCGTCAACGTGACGTTGACCTGGGTTCCGGTCAGGGCCGGGACGGTGCACCCGGCCGCGGGCCGCCCGCCGGGGCCGACGCCGGGACCGGGGCCGGCCGGGGTGCCCAGGAGTCCGACGGCCAAGAGGCTCAGCACGGTCAAGAGGACGACGGCGGCGCCCGCCACAAGGTTCTGGCCCCGCCGGGAGAGCCCGCTCACTCCCGGCGCCTCAGGGCCGCCCTCCGCGCGGTGAGTTCCTGCTCGTCGATTTCCCCTCGGGCGAAGCGCTCGTTGAGGATCCGCTCGGCGTCATCGTGCGCGGGCTGTTCCGGGAAGCCGCGCTCCGGGAAGCCGTGGCCGGGGTGATGGGGCCGCCGCAGGAGGAGCACCACTACCGTGATCACGCCGCCCCAGAAAATCAGCATCAGCAAGGCCACGACGATCCAGCCGCCGAGGCCCCACCCGTTTCCGTACCAACCATTCATCATGACAGTGCCTCTCTATCCCTACCCGTGGCTGCCGAGGTAGCCGACCAGTCCGTCCACCGTGGCGACGGCCGGGTAGTCGCGCTCGGGGATGTCCACCCCGGTGTCCGTGTCGATCACTTCCACCAGCCGGAGGAAGTCCAGCGAGTCCAGCTCCAGGTCCTGGCGCAGCCGTGCGCCGCCGTCGACGTCGTCCAGTTCGACGTCGGGCGCCACCTTCCGCAACGCCGCGCGGACCGCCTCCCGGGCGTCCTGTTCGTTCATGGCCTCTCCGTTCCCGCTCGTGGTCAAAGCTCTTCGGGCGTTTGCAGCAGTTCCCCTATCCGGGCCAGGTAGCGGCCGCCGCGAAGGCCGTCGCTGACCCGGTGGTCGGCCGAGAGGGTGGCGGTCACCGCGTGCCGCACGCCCAGCATCCCGTTCTCCGCCCACGGCTGTTCCTGCACCCGGCCGAGGCCCAGCAGCGCCACCTGCGGCGGGTAGATCACGCCGAAGACGCTGTCGACGCCGAGGTCGCCCAGGTTGGTAACGGTGAGCGTGGGGTCCGCCATTTCGGCCCGCTGCAGCCGCCCGGCCCGGGCCCTGCCCACCAGGTCGCGCAGCTGGGCCATCAGTTCGTCCAGGGTGAGGGTGTCCGCGTCGTGCAGTGCCGGCGCCACCAGGCCGCCCTGCCGCAGGGCCACCGCCACGCCCAGGTGAACCGCGGGGCTGCGCCGGAATTCGTCGTCGACATAGAAGCCGTTGACCTCCGGTACGTCCCGGGCGGCGAGCGCCGCGGCCTTGAGCAGCAGCGCGGACGGGACCAGCCGGGCGGCAACGGGCCGCTGCGCGTTGACGTGCTGCATCCAGTCCATGGCCGCGCGCAGGTCCAGCGTGGCACTGAGGTAGTAGTGCGGGATGGTCTGTTTGGAGCGTGACATCAGCGAACCGATCGCCCGCCGGAGCGCGGCGGTCCGGTCCGTCGCCGGGGTTTCGGTGCCGACCTGTGCGGAGGCGGCCGGCTCCGGCACGGTTTGTCGCTGTCCGCCTTGTTCGGGAGCGGCGGGCGCCGCGGGCGGCTCCGCCAGTGGAGCAGCGGGCGGTGTCTGCCGCGCTTGGACGGCGCGTTGAATGTCTTGGGCGGTGATGGCGCCGTCCGGGCCGGTCCCGGCGAGCCTGGAAAGGTCGACGCCGAGCTCCGCGGCCAGGCGGCGGGCGCGAGGCGCCGCGCGCACCCGGCTCGGTTCCACCGTGCCCGTTTCCGCCTGGCCCTGCTCCGGCGGGCCGGCCGTAGCTCGGGTAGGGCCGGGTCTTGCCGCTGCGGCGTGTTCGACGTCGGCCCGGGTGATGGCGCCGAGGCGGCCGGTGCCGTGGATCCGGTCCGTGTCCACGCCGAGCCGGTGGGCCAGGTGCCGGACCGGCGGCGCGACCGGTGCCGGGGCCGGCGGTGGTACCACAGCGCCAGTCCGGGCAACGGACGCCGGGGGAGTCTCCGGCGTCGGCCCGGGGACCTCGGCCGGGGTCTGGGTGATCCGTGCCACCGGTGTTCCCACCGGCACGGTCTGATTCAGCCCCACCAGCAGCTCCGCCACCACCCCCTCCTGGAAGGACTCGATGTCCATGACGGTCTTGTCCGTGTCCACCACGGCCACCAGGTCGCCGCGGCGGACGTAGTCCCCGGGCTTGACCAGCCATTCGACGATCTTCCCGTGGTCCATGTCCGCCCCCAGGGAAGGCATCAGGAAGTCACCCACGCGCCCCCACCGCCCCTTGCGCGGCCGCCACCACCCGCTCGGCCGAGGGGAGGGCCGCCAGTTCCAGATGCTTTGAGTACGGGATGGGCACCTCGGCGCTGCACACCCGGGCCACCGGGGCGTCGAGCTCGTAGAAAAGCTGCTCGCCAAGCCGGGCGCAGATCTCCGCGGAGATGCTGCCGCTGCGCCAACCCTCATCGACGACGACGGCGCGGCGGGTCCGGCGCACGGCGGCGAGGATGGTGGCCTCGTCCAGCGGGCGGAGGGTGCGCAGGTCCAGCACCTCGGCGTCGATCCCGTCCCCGGCGAGCCGGTCCGCGGCCTCCAGGGTCAGCGGCAGCGTCCCGCCGTAGGTGATGAGGGTGATGTCGGTGCCGGGCCGGCGGATCGCGGCGGTGGTGATGTCGACGGCGCCGGCATCCTCGGCGAGCTCGCCCTGGACGTTGTAGAGGGAGCCGTGTTCGAAGATCAGCACCGGATCCGGGTCCTGCAGTGCGGTCCAGAGCATCCCGCGGGCGTCCTCCAGGGTGGCGGGGGCGAGGATCCGCAGCCCCGGGATGTGCGCGTACCAGCCCTCGAGGCTGTGCGAGTGCTGGGCGCCGAGCTGCCGGCCCGCCCCGGTGGTCATCCGGACCACCAGCGGGACGTGGAACTGCCCGCCGGACATGTGCAGCAGCGAGGCGGCGTTGTTCATCAACTGGTCCAGGGCCAGCAGGCTGAAGTTGACCGTCATGATCTCGACGATCGGACGCATCCCGCCCAGGGCCGCCCCGATCCCGGCGCCGACGAACCCGGACTCGGAGAGCGGGGTGTCCCGGATGCGCTCCGGCCCGAACTCCTCCAGCAGGCCCAGGCTGACGGCGAACGAACCGCCGTACGCGCCCACATCCTCACCCATCAGGAACACCCGACTGTCCCGCTGCAGCGCGTCCCGGATTCCGGCGCGGAGGGCCTCCCGGTAGCTGGACTTCATGGCCGGCTCCCGGCGGCGCCGGAACTCCCGGAAGCGCCGGCCTCGCTGTAGACAAACCGTTCCAGGCCCGCGACCGGTTCGGGGGTCCCGGCCTCCGCGAACGCGACGCCGGCTGCGATCTCGGCGTCGGCGTCGGCCTGGAGCTGCTCCCAGTCCGCGTCGGAAAGATCGCCGGAACCCGCCAGCGAGGTGCGCAACAGTGCGATCGGGTCCCGCTCCTGCCACCGCGCCACCTCGGCCTTGTCCCGGTAGCGTTCCGGGTCGAACATCGAGTGGGCCCGGAACCGGTAGGTGCGCAGCTCCAGGAAGTGCGGCCCGCCGCCGGCCCGGACCGCGTCCACCGCGCGGCGGGCGGTGTCCTCCACCGCCAGCACGTCCATCCCGTCCACCGCCCAAGCGGCCATCTCGTAGCCGGCGGCCTTGAGTGCGATGTCCGTCTGCGACTCGGAGCGGCCCAGCGCGGTGCCCATCGCATAGAGGTTGTTCTCGCAGCAGAACAGCACCGGCAGCTGCCAGAGCGCCGCGAGGTTCATGCTTTCGTGGAATTCGCCCTCCGCGACGGCGCCCTCGCCGAAGAAGCAGGCGGTGACGCGGGGCCGGCCGGCCAGCTTGTCCGCGAGCGCCAGGCCCACCGCGAGCGGCAGTCCGCCGGCCACGATCGCGTTGCCGCCGTAGAAACGGGTGGCGGCGTCGAACAGGTGCATGGACCCGCCCCGGCCCCGGCAGCAGCCCTCGACGTTGCCGTACATCTCGGCCAGGATGGCGCCGGCGGACACCCCGCGCAGGAGGGCATGGCCGTGCTCGCGGTAGGTGGCGACGACGGCGTCCTCCGGACCCAGCGCGGACAGCACCCCGGCGGCCACCGCCTCCTCGCCGATGTAGACGTGCAGGAACCCGCGGATCTTGGCGGCACTGTAGAGCTCGACGCATTTCTCCTCGAGCCGGCGCACCCGGAGCATCTGCCGCAGCAGCTCCACGGCGTCCGGGCCGCTCACGCCGGGTCCCTGGACGCCGGACCGGACTCGATGGTGGAGGTGTCGCCCTCCGGCAGGCCCAGCTCGCGGGCCTTCAGCAGCCGGCGGAGGATTTTGCCGCTGCGGGTCTTCGGCAGCGCCGTGGTGAAGTCCAGCAGCCGCGGCGCCACGGCCGGCCCCAGCCGCTTCCGGGCGAAGGCGATGATGTCCAGCCGCAGCTCCTCGGAGGGTTCGACGCCGGGGCGGAGCTCCACGAACGCCTTCACCACCTCCCCGGCCACCGGGTCCGGGACGCCGATCACCCCCGCCTCGGCGACGGCGTCGTGCTCCATCAGCGAGCTCTCCACCTCGAAGGGGCCGATCAGGTGCCCGGAGGACTTGATCACGTCGTCGCCGCGGCCCACGAACCAGTAGTAGCCGTCGGCGTCGCGCCGGGCCAGGTCGCCGGTGAGGTACCAGCCGCCGGCGAAGCACTTCCGGTAGCGCTCCTCCTCGTTCAGGTAGCCGCGGAACATTGAGGGCCAGCCCGGCCGCAGCGCCAGTTCGCCCATGGTGTCCGGGTCCGTGACCAGCACCGCGGCCCCGTCCCGGACCACCGGCCTGTCCGCCTCGTCCCGGACCACCAGGGCCGCCTCGATGCCCGGCAGCGGCCGCCCCATCGACCCGGGCCGGATCTCCGTCGCGGCGAAGTTGGCGATCATGATCCCGCCGGTCTCGGTCTGCCACCAGTTGTCGTGCACGGGCTGGCCGAAGGCTTCCCGGCCCCAGAGGACCACCTCCGGGTTCAGCGGCTCGCCCACGCTGGCGACGAACCGCAGCGCGGACCGGTCATGGCCGGCGGCGCGCTCCGCCCCGGCCTTCATCAGCATCCGCAGGGCCGTGGGCGCCGTGTACCAGACCGAGACGCGCTCGCCGGCGAGGATCCGGTACCAGCGGTCCGCGTCCATTTCCTCCTCGTCCACAATGCTGGTCACGCCGTGGCTGAGCGGGGCCAGGACACCGTAAGAGGTGCCGGTGACCCAGCCCGGGTCCGCGGTGCACCAGTAGATGTCCTCCGGGTGCAGGTCCAGGGCGAAGGTGCCGGTGGCGTGGTGAGCGGTGACGGCGTCGTGGACGTGGATGGCACCCTTGGGCGTTCCGGTGGTCCCGGAGGTGAAGTGCAGCAGCGCCATGTCCTCCGGCTGCGTGGCGGCGATCTCCTCGTCCGCGGGCGCCTCCGCCAGCAGCGCGGCCAGGTCCAGCGTGCCCGGTTCCGGGTGGCCGTCCGCGTCAGCGAGCAGGACGTGCCGCAGCTCCGGCAGTGCGTCCCGCTGCGGGGCGATCTTCCGCCGGTACAGCGCCCGGGTGGTGACCAGGGCGCGGGCGCCGCCCAGCTGCAGGCGTTGCCGCACCGGTTCGGGGCCGAACGCGGAGAACAGGGGGCAGAAGACGCTGGCGTTCTTGAACGTGCCCAGCATGGCGGTATAGAGGGCGGGGCTGCGGCCCAGGAGTGAGAAGACGCGCTCGCCGCGGCCGACGCCGAGTCCCCGCAGTGCCGCGGCGAACCGGTTGCTCCGCTCGGCCAGGTCCGCGTAGGTCAGCGCGTGGGCGCCGCCGTCGGCCCGGATGAACCGCAGCGCCTCCCGGCCGCCGAGCCCGGCCGCCACGTGCCGGTCCGCCGCCTCGTACGCGATGTTCAGGCCCCGGCCGCCCGGCAGCCCCGAGAGCTGCCGCCGGGCCTCGTCCCAGCTGAACGCGGCGCGGGCGGCATCGTAATCGGCCAGATGGGGGCGGACCCGGAAGCTGTCGGGATCTTTCCCGATGGCCGGCCAGCGGAGCGAGGACGCGGTTCCTGCCGTCATGGTTACATCGGACGCCCGCTCCCCGCCGGTGCCAAGAGCCGTTAGTCCCGGCGCCAGAGCGGGGGCCGGGAGCGGACAATGCGGGGGCCGAGCGGCGCCGCGTGGGGCCGGTCGGGGCGGCACGTCCGAGCCTGTACTGCCACTAAACTGGGTGCCATGACAGCCTCCACTGACACCGCGGCCGACGCCGCCGCCGCCCGCGCCCGCCTCCTGGAACTGATCAAGGAACTCGCCGTCGTCCGCGGCAAGGTCATCCTCTCCAGCGGCGCCGAGGCCGACTACTACATCGACCTGCGCCGCATCACCCTGCACCATGAGGCCTCCCGCCTGGTGGGCCAGGTCATGCTGTCCCTGCTCGACGACGCCGGCATCGACTTCGAATGCGCCGGCGGCCTGACCATGGGCGCAGACCCTGTGGGCACCGCGGTGATGCACGCCGCCGTCGACGCCGGCCGCCCGGTGGACGCGTTCGTGGTCCGCAAGGCGCAGAAGTCCTACGGCATGGGCCGCCAGGTGGAAGGCCCCTCCGTGGAGGGCCGCAATGTCCTGGTCCTGGAGGACACCTCCACCACCGGCGGCTCCGCGCTGACCGCGGTCGAGGGCGTACGGAAGGCCGGCGGCAACGTGGTGGCCGTCGCCGTGATCGTGGACCGGGCCACCGGTGCCAAGGAAAAGATCGAGGCCGAGGCCGGCGTGCCCTACCTGTTTGCCTTCGGCAAGGACGAACTGGGCCTGGACTAAGGGTTTTCCCTGCAGCGGAATCCTCTGGACCGGGTTTGGGGTCCGACTTATCATTTCCTCAACACCCGCGCCGGCATCCCGGCGCCTGCAGCCGGAGAACACCGCCCATGCTCCCATCCCATGACCACACCGAAACCGACCCTGGAACGCTGGTGGACCAGGTCCAGGACCTCATCCTCGACAGCAGCGACTTCGAGGAGTTCCTGAACGACCTGGCGCGGTTCTCCGCACACCAGGTCGCCGGCGACGGCGAGGACGCGCTCTGCGGAATCACCCTGCTGCGCGACCGGAAGGCCGCCACGATCGGCTGGAGCAGCGACGACGCCCGGGCGATCGACGAGATCCAGTACCGGCTGGCCCAGGGTCCCTGCCTGACGGCGGCGCAGGAGGAACGCGAGGTCTACGTCCCCGATCTGCTGGACGAGGAGCGCTGGGGCCCCGAGTACGCCGACGCCGTCGCCTCGTTCGGCCTGCGCTCGGTGCTCTCCGTCCCGTTCCACCTGCAGGGCGAGGCGCAGGCGGCGCTGAACCTGTACTCCGACGTCCCGCACAAGTTCGACGGCGAGGCAGCCGACAAGGCCCGCCACTACACCCGGCAGATCAGCCAGGCGCTGCGCATGGCCGTGCGCTGCTCGCTGCACGCGGACAGCGCCAGCAATCTGCGCGCCACCCTGGAGTCCCGCACGGTGATCGACATGGCCATCGGCATCGTCATGGCCCAGAACCGCTGCGACCAGGAGACCGCGGTGCGGATCCTGACGGACGCCTCCAACCACGGGAACATCAAACTCCGTGAGGTGGCGACCTCGCTGGTGAAGTCCGTGGGCGGTTCCGGCACCCGGACCCACTATCAGGAGCCGGGCCGGCAAGCCGCGGGCTGATCCGGGAACTTGTGCCGCTAGTATTCGGCCGATAGTCTGGGCGAGGTTGAGCCGTCGGCCAAAGATACCTTCTTTGGAGTACCTATGGACCAATCCCTGAACGCTCACGTAAAGCTCGACGTCGGTCTCGACATCGTCCGGATCGATGTTATTGGCACCCTTAACCGCGAAACCCGTCCGGCCCTCCTGCAGCTGATCCAGCGCATCCGCCGCTCCGGTTTCACCTGGCACATCCGCGTGGATCTCTCCCGCTCGCCCTTCGTCGAATCCGCCGCCCTCGCCGGCCTGCGCCACGACCTCAACGCCATCGACGGCCAGAGCCGCCAGCTGGACCTCTCCGGCGCGCCGCCCCTTTCCGCCGGGGTCTCGCTGGAACTGCAGTGCTCAGCCGACGCGTCCGGCAGCGTCTTCGAGGACCTGGACTTCGCCGCCGGCGACTTCCACGCCGCCAAAATCCGTCCGCTGGGCCGGTACTCGGACGCCGAACTGCTGGCGGCCTCGGACGACGCCTTCAGCAAGCTCGACGATCCCGCCCGCGGCGCCGCCTCCGAGCTGCTGGCCCACTACGAGGACATCCGGTTCGAGATGTCCCGCCGCGAATTCGACCGCGAAACCGAAACCCTCTGACCTGTCCGGGCGCCCCGGACCCGGCGGCCCCCTACACCCTAGATCGGCGCATTTTCCCGTGGCCACCGGAGTGGTTACGGTTGTGGTGTGCCGCGTGAGACCGAAGTGACGGAGGGCGGAACCGCGAAGGCGGATGCCCGGCTCCTCCGGCACGCCGCCGAACTGGAACGGTTCTCCCGGCGGAACTTCCTGATCGGCGCCGGCACCGCGGGACTCCTCGCCGCGGACATGCTCTTCACCCGCCGCGTCCAGGCCGAGCGCCGGGTGAACAAGATCCTGACCGTGCCCGACGACGTCGCCGAACGCTACTACCCGCGCGCCAGCTGGATCCTCTTCCCGGGCTTCAAGACCAGCTGGGAGGAGGCCCAGTGGATCCTGAACTCCCTGCGTGGCGCCATGAACAAACGCGGCCAGCTGGCCGCCGTCGGCTACTCCAACGTGGGCCTGGAGATCGACAAGATCGTGATCGCCGTGATCGAGCACGTGCGCGCCCACAAGCTGGAGACCCTTTACTTTTACGGCCACAGCTTCGGCGGGATGGTCGCCGTGCAGGTGGCCGCCCGGCTGCTTGAACTGCACGGCGTCAAGGTGGCCTTCATCCTGCTGGACTCCAGCCCCGCAACCCGCAGCGACGTGCTGGACCAGAGCTGGTTCGAGGGCGTGGTGTTCCTCTACGAGAGCGGCGTCCGGTTCCCCACGGTGCTGCGCGGCGGCTACGAGCTCGGCGAACGGGTGCTCAACAAACACGAGCGCACTTGGGGCCAGATCGTTGACCAGACACTCGAGCAGCTTTCCCCGATCGCGCCGTCCAGCGTCCTGATCCAGAGCGAGTCCGCCTACATCTACCACTTCGATCCGGGCCGGTTTGTGGGCAAGCTCGGCGACGCCAGGATGGCGTTCATTGGCAACCCGGCGGACCAGACCGTCAGCTACGAGACGGCCCGGGACTCCTGGATGCTGCGGTTCGCGGGCAACATGGTCTCCGACTCGCTGCAGACCGACGGCGCCCGGCCGGCCCACGCCAGCCCCCAGTGGAACCCGGGGATCTACAAGCAGCTGGTCGAGCAGCTCCAGGACCAGATCCTGCCCCTTCCGGCCGGCGGCGGCCGGAAGGTGGCGTTCTAGCGGCCTAGATCTGGTTCTTGAGGTCCGCCACCGAGTTCAGGATCTGGTTGGGCCGGAACGGGTAGGCGGCGATGTCGTCCTTGTGGGTGATGCCGCTGAGCACCAGCACCGTGTGCAGGCCCGCCTCCATGCCGGCGATGATGTCCGTGTCCATCCGGTCCCCGATCATGGCCGTGGTCTCCGAGTGGGCGTCGATCTGGTTCATCGCGGATCGGAACATCATGGGGTTCGGCTTGCCGACAATGTAGGGTTCCCGGCCGGTGGCCTTGGTGATCAGGGCGGCGATCGCCCCGGTGGCCGGCATGGGGCCGTCCTTGGAGGGGCCGGTGGCGTCCGGGTTGGTGGCGATGAACCGTGCCCCGCCCAGGATCAGCCGGATGGCCATGGTGATGGCCTCGAAGGAATAGGTGCGGGTCTCGCCGAGCACCACGAAGTCCGGATCCTGGTCGGTGAGGATGAAGCCCGCCTCGTGCAGCGCCGTCGTCAGGCCCGCCTCGCCGATCGTGTAGGCGCGGTTGCCGGAGTCGGAGCCGCGGACCTGGTCCTTGAGGAACTGGGCCGTGGCCAGCGCCGAGGTCCAGATGTTCTCCTCGGGGATCTCCAGGCCGGAGCTGCGCAGCCGGGCGGCGAGGTCGCGCGGAGTGAAGATCGAGTTGTTGGTCAGCACCAGGAAGCGCCGGGAGGTGTCCACCCAGCGCTGGATCAGTTCGGCCGCGCCGGGGATGGGCTGGTTCTCGTGCACCAGCACGCCGTCCATGTCCGTCAGCCAGCACTCGATGTCCTGGCCGCTGCGGTACACCGACGCGGTGGAACGGGTCTCGTCCGCGTCCTGCCGCTGCTCTGAGTGGTGCTCTGACTGCTCCGCCATGGTGCCCTCCGCCGATAGTGTTCCGCTACTGCTCCCAGTCTAATGTTGAGGAGTGACCCAGCCAGAAGTAACGCCAGCAGCAGAGCCTGAACCCGGGCAGGAACCGGAGATCGGCGTCGGGCCCTGGACCGGGTCGCTGCCCGAGGGGGACCACTGGGACCCGGACCTGCTGGCCGACGGGGACCGCCGCAACGTCCTGGACAAGTACCGGTACTGGAAGCACGAGGCGATCGTCGCAGAGCTGGACTCGCGCCGCCACAACTTCCACATCGCCATCGAAAACTGGCAGCACGACATGAACATCGGCACCGTGGTCCGGACGGCGAACGCCTTCCTGGCCAAGGAGGTGCACATCATCGGACGACGGCGGTGGAACCGGCGCGGCGCCATGGTCACCGACCGTTACCAGCACGTCCGCCACCATCCCACGGTGGAGGACTTCGTGGCGTGGGCGCAGGGGGAGAACCTCGCGATCATCGGGATCGACATCTTCCCGGACTCGGTGCCGCTGGAAACCTACGAACTCCCGCGCGACTGCGTGCTGGTGTTCGGCCAGGAGGGTCCCGGCCTGACCCCCGAGGTGCACGCCGCCGCGGTGGACACCCTCTCCATCGAGCAATTCGGCTCCACCCGCTCCATCAACGCCGCCTCGGCCGCCGCGATCGCGATGCACGCCTGGATCCGCCGGCACGTCTTCAACCAGGTCACGGGCTAGGCCGGCAGTAAGGACCGTTCTTTAGATCGGCCGGCCCGCGGCGAACACCGCCGTGACGGCCAGGTCCTCATCCAGCAGGACCGCGTCCGCCTGGTACCCCGGCGCCAGCAGCCCCAGGTCCGTGCCCCGGCCGATCGCCCGAGCCGGCGTCCCGGTCAGCGCCGTCACCGCATCGGTCAGCGGGATGCCCGCGTCCCGCACCGCCCGGCGCAGGGCCTCGTCAAGCGTCAGGGTGGACCCGGCGATGGGGCCCTCCGCGTCCCCGGTCCCGGCCAGTCGCGCCACGCCGCCGCGCACCGTGACGGGCAGCGTGCCCAGCCCGTAGCTACCGTCCGCGGCGCCGGCGGCGGCCATCGCGTCGCTGACCAGCGCCACCCGGCCGGGGGCTCCGGTGAAGGCCAGCCGCACCATCTCCGGGTGGACGTGGACGCCGTCATTGATCACCTCAAGGGTCACGCCGGGGGAGCGGAACGCCGCGGCAACGGGCCCGGGCTCGCGGTGGTGCAGCCCCGGCATCGCGTTGAAGGCGTGCGTGAGGATGGAAGCGCCGGCGTCGAACGCGGCGAGGGCGGCGTCGTACCCGGCGGCGGTGTGTCCGACGGCGACCGCGACGCCGGCGTCCAGCAGGGTGCGGAGGGCCGCCATGGCGCCGGGAAGTTCCGGGGCGAGGGTCCACTGCCGGAGCGTGCCGCGTCCCGCCGCCAGCAGCGCAGCGACGTCCTCCGGGCCCGGGGCGCGGAGCAGGGCGGGGTCGTGGGCGCCGCGGAATGTGTCGGCGAGGAAGGGGCCCTCCAGGTGGGCGCCCAGGATGAGCGGGTCTGTTTCGGCCGCGTCGGCGACTGCGGCGAGCCGGGCTTCCAGGTCCGGCCTGGCTGCGGTGACGAGGGAGAGGACCAGTCGGGTGGTGCCGTGCCGGTGGTGGGTGGCCAGGGCCCGGCCGATCGCGGCCGCCCCGCCGTCGCCGGCCCCGGCGTCGAACGCGGCGCCGCCCCCGCCGTGGCAGTGCAGGTCGATGAAACCCGGCGTCAGCCAGCGGCCGGCCGCGTCCGTGACGGCGCACCCGGCGCCCGGAGCATCAAGACCGTCCCCGGCCCCGTTGTCGGAAAGGGCGCCGCCGGCCTTCGGCACCAGCTCCCGCCAACCGTCCCCGGACCCGACGGCCGCGACCGCGGTCCCGGCGAACGCCACCCAGGCGTCAGCGGTGATGGACCCGCCGGAGACGAGGCGGGCCGAGTGGATGATGCGGGTGGGCTGGCCGGGCATGATGCTGCCACCCTATCCGCTCCGGTCCGGGGGCAGTGTTACAACCGGGAGTGAGCGGAACCACTGCCGTCCGGCGGGAATGGCTAGGATGGTGCGTAGCCGACGAGGTTCACCCCAGGGGTCAGCCCAGCCCGCAGACGAAATTCACCTAAGGAGTCAGCATGCCCATTGCAACCCCAGAGATTTACTCCGAGATGATCGACCGCGCGAAGACGGGCGGTTTTGCTTTCCCCGCCGTCAACGTGACCTCCTCCCAGACCCTGAACGCCGCCCTCCGCGGCTTCGCCGAGGCCGAGTCCGACGGCATCGTCCAGGTCTCCACCGGCGGTGCCGCCTACTGGTCCGGCGCCTCCACCAAGGACATGGTGGCTGGCTCCCTGGGCTTCGCCGCATTCGCCCGCGAGGTCGCCAAGAACTACGGCGTCAACATCGCCCTGCACACGGACCACTGCCCCAAGGACAAGCTGGACGGCTTCGTCCTGCCGCTGCTGGCCGCCTCCGAGGCCGAGGTCAAGGCCGGCCGCAACCCGCTCTTCAACTCCCACATGTGGGACGGCTCCGCCGAAACCCTGCAGGAGAACCTCAAGATCGCCCGTGACCTGCTGGCCCGCACCGCGGCCGCCAAGATGATCCTCGAGGTCGAGATCGGCACGGTCGGCGGCGAGGAAGACGGCGTCGAGAACGCCATCAACGACAAGCTCTACACCACGGTTGAGGACGCCCTCGCCACGATCGACGCCCTTGGCGCCGGCGAGAACGGCCGCTACATCACCGCCCTGACCTTCGGCAACGTGCACGGCGTGTACAAGCCCGGCGGCGTGAAGCTGCGCCCGGAGATCCTCAAGGACATCCAGGAGCAGGTGGGCGCCAAGATCGGCAAGGCCAACCCGTTCGACCTGGTCTTCCACGGCGGCTCCGGATCCTCCGAGAAGGAAATCGCCGACGCGGTCTCCTACGGCGTGATCAAGATGAACATCGACACCGACACCCAGTACGCCTACACCCGCCCGGTGGTGGACCACATGTTCCGCAACTACGACGGCGTCCTGAAGATCGACGGCGAGGTCGGCAACAAGAAGATGTACGACCCCCGCGTCTGGGGCGCCTCCGCCGAGGCCGGCCTGGCCGCCCGCGTGGTCGAAGCCGCCCAGCAGCTCGGCTCCACCGGCAAGACGTTCTAACCGTGTCGGACGAATTCCGGAAGAACCTGCTGGGCCCCGAACCCACCCTCCTGCCCGCCGAGACCGAGGTCACCGCGGGCCTGGAGGCCGGGCACGAGGCCCTGGACCTGGTGGAGAAGCACCCGACGTCCTCGCTGCTCTGGGCCGTGCTGGCCGAGGAAGCGTGGAAAGAGGGCCGGACCATCGATTCCTACGCCTACTCCCGCGTAGGCTACCACCGCGGCCTGGACGCCCTCCGGCGCAACGGCTGGCGCGGCGCCGGCCCGATCCCGTGGGAGCACGAGCCGAACCAGGGCTTCCTGCGGGCCCTGTACTCGCTCGGCCGGGCCTCCGCCGCGATCGGTGAGGCCGAGGAGCCGGAGCGGATCGAGAAGTTCCTGGCCGAGTCCGATCCCACGGCCAAGGCCGCCATCGAGGCGCGCGGCTGACGCTGCGCCGCCCCGGCTGACCCGGGACCAGACGACGACGGCGGGTTCCCACCGAAAGGTGGACACCCGCCGTCGCGGTTTAATCTGGGCCCACGCCCGCAGGGTTCCCTGGCCGAGCTTGCGAGGTTAGGGAGCGGGTGGGGACGATCAGGCCTTCGCCAGGCCGGTGCGGGCCATCGCGTCCGCGTAGGCAACGCGCATGTCCTCAAGGTACTGCTCCTGCCGTGCAGGGGTGCCGGCGAAGGCGCGGCCGCTGAGCGAACGCACCTTGTAGGTCTTCAGGCCGCGGCGCCAGATCATCGGCACCTCGGTCTTCAGCAGCAGGTTGGCCAGCCGGTTGGCCTCGGTGCCGTGGGCGACGATCACGGAGGCGCGGGGGACCAGGGCCAGGAACTTCAGCAGCGGCTTGAGTCCGGCGGCGATCTGGTCCGGGGTGAATTTGCCGTTGGGCTCGCCCTCGACGTGCCACGGGTGGACATTCCACGGCATCACGAACTCGGGGCGCAGGCCCAGCTTCCACTGGATGCCCAGCAGGCGGGTGGCGGCGTCGGAATCGCCGGCGGTGATGAACCCGGACGGGTCCGCGGTGCCGATGTTGGAGAACAGGCTCACGATGCGGCATTCGTCCACGTCGTGGGCGGGATCGACGTAGGGGACGGTGGTGCCGGCCTTGGCGGTCTGGAGGGCGTCGCACAGCTCGTTGACCGGGGCGACATTGGCCTCGTAGCGGCGGTTAAAGAGCTGTTCGCGGAAATTTTCAGTGGCCAGGGCTGTCATGTGGTGCTGGGTCTCCTGCGGGATTGGTAACGCCGCCAGACCGGCCGCGGGCGCGCTAAAGGAAGGCGCGCCGCGGCCGATGTGGTGTGGAAATGTGGTGTGGGCCGGAAACCTGTCCGGCCGTTACCAGTCTACCAAGATCCCGCCGGCCGGCCGCCGGTCACCAAAGTCGCTTGGTGGCCCGCCGTGCTCCCTCACCCAGCGCCTCAAGCTTGGCGAAGGCGATCTGCGGGTGGACGCGGCCGCCGAGGCCGCAGTCCGTGGAGGCAATCACGTTCTCCCGGCCCACCAGTTCGGCGAACCGCACGATCCGGTCCGCCACCAGGTCCGGGTGCTCGACGACGTTGGTGGCGTGGGAGACGACCCCGGGGATGATCGACTTGCCCTCGGGAAGCTTGGTGTCCTCCCAGACCCGCCACTCGTGCTCGTGCCGGACATTGGCAGCCTCGAAGGAGTACGCGCCGGCGTTGACCTGCAGCACCGAGCCGACGATGTCCCGGAACGGGATGTCCGTGGTGTGCGGGCCGTGCCAGGAACCCCAGCAGACGTGCAACCGGATCTGCTCCTGCGGCAGGTCCCGGAGCGCCCAGTTGGTGGCCTCCACCCGCAGTTGGATGAACTTCAGGTAGTCCTCCAGGCTGGGCTCGGGGTTGATCTGGTCCCAGCTCTCGGCCAGCGACGGGTCGTCCAGCTGGACGGTCAGGCCGGCGTCAATGATGGCCTTGTACTCCTCGCGCATGGCGTCCGCGCAGGCGTAGAGCAGTTCCTCGTCGCTCTGGTAGTACTCGTTGGCCACCCGGGCGCAGGACCCGGGGGAGAGGGAGGCGACGAAGCCCTCCGTCAGGCCTGCCGCGGCGAGGCCGGTCTTGAGGTTGGCGACGTCGGAGGCCACCAGGTCCTGGCCCGTGTAGGTCAGTGGACCGGCAATCTTGGGCTGGGTGACCGACTTGCGGTGCGAGAGGATGCCCGAGGACGGGTCGTTGTAGGCCTCGTTGAACTTCTGCCGGTCCCGGCGGTCCGGGAAAGACGTCAGGACGATGTGGCCCGGTGAGGAGCGGTGCACCTGGGCGTCGGCCCAGCGGTCCACATTGGTCGGTTCCAGGCCGCCGAGGCGCGAGAAGGAGTAGTTCCACCAGGCGCCGTAGTCCACGGAACTGGACATAGTGTGGCCGTATTCACCGTCGTTGGCGATGTCGATGCCCAGATCGCTCTGGCGCTGCACCACGTCCTTGACCGAGGTTTCCAGCAGGTCCAGGAACTCGGGGGTAATCCCGTCCTTTTCCTTGGCCTCGTTCGCGGCGATCAGCTCCGGGGTGCGGGGCAAGGACCCGGCGTGGGTGACGCGGATGTGGTCGGTGTTCTGGGCGGAGGTAGGGGTCATGGCTCGGTTTCCTTTCCATCGGTCCTGGCGGTAGCACCGTGGCCGGCCGCGGCAGCCGCCCTGGGGGCGGTCCGGGTCCGGCGGGGTTGCTGCGGCGTCAACGGTCCAGGTCCCTCGGCCGCTCGGGATGGTCACTCCCACTACATTCCACCCGTGCTCCGCCCGCAAGTCATGCCCATAATGTGTCACGGGCCCGTGGTGGCGGCCGAAAACGCGCCCCCGGCTCCGTCGTCGGCTAAACTTGGGTGGTAAGAGCCCCTGACTGCCCGCAGCGGTAGAGTCGGGGCATTCTCATGAACGGTGCCGGACTGCGGAACCACCTGGTGGACCGAAGCACGGCCCGAACGAATGGGGGAGGATCCCATGCCAGCAATCGTGATCGTCGGAGCCCAGTGGGGCGACGAGGGCAAAGGTAAAGCCACCGACCTTCTCGGCGGCCGCGTCGACTACGTCGTCAAGCCCAACGGCGGCAACAACGCCGGCCATACCGTCGTCGTAGGCGGTGAGAAGTACGAGCTGAAGCTCCTTCCTGCCGGCATCCTCAGCCCCAACGCCATCCCGGTGATCGGCAATGGCTGCGTGGTGAACCTCGAGGCCCTGTTCCAAGAGATCGACGGGCTTGAGGCCCGCGGGGCGGACACGTCCCGGCTGCGTGTCTCCGCCAACGCCCACCTCGTGGCGCCCTACCACCAGGTGCTGGACAAGGTCACCGAGCGGTTCCTCGGCAGCCGCGCCATCGGCACCACCGGCCGCGGCATCGGCCCGGCCTACATGGACAAGGTGGCCCGCCTCGGCATCCGCGTCCAGGACGTCTTCGACGAGTCCATCCTGCGCCAGAAGGTCGAGGGCTCGCTGCGGCAGAAGAACGAACTGCTGGTCAAGGTCTACAACCGCCGCGACATCGAGGTGGACGAGATCGTGGACTACTTCCTCTCCTTCGCCGAGCGCCTCCGCCCCTTGGTCGTGGACAGCACCTTCCTGCTGAACACGGCGCTGGACGAGGGCAAGGTGGTCCTCATGGAGGGCGGCCAGGCCACGTTCCTCGACGTCGACCACGGCACCTACCCGTTCGTGACCTCCTCCAACCCGACCGCCGGAGGCGCGTCCGTGGGCTCGGGCATCGGCCCCACCCGGATTTCCCGCTCGATCGGCATCATCAAGGCGTACACCACGCGCGTCGGCGCCGGACCGTTCCCCACCGAGCTGTTCGACGAGATGGGCGTCTACCTGCAGAAGACCGGCGGTGAGTTCGGCGTCAACACCGGCCGCCCGCGCCGCTGCGGCTGGTACGACGCCGTGCTGGCCCGGCACGCCTCCCGCGTCAACGGCTTCACCGACTACTTCGTCACCAAGCTGGACGTGCTCACCGGCATCGAGCAGATCCCGGTCTGCGTGGCCTACGACGTCGACGGCGTCCGGCACGATGAGATGCCGATGACCCAGACCGAGTTCCACCACGCGAAGCCGATCTTCGAGTACTTCGCCGGCTGGACCGAGGACATTACCGGCGCCCGCACCCTGGACGACCTGCCGGAGAACGCCCGCAACTACGTGCTGGCGCTCGAGAAGCTCTCCGGCACCCGGTTCTCCGCGATCGGCGTCGGCCCGGACCGCGACCAGACGATCGTGGTCAACGATCTGATCAACGACTGACCTGATTAAGGGCTAACGCCCTTCGAGCGCCCGACGGCGGCGTCCCGCCCGGAACGGTGGGGCGCCGCCGTCGCCGTTTAACCCCGGGGCAACCCTGGAAAACTCCAGAAAAACCCCGGAAATCCGCGGCGGAACGGTCCTGGGAAAAAGAAACAAAAGAATTTTCCGGATCCGCGTAACCTTTTCGGCCCTCCCGGCGATTACCCCTATGTAAGCGCCGCATGGGACCTGGACCCCAACCACGTTCCGCGGCGCGGCCGCGAAGCTACCGCACGGCACCCGCCCCCATCGGGCGCCGCGGGCTTCGCCGGAAGGATCCGACGGGCACCTGCCCCCATCAGGTGCCGACGGGATCCCAACTGTAAGAGCCGGCGGGCGCCCGCCCCCATCGGGCGCCGCCGGCCCTCCACAACCAAAGGATGTAATTTTCATGAAGAGTGTTAGCAAGACCACCAAGATTGCTGTCGGCGCCGCCATTCTCGCGGTCGGAGGCTTCTCCGGAATCGGCCTGGCCAACGCGGCCCAGGTCTCGAACACCCAGCAGGCTGAAGTGAGCAACGCTACGCCCGCCACCCCGGCCGTTCCGGCGACCCCGTCGCTGCCCGCCGTTCCGGCTACCCCGGCCGTTCCGGCTGTGCCGTCCGCCCCCGCCGTTGACGGTGCCGCCAAGGGCGACGCCTCCGTCAAGGGTGCCGACGAGTCCGCCGAGGGCTCCGTCTCCGCCGACAAGGACGGCGTGACCGTCGACGGCGCCGCCAACGCCAAGGGCGCCGCAGAGGCCCAGGCCCACGCCGGCGTCACCGTGGCCACCCCGGCCGTCCCGGGTGCCAAGGACCTCCCGGCTACCCCGGCCGTCCCGGCCGTCCCGTCGGTGGATGTCCCGCAGGTGAAGAAGTAAGCACTGCCCATCTCCTTTCGGAGGTGACGGGGTGCGGCCGCTAAGATCTTGGGGGCCGCACCCCACAGCAGTAAACGGAAGGAAAGCCTCTTGGCAGACCAGCTGAGCGATGACGAACTGTCAGCCGCCTTGGCTGGCGACCCGTCAGGATTCAGCGCCGTTTACACCGTGATGTCCCCGGCAGTGCTGGGCTACTTCCGGGCCAAGGGCGTCGACGATGCCGAGGCCCTCACCCAGGACGTGTTCGTGGACATCCTGCCCCGGCTCGGCGGCGTCACCGGCGGCCACAAGGGGCTGCGGACCTTTATCTTCTCCGTGGCCCACGCCCGCCTGGTGGACCACTACCGCCGCTCGGAGCGGGCCCCGCACCACACCCCTTACGACCCCCTGACGGATGACCGGCACACGGTCTCCGCGGAGGACGAGGCACTCGGATCGCTCGGGGGCCTGACCCACACACTCTCCCTGCTCAACGAGGAGCAACGGGAAGTCCTGGTCCTGCGGATCGTCGCGGACCTCGCCATCGACGAGGTGGCCAGCATCATGGGCAAGAGCCCGGGTGCCATCAAACAGCTTCAGCGGCGCGGGCTCAGTGCCCTGCGCGAACTGGTAACAGAAAAGGACCACGCAGCATCATGACCGGCACCCGCAAACCCCAGCAGGATGGCAGCATCCAGGCGGTGCTCCGTGATGCCGGCCTGGAATCTGCCGCCGAACTCCGCGGCGCCCTGGAAAACCTCCAGGCCCTGGTCCCGGACCAGGCCCCCGCCCCGCGGGCCGACCTCGCGGCCCTGCTCGCCGCCGGCGCCCCCGCAGCAGCCGCCTCTTCCGAAGAATCCGCCTCCTCCGTCGAGGAGCCCCCGCTCCCCGCGGGCGTTGCCAGCCTGGCGGCACACCGCCGCAGCCGGGGAAACCGGCGCCGGATGGCTTTGGTGGGCGGCGCCGTCGTCGGTGCCATGACCCTCGGTGCGGGTGCCGTGGCCGCCGCCAGCCAGGACTTCCGCGACAGCGTCGGCCACACCGTGGGCAGTATTTTCCAGCCCGCCGGCAACGCCCCGGCCCCCGCTCCGTCGTCGGTCCGCCCGTCGCCGTCGGACCTGCCGGCGCTTCCGGCACCGGCCCCCGCGCCGGCCGGCACGGTCACGGCACCGACCCTGCAGGCAACGGCTCCGGGCGCGGTCCCCGAACCGGTCCGGCCCAGCACTTCGGCCACGCAGCCGGGCCTCGGCCGCGACGTCGGCCGGACCGGCGTGCTGCCGACCCCGCCGCAGCGGCCGGTTACGCCCGTGGTCCCCGGCGCCGACGGCCGGGGCATCCCGGTCAGCCCGCTGCCCACCGTCCCGGCCATCCCCGAGGTTCCGGACGGGACGGGGCAGCGCTGATCCCGGCTTAGGCCAGGACCTGCCGCTTCGAGGAGATGACGCCGGTGTCGAAGCCGGCCAGGTGCAGGCCGCCGTGGAAACGGGCGTGCTCGATCTTCACGCACCGGTCCATCACCACGTTCAGCCCGGCCGCCTCGGCCTCCTTGGCCACGTCCTCATGCCAGGACCCCAGCTGCAGCCAGAGCGTCTTGGCGCCGGCGGCGATCGCCTCGTCCAGCACGCCCGGCAGGTCATCGTGCTTGCGAAACACATCCACAATGTCCGGGCTCTCCGGCAGGTCCGCCAGCGACGCGTAGCTCGGCTGGCCCAGGATTTCCTTGACCACCGGATTCACGAAGTAGACCTTGTACCGGGTGGAGGACAGCAGGTACGTCGCCACGAAGTAGCTGGCCCGGGACGGCTTGTCCGAGGCGCCCACAATCGCGATGGACTTCGCCTGCCGGAGCAGGTTCAGCCGCTCCGGCGCGGACGGTCCGGTCCAGGTGCGGGTTGCGTCAGTCATCAGTTCGCTCCAATCGTGCAGGCCTCGGCGGGCAGTTCTTCCGGTTCCGCGGATACGCCGGCGGCCGGCACTTTCGAGGCCGCGGCCAGGGCCTGGTCCAAGTCCCAGAGGATGTCCTCGATGTCTTCCAGGCCCACCGAGATGCGGACCAGGTCCTCGGGCACGCCCGCGGATTCGAGCTGCTCCGGGCTGAGCTGCTGGTGGGTGGTGGAGCCCGGGTGAATCACCAGGGTCCGGGAGTCGCCCACGTTGGCCAGGTGCGAGGCCAGCTGCAGGGCCTCGATGAACTTCTGCCCCGCGGCGCGGCCGCCCTTGACGCCGAACGAGAACACGGACCCCGGGCCCAGCGGCAGGTACTTCCGCGCCCGTTCGAAGTGCGGGTGGGACGGCAGGCCGGAGTAGTTCACGTACGCCACCCGCTCGTCGGCTTCGAGCCATTCGGCCACAGCCTGGGCGTTCTTCAGGTGCTCGTCCAGCCGCTGCGGCAGCGTCTCGATGCCCTGCAGCAGCTGGAACGCGGACTGCGGTGACAGGGCCGGACCGATGTCCCGCAGCTGCTCGCAGCGCAGCTTGGTGAGGAACCCGTACTCGCCGAAGTTCCCCCACCAGGAGACGTTGCCGTAGGAGGCCACCGGCTCGGTCATGGTGGGGAACTTGCCGTTGCCCCAGTTGAAGCGGCCGCTTTCGACGACGACGCCGCCCAGGGTGGTGCCGTGCCCGCCCAGGAACTTGGTGGCGGAGTGGATCACGATATCCGCGCCGTGCTCGATCGGCCGCACCAGGTACGGGGTGCTCAGGGTGGCGTCGACGACGAGCGGAATGCCGGCGTCGTGCGCCACCTTTGCCAGCCCGGCGAGGTCCTGGACTTCGGAGGAGGGGTTGGCGACGACCTCGACGAAGATCGCCTTGGTGTTCTCCCTGATGGCCGCGGCGTAGTCCGCCGGGTCCGTGCCGGGGACGAAGGTGGTGTCCACGCCGAAGCGGCGGAGCGTGACATCCAGCTGGGTCACGGTGCCGCCGTAGAGCTGGGAGGAGGCCACGAGGTGGTCCCCGGCCTGGGTGAGCGCGGCGAAGGTGACGAACTCCGCGGCCATGCCCGAGGACGTGGCGACGGCGCCGATGCCCCCTTCCAGGGAGGCGACGCGCTCCTCGAACGCGGCCACCGTGGGGTTGCCGATCCGGGAGTAGATGTTGCCGTACTTCTGCAGGGCGAAGAGGTTGGCCGCGTCCTGGGTGTCCTTGAAGACAAAAGACGTGGTCTGGTAGATCGGCACGGCCCGGGCGCCGTGTTCGGCGTCGGGAGTGCCGCCGGCGTGCAGGGCTCGGGTGCGGAATCCGAAGGTACGGTCGGCCATTACGCGTTCACCTCAATCTTGGTGGCAGGGGTGGAAAGTTCGGTGCCGTGCTTGCGGGCCAGGTCGGCCTCGAGTTCGCGCACGATCGGTAGGATGTCCTTGCCGAACGCGGCCACCTCCTCCTGGAAGTGCAGGTAGCAGGTCAGGAGCAGGTTCACCCCGATCTTCTTGTACTTGACGATCCGTTCCGCGATCTGTTCGGGGGTGCCGATCAGCCGGGTCTTGAAGCCGTCGTTGTACTGGATCAGGTCCTCGAAGCTGGAGTCCGCCCACATGCCCTTGCCGTCCTTGGTGGACGCCCCGGCCTCCTGGACGGCGTCCCGGAAACCCTCGACGGCGGGCTTGTGCGCCTTGGCGACGATCTCGCGGAGGGTCTCGCGGGCCTCCTTTTCGGAATCGCGGGCGATGACGAAGCCGTTCAGGCCAAACCGCGGGAAACCGAGGGCGCCGCCGGTCCCGCGCCTGGCTTCGCCGGCCGCGGCGACGACGCCGGCGATGTTCTCCTTGAAGCCTTCGAGGTCCTTGCCGTTGGAGAAGTACCAGTCCGCCACGCGGCCGGCCGTGGCCTGTGCCGCGGTGGAGTTGCCGCCGAAGAAGATCTCCGGGTGCGCGCGGCCCGGGACGTCCACCGGGGCCGGCTGCAGGGTGAAGTCGGTGATGTTGTAGTACTTGCCGGCCTGGCTGAAGTTCTTCTGGGTCAGCAGGCCGCGGAGCACCCGGATGAACTCCTCGGTGCGGACGTAGCGCTCGTCGTGCTCCAGCCACTCGAGGCCGAAGTTTTCGAACTCGGCCTTGAGCCAGCCGGAGACGATGTTCACGGCGGCGCGGCCGTTGGAGATGTGATCCGCGGTGATCAGGTACTTCGCCAGGACGCCGGGGTGCCACATGCCGGGGTGGACGGCGGCGATCACCTTCAGCCGCTCGGTGGCGGCCAGCAGGCCCAGGCTGAACGAGGTGGCCTCGTGCTGCTTGTCCGCGCCGTAGGAGGCGGCGTAGCGGGTCTGGGTCAGGGCGTACTCGAAACCGGAAACCTCGGCGATGCGGGCCAGCTTCTTGTTGTAATCGAAGTCCCAGCCGGTGCGCTGTTCGATGGTGGAGACCACCAGGCCACCGGAGACGTTGGGGACCCAATAGGCGAACTTGAGCGGTTCGGAGAGGCGGGCGACGGTGCTGTTCTCGGTCATGGTGTTCCTTACTTCCGGGAGGGTTCTGTGCTGCGTTCGCGGAGGGCCTGCTGGATGCCGGCGATCGAGGGTTCGTTCTGCAACGACGTGGTGTCGCCGAGTTCGGTGCCCTCGAAGAGCTGGGTCAGCAGCCGCCGCATGATCTTGCCGCTGCGGGTCTTCGGCACGTCCGGGACCACGACGACGTCGCGCGGCTTCGCGATCGGCCCGATCGCCGTCGCGACGTGGTTGCGCAGTTCCTCGATGGACGGTGCCCGGTCGGCGGCACCGCCCTTGGGGACGACGAACGCGACCACCGCGTGGCCGGTTTTGGGGTCGGGGACCGGGCAGACGCCGGCCTCCACCACGTCCGGGTGCGAGACCAGTGCCGATTCGATCTCGATGGTGGAAAGCAGGTGCCCGGAGACATTGAGGGTGTCATCCACCCTGCCCAGGATCCAGATGTCGCCGTCGTCGTCGTATTTGGCGCCGTCGCCGGCGAGGAACCAGCCCTGTTCCGAGTACTGGCGCCAGTACGAGTCGTAGTAGCGCCGCGGGTTGCCCCAGACGGTGCGGGCGATTGCCGGGCCGGGGGCGTCCACCACGATGAAGCCCTGCACCCCGGGCGGTACCGGGGCCCCGGCCCCGTCCACGATCCGGGCGCCGACGCCGGGCAGCGGCCGGGCGGCGCAACCGGGCTTGAATGCGGTGTCGGTCGGGGCGGGGGAGAGGATGGTGGCACCGGTCTCAGACTGCCACCAGGTATCCACGACCGGCGCGGTGCCGGCTCCGACGTTGTCCCGGAACCAGCGCCAGGCCTCCGGATTCACGGCCTCGCCCACGGTTCCGAGCAGCCGGATGGAGGACAAGTCGTATGCGTCGGGCACGCCGTCCGGGAACCAGCCCATCAGCGAGCGCACCAGGGTGGGGGCGGTGTAGTACTGCGTGACGCCGTAGCGTTCGATGATCTCGAAGTGCCGGCCCGGGTGCGGGGTGTTTGGCGTGCCCTCGAAGATCACCTGCGTGGCGCCGTTGGAGAGCGGGCCGTACAGCTCGTAGGTGTGCGCGGTGACCCAGGCGAGGTCCGCGGTGCACCAGTGGACGTCCCGGTCCCGGAGCGCCGGGTCCGGGTTGCTGAAGAGGTGCTCGAAGCTCCACGACGCCTGGGTCAGATAGCCGCCGGAGGTGTGGACCAGGCCCTTGGGCTTCCCGGTGGTGCCGGAGGTGTACATGATGAACAGCGGCGTCTCGGCGTCGAACGCCTCGGCGACGTGGACGTCGGAGGCGCGCCCGACGGCGTCGTGCCACCACACGTCCCGGCCCGGGACCATCGGGACGGTGCCCAGGTCCTCCGGCGCGGTGGTCCGGTTGACCACCAGGACGTGTTCGACGGCGTTGTCCCCGGCGACGGCGGCGTCTGCATTGGCCTTCACCGGCACCGCGGCGCCGCGGCGGAACTGCCCGTCCGTGGTGACCAGCAGCTTCGCGCCGGTGTCCTCCACCCGGAACTTCAGCGCGTCGGCGGAGAACCCGCCGAACACCAGGGAGTGGATGGCGCCGATGCGGGCCACGGCCAGGGTGATGGTGACCGTTTCGGGGATCACCGGGAGGTAGATGACCACGCGGTCGCCCTTGGTGATGCCGAGGTCCAGCAGGGCGTTGGCGGCCCGGGATACCTCGCGTTGCAGGTCCGCGTAGGTGAGGGTGCGCCGGTCGCCGGGTTCGCCCTCGAAGTACAGCGCCACTGTGTCACCGCGTCCCGCCGCTACATGGCGGTCGACGCAGTTGTAGGCGACGTTGAGCTTCCCGCCCTCGAACCAGCTGATCTGCGGACCGGTTCCGGCCGCCGGGTCCGCGGGGACGCGGCGGTGCGTGGTGTGCCAGGGCAGTCCCGCACCGGCGGACCCGGCGGGTTCCCAGTCGAGGCGCAGCGCGGCCTGTTCCCAGAATGCGATGCGTTCGGCCTCGGTCAACGGAGCCTGTGTCTGTGGTGCCACGGTGCCTTGGCCCAGGGTCTGGGGGCCCGGGGTCTGCGCCGTGGTCTCTGCTGCCGTTACGCCCACCGGTTCACCGCCCATTTCTCCGCCAGGCCGAGCAGCGCGTCGGTGATCTTGCCGATCACGGCCAGCAGCACGATGGCCAGGAGCAGCCGGTCCGTGCGGCCGTTGTTCTGCGAGTCGGTCAGCAGGAAGCCCAGGCCCATCGAGGAGGCGATGAGCTCGGCCGCCACGAGGAACAGCCACGCCTGGGCCAGGGCCAGCCGCAGCCCGGAAAACACGGCGGGCACGACGGCGGGCAGCTGCACGGTGGTCAGCAGCTTCACGCCCTTGAGCCCGAAGGCGCGGGCGGCTTCCACCAGGTTCCGGTCCACGTGGCGCAGGGCCAGCGAAACGGTGGTGAAGACGGGGAAGAACGCGCCGATCATGATCAGGGTGACCTTGGAATCCTCGCCGATCTTCATCCAGAGGATCAGCAGCGGCACCCAGGCCAGGGACGGGACGGCCCGCAGCGCGCCGATGGTGGGGCCCAGCAGGGCGTCCGCCACGCGGGAGAGCCCCACCAGGGAGCCGAGGAGCAGGCCCAGGGCGGCGCCGGCGGCGAAGCCGATCAGCACCCGCTGGGTGGAGATGGCCACGTGCAGGCCCAGCTGCCCGCGGCGGAGCAGGTCGAGGCCGGCGTCGAGCACCATGGCCGGCGGCGGGAGCTGGACCACGCTGAAGACTCCCGCGGCGGTGGACAGCTGCCAGGCCGCCAGCACCGC
This sequence comes from Arthrobacter sp. NPDC057259, assembly GCF_042668995.1. Lineage (NCBI taxonomy): Bacteria > Bacillati > Actinomycetota > Actinomycetes > Micrococcales > Micrococcaceae > Arthrobacter > Arthrobacter sp. NPDC057259. The sequence goes on from NZ_JBHUYA010000006.1 coordinate 111,038, forward strand.
CGCGGGGACCAGCAGTCCAAGGAGCAGACGCGCCCAGCCGCGGGCCAGGAACCCGGCGGGGGACCATCCGTTCGCCGGGGTGCCGTGTCCTCCCGTGACGGGGGAGGCCGGCCGGGCGGCGTCTGCCGGAGCTGCGGGGGCGGCTGCAGTGCGCCCGTCCGCAACGGTGGTGCCGGTGAAGGGGGAATCTCCGAGGCTGGCCATCAGGAGTCCTTGATGGCGGAGGCGTCCGCCTTCTTCACCAGCGAGTCATCGAGAAGCGAGCCGACGGCGTCGTCGATCTGCTTCTGGCTCGCCACGTCCCCGGTCTCCACGAAGGTGGGACCGATCTTCGCGAGGACCGTGCGCTGGGCTTCGCCCGGCGCCGGGTTGACGTTGAGGTTGCTGCGCTGCAGCACCACGGTCTTGGCCACGGCCAGGTCCAGGCCGGCGGCCTCGGCCAGGATCTGCGCGGTCTCGTCCGGGTTCGCGGCCGCCCAGGCGCGGGCCTTCTCGTAGGCGTTCACCACGGTCTGCGCCTGCTGCGGCCGGTCCTTGAGGAAGGACTCGGTGGCGTTGAGGAAGCCGTAGGTGTTGAACGAGAGGTTCCGGTAGAAGAGCTTGGCGCCCTTCTGCTCGGCGCCGGCCATGATCGGGTCCAGCCCGGACCAGGCGTCCACGGATCCGTTCTCCAGGGCGGTGCGGCCGTCCGCGTGCTGCAGGTTCTGCACGGTGACGTCCTTGGGCGAGAGGCCGGCCTCGGACAGCGCCTGCAGCAGGAAGAAGTACGGGTCCGTGCCCTTGGTGGCCGCGACCGACTTGCCCTTCAGGTCCGCCACCGTGCTGATGCCGGAGCCGGGCTTGGTGACCAGGGCGGCCCATTCGGGCTGGGAGAAGATGTCGATGGTCTTGATCGGGGAGCCGTTGGCCTTGGCCAGGAGCGCGGCCGAACCGGCGGTGGAGCCGACGTCCACCGCGCCGGAACGGAGTGCCTCGTTGGCCTTGTTGGAGCCGGCCGACTGGACCCACTTGACGGTGACGCCCTGGTCCTTAAGGGCGGCCTCCAGCCAGCCCTTCTTCTTGATCACCAGGCTCAGCGGGTTGTAGGTGGCGAAGTCGATGGTCAGCGTGCCGCCGCCGTTGCCGCCGGCGGCCGCGGCGGCTGCGGGCTGGCTGCCGGAGCCTTCCCCGGCGACGCACCCGGTGAGGGCCAGGGCCGCGGAGGCGGCGACGGCGGTGAGGACGAAACGGCGGGACGTGGTGCGGGTGGGAGCCATGGGAGTTCCTTTACGGGCGGTGCGAGCGATGCGAAAGAGACAGGAGAGTGATGCAGGTGGCCGCCGGCGCGGGGAGCGGACGGCTCGGCCGGTCCGGTGCCGGGGTACCGGCGGCGCTGCCTGCTGGAAGCGGACGGACCGTTCAGGCCGTGACCGGGGCGGCGGGGCGGGGCCGTTAGTGGCCGTCGACGCCGAGGCTGGCCAGGAGCGAGGTGCGCATTCGGGCCAGGTCGGCCGAGGCGCGGTCCCGGGGCCGTCCGCCGGGAACGGTGAGGGTGCGCACGATCGTGGCGCCGGCCGGGGACGATTCGGTGTCCTCCCGGCCGAGGACGATGATGCGGTCCGCCAGCTGCAGGGCCTCGTCGACGTCGTGCGTCACCAGCAGCACCGTGGTGGGTTCGGCGCGGTGGACCTCCAGGAGCAGGTCCTGCATCTTGATCCGGGTCAGTGCGTCGAGGGCGCCGAAGGGCTCGTCGAGGAGCAGCACGCCGGGGTTCCGGGCCAGGGCCCGGGCCAGCGACGCGCGCTGGGCCATGCCGCCGGAGACCTCCCGGGGGCGGTGTTTGGCGAAGTCCTGCAGTCCCACGAGTTCCAGCAGGCGGGCCACTTTGGCCTTGCCGTCGCGGGCGCTGACGCCGGCGGGCAGGCCGATGGCGATGTTCGCCTGAAGCGTGTGCCAGGGCAGCAGCCGCGGCTCCTGGAACGCGAAGGCGCAGCGGTCGTCGACGCCGCGGACCGGCTCGCCGTCGATGGCGACGCTGCCGGAGGTGGCGGCGTCGAGCCCGGCGGCGGCCCGGAGCAGGGTGGACTTGCCGCAGCCGGAGGCGCCCAGGATGGCCAGCACCTCGCCGGGGACGACGTCGAAGCTGACGTCCCGGAGGACGGTGTGCGCGGCGGGGCCGGTCCCGAAGGCGCGGCCCAGGCCGCGGAAGGAGACCGGGAGGGCGGGGGTGCCGGAGCCGGGCCGGGCGTCGGCCCGGGGCTGGGACGGGTGCAGGACAGCAGTCATAGGGTTACTCCATCGGTCCTGGCAGTAGCACCCTACGGAAGCAGCCTTTGGCCCGGGTAGTCAGTCCGGACCCTTCCCTCGGCGTGCGTCCTCGTTATCGGCGGGCTCCGGGGTGGAGGTCCGTCGACCAGGGTTGCTGCGGCGTCATCGATCCAGGTCTCTCGGCCGCTCGGGATGGTCACTGTCTACTAAAACCGAACGGCGGATTTTCGCCAAATGGGCGCGTAATATTCGGAAACCTGCGGACGGGAGGCGCCTGGTTCGATCAGAAATTCGGCACAGCGCCCGGGGTGGGTTTGCCTACTGCGGTGGTGCTGCCGGCGGACGTAGGCTGGCCGCATGAGCCACGTGAACGATCCCGCCGTCGTCGAACGCCTCCTGCGCACCAAGGGCCGGTGGGCCATCGTGGGCCTGAGCACCAACCAATGGCGTGCTGCCTACGACACGTCGCTGTTCATCCGCGACCGCCTGGGCATGGACATCATCCCGGTCAACCTGCCCGGCGACGACGTGCACGGAGAGGCCGGCTACCGCTCGCTGGCGGAAATCCCGGCGGAGAAGCGGCCCATCGACGTCGTGGATTGCTTCGTGAACTCCGGACGCGTCGGCGACGTGGTGGACCAGGCGATTGCCGCCGGCGCCGGCGCCGTCTGGCTGCAGCTGGGCGTCATCGACGAGGCCGCGGCCGAACGCGCCAAGGCCGCCGGGCTGGACGTCGTCATGAACGCCTGCCCGGCCAGGGAAGCGCCGCTCCTGGGCCTTTAACCGGGACTGACGGGAGCTTTACGGCGTGTGACGCGCCGCTTTCACCTCGGCCGGGCGTGTGCCAGATTCGTGGGGTAACCATCCCGAGCGGCTGAGAGACCTGGCTCCGTGACGCCGCAGCAACCCCCTCGATGAGGACGGTGCTACCGCCAGGACCGATGGAGAACCACTGTTCCACGGACCCGAGAGGCCGCGCTTTGCGCTGCCCCGGCGCCGGGGGATGAGGCTTTCCTCGGGCGAGCCCCGGAGGAATCATGAACACCACAACGACGGCAGCGCCGGCCCGGATCGCGGGCGGTCCGCTGTGATCGAGATCCAGAATGTCAGCACCTCGTTCCGGTCGAAGGATGGCCGGTTCACCGCCGTCGACGACGTCACCCTCACCGTGGAGCGCGGCCGGATCCAAGGCATCATCGGGTTCTCCGGCGCCGGCAAATCCACGCTGCTGCGCAACATCAACCTGCTCGAACGCCCCACCTCGGGCCGGGTCCTGGTCGACGGCGTGGACCTGACCGCCCTGAGCGAGCCGGAACTGCGCAGCAGCCGGCACGGAATCGGCATGATCTTCCAGCACTTCAACCTGCTCAACAACCTCACCGCGCAGGAGAACGTGGAGCTCTCACTGAAGTTCGCCGGGGTGGGGAAGGCCGAACGCCGGCGCCGGGCGGCCGACGCCCTGGCCATCGTGGACCTCGCGGACAAGGCCGCCAGCTACCCCGCGAAGCTCTCCGGCGGCCAGAAGCAGCGGGTGGCCATCGCCCGGGCGCTGGCCACGGAGCCGAAGGTCCTGCTCTGCGACGAACCGACGTCGGCCGTGGACCCCCGGACCACCGCCTCCGTGCTGCAGTACCTCGCGGACGTCAACGCCGAATTCGGCATCACGATCGTGGTGGTCACGCACGAAATGAACGTCATCAAGGCCATCGCGGACAACGTCGCGGTCATGGAGGACGGCCGGATCGTCGAGCAATTCGACCTGGCCGAGCTCGAACGCCCCGGCTTCCACCCCGCCACCTCGATCGGGCGGTACCTGGTCTCCGACGCCATCGAGCTGAACCGGCCCCACCGGGCAGCCGCCCCGGCCGGCCCCGCCCCGAAAGGCCTGATCCATGCTTGAGCGCATCCTATCGGTCCTGCCCGAAATCGGCGCCGCCATGGGCCAGACCCTGGCCATGCTGCTGGTCGCGATCCCGCTGGCCGTCCTGATCGGCACGCCGCTGGGCGTCTGGCTCTACACGATCGGCCCCGGCGGGCTGCGGCACCGGCCCCGGCTCCACCGGGTCCTGGACGGCCTGGTCAACCTGGTCCGGTCCTTCCCGTTCCTGATCCTGCTGATCGCCATCATCCCGGTGACCCGCTTCATCGTGGGCACCACCATCGGCACGGCCGCGGTGATCGTCCCGCTGACCATCAACGCCATCCCGTACTTCGCCCGCTTCGTGGAACAGAACCTCAGCCAGCTCGGCAGCGGCGTGGTGGAGGCCGCCCGCTCGATGGGAGCCAGCCGGTCCCAGATTGTCCGGGACGTGCTGCTGGTGGAGGCCCGGCCGGGACTGGTCAGCTCCATCACCATCATGACCGTCAGCTTCATCTCCTACTCGGCGATGGCCGGGCTGGTGGGCGGCGGCGGGATCGGCGACTTCGCGATCCGCTACGGCTACTACCGCTATGAAACCCCGCTGATGATCACCGCGATCATCCTGATGATCCTGCTGGTCACCCTCGTCCAGTTCGGCGGCTCCCGCCTGGCCCGCCGCCTCGACAAGCGGCTCTGACCGCGGCTCCGGCACCCCACTTCGGAAAGCAGAACAATGACTTCACCAGCCAGCCCCCGCTTCGACGGACCCCGCCCCCGCCTGCTCCTCAGCGCGTTCGTCATGAATACCACCAGCCACATCATGGGCGGCCAATGGCGCCGCCCCGAGGCCCAGCAGCACCGCTTCAACGAACTGCAGCTCTGGACCGACCTGGCCCGGCAGCTGGAGGACGCGAAATTCGACGCGATCTTCTTCGCCGATGTCGTGGGCCTCTACGGCGACTACGACGGCGGCTGGGCCTCCCACCTGAGGAAGGGCCTGCAGGTTCCTTCCAACGACCCGCTGATCCTGCTCTCGGCCCTGGCCGCCGCCACCCGGGAGATCGGCCTGGCCGCCACCTCCTCCGTGATCCAGAGCCATCCCTTCCAGTTCGCCCGGCAGATGTCCACCCTGGACCACATCAGCAACGGCCGGGTGGGCTGGAACATCGTCACCAGCGTGCTGGAAAACTCGCACCGGAACTTCAACGCCACCGAGCTGACCAAACATGACGAGCGCTACGACTGGGCGGACGAATACGTCGAGGCGGCCTACAAGCTGTGGGAGGGCTCCTGGGCGGACGACGCCCTGGTCCGGGACAAGGAGGGCGGCCTCCACGCGGACCCCGAAAAGGTCAGCAAGATCTACCACAGCGGGCCCCGCTACTCCATCGACGGGCCGCACCTCGTGGCGCCGTCGCCGCAGCGCACCCCGGTGCTCTTCCAGGCCGGCAGCTCCGGCCGCGGCAGGCAGTTCTGCGCCGCCAACGCGGAGGCGACCTTCACCCTGGCGCCCAGCACCGCGATCGCGGCCGCCTACACGGCCGCCGTTCGCGAGCAGGCGGTGGCCGCCGGCCGTCGTCCCGAGGACGTGAAGTTCCTCCAGGGCATGCACTTCGTAGTAGGCGGTACCGAGGCCGAGGCAGCCCGGAAAGCGGCCGAGCTGGAGGACAGCCTGGACATCGAGGCCCTGCTGGCCCACGTCGGCGGCGGATTCGGCGTCGACTTGGGCGGCCTGCCGCTGGACACCCCCTTGGGCGACATCCAGACCGAGGGCAGCCAGGGACACCTGGAGGCCATCCGGGCCTCCACCCGCGGCGGCAACCCGACGCTCCGCGACATCGCGCTGTACCGCAGCCGGGCCAACCGGGTGGTGGGCACGCCCGAACAGATCGCTGACCGGCTCGAAGAATGGCAGGACGCCGGCATCGACGGGATCAACATCATCAACCAGACCATCCCGGGGTCCTACACCGACTTCATCACCGGGGTGCTGCCCGAACTGCGGGACCGCGGCCTCGCCCAGACCGACTATGCGCCGGGAACCCTGCGCGAAAAGCTCTTCGGTGACGGCCCCCGACTCAACGGCCGGCACCCCGCCGCCGCATTCCGCGGTGCCTTCACAGCGTTCTCCGCGGCCGCCGAAAACACTCCCGCCGCCGTCGGCGTCTAATCCCCCTCTCGACAAAGGACACCCGCCATGCACCGCAGAAATTTCCTCAAGTTCGCCCTCGCCGGAGCCGGCGCCGCGTCCGCGACGGCCCTCACCGGCTGCGGCCTGGTCAACCCCGGCGGCGCCAACGCCACCTCGGGCGGGAAGACCATCAAGATCATCGTCACCGAGTCCGCGCCGTACCAGGAGCCAACGAAGATCGCCAAGAAGCTCCTCGAGGCCAAGGGCTGGACGCTGGAGCCCACCTACGTCACGGACATCATCCAGCCCAACCTTGCGGTGGCGAACGGTGAATTCGACGCCAATTTCTTCCAGCACAACGCCTACCTGAAGCAGTTCAACCAGGACAAGGGCCTCTCCAACGTCGGCCTGTTCTACGTCTACAGCGCGCCCGGCGGGATCTGGTCGGACAAGTACAAGTCCCTCAGCGAGCTCCCCGACGAGGCCAAGATCGGCATCCCCGTGGACCCGGCCAACAACGGCCGCGCCCTGTTCATGCTCCGCGACGCCGGGCTGCTGGAACTCTCCGACGCCACCGTCATCCACACCTCGCAGAAGAACATCACCGCCAACCCGAAGAAGCTGCAGTTTGTGGAGGTGGACCAGCAGTCCCTGGCCAAGACCCTCCCGGACGTCGACGCCGGCTTCCTGATCGCCCGGATGGCGGCCGACGCCAAGCACACCAGGGCCGACGCGCTGGCCTTCGAGCCCGACGCCAACCAGGTCCCCTTCCGGATCGTCGTTGCCGGCCGGCCCGAGTTCGCCGGCACGGAGAAGGCGGCCGCTCTGAAGGAGGCCTACCAGTCGCCCGAGGTCAAGGCCTGGTTCGCCGGCTACCAGAACGGAATCCTGCCCACCCCGTGGGACCAGGACCCGGCCGCCGACGCGGCGAAACTCTAGCCGGCCCGGGGAACAGGAGACGCGATGAGCACCTCAACAGAAACAACGACGACGGCGGCGGGCGCCACCACGGAGCACGGCTACCAGGCCCTGGCCGGGCGGTTCCGCCCGGTCTTCGCCCGGATCGCCGAGGGCGCCCTGGACCGGGAGCGGGACCGCGTCCTGCCCTTCGAGCAGGTCCGCTGGCTCAACGAGGCAGGGTTCGGCCGGCTGCGGGTCCCCGTGGAGCACGGAGGGGACGGGATCGGCTTCGAGCCGTTCTTCCGACTGCTGGTGGAACTGGCCGAGGCCGACTCCTCGGTGGCGCACCTGTACCGCTCGCACTTCGCGTTTGTGGAGACGGTGCGGCTGGAGGGCCCCGGCTTCCAGGACCGCTGGTACCCGCGGGTGGTGGCCGGCGAAATCTTCGGCAATGCGGCCACCGAGCAGTCCGGCAACGTCCTCGGCGCCACCGGAACCACGCTGACCCCGTCCGGACCGGACTGGGTGCTCAACGGCCGGAAGTTCTACACCACCGGGACCATCTTCGCCCGGTGGATCGCCGTCACGGCCAGTACCGCGGGCCGGGAGGGCCGCCAATACGCCGTCGTCAGCACCACGGCGCCCGGGGTGGAGATTCTCGACGACTGGGACGGGTTCGGCCAGCAGCTCACCGGGACGGGCACCACAATCTTCCGCGACGTTGCCGTGCCCGCGGAGCACATCATCCAGCGCTCGGTGTCCACCACACACGAGCCGGCCTTCTTCCAGCTGGTCCTGCTGGCGGTGCTGGCCGGGATCGGGCGGGCGGCCCTGGCGGATGCGAAGGCACTGGTCCGGGCCCGGAAACGCACCTTCAACACCGGCTCGGGTGAGCTGTTCCGGCACGACCCGCTGATCCTGCAGCTGGTGGGGCAGCTCTCCGCCAAGGTCTTCGCCGCGGAGTCCGTCGTCCTGGCCGCCGCCCGCGAGCTCGACGCAGCCGCCGATCCGGGCCCGGACCTCGCCCCCGCCGAGCGATACAGCAGGGGAGAGGCGGCCGTGGGGAAGGCGCAGCTGCTGGTCCCCGAGCTGGTGCAGTCGGCAGCCCAGCAGCTCTTCGACGTCACCGGCGCCTCCGCCACCTCGAAGGCCAAGGCACTGGACCGGCACTGGCGGAACGCCCGCACGGTCGCCACGCACAACCCGGCGGTCTTCAAGGCCCGGATCCTGGGCGACTACGAGGTCAACGGCACCACACCGGAGGGGCTTCACAGCATCGGCGACGCGCCGAAGGCGCCGGCGGCGGGGGAGTAGCGTCCATCCAGCCGCGCCGCTCCGGCACACCGGGGCGGCTTAGCCTCACCGCGGAGACCTAGCCTCCCGGGTCCGGGCTGCCCGCTGTCCGGCCCCGGACGTAAGCTCGGACCATGGATGCGGCCGCACTGCGAGAAATATGCCTGGGCTTCCCCGGCGCCTTCGAGGACTACCCGTTCGGGCCCGAGACAGCCGTGTTCAAGGTCCGCGCCGCCATTGCCGGCGGCGCCCGGCACCAGGCGAAGGTCTTCGCCCTGTCCGCCATGGACCCGGAGGACTTCAGCGTGAGCCTCAAATGCGAACCGGCGCTCGCGGAACAGCTCCGGCAGGTGCACCAGGAGATCACCGGAGCCTGGCACCTGAACAAGCGGCACTGGAACGGCGTCCGCTTGAACGGTGCGCTCCCGGACGACATGATCCGGGACATGGTGGAGGATTCCTACGACCTGGTGGTGGCCACCCTGAGCCGGGCCCAGCAGGCGCAACTGGGCTGGTCCCGGCTGGCAGGGGGTGGGGACCGGGGCAACGACCGGATCGGGGACCGGCCGTGAGGGGCGGGGAGCGGATCGCCGCGGGCGAGCTGACCTATTCCGGTGTCGGTGCCACCGAGAGCGGCCGGCTTCCCGCGGACGGCAACGGCATCGTCACCCGGGCCCACATCGGCGACGGGGAGGCGGCCTACCGCCGGGCGGTGCACGGCCTGATGACCTGGCAGCTGCACCGCGGCGCGGGGCTGCGGGTCCGGGCCGAATCCGACGTCGCCCCCGGCGTCCGGGTGGTCAGCGGCTTCGGCGTCGGCCCGTTCCGCGTCGACGCCCCCTGCGAGGTGGTCTGGGTGCACCCGCCCCGCCCCGGGGCCGGCCCGCAGTCGGCCGGATTCGGTTACGGCACCCTGCCCGGGCACCCCGTCCGGGGCGAGGAGTCCTTCGAGATCTCGCTGGATGAGGCCGGCCGGGTGCTGATCACCATCACCGCCTTCGGTGTCCCGTCCACCTGGTTCTACGCCGCCGGCCGCCCCGTCACGGACCGGGCGCGCCGGCTGGTCACTTCCCGGTACGTTAGGAGTGCACAGGAACTGGCCGCCGGCGTGAACCGAGCAGGAGTGAGTGGATGCTGAACCAACAGAACCTGGACCTGATCTGGAACTTCGACAATCCCGGGCTCTCCGAAGCCCGCTTCCGGGAGGCACTGGAGGACCCGGCGTTCGACGCCGATGAACGCGCCGAACTTGCCACCCAGCTGGGCCGGGCGATCGGGCTGCAGGGCCGGTACGAGGAAGCCGACGCACTGCTGGACGCGGTCGACGCCGACGAACCCACCGTGGCGGTGCGGGTCCTGCTCGAGCGCGGACGGGTGCTCAACTCCGGCGGCCACCCCGAGATGGCCGTTCCCCTTTTCGAGCAGGCCGCGGAACTCGCGGACCACCTCGGCGAGGACTTCCTGGCCGTGGACGCGCTGCACATGCTGGCCATCGCGGACACCGCCCACGCCGAAACCTGGACCCGCAGCGCCCTCGAGTACGCCTCCACCGCCGGCGATGACCGCACCCGGCGGTGGCTGGTGGCGCTGCACAACAACCTGGGCTGGTCGCTGCACGAAGCGGGCCGCTGCACCGAGGCCATGGTCGAATTCCAGCTGGCCGAGCAGTGGGCCGAACGCGTGGGCACGCCCCGGCAGCAGGAGATCGCCCGGGCCGCCATCGGCGCCTGCTGACCGGCCCAACTGAAATACTGAAAGACCGTATCCGTACCGAAAGGGACCGTCCATGATCTTCATCGTCGTCAAATTCAAGGTCAAGCCCGACTGGTCCGAGCGCTGGCTCGGCCTCGTGGAGGACTTCACCACGTCCACCCGCAAGGAAGCCGGCAACCTCTGGTTCGAGTGGTCACGCAGCGTCGAGGACCCGAACGAGTTCGTCCTCGTCGAGGCCTTCAAGGACGACGCCGCCGGAGACCACGTCAACAGCGCCCACTTCAAAAAGGCCATGGAGGACATGCCCCAGGCCCTGGTGGAGACGCCCCGGATCATCAGCCGCCAGATCGACGGCGACGGCTGGGACCGGATGGGCGAGCTCACCATCTAGCCCGGACGTTACGCTGGGGCCATGTGGATCGGCTCGATCGAGTTCGACCTTCTGCTGGGCGACGTGCACAGCCTGAAGGAAAAACGGTCCGTGGTCCGGCCGCTGCTGGCGGAGCTGAAGCGGCGCTTCGACATCTCCGTCACGGAGGCCGGCTACCAGGACCAGTACCGCAGGGCCCTGGTGGGCGCCGGACTGGTCGCCGCGGACCGCGCCCACCTCATCGAGGTGCTGGCCGCCGTCGAACGCTTCGTCGCGGCCCGGCCGGAGGTCGAACTCCTCAGCGCCCGCCAGCGCGAACTCCGTAGCGACGACTAGGCCCGGCGCACGGCCCAGGGCGCGGGGTTCCAGGAAGTCAGAGGTCCCGGGAAGGCAGGCCGCCGCCGTCGGGTTCCCGGTCCTCCGCCTCCAACAGGGCGGCCAGGGCGGCCAGTGCCGGAAGTGCGTCCTCGATGGCCTGCTGCGAGGATTCGGGCAGCCGCCGGAGGGCGTCGCCCAGGCGGCGGTCATTGGCGTCCTGCCAGGCGGCGAGGACCGCGGCGCCCCGCTCGGTAAGGGTCAGCGTCACCGAACGCCGGTCGCCCGGCCGGGTCAGCCGCTCCACCAGCCCCGACACCACCATCTGCTGGACCAGGTTGCTCACCGTGTTGACGGCCAGCCGCTGCCGCGAAGCCAGCCCGCTCACGCCGATTCCCGGTTCCTCGGCCAGCCGCTGCAGGACCTCCACCTGGGCCATCGGCAGCGCTTCCCAGGGAAACTCCTGCCGCACGCTGGAGCGCAGCACCCTGCGCAGGCGGGTGATCACGCCGGTCAGGGACCACGCGCCGGAGTCCCGGCGGGCCGCTGCCTCCGGCGCGGATTCCACGGCCCTCATCATCCGCCCAGTTTAGCCGGATAGAGTCAGACCTAGAATAGTTCTGTGGCAGAACCAATTACCGTGCCGCGCACTTCTTAGACAGGACCGCCATGACCGCCGGAGATTCGTTTTTTCCGTCCCCGACCGTCAGCGCCTTCCACGTGGGACCGCTGACCATCCACTTCTATGCCCTCTGCATCCTGGCCGGCATCGCGGTGGCCATCTGGCTGGGGTCCCGCCGCTGGATCGCTCGCGGCGGCCTGCCCGGCCAGGTCCTGGACATCTGCGTCTGGGCGGTTCCGGCCGGGATCATCGGCGGCCGGATCTACCACGTCATCACGGACCCGGAGTTGTACTTCCTGCCCGGCCGGAACCCCTGGAATGCTTTCGCCATCTGGGACGGCGGCCTGGGCATCTGGGGAGCGATCGCGCTCGGCTGCGTGGGCGCCTGGATCGGCTGCCGCCGGGCCGGGGTGTCCTTCGTGGCCTTCCTGGATTCCGTGGCGCCCGGCGTGCTCTTTGCCCAGGCCCTCGGCCGCTGGGGCAACTGGTTCAACAACGAACTCTACGGCGACCCCACCACCCTGCCGTGGAAACTGCAGATCCACCAGATGGACGCCGCCGGAAACGCGGTCACCGATCCCTCCGGCGCCCCCCTGGTCCTGGGCTACTTCCAGCCGACCTTCCTGTACGAGTCGCTCTGGTGCGTCGCCGTGGCCCTGCTCATCCTCTTCCTGGACCGCCGCTTCAAGCTCGGAGCCGGCAGCGTGTTCGCCCTCTATGTTGCCGGCTATACGGCGGGCCGCTTCGCCTTCGAACTGATGCGCTCGGACTACGCCAACCTGATCCTGGGGCTCCGGGTCAACACCTGGGTGGCCGCGCTGATCTTCCTGGGCGGTGCCGCGGGCTTCCTGCTGACCTTCCGCCGGAAGCGTTCGGTGGCGATCCCGGGCGCCGCGCCCGACGGCGGTGACGAGCCTCCCGCCGTCGACGCCAAGACCGCTGGCGCTGACGCCGAGACCGCCCCCGCGACCCGGGAACATCCCGATGCCCGCTAGGCGCTCCCTTTGGCGTGCGGTCCTGGCCTTCATCGCGGCCGGGACCGTGTGCGGCGTGCTGGTGGCCGGTCTTTTCATCCCCGCCACCGCCATGGCGGGCGCGGTGGTCAGCGACTCGATCGGCATGCTCGACAAGCTCCCCGATGACCTGAACCTCAACGCCCCGCCGGCCACCTCCACCGTCCTGGCCAACGACGGTTCCGTCATCGCCTCCTTCTATGCGGAGAACCGGGCGCCGGTCAGCCTGGAGAAGATGTCCCCCTTCATCAAGGACGGCATCGTCGCCATCGAGGACGCCCGTTTCTATCAGCACGGCGGCATCGACACCACCGGCATCCTGCGCGCCCTCGTCGCCACCGCGCAGGGCGGCCGCCAGGGTGCGTCCACCCTCACCCAGCAGTACGTCAACAACATGATCATCGAGTCCCTGGTGGCGCAGGGGAAGAGCGAGGACGTCAAGCTCGGCTACGCCAAGACCGTGGGGGACAAGCTGCGGGAGATGAAGCTCGCGATCGCCCTGGAGAAGACCTACTCCAAGGACCAGATTCTGCAGGGCTACCTCAACGTGGTCTACTTCGGCAACGGCGCCTACGGGATCGACGCCGCCGCCCACGAATACTTCAACGTCAGCGCCGCGCAACTGACCCTGCCGCAGGCGGCGGCGCTGGCCGGCGTCGTCAACAGCCCGGTCTACTACGACCCGCTCACCCAGCCGGACCACGTGGTGTCCCGCCGCAACGAGGTCCTCGACAAGATGCTCCAGCAGGGCAAGATCAGCCAGGCCGACCACGACGCGGCGGTGCAGGCACCGATCGGCCTCAACGTCCACCCGGCCAGCCAGGGCTGCGCCGGTGCCGTCTCCGCGCCCTACTTCTGCGACTACGTCCAGCGGCTGATCCTCAACGACCCGGCCTTCGGGCCCGACGAGGACGCCCGGAAGAAGCTGCTCTACCTGGGCGGCCTGACGATCCGCACCACCCTGGACCCGGCGCTGCAAAAGGTGGCCCAGGACCAGGTCAACGCCTCCATGTCCGCCACCGACCCGCTGCAGCGCGGGGCGTCCCTGGTCAGCGTCCAGCCCGGCACCGGCAAGGTGCTGACCATGGCGCAGAACACCAACTACAACCCCACGGCGGGTCCGGGCAACTACACCGGCAACTTCGCGCTGCCCGAACGGGACGCCAACGGCCAGCCCCTCGATGGCGCCGGCGGCTTCCAGATCGGCTCCACCATGAAGCCGTTCGTCTTCGCCGAGTGGCTGCGCGCCGGCAAGTCCATGGGCACTGTCCTGGACGGCGCGGTGCGCCTCTACCGGCCCGGCTACCCCTGGCAGAACTCCTGCGGCCGCACCACCGGATCCTATGACCCGGCGGCAGGGACGCAGCTCCTGCCCAACGACGACGCGAACCACTACGTCAGGATGAGTGTCCTCCAGGGCCTCTACCAGTCGATCAACACCATCACCTTCCAGTCCGCCGCGCAGCTGGACTTCTGCAACATCCAGAAAATGGCGACGGCGGCCGGCGTCGCCGACGGACACACCAACAAGCCCTACGACGTTTCCAGCATCGCCAGCCTGATCGGCACCCAGGACGTCGCCCCGCTGACCATGGCGGACGCCTACGCCACCTTTGCCGCCGGCGGTAAGCACTGCGACCCGATCGCCCTCGAATCGGTGACCGGGCCGCACGGCAAGACGTACCCGGTCCCGGACGCGCACTGCCAGCAGGCCATCGATCCTGACGTCGCGGCCGGGGTGACCTACGCGCTGAAGAACGTGCTGACCCGGGGCTCCGGCTACAACATCCCGGTTTCCAAGGCCACGGACATCTTCGCCAAGACCGGCACCACGGACGGCAACACCATGACCTGGACCGTGGGCGGCACCTCCGGGATCGCCACGGCGTCCTGGTTCGGCAGCTACCAGGGCATCGGGCCGCGCTGGGTGAACCAGGACATCACCATCAACGGCCGCTACTACGTGGGCGTGGACGGCGCGGACATCGCCGGCGGCCAGTGGGGCCGGCTGATGGACGCCGCGGCGCAGCGCTACCCCGGCGAAAAGTTCGCCACGCCCCCGGCGTCGATGACCCGCTGAGCGCCGGACGCCGCCTGAAGCGCGACCTTGAATAAAACCGAACGGCCGCCCCTGCTGAGGAGGGGCGGCCGTTCGGTTCAGGCGGTGGTTGGGCCTTAGCCGAAGTACTTCGGCAGTGTCCCCTCGTGGGCCTCGCGGAGCGCGTCCAGACTTAGGGTGTCCACGCCGTTGATCTCCAGCGTGCCGCCCTCGGCGTCGACGACGCCGATCCGGACGTGCGCGAAGCCGCGGGCGGTGCACATGTCCTTGAAGCGGATCTCCTCCGAGCGGGGCACGGCCACGACGGCGCGCGCCTGCGACTCGGAGAACAGCGCGGTGAAGAGGTCCACGGCGTCGCGGTCCATGACGTCCTGCAGCGAGATCCGGGCGCCGACGCCGTAGCGCAGCGCGGATTCCACCAGGGCCGCGGCGAGGCCGCCCTCGGAGACGTCGTGGGCGGAGTCCACCATGCCGTCGCGGGAGGCGTTGATCAGGATCTGGCCCAGCTCGCGCTCGGCGGCGAGGTCAACCTTCGGCGGCCGGCCGCCCAGGTGGCCGCGCATGTTGGCCCACTCGGACCCGTCCAGCTCGGAACCTGTGGTGCCGAGGAGGTAGATCGCCTGGCCGTCCTCACGCCAGCCCGACGGCGTGCGGCGGGCGACGTCGTCGAGCTTGCCCAGCACCGCCACCACGGGGGAGGGGTGGATGGGGGTGGTGCCGGTCTGGTTGTAGAGCGAGACGTTGCCGCCGGTGACCGGGATGCCGAGTTCCATGCAGGCGTCGGAGAGGCCGCGGATGGCTTCGGCGAGCTGCCACATGACGTCCGGGTCCTCGGGGGAACCGAAGTTCAGGCAGTCGCTGACGGCCATCGGGATGGCGCCGGAGGTGGCCACGTTGCGGTACGCCTCGGCCAGGGCCAGCTGCGCGCCCTGGTACGGGTCCAGGTAGGTGTAGCGGCCGTTGGCGTCGGTGGCCAGGGCGACGCCCAGGCCGGTCTCCTCGTCGACCCGGACCACGCCGGCGTCGTCCGGGAACGCCATGGAGGTGTTGCCGCCGACGTACCGGTCGTACTGGTTGGTGATCCAGGCCTTGCTGCACATGTTCGGCGAGGCCACCAGCTCGGTGACGGCCGCAGCGAGCTCGGACGGGGCGGCCGGGCGGCCGGTATCCTGCACGGAGCCGGTGAAGGCATCCGCCTGGACGGAGTCCTGCCACTCGGGACGGGCGTAGGGGCGGTCGTAGACCGGGCCGTCGTGGGCGACGGTGCGCGGGTCGACGTCGACGATCACTTCGCCGTCCCAGGTGATGATCAGGCGGCCGGTGTCGGTCACCTCGCCCAGCCAGGAGTACTCCACGGCCCACTTGTCCATCACGGCCTCGAACGCCTCGACGTTCTCGGGGGTGACCACGGCCATCATGCGTTCCTGCGACTCGGACATCAGGATTTCGCCCGGGGTCAGGGTGGGGTCGCGCAGCAGCACGGAGGTCAGCTCGACCTGCATGCCGCCGTCGCCGTTGGACGCCAGTTCGGAGGTGGCGCAGGAGATGCCCGCAGCGCCGAGGTCCTGGATGCCCTCCACCAGGGAGCCCTTGAAGAGCTCCAGGCAGCACTCGATCAGGACCTTCTCCGCGAACGGGTCGCCCACCTGCACGGCCGGACGCTTGGAGGGCTTGGTGTCGTCGAAGGACTCGGACGCCAGCACGGACGCGCCGCCGATTCCGTCGCCGCCGGTGCGGGCACCGAACAGGACAACCTTGTTGCCCTTGCCGGAGGCGTTGGCGAGGCGGATGTCCTCATGCCGCATGACGCCGACGGCGAGGGCGTTGACCAGCGGGTTGCCCTGGTAAACGGAGTCGAAGACCATCTCCCCGCCGATGTTCGGCAGGCCCAGGGAGTTACCGTAGCCGCCGATGCCGGCCACGGCGCCGTGCATGACGCGGGCGGTGTCCGGGTGGTCGATCGCGCCGAAGCGCAGCGGGTCCATGACGGCCACGGGGCGGGCGCCCATCGAGATGATGTCGCGGACGATCCCGCCGATGCCGGTCGCGGCGCCCTGGTAAGGCTCCACGAAGGAGGGCGAGTTGTGCGACTCGATCTTGAAGGTCACGGCCCAGCCGTCGCCGAGGTTGGTGACACCGGCGTTCTCGCCGATGCCCACCAGCATGTCCTTCTTCATCTCCTCGGTGACCTTCTCGCCGAACTGGCGCAGGTGGTTCTTGGAGGACTTGTAGGAGCAGTGCTCGCTCCACATGACGGAGTACATGGCCAGCTCGGCGCCGGTGGGGCGGCGGCCGAGGACCTTGACAACCTCGTCGAACTCGTTCTGCTTCAGGCCCAGCTCGGCCCAGGGCAGCTCGGTGTCCGGGGTCCTGGCCGCGTTCTCCACCGTGTCGATGTTGAACTTCTTGCCGGACTCCGCGGGCTTGGCCACGGCGGGGGTCTCGGTCATTTGTTGTCTCCCACGATCTTGTTCAGGACAGAGGTGAAAAAGCCCAGGCCCTCGGTGCCGGAGCCGTTCTCCGGACCGAAGCCCGCCTCGATGGCGTGCTCGGGGTGCGGCATGAGGCCCACCACGTTGCCCGCCTCGTTGGTGATGCCGGCGATGTCGCGGCGGGAGCCGTTCGGGTTCCAGCCGACGTAGCGGAACACCACGCGGTTCTCGGCTTCCAACGCGTCGAGGGTCTTCGCGTCCGCGATGTACTGGCCGTCCTGGTTCTTCAGCGGAACGGTGATTTCCTGGCCGGCGGTGTAGTCACCGGTCCACGCCGTGGCGGTGTTCTCCACGCGGAGGACCTGGTCGCGGCAGAGGAACTTCAGGTGGTCGTTCTTGATCATGGAGCCGGGCAAAAGGTGCGACTCGGTGAGGATCTGGAAGCCGTTGCAGATGCCCAGGACCGGCAGGCGGGCCTCGGAGTTGGCGGCGTCGATGATCTTCGACATGAGCGGGGCGAACCGGGCGATCGCGCCGGCGCGCAGGTAATCACCGTAGGAGAAACCGCCGGGGATCACGACGGCGTCGACGTCGGCCAGGGTGGTGTCCGCGTGCCAGAGGGCCACGGGGGTGGCGCCGGCGAGCCGGACGGCGCGGGCGGCGTCGCGGTCATCGAGGGTGCCGGGGAAGGTGACGACGCCGATCTTCGCGCCAGCGAGCCGGGGCTCGGCAGCGATCGCGACGGCCTCGCCGATCAGGGGTTGTTCAGTCATTTCAGGCCTCGACGACCTCGACGTTGACGACATCCTCGATCACCGGGTTGGAGAGCAGGGTCTCCGCGGCGTTCCGGGCCTGGGCCAGGATCTCCTCGGTCACCTCGCCGTCGACGGTGAGTTCGAAACGCTTGCCCTGGCGGACGCCGCTGAAGGCGGTGAATCCGAGGCGGGGCAGCGCTCCGACGATCGCCTTCCCCTGCGGGTCCAGAATCTCGGGCTTGGGCATGACGTCGACAACGATCCGGGGCATCCGGCAACTCCTGTGCGTGAGCGTTGGGTAAGGGCGCAGCGGAGTGGTGCCGTCTCACGCCGGTCCCGCTGTGATGAAACAGGAATGTTCCAGGACGGCGTGGTTCGGGCGCTCCGCGAGCTTGCACGCTTATTCTACCGGGCCTGCTCCGCCGGGCGTATTCGTGACCGCTGGAGCCTGGCTGGCCCTGTGCGCGCGGATGTCCGGGGACGCCATGGGGCGTCCCCGGACAGCTCACAGGACGGTTAGTCCTTTACTGGGGCCGTTGCTTAGGCCGACCGCTTGAGCCGCATACCGAGCAACATCAGCAGTCCCGCGCCGAGGAACAGGCCCGCGAGCCACAGTGCGTTGGCGTTGGCTCCGGTGTAGGCGAGCGTGGTGGCCCCGGCGGGGACACCTGACGGCGCTGAAGCGGCGGACACGATGCCCTGCGAGGTGCCGGTGGCGCCCTGGTTTCCGGGCTGGACGGCGGCAGGCGACTCCGCCGCCGGGGGAGTAACCACTGGCGGTGTGACGACCGGCGGGGTAACCACCGGGGGAGTCACGACCGGCGGAGTGACCGTGGGCGGGTTGCCCGTCGTGGCCGCAGAGCCGCCACCGACGCCCACCGAGGTGGCGCCGAGCGAGATCGGCGCGCTGATGGGCGCGGTGATCTGGGTGCCGGAGAGAATCCCGCCGGAGCCGGTCGTGGCAGGACCCGATGCGGGGCCCGCTGCTGCCTGGCCCATGTTGCCGGAACCCGTGGTGGCAGTGGAGTCACCCAGTGCTCCCACGGAGGTGGCGCCGAGGTTGATCGGGGCCGTGACCGGTGCGGTGACCTGGGTGCCGGAGAGGATTCCGTCCGCCCCGGTGGTTGTCGGACCCGCGGAGGTGGATCCGGCCGGTGCGGTCCCGGCGGTGGTCCCGCCGGTGGTGGCGGTGGAGTCGCCCAGTGCGCCCACGGAGGTGGCGCCGACGGTGATCGGGGCCGTGACCGGCGCGGTGACCTGGGTGCCGGAGAGGATTCCGTCCGCCCCGGTGGTGGACGCGGACCCGGACGGCGTGGATCCGGTGGGTGCGGCCGGTGCGGTCCCGGTGGTGGTTCCGCCGGTTGTGGCGGTGGAGTCGCCCAGTGCTCCCACCGAGGTGGCGCCGAGGTTGATTGGTGCGCTGATGGGCGCGGTGACCTGGGTGCCGGAGAGGATTCCGTCCGCCCCGGTGGTTGTCGGACCCGCGGAGGTGGATCCGGCGGGTACGGTCCCGGTGGTGGGTCCGCCGGTGGTGGCGGTGGAGTTGCCCAGTGCGCCCACGGAGGTGGCTCCGAGGTTGATCGGGACCGTGACCGGTGCGGTGACCTGGGTGCTGGAGAGGATCCCGTCTGCGCCCGTGGTGGAGGTGGATCCGGCCGGCGCCGCAGGCGCGGTACCGGTGCTGGTTCCGCCGGTGGTGGCGGTGGAGTCGCCCAGCAGCCCCAGGGACGTCGCCCCGAGATTGACCGGAATTGAAATCGGCGCGGTGACCTGGGTGCCGGAAAGGAGTCCGTCCGAGCCGGTGGTGGTCGTGTCGGCCGCTGAGGCCGCCGTGCTCCCGAGGGCCAGCAGGCCGCCGGCGAAGAGGGTGCCGAGCAGGCCTCGGCGAAGGTTTTGATGCATGACAAAGTCTCCTGAAAAAGTGGTTGAGCGGCCGCTGGGGCCGTGGATGCCGTGGCCGCGCCTGGGGCGCGGCAGGGCTCAACTAGTCAGGAGACGACCCCGGGTCAACGGACACCGGGGAGGGCGGCGCGAGCAGGTCTCCCCGCGCCGGAATGTTGAGGGCGCCCGCGAGGTGCAGGCGGAAGCTGGAGAGCCAGGCAGGGTTGGCGCTGCCGCCGGAGGGAGCGCCGGATCCTGAGCCGCTGCCGGGAACCTCCGGTGCGGGGTCCGGGGCGCCCGGCGCCCACTCATCGGCCGGATCATCGGCGAGGGACATCATCGGGGTTTCAGCGTGGTTCGGCGCCGCAGGCTGCGTGCGGGGTATCGCGGAGACCGTCGCCGCGACGGCATCCCGGGCTGTGGCCGAAGCGGCTGTGGCAGGCTCTATGTCCGCAGAGGGGCTCTGGGTGCTGCCCGTAACGCCTTCGGCCGGAGGGTCGAGGGTTGCCGCCACGGCAGCCCCGCCGGGCAGTTCCGATGGGAGGGCCGGCAGTTCCGACGGGACGGCGGGCAGCGCCGGAGGCGTGATGACGGCGGCAACCGGCCCGGTCACGGCGCCGAGGACCGGATCCACGCCGTCGACGACGGACGCGACGGCAGAGTCGGCGGAGACCACGACGCCGGACACGGCACTGTCCGCGAGGCCCAGGACAGGGTCTGTGACCGGAGTCAGCGGCGGGAGCGTGAGGGCCGAACCGACCACCGGAACGTCCGCCACCGGGACTGTTGCCGCCAGGGCGTCCGCCCGGGACGTCACCCCACCGGCCAGAGGCTGCAGCTTCGGCACCACGGAGAGAAGCCCCGGTGCGGGAGCGTCACCGTTGGGCCGGGAAGCCAGCGGGAGTTCGACGGCCACATCGGGAGCGGCGATCGCCGTTACGGTGGACAGGACCTGCCCGGCGAGCGGCCCTCGGTCGGTGGGGGAGTCGGCAGAGGCTGCCGTGGCCGAGATGGCAAGCCACGAGGTCGCGGCGGCAGCCGCGAGGAGCACGGGCCGGACCACGCGCCACAAGGGCCGTGAACTTTCCATCTCAAAACACCTCCCCCACGGAGCAGCGATCTGCAAGTGAACCCAGCATACGGATGATGAAGGAGTAATTTCCAGAGATTTCTTTAGAAAGTCTGGCAAATGGATTAAAGGCAGCGAGCACTCCTCTTCCGCCCGGCGAGGCACCTTCGTCCAGTCCGGGCGGGGCGGTGAAATGACGCTCGCGCCGAATGCTGGCCGAGGCACCCCGGGAAGCCGTCGCGGACCAGGCATGAAAAAACCGGGAGGCGTCCCCCAAGGACGCCTCCCGGTTTACTGCAGTGGTGCGCTGGTTAGCCCTTGAACGCGTCCTTGACGTTTTCGCCGGCCTTCTTCACCGAGGCCTTCGCCTGGTCGGCCTGGCCCTCGGCCTCGAGCTCTTCGTTGTGGGTGGCCTTGCCCACCGTTTCCTTCAGCTTTCCGCCTGCGGATTCAGCTGCGTTCTGGATCTTGTCTCCGATACCCATGATGTACACCTTCCTTGTTCGTTGCTGCGGTTACGTACTTCTGTGCATTCACCCCGGCGGGGGAATTCTGTGTGCAGACCTACTTAGCGGCCTGTGCGGCCTGACGAGCGGCCTAGCGGCGCGCAGGGGGCTGTGTGCCCCCGCGGCGGCCCAGCCGTCCCCTGAGCCAGCCGGCCAGCGACGTGACAACTGCTGCAATGATCTTGTTGCGCATGGTTCTCTCTTCCGTGGTCGGGAGAGCGCCGGAGTGAATCGCTCTACATAGGTAAAGACGCGCCCCGGCGGCGGATCGTCACGGTCCGGTCCTGACTTTTTTGGAGAAAATTTGCCGTGACCTTGACGGGGCCGATCAGTAGGATGAGCGCATGGCTCAGAATCCCAGGTCCGTGGTCCTTCCCGTGGTCGCCGCCGCCGTCTTTGCGGGCCTCGGCCGGATGGTCCTGCAGAAGGTCCTGGCCGACCGTGCCGCTCGCGAGACGAATGTTGCCGGGCCGCTGGATGAGAAGACCAGGGCCTGGATCAGCGAGGTTGTGCGGACGCCCCGCCAGTAGCGGATCGGGCCACCCCAAGACCCTCCGCGGAGGGCACAAAGGGACTACAAATACCGAAATCCGGACGGTCACAGACCGCCCGCCTTCCGCGCGCCCCGACCGCGACAAGAGTTGTCGAATCGTTTGACCAAAGTTAATTCGTTACCTGTGGTCTATGTCATATCCGGCTCTCAGTCTGTACTGTGTGAAACGGCTGGTATCCGCCGGGCCGCATGTGACAAGAGTTGCTCCAGCGCCCGTTCCAGACCACAGTCCCCGGCCTCCGCGCCGGGACCGTTCCTTCTGAAAGGTTCAAAACACTCGTGAAATCACCAGGAAAGAGCTTCCTTCGAAGCGGGGGACTCCGGAGGGCCGCGGCACTGACCCTGGGCTTGCCGGTTCTCCTTTCAACCGTTGCCATCGCGCCCGCCACCGCGGCCACGGCACAAGGCACCACCGTCGCCGGCGTCGCCCAGAAGAATCTGGACCCGGCCAACTACCCGGACGGCCGCTACATCGTCATGCTGGCCGAGCAGCCGGCGGCCAGCTACGAGGGTTCCACTCCCGGCCTGCCAGCCACCAAGCCCGCGCCGGGCAAGAAGCTTGACCCCAGCAAGGGCGAAGTCAAGAACTACCGCGCGCACCTGGAGCAGAAGCAGGCCGAGGTCGCCGGCAAGCAGAACGTCAAGATGGGCCGTCAGTTCTCTGCTGCGGTCAACGGCTTCAGCGCCAAGCTGACCACGGACCAGGCGATCAAGCTCGCCAAGGACCCCAGCGTCCTGGCGGTGGCTCCGGACACGGAGAACGCCCCGGACTACTCCACCACCGACTTCCTCAAGCTCAGTGGTCCCAATGGCACCTGGAACACCACCTTCGGTGGCCAGGACGGCGCCGGCAAGGGCGTCGTCGTCGGCGTCATCGACACCGGGTACACCCCGGACAGCGCCTTCTTCGCCGGCGACCCGGTCAAGCCGCTCTCCGGCGCCCCCGTGGTCGGCGTCCCGTACCGCGCGGCGGATGGCAAGATTGCCATGCTCAAGGCCGACGGAGAGACGTTCACCAGCGACTGCCAGAAGGGCGTCGACTCCGGTGCATCCTTCGACGGCACCGCCTGCAACTCCAAGGTCCTCGGCGCGCACTACTTCGCGGACGACTTCCTTAGCTACGTGGCCCCGGGTGACCGGTCGCCGCTGGAGCAGCTCTCCCCGGTTGACGTGGCCAGCCACGGTACCCACACCGCCAGCACCGCGGCCGGCAACGCAAACGTCGAATCCTTCGTGGACGGCCGCAGCTTCGGCCTGACCAGCGGCATCGCCCCGGCGGCCAAGCTCTCCATCTACAAGGTCTGCTGGGAAGACACCGATCCCAACACCGGCGGCTGCTACAGCTCCTCCTCCGTCGCCGCCGTCGAGCAGGCCATCGAGGACGGCGTCGACGTCCTGAACTACTCCATCTCCGGTTCCGCGACGTCCGTCATCGACCCGGTCTCCATCGCGTTCCTGAACGCGTCGGCCAGCGGCATCTTCGTCGCCGCCTCCGCCGGCAACTCCGGCCCCACCGCCAGCACCGTCAACCACGGCGCCCCCTGGGTGACCACCGTGGCGGCCAGCAGCTTCTCCCAGGAACTGCAAGGCACGGTCGAGTTCGGTGACGGCAGCAAGTTCCGCGGAGCCAGCATCATGAACCGCGAGGTCAAGGACGCCGGAGTCGTGCTGGCAGCCAACGCCGCAGCGGCCAACGCACCCTCCTCGCCGGCCCTCTGCGGCCCCAACACGCTGGACGGGACCAAGGTCGCCGGCAAGGTCGTCGTCTGTGACCGCGGCGTCGTGGACCGCGTCGCCAAGAGCGCCGAGGTTGCCCGAGCCGGCGGCGTCGGCATGATCCTGGTCAACCTCACCAACTCCTCCCTGGACGCGGACCAGCACGCGGTGCCCACGGTGCACGTGAACCCGCCCGCCACCCAGACCATCAAGGACAAGGTCGCGGCCAACCCGGGCATCAAGGTGTCCCTGGTCAACAAGGACACCACCGGCCTGCCCCTGGAGGCGCAGCCGCAGATCGCCGGGTTCTCCTCCCGCGGACCGCTGCTGGCCACCGATTCGGACCTGCTGAAGCCGGACGTCACCGCCCCCGGCGTTGCAGTCCTGGCAGGCGTCTCGCCGATCGGTGAAAACGGTGCCAAGTTCGGCTTCATGTCCGGTACCTCGATGGCTTCCCCGCACGTGGCCGGCTTCGGCGCGTTGCTGCTGGGCAAGAACCCCACCTGGTCCCCGGCCGCGGTGAAGTCCGCCATGATGACCACCACCTCCGACGTCAAGCTCGCCGACGGCACCAAGAACACCGACGTCTTCGCCACCGGCGCGGGCGAGGTGGACCCGGCCCGCATGGTCGACCCGGGCCTGGTGTACGACGCGAACACCCAGGACTACCTGAAGTTCATCCAGGGCACCGGCGTGGACCTGGGCCTGAAGTCCAGCACCAAGGCGCGTGACATGAACGTCCCGTCCTTCGCCCTGGGTAACCTCACCGGGAAGATCGAGGTCACCCGAACGGTGACCGCCCTGACTCCGGGTGTCTACAAGGCCAGCGTCAACGTCCCCGGCATCAAGGTCAGCGTGGCCCCGGCGGCGCTGAACTTCAAGGCCGCCGGCGAACAGCGCACCTTCAAGGTCACCTTCGAGAACCAGGGTGCCCCGCTGGGCCAGTTCGCCATGGGCTCGCTGTCCTGGCAGGGTGCGGGCAAGACCGTCACCTCGCCGATCTCGGTCCGCCCGCAGTCCGTGGTGGCTCCGAAGGACGTCACCCTGACCACCAACCAGGGCACCGGCTCCGGTGACATCAAGGTGGTCTCCGGCACGAACAACCCGACCAACATGACGCTGGACGGCCTTTCCAAGGCCGACGCCACCGCCATCTCGCTGGTTCCGGGTCCGTTCACCGCCACGGCCGACGCCTCGACGTACATTAAGACCGTCCAGGTTCCGGCCGGCGTGCCGCTGGCGAAGTTCTCCGTGATCTCCTCCGATCCGGGCGCCGACTTCGACATGTACGTGGTGACCCCGCGCGGCGTGGAGCAGGTTGCGACCTCGTCCTCCAGCGAGACCCTCTCCATCCCCAACCCCGCAGCCGGTAAGTACACGATTTACGCGAACCTGTACGCCAGCCCGGGCGGCAAGGCCACCAAGGCTTCGGTTGAGGCGGCGGTGCTCGGCGCCAACGTGGGCAACGCCTCCGTCTCGCCGAACCCGCTGAAGCTGACCAACGGCAAGGCCGGCAAGGTCACGCTGAACTGGAAGGGCCTCGCGGCCGGTTCGTACATCGGCCGGATCACCTTCGAAGGTTCCAGCGACCCGACCTTCGTCACCGTCATGGTGAGCCCCGACGGCACCACCGCCGTGGCCCCCACCGCCGAGGACCAGGCCAGCAACACCGGCCCGGGCGACGAGGCGGGCACCGGCGACGCGGCCCAACTGGAGAAGGGCGCCCAGGTCAAGAAAGAACAGGCCAAGGTGGTCCCGCAGGATCCGGACAGCCCCAACAACGCTATCTAGCGGTAGCGCGTAACACCTGAACACAGCAGTGGCCGGCGGTCTTACCGCCGGCCACTGCTGTGTTCTCCTGTTGTTTGTTCATTGTGCCTTGGCGCCTTGGCGCCTTGGCGCCTTGGCGCCCTGGCGCGTTGGGGCCCAGGGCCGGGCGCCGAGAACGGGGCCTCGGGCGCCGGGCGCCCGTGCGCCGGTCCGCCCCTGCGGCGCTTAGACCGCGCCGGTGGAACGGGCCGTCCCGCCCAGGAGCGGGGCCATGGACTTCCACCGGGAGATCTCGCAGCCGTCGGTCCGGCTGAAGCGGGCCTCGACGCCGCGGCCCCGGTACGTGCCGGTGACCACCGCGACCTGCGGGCCGCCGTACTGCTGGGTGCAGAGCTTCGGCGGCCCGGGCACGGGGAAAAAGATGGCCTCGCCGTGCTGCCGGACGGCTGCCAGCGCGGCGGCGGCGTCGGGGAGCGTGGATTCAGGGCCGGGCTCCTGGCCGTCCGCGACCAGCCGGAACACGTACTCCGGGCCGCCCGGCGCCTCGGTCAGCGTGATGGTGAGGTCCACCTCGGGATTCGTGGTCCGGTCGTGGGGTGAAGCTGCCGGCTCGCCGGCGCCATTGGTGGCGGTCATGGCGTTCCTTCCTGGGCTGCGGTGCGGGGCTGCTGGCGGGCGGCGGCCGTGAGCAGCGGGTCGAGTTCCTGCAGCAGACGGCCCCGCAACTCCTGGGCGGCGTCCGCGAAGCCGCGCTGCCGGTCCACATAGTCGGCCTTGCCCTCGGCGGTTTCGATCCTGATGGGCGGGTAGCCCCACTCGCTGAGGTCGTAGGGGGAGGCCTGCATGTCCATGGCCCGGATCTGCCAGGAGAGTTCGAAGCAGTCCATCACCAGTTCGCTCGGCAGCACGGGCGCCAGCTTGTAGGCCCACTTGTAGAGGTCCATGTTGGCGTGCAGGCAGCCGGGCTGTTCGAGGTCCCGCTGGTTTTCCCGGCTCGGCGAGAGGCTGTTCAGCGGCACGGCATCCGGGGTGTAGAACCGGAAGGCGTCAAAGTGCGAGCAGCGGATCCTGTTCTCCTCCACCACCTGGTCCGTGCCCGCGGATCCCAGC
Organism: Arthrobacter sp. NPDC057259; assembly: GCF_042668995.1. Lineage (NCBI taxonomy): Bacteria > Bacillati > Actinomycetota > Actinomycetes > Micrococcales > Micrococcaceae > Arthrobacter > Arthrobacter sp. NPDC057259. The sequence goes on from NZ_JBHUYA010000006.1 coordinate 137,354, forward strand.
CGCAGGGTGAGGTATTCGTGGCGGAGCGCAAACTTGTCCTGGCGGTAGACCATGGCCCATTCGTGTAGGCCGAAGCAGCCGAACTGTGCCGGCCGGGCCGCCGTGCCGGCCAGGATGATCCCGGCGAACTGCACCGCCTCGCGCCGTTCGGCCAGGAAGCGCTCGACGTCGACGGTCACCGCCGGGACGCCGTCGGGCACGCCCGCGGCGGCGCGTTCGGCGTCGTCGGCCGCGCGGTAGTACTTCCAGTCGGTGCGCGCGGCGGCGGCTGGGCCGGAGAGCACGACGCCGGCGCCCGGGTGCCAGCGCAGCAGTTGTCCGGGTTTCTGGGTGTAGTAGGTGAAGAGGAAGTCTTCCACCGGGTGCTTGCGTCCGGCCGACCGCCGTGCCAGGTAGGGGTCGGCGTAGGTCCGGACGCGTTCCTGGTGGGCGGCCTCCCGCCGGGTCCACTGTTCGTCTGTCAGGTGCTGCAGTTTAGCCAGCCCCGCCGCTCGAGCCCAGAACGTCCTTGGCGGCGTTCCATTGGGCGATTTCGCAGCCGTCGCGCAGGCTGAAGGTGGCTTCGACCGGCCGGTCGTCCACCGAGCCGGTGACCGTGGCCTCCTGCGGGCCGCCGTACTGCTGGGTGCAGGCCTTGTCCGTGGGCCGCGGCGCAGGGCTGAGCAGGGCGGCGTTGGCCTTCAGGGCGGCGCAGGCGGCAGTGGCGGAGGGGTGCTGGCTTTCCGCCGCGGGGACGCCGTCGCGGCAGACCAGGGTGTAATTGGCCGGCTGGCCGCTGCCGCCGGGCTTGACCATGATGGAGAGCTCGGCGTTGCCGGCGCCCGGCCCGGCCGTGGGTGCCGCGGCCGAGGGGGACGGTGCCGCCGCGGTGGTCTCGGCGTCCGCGGACGGGGTGCCGCTGGTGCCGCTTGAGGGTGTGCCGGAGGAACTGCCGGCGGAGCTGGAGCCGGCGGGGGACGAGCCTGTCGGGCCGGGGCCGCCGGAGCCGCCCGGCGAACAGGCGGCCAGGGCGGTGGCTGTGGCCGCGATGAGCAGCACGTGCATCAGGGGTTTGCGCATGGCGGACCTCCTCGGGTTGAAATCCAGTCTATCGCCGGGTGGCCGCGATCAGCCGGGTCATGGCGACATGGAGTTCGGCCACCTGGTCCCGGCTCAGCCCCAGCCGGGCCATCATGGTGCCGGGAATCGCCGTCGCGTCCCGGCGGAGCGCCGCGCCGGCCGGGGTGAGCCCGACGGCGAGGCTGCGTTCGTTGCCTTCGGCCCGTTCCCGGGTCACGTAGCCCACGGCCTCGAGCCGGCGCAGCAGCGGGGAGACCGTGGCCGGGTCCAGGTCCAGGGCGTCGCTGATCTCGCGGACGGTGCGCGGGCTGGATTCCCAGAGGGTCAACATCACCAGGTACTGCGGGTGGGTGAGGTGCAGGTTGTCCAGGACGGGTTTGTAGGCGGCCACCACATTGCGCGAGGCGACGGTGAGGGCGAAGCAGAGCTGGTGTTCCAGCAGCAGGTCTTCGTCGATGAAGTCGGGGCTGGCGGTGGCGCTGTCGGTCATGGAACTCCTCGGGGCGCAGAAATGATTAGTGCACTAATCATTAGCGTACACTGGTGGCATATCCGTTGCGAAGGAGTGGTGATGGCGAAGGAATCCGCCGCCGAGCGTTTCATGCGGGCAACCGGGAAGTTGCGGGCCGTGTTCGGTCCCGCCAGCCGCGGCTCGCTGGGGCACGACATGACCGAGCAGAACCGCCGGCTGCTGGCCCAGCGGGAGGCAGAGACCCGGCAGTGGGAGACCGTCCGCCGCCCCGACGGCAGCACCTACGTGGTGCCCCGGGACCCCGGGGACAAGTCGCTCCGCTAGGCGGGAAGCCCCGGCTCATTTCCCTCCGTCGGGCGTAAAATTGAGGCACCGGCGGCCCCGGCCCGCTCGCTGGAAACGACGTCCCGGCCGGCGCGCCGTCCTTCCGCTCATCCTGTCAGCAGGGGAGGAGGTGGAAACCATGGCACATGCACTGCGCAGGGCCGCCCACAGCAGCCGGCTGCACCCGTCCACCTGGGTGCGGTTCGTCTTCGGCCCGGCCTCACGCGGAGACTACGCCGCCCCGGTGGTGCACCGGCACGACGACTTCGAACTCGCCTCCGAGCAGGAGCTCGCCGGCTTCGAGATCGAGACGGATGCGGCGGGGCATCACTACGCCGTCCGCCGCGAAGACCTTCCCAAGGAACAGGTCTGACCCGACGTTTAAACGCGAAAGGGAGCGGCAGGTTGCCGCTCCCTTTCGTATGTCCCGCGTGAAGTGCCTTAGCGTCCGGTGCCGCCGTAGACCGTCGCCTCGTCCTCGCTGTCGAGGTCGAAGGCCTTGTGGATGGCCCGCACCGCGTCATCGAGCAGGTCCGCGTGGGTGACCACGGAGATGCGGATCTCGGAGGTCGAGATCATGTTGATGTTGATCCCGGCCTCGGACAGGGCGGCGAAGAACCGTGCCGAAACGCCCGGGTGGGAGCGCATGCCCGCACCGATCAGCGAGAGCTTGCCGATCTTCTCGTTGTATTCGATGTTCTCGAAGCCGATCTCGGCCTGGGCAGCGCGCAGGGCGGCCAGGGCGTCGGCGCCCTCGACGATCGGCAGGGTGAAGGAGATATCCGTCCGGCCGGTCCCGTGGGTGGAGACGTTCTGGACGATCATGTCGATGTTCGAGTGCGCATCCGCGATGACCTGGAAGATCGCCGCCGCCTTGCCGGGGATATCCGGGACGCCGACGACGGTGACCTTGGCCTCGGAACGGTCGTGTGCAACGCCGGAGATGATTGGCTGCTCCAAGGCAACTCCCTCTTGAATCGTGATCTTGTCGTCGGCGCTGGGCAGCACCCAGGTGCCTTCGTGCTGGCTGAATGAGGAGCGGACGTGCAGCGGGACGCCGAAACGGCGGGCGTACTCCACGCACCGCAGGTGCAGGATCTTGGCCCCGGAAGCGGCGAGTTCCAGCATTTCCTCGCTGGAGATGCTGTCGATCTTCCGGGCGGACGGGACCACGCGCGGGTCGGCGGTGTAGATGCCGTCAACGTCGGTGAAGATCTCGCAGACGTCGGCGTCGAGGGCGGCCGCCAGGGCTACCGCCGTCGTGTCCGAGCCGCCGCGGCCCAGGGTGGTGATCTCGTTCGTGGTGCGGCTCATGCCCTGGAAGCCGGCGACGATCGCGATGTGGCCCTTGTCCAGCGCGGTGCGGATCCGGTGCGGGTCGACGTCGATGATCCGGGCCTTGCCGTGGATGCCGTCCGTGATCATGCCCGCCTGGGAGCCGGTGAAGGACTGGGCGGAGGCGCCGTATTTGTTGATCGCCATGGCCAGGAGCGCCATCGAGATGCGTTCGCCGGCGGAGAGCAGCATGTCCATTTCGCGGGCCGGTGCGGAGTCGGTCACCTGGGCGGCCAGGTCGAGGAGTTCGTCGGTGGTGTCACCCATGGCGGAGACGACGACGACGACTTCGTCGCCGGCGTTGTGCGCGTCCACGACGCGGCGGGCGACCCGCTTGATGCCCTCGGCATCGGCCACCGAGGAGCCGCCGAACTTCTTCACGACGAGGTGTTTGGTGGCGCCCGGGATCACCGGCAGCCCCTGCGGCTGCGGTCCGGGGTGGACTTCGGTAGTGGGCAGACTCATGCGCGCACCCTCACTGGATCATCGGGGTTCTGGGTGAAGCAGCCAAACGGCGCGACCGAGTGGTGCGACGGCTGCTTCAGCCCAAGTTTATCGCCGCGGCCGGTCCGGCGTTCAATTGTGACCGGCGGGCGGACCCGCCGCCGGTGGCCGGTCCAGCCGGTAGCGCCAGGAGGGGAGGCCCTTCCCGGCGCGGTCCTGGGCCGCCGTGAAGTAGTGGTCCGGGACGAATCCCAGCGTCTCAAGCAGCCTGCGGGAGGGGAGGTTGGGTTCGTAGACGCCGGCGAGGACCGTGCCGACGCCCCGATCTTCGAACAGCCAGCGCACCAGGGCGCCCGCCGCCTCCCGCCCATAGCCGTGGCCGTGGTGGTCAGGGTGGATCAGGTAGCCGAGGGCGGCGGCGCCGGCCGGGATGGGTCCGGGGGCGGGTGGCGCTTCGGCGGTCCAGGTCCGGGCATCGCCGATCACCTCGCCGGTGGCGCGCAGGACCACGGCCCAGCAGAGGTCGAAGTGTTCCGGGGTGGAGGCCTCGGCCCGGGACAGCATGGTGTGCAACCGGGTGGAGTTCTCGGCGGGACCCAGCGGGGCGTGCGAGAGATACCGGGTGACCTCCGCGTTGCCGCGGAACCGCAGCAGGGCGGCCTCGTCCCCGGCCGTCAGGGGCCGGAGAGTCAGCCGTTCGGTGGGGATGGGGTCCGGGATCATTGTCCGGAACTCTACCGCCCGGCCTGCCGCCGGTCTGTTCCGGCCGGCGGCAGGGGTGCAATACTGGCCCGAGAGTCGGAACCGCACTGTGGGGGTTGCTATGAGCCAGAGGCCAGCGTTGAGATTGTCCGGCGTCGTCCTTGACGCCCCCGATGCCCGCGAGTTGGCGGACTTCTACCGCCGCCTCCTGGGCTGGGAGCTCGGGCAGGATGAGCCCGAATGGGTCACGCTGGTCTCCCCGGACGGCGGCGCGGGGCTCTCATTCCAGAGCGACGCCGGGTACGTGCCGCCGGTCTGGCCCGCCGGGCCCGGGGCGCAACAGATGATGATGCACCTGGACATCGCCGTCGTGGATCTGGCCGAGGCCTCCACCCACGCGCAACAGGCCGGCGCGACGCTGGCCGACTTCCAGCCCCAGGACGACGTGCGGGTGCATCTTGACCCGGCCGGACATCCGTTCTGCCTCTTCCTCGACGCCTGAGCCGCGGCGGACACCGACGGTGCGGGCCTCACGGAAGGCGCTGAGGACGTGGGGTCGGAAACACCCGTACCTCGGTGCGTTTATCGGCCTGGTGGTGTTAGCCATCGTGAGCACCTCCGCCTGGCTGGCCCTTTCCGGGCGGGAGCCAGGACCCGTCATCTTTAGCGGGCTTTCAAATGTCGTCGTGTATTGGCTGATCACCGTTGTCTATCTGCGCGCGACGCGGAAGGAGCGAAAGGAACTCGCCGGGAAGGGACAAATGCGCGCCTTTCTTCGCTACCCGGACTCCCTGCCGGGTTCCCTGAGCGGGATCTGGAATCCCGGCATCGTCACCCCCACCGAGGGAGCGCTGCGGTTCCAACCCGCCGCCTACGAGACCCTTGAATCGTCCGGGCGCTCGACGAACTTCACCGTCGCGGACGTCTCGGAGCCCTGGACGATCGCCGGCAAAGACCGGAAATACCTGCCGGCGTCGGCTGGGTATGAAGCGGTCACCCTGGCCACCGATAAGGGGAGGGTGGAGCTCGCGGCGAGCCGGAGTCGCTGGACATGTTGGCAGTGATCCGGCCGCCACTCGGACAGGACGGTCCCGGACCGCGCGGTCACTGAGCCGGGCGCCTCCCTTTCGGGGGCCTGCTTCGGTCTAGCTGAGGGCGTTGCGGCGGCCCTCGAAGGCTCGGCCCAGGGTGACCTCGTCGGCGTATTCGAGGTCGCCGCCCACGGGCAGGCCGGAGGCCAGACGGGTAACGGCGATGCCGATGGACTTCAGCATCCGCGCCAGATAAGTGGCCGTCGCCTCGCCCTCCAGATTGGGGTCCGTGGCGATGATGATCTCCTGGATGGCGCCGTCGTTCAGCCGCGTCAGGAGCTCTCGGATCCGCAACTGTTCCGGGCCCACCCCGGCGATCGGGTTGATGGCGCCGCCCAGCACGTGGTACCGGCCGCGGAAGGACCGGGTGCGTTCGATGGCGAGGACATCCTTGGACTCTTCTACGACGCAGATGACCGACGGATCACGCCTCGGGTCACGGCAGATGTTGCACAGCTCCTGTTCGGTGACGTTGCCGCAGACCGTGCAGAACTTCACGCGTTCCTTCACCGTGGTGATCGCCTCGACCAGCCGCTTCATGTCCTGCGGATCGGCCTCGAGGATGTGGAAGGCCAGGCGCTGGGCGGATTTCGGCCCGACGCCGGGTAGCCTGCCGAGCTCATCGATCAGCTCCTGGACTGCACCTTCGTACACAATTTCCTCGTTCGTTGGGGGTGGCGCCGCTCAGTGCGCCGGGAGGTTTAGAAGCGCGGGGCCAGTGGGCTGCCGTCGAGGGAGCGCTCCTCGAGCAGCTTGCCGCCCAGGATGCGTTCGACGGCGGCGCGGCCGAAGACCCCCGATTCCTCGATGGTTTCATCGTCGGCGCTGGGGATGTCCTGCTCATAGGTGGCGGCGGCCGCGACGGCCCGGGCGGGCGCCTTGGCGCGTCCGGCCTCCGCCTCCGGGCTGTTCGACAGGCGCTGGTACAGGCTCTGCCGTCCGCCGGCAGGCGCACCGACGGGCGCAGGGGTCGTTACCGGCGGTGCCGCAGTGAGGACGGCCGAGCCGCCGGTCGCCGCGGCTTCCTGCGGCGCGGCGTGCGGGAGGCTCCCGGGGGCTGGGGCCGCCGGCGCAGGGATGCTCTGCCGCGCAGGCGGCTGCGCCGTCGCGGGTTCGTAGCGGCGCGGTTCCGGCTCGGTGACGTGGGGTTCGGGTTCCGCGGATGCCGCGGGCCCTGCCACGACGTTCCGTCCCACGTTCAGCTCGGTGCCGACGGTCCAGACGCCCGGGGACTGTTCGACAGCGCGGGCCCAGGGATCCTGGGCGGGATCGGGCCTGGCCGTTCCCGTACCTGCACCAGCGTCCGCGGTCGTCGGAGTGGGGGCGGTAACGGGGGTGCGGTCGGCGGCCGGCGCCCGGCCGGGTGCCGGGTTGCCGGCCCGCACGGGCGTCGGGGTGGCCTGGACAGGGCCTGACGGCGACGGAGTCCAGTCCATCGGCGGCTCTTCATCCAGCGGCGGAGCGTCCTCGTCGCGGGGCGGGCCCCAGTCGTCATCCGGGTCTGCGTACGAGCCGCTCCAGCCCTGGTCCGTGGGCGCCGGGGCGGAAGCGGACGGCGGCACGGGGGCGGCGGGTGCCGCGGGGGTCGATGCGGCTGAAGGTGCCGCGGCGGATGCCTCCGCAGAAGCGGCTCCACGGTTTGCGGAGGGTGCGGCCGGAGCAGACTGAGCAGGAACTGACTGAGTCGGAGCAGACTGGGCGTGCGCAGACTGGGCCACAGCGGAATGAGCCGGCGCAGCAACGGCGGCTTCGGCCGTCACAGGCGTTGCGGCGGCGGGCACCGGGGCAGCATCGCGTGGGGTTGCGGAGGCCGATGCGGGCGCGGTGGCCGGCGCCGTCGCGGGGGCGAGGCCCCACGCTACATCGGCCGAGCTGGGGGCAGCCTCGGGCTCAGTAGGCGCTTTTGGGTTTGGCTCAGAGCTCGCTGGGCTCTTGGACCCGCCGGCGACTGCGGTGATCTGGCAGTCGATGCCGATCGTCTTGTGGATCGCCTGGCGGAGGTTTTCGGCGTGGTCTCCGCGGCCGAAGGCCCCAGCCAGCCCGGCGGTGCTGAAGAGCAGCGTCAGGACGTGGCCCTCGACATGGCCCACCTGGGCGTTCGGTTCCACCAGGGCCCAGGTGCTCCGCTTGATCTTGGTCAGGGTCTGCAGGATTTCCGGCCAGGCGCGGCGCAGCACCTCCACATCGGGGCCCGAACCGGAGCCGGGTCCGGAAGCGGCGGGAGCGGCAGCCGGGGCGGCCTCGGCGGGCCGGGTGGCCCCCGGCGCGGCCGTCCCGGCGCGCGCGGGAGCCGGGGTAGCTGCAGGTGTTGGCGCGGGAGCCGACGCCGGTGCCGGAGCCTGCGCCGGAGCCGCGGCGTTGTCGGCGCCGTCGTGGGCGGAATCCGCAGCGGCTGCCTGGCTCGGGGCCGGGGACTGGCGCGGCGGCTCGGCCGATACTGCCGAAGCAGGCACGGGAGCGGCCGACTGGGCGGCGGCGGGAGGCACAGCCTGGGTCGTGGCGGGGGGTGTCGGTTCCGGTGCCCGAACTGCGGGGGCCTGGCTCTCAGCGGGTGCCTGGGCCGCGGGCGCCACTGCGGGAGCGGCAGCAGTGGGGGGTGCCGCGGCGGCGGGCACGGCTGCCGGGACACCGCCGTCGGATCCGGCGTAGTTGAGGCGCCGCTCCACGCGGTCGATCCGGGCGGCGATCCCACGTTCGGTCTGCTCCGCGCCGGGCAGCAGGATGCGGGCGCACAGCAGTTCGAGGTGCAGCCGCGGGGAGGTGGCGCCGGTCATCTCGGTGAGCGCCGTGTTGGTCACGTCCGCCGCGCGGGAGAGCTCGGCCGCGCCCAGGTTGTGCGCCTGGCTCTGCATCCGGGCGATCTGGTCCGCCGGCATGCCCCGAAGGATGGACTGGGCGCTCTCCGGCATCGCCTGGACGATGATGAGGTCGCGGAAGCGCTCCAGCAGATCCTCGACGAAGCGGCGCGGGTCGTGGCCGGTCTGGATCACGCGGTCCACGGCGCGGAACACCGTGGCTGCGTCGGCGGCGGCCACGGCCTCGACGACGTCGTCCAGCAGTGAGGCGTGCGTGTATCCCAGCAGGGCCACGGCCAGCTCGTAATCCAGGCCGTTGGGGCCGGCGCCGGCCATCAGTTGGTCCAGGACCGAAAGGGAGTCACGTACCGAGCCGCCGCCGGCGCGGATCACGAGCGAGAGGACGCCCGGCGCCACCGGGACGTTCTCCTGCTGGCAAAGCTGCTCCAGGTACGCCATCAGGGGCTCCGGTGGAACCAAGCGGAACGGGTAGTGGTGGGTGCGGGACCGGATGGTGCCGATCACCTTGTCCGGCTCGGTGGTGGCGAAGATGAACTTGATGTGTTCCGGCGGCTCCTCGACGATCTTCAGCAGCGCATTGAACCCTGCCGAGGTGACCATGTGGGCCTCGTCGATGATGAAGATTTTGTAGCGGTCCCGGACCGGCGCGTAGGTGGCCCGTTCACGCAGGTCGCGGGCGTCGTCCACGCCGCCGTGGCTCGCCGCGTCGATCTCGATGACGTCCAGGGAACCCGCGCCGCCGCGGGCCAGTTCCACGCAGCTGGGGCACACGCCGCAGGGGGTGTCGGTGGGGCCTTCGGCGCAGTTCAGGCAGCGGGCCAGGATGCGGGCGGAGGTGGTTTTGCCGCAGCCGCGCGGGCCCGAGAAGAGGTATGCGTGGTTGACGCGGTTCTTGCGCAACGCCGTCATCAGGGGGTCGGTGACGTGCTCCTGCCCGATGACATCCGCGAACGAATCAGGCCGGTAGCGGCGGTACAGGGCGGTAGTTACGGTCACGCTTAAACCCTACCAATCGGCACAGACATAAAAGACCCCTCATGCACCCGCCAGAGCCCGTTTACCCTTGCTACCTTCCGGTCCTGGGGGAGTTCAACAGGATGACGCCACATGAGGGGCCGTCGACTACTTTACCCGAGATCCCGGCCTGCCCCGAATCCGTTCCCAGGCAGGGGCCATTCACGCCCATCGGCACCCCGATTGGTCGACGGGCGGAAGTTCGGGTAGTCTAGTATCTGCTTTTGATTCAGAAGCAACTGGAGAATTCGCCTAGCGGCCTATGGCGCACGCCTGGAACGCGTGTTGGGTTAACGCCCTCGGGGGTTCAAATCCCCCATTCTCCGCGGTTGGCCCCGGTCCTATGGACCGGGGCCTTTTTGCGTCCTGGCTCCGGACCCGTCAGGCCCGGAATCCGAGACGGCGGAGCCGGGAGCGGGCGGCCAGTTCGCTCGGACCCGTCCGGCCGAGGGCCAGATGGACGACGCCGAGGGTGGCGCGGGTGATCAGCTTCACCGGCAGCGGCAGGGGCCCCAGCCGGGCGGTCCGCAGCCCGAGCAGCTCGCGGTACTCCGGTTCCAGGCTGGCCACCGCGGCGGCGAACAGCACGCGGTAGCCCGGCCGGAGGATCGGGTGCAGGGGAGGGTGGCGGATGAAATGCACGGTTTCGGCAACCATCGGCCCGGAGGTGAGCGTCCCGCCGTCGTACCAGTCGCGGAGCTCACGGCGCATCTGCCCGGCACTGACCGGGGGCGACTCAACCCCCATCAGTTCCCCGGCCTGAGCCCATTCGCGGACGTAGGCGTCCGGGCCGCCGGGAATCGCGGACCCGAACATGGTGTGCGCCGTGAGGAAAGCATCGGTGAAGGCGATGTGGATCCAGCGCAGCAGTTCCGGGTCGCTGGCCGCGTAGGACTTCATCTCTCCGGCGGCGTCCCGGTAGTCGCCGCGGACCGGTTCGTGCAGGCGCTGGACCCAGGCCGTGGCCTCTTTCGCCGCCGTCGTCGACCCGTAGGTGACGGTGAAGATCCAGCGGATGGTGCGGGCCAGGCGCCCCAGCGGGTCCTCGCGGAAGTGTGAATGCTCGTGCACGCCGGTCAGGGCGCCGGGGTGGAGTGACTGCATCAGCAGTGCCCGGATCCCGGCCACGATTGCTGGCATGCCGCCGTGCACCGTCCAGACCGCCGAGCCTGGCAGGTGGTAGCCGGCGTCGTCGCCCTCCTCGAGACGGGCCACCCAGGGCGGCGCCACGTCCCGTGACCCGGTGAAGGTATGCCGGAGTTCGGCCTGGAAATTCTGCAGCATAGTGCGCATGGTCCATTCTGCGCCCGGATCCCGCCCTGCGGTACTTGGTGTTCGGCCCGCGACTACTGAGGTGCTACCCGAGTTTCAAGAAGGGTAGTTCGGACGGTTCACACCCCCTGCCGATTGTGGTCCCATGAAAAAGGTCAGCCCGCGTTATCGGCGGCTGAGGATGTGGGGTTTACATCGTGGGAAAGCACTGGGGAAACACGACCAGCGAACCAAAAACAAGAAAACGCATCGTGGCGGTGCGCTGCCTCTCGGGAGGGTTTTGCCTCTCGCTGGCTGTGCTGACGTTCGGGGTCCAGGGAGTCACCGGCGCGGGAACGGCCGTGGTCTCGGTCGGCGTGCCGGACCGCGATGTGGCGGTCAGCCCCACGTTGCGGCCCGGGGCAGTGTTCACCGCCGCGGCGGGAACGACGGCGGCCACGACGGGCGCGGCGCAGCCCGCGGCCGCCGGGGCGGTCACGGCCGCGGGCGACCCAGCCGCGGGCTTCACCACGGATCCCCGGGCGCTGGTGGCGTACTCGCGCTCCGCCGTGCTCACCGGTACCAAGGACGGCACGCCGGGGGAGCTCAACGTCGCGTCTTCCGGGTTGAAGCGGCCCGCGGAGGGCTTCCTCATGGCACCCCTCGAGGTCCTGAACCCGTCGTCGCCGTTCGGCCTGCGGACCAGCCCGCTCTCCGGGGTGGCGGGGGAGTTCCACTGGGGCCAGGATTTCGCGGCGGCCTGCGGGACGCGGGTGTACGCCGCAGACGCCGGGGTGGTGCGCGCCGTGGGCTGGCACCCCTGGGGCGGCGGAAACCGGGTGGAGATCGACCACGGCAACGGCCTGATCACCACCTACAACCACCTGGAGGGGATCGCCGTGAAGAAGGGCGACTCGGTCCGGGTGGGAGAGGTGATCGCCAAGGTGGGCACCACCGGGTCCTCGACCGGCTGCCACCTGCATTTCGAGACCATCCTCAACGGCGTGCACAAGGACCCGCGGGACTGGACGCTCCTGCCCATCACCCAGACGGACCCGCTGGGTCAGCTGGAGATGACCAGCTACGCACCCGACGCCGGGTTGCCCTCCAACGCCTCGCTGGGCTGGGCCATCCCGGTCTCCGACGACGGCCGGCACGAGGTCGCTAACGGCGCCCAGGAGATCCCCGCCGCCCTGCTGCCGCAGCTGCCCGGCTACACCGCCTCCTACTCGCCCTCGCCCTCACCGACGGCGGACGCGCTCTCACCCAGCCGGCCGCCATCGTCCGCCACCGGGCAGGCGCCCGGCACCTCGGCGCCGGTGACCTCCGAGCCGGTCACCGCGGCTCCGCCGGCGACCGGCACCACAACGGGGTCCCCGACCACCAGCACGCCGCCTGCAAGCACGCCGCCCCCGCCCACCACCCCGCCGGTCAGCTCGGAGCCCCCGGCCACACCGCCGCCGGTGACCACGCCGCCTGCGCCCCCGGCGACCACCCCGGCCCCGCCGCCGGTGACGGAGGCCCCGCCGCCCGTGGTGACCCCGCCGCCGGTCGTGGAGGTCCCCCCTCCGCCGCCGCCGGTGGTCGAGCCGCCTCCGCCGCCACCGCCCGTCGTCGAGGTGCCCCCGCCGGCCCCTGCGCCGCCGCCGGTGGTCACGCCGCCGCCGATGACCTCGCCTGCCCCGGAACTCACCGCACCGCCCGTCACCGCAGATCCCGCGCCGAGCGGCACTCCGGCCCCCACCGGCACGGTCACCCCCTGACCGCCTGACTCCCGGCCCTCCGGCCGCCATCGACCCATACCGCCGCCCGTCGGCGTCGAATTACGGTTGTGACCACGCCGGGCTATGCTTCCGGCACGCCGACTCGACGCCCGGGAGGACCCCGCCATGACCGACCTTTTCTCCGTTCCGCTCACCCTCAACGACGGCACCGAAACGGACTTCGGCCGCTACCGTGGGCAGGTGGTGCTGGTGGTGAACGTTGCCTCGCAGTGCGGCTTCACGCCCCAGTACGCCGGCCTGCAGGCCCTGCACAACAAGTTCGAGGACGAGGGGTTTACCGTGCTGGGCGTGCCCTGCAACCAGTTCGCTGGCCAGGAACCGGGCAGTGACGCGGACATCGCCGAGTTCTGCGATCGGAACTTCGGCGTCACCTTCCCGCTGACCGCCAAGGCCGACGTGCGGGGCAAGAACCAGCACCCGCTTTACGCCCGCCTCACCAAGTTCAAGAAAGGCCTGCTGCCGGGCCTGGTGAAGTGGAACTTCGAGAAATTCCTGATCAACCGCGACGGCGAGATCGTCGCCCGGTTCGCCCCCACCGTGGAACCGGATGCCCCCGAGGTGATCGAGGCGGTGCAGGCCGCGCTCGCCTGAGGCACCGGTCGGGACCCTCGGCCCGCAAGGGCCCGAGGGGCCTATCCCTACGCGTCATCCCGTCCTAGACTGGCCGGACCCTCCGACGTTCGGGCCGGTTCGCGGCTTTCTTGCGGCGCCCGCCGGCAGCGTTATCGACGCTGGCCAGGAGGGTGCATCAGAACGCTTCGTGAATCACAACTGGGCACTCAGCATTGGGGTCCGTGAAACCAGGAGGAAAGTGATGACAGGAAACAAAGCCGTTGCCTACAAGGGGCCAGGAAAAGTCGAACTCATCGACATTGACTACCCCACTTTCGAACTCAAAGACGGACCAGGCGTCAACCCGGCCAACGTCGGCCGGCAGGTGCGCCACGGCGTCATCCTCAAGACCGTCGCGACGAACATCTGCGGATCGGACCAGCACATGGTCCGCGGCCGCACTACCGCCCCCGCCGACCTGGTGCTGGGCCACGAGATCACTGGCGAGGTCGTCGAGGTCGGGCCCGACGTCGAGTTCATCAAGGTCGGCGACATCTGTTCGGTGCCCTTCAACATCGCCTGTGGACGCTGCCGCAACTGCAAGGAACGCAAGACCGGCATCTGCCTGAACGTCAACCCCGACCGGCCCGGAAGCGCCTACGGCTACGTGGACATGGGCGGCTGGGTGGGCGGCCAGGCAAACTACGTCCTCGTCCCGTACGCGGACTGGAACCTGCTGAAGTTCCCGGACCGGGACCAGGCCCTCGAGAAGATCATGGACCTGACCATGCTCTCGGACATCTTCCCCACCGGCTTCCACGGCGCCGTGACCGCGGGCGTCGGCGTCGGATCCACCGTGTACGTCGCAGGTGCCGGGCCGGTGGGCCTCGCGGCCGCCACCAGCGCGCAGCTGCTCGGCGCCGCCGTCGTCATTGTCGGCGACATGAACGAGGACCGGCTCAAGCAGGCCCGGAGCTTCGGCTGCGAGACGGTCGACCTGTCCAAGGGCGGACCGGCCGAGCAGATCGAGCAGATCCTGGGTGTCCCCGAGGTGGACTGCGGCGTGGACGCGGTCGGCTTCGAGGCCAAGGGCCACGGACACGACGCCAAGGAAGCGCCGGCCACGGTGCTGAACTCCCTGATGGACATCACGGCCGCCGGCGGCGCGCTCGGCATTCCCGGGCTCTACGTCACCGGCGACCCCGGCGGCATCGACGAGGCGGCCAAGAAGGGTGCGCTCTCGCTCAGCCTCGGTACCGGCTGGGCCAAGTCGCTGAGCTTCACCACCGGCCAGTGCCCGGTGATGAAGTACAACCGCGGCCTGATGATGGCGATCCTGCATGACAGGGTCCACATCGCCAAGAACGTCAACGCCAAGGCGATCGCCCTGGAAGACGCACCGAAGGGCTACGCCGAGTTCGACGCCGGCGCCGCCACCAAGTACGTGCTGAACCCGAACGGCTACCTCAGCTAGGGCCCGTCCCACCGGGTGATCTACGGTCCGGCGGCCTCCTTCCTGCACCAGGGTGCGCAGGTAGGAGGCCGCCGGATTACTTAATCCGCACGCGTAGCCGTGCCCGTTTTCAAAGCTGCCTACCTGAGTTTGCCCACGTCCAGCCGGAAATCTGGTTGGATAGAAGGTACTGAGAGGGATCGCTGGGGGGACCGCCTCCACCCAACCAGGAAGGTTGCAATGGAGCTCATCGAGGCCGAGCACCCACGGCCACGCCATTTCCTACTCCACGTCAGTGACGCGCACCTGCTGGGCGGTTCCGACCCGCTGCACGGCGTCGTCGACAGCGAGGCCCACCTGCGCCAGCTTTTCGAGGAAGTCCGAGCCTCCGGCGCGCGCCCCGAGGCGGTGATTTTCACCGGTGACCTGGCCGACCGCGGGGAGGCCGACGCCTACGCCAAGCTGCGCCGGATCGTCGAGCCCGCCTGTGAGGCCATGGGCGCGAAGATCATCTGGGCCATGGGCAACCACGACGACCGGGCCAACTTCCGTACCGGCCTGCTCGACGAACCCGCCCACGACGCCCCGGTGGACCGCAGCTACTTCCTGGACGGGTTGCGGATCATCACCATGGACACCTCGGTGCCCGGCTTCCACCACGGCGCCCTCAGCCCCGAACAGCTCGACTGGCTCGCCGCGGAGCTGGCCACACCGGCTCCGGACGGCACCATCCTGGCTTTGCACCACCCGCCCGTCCCGTCCGTGCTGGACCTGGCGGTGCTGGTGGAACTGCGCGGCCAGGCGGCCCTCGCGGCGGTGCTCCGGGGCACGGACGTCCGCTCCATCCTGGCCGGGCACCTGCACTATTCGACGTCGGCCACGTTTGCCGGCATCCCCGTCTCGGTGGCCTCCGCGACCTGTTACACCCAGGACCTGAACGTCCCGGTGGGCGGCAGCAGGGGCCGGGACAGCGGCCAGGCGTTCAACCTGGTCCACGTCTATGAGCACACGATCGTGCACTCGGTGGTCCTGCTGGGCGAGGTGCTGCCGCCGGTGGGCGAGTTCGTCACGGCGGAGGAAGCCACCCGGCGGATTGCCGCGGCCGGCATCCGCATCCCGGACCAGGGCCGGCCGGAGAACCCGTCGTCCTCCGGCGACCGGAGCATGACGTTCCTGAACTAGCCCGCGTCCCCAAGGTCAGCCGGTCCGGGAACGTCCCGGTTACTTCTCCCAGGGGGCCTTGATCGGGAAGTACTTCTCGAGGAAGTCCGTCACGATCTCGGCCCGCTCCTCGGCGGGGACCTCCGGGAAGCTGCCGTCGTTGAGGCAGAAGAAGTCCATGTTCCGCTTGGAGAGCAGCTTGGGCAGGTAGTTCAGGCCCGCCCGCGCGGTGGTGTCCACGTACCGCACCTTGGCCGTCGTCTGGGTCACGGCCCGGCCGGTGAGCAGCGCGTAGTAGTGGTAGAACGAGTTCGTCACCGAGATGTTGTCCGCGGCACGGAACCGGCTGGCCGCCGTGCGGGCGAACTCCTCCGGGAACTCCTGCTCCATTTGGGCGGTCACACTGCGCCGCAGCGGCGCGGCCGTGTGCTCCAGGTGGCGCGTGGTGATCCGGCCGAAGCGGTTCCACAGCAGCTTCCGGTTCACCCGGGCCGCGTTCTCGAACCCGCTCCGCTCGGCGTCGTTGTCGCCCAGACCGATCCGGGTCTCCGCCTCGATGAACTTGGTGATGCCGCCCGGGGTGAAGAACATGTCCGGGCCCACGGTGCGGCCGAAGAACATGTCGTCATTGGAGTACAGGTAGTGCTCGGAGAGGCCCTCGATGTGGTGGAGCTGGCTTTCCACGGCCTGCGAGTTGTGCGTGGGGAGCACCGACGTGTCGGCGAAGAACTCCTCGCTGCGCACGATCGTCACGGCGGGGTGGTCGGCCAGCCATTCGGGGGCGGGGGAGTCCGTGGCGATGAAGATCCGCCGGATCCACGGGGCGAACATGTACACGGACCGGAGCGCGTACTTCAGCTCGTTGATCTGCCGGAAGCGTGCCTCGTGGTCGTCGCCCTCACCGACGACGACGCCGGCCATCCGGGCTTTGCGCGCGGCGATGTATTCGGGGGAGGAGCCGTCCACCCAGGAGAAGACGATGTCGATGTCGAAGTTGATGTCGCTGGCGTGGTCGGCGAACATGTTCTCGATCGTGGGCCAGGTGTGGCCGTAGCGTTCGACCGTGCCGCGCACCGCGTCCTGGGCCAGCAGGGTCCGGCGGGTCAGGGAGTTCTCGATCGGCAGGATCAGCTGGTCGCCCTCGAAGCTCCAGAGTTCCAGCTGCACGCCCGCGGAGGCGCCGAATTCGAGGCCGCCGTTGGGTTCCACGCAGGGCCGGTACAGCCGGAAGATCCGGGCCTGGCGGTTAGGCGAGAGCTCGCCGTCGGCCACCAGGACAGAGGACTTCTTCTTGGCGTCCACGGTCATGGAGTAGAACGGCTCGTCCCGGCAGGCCTCCACCAGGGCGGCGCGCAGTTCCCGGCGGTTCTTCCAGTCCACGGCGATCACCGGGCGGTGGTTGTTGCCCCGGACCAGCAGGTAATCAATGTCGGCACGGACCAGCACCTCACGGACGAACAACAGGTCCTCGACCATCGACTGGTACGGGGTGCGGTTTTCATTGATCAGCGCGTAGCGGCCGTGCCTGCGGACAATGTCGCTGCGCGTTCGGAACCTGGCGACGGCTGCCGCTGACGTGACCTCGGCGTGGGCGTGGTCGTCCTCGGTGGCCTGGCTGCCGTAGTAAATCTCGTCCTGGATCAATGCGTCGGTGATGTCGATTCTCCGTTTTCCTGACTGGTCTTCGTGCTGGCCGCTTTGCTACTCGCATGATATCGCGGGCCGCCAAAACGGGCCGTCACACCGGCTCCGTATCAGCCGGCCAGGGCGGCCCGCCAGTGCCGCAGGAAGGCCGCGCCGGCGTCGTCGTGAATGACGTCCGCGCCCAGCCCCAGGTCCGCCGCGGTGAGCACCTCGTAGGGTTTGACCGGGATGCCGTCCGCCGGCCGGACATCCACGTGCTTGACCGGGTGGTCGTTGTGGAAGAGCCAGTCGGCCATGGCGTAGTCGGTCCGGGAATCGCCCACGGTCCGCCACGCCTGCGGGGTGATGCCCTGGGCGGCCAGCAGTTCGACGGCGCGGCTGGCGCCGAGGTCTTTGCCGAGCCGGACAGACTCGATGTCGGTGGAGATGATGGTGGGGTCGACGCGGTAGTCGATCGCGTCGTCGCTGTCCGGGACGTGGCGGTCCAGCCGGACGACGCCGAGACCGTGCCGCTGCATCAGGTCCATGGCGTCGGCGTCGAACAGGGCCTGTTCGGCGCGGTAGTCGGCGTTGGCGACGTCGACGTGCTGCTCCACCGAGACCATGGCGCGCTTGGTTTCGTCGAAGAACATGTGCGCCGCGTAATCCTCGGCCACGAGCCGCCGGACGTCGTCGCCGAACGCGGCCGGGACGGCGAGGGAGTCATCGACGTGGACGGTGCCGGGGCCAGCCGCCGTGTAGCTGAACCAGACGGCGCCCTTCTCGCAGATCGCGTGGACGGTCAGGCCGGCGGGCATGCCTGCGGCGAGCATCGGGTCCATGACCAGCTCGCGGATGAAGGCGTCCGAGCGGCCGGTGTTGAAGATGACGGGGATGCCGGCGGCGGCGAGGGCCAGCAGGTCGGCGATGATGCCGGGGGTGACGGTGCGGGTGACGGGGCTTGCGATAGGGCCGTCGACGTCGAGCAGCAGGGCCAGCGGCGGGGTGGAAGCCTCGGAATCTCTCATGCCTTCATTCTCTCAGCCGGTGCAGGGGGCCGCGGATGGTCACTGTTTGGCCACAACCTCCGGCGCCGGGGCTCCGTGGATTCCCCTGACCCGGGTTGTTCCATAGGCTTGCATGGTGATCTTCAAAGCTGTGGGCGAGGGACGCCCTTACCCCGACCATGGTTTCCATACGCCCAAGGACTGGGCGGCACTGCCGCCGCGCCCCGTCCGGCTGGACGAACTTGTGACCACCAAGCGCACCCTGGACCTCGAGGCCCTCTTGGCCGAGGATTCCACCTTCTTTGGCGACCTGTTCCCACACGTCGTGGAGTTCCGCGGGGTGCTGTACCTCGAGGACGGGCTGCACCGGGCCGTCCGCACCGCGCTGCACCAGCGCACCGCCATCCACGCCCGTGTCCTGGTGGTCAATGGCTAGGAAGCCGCAGGACCCGACGGTTCTGCATGGGCATCATGTGGTGACGGGCTCGGACCTGCGGGCCACGTTTGTCGAAGAGGACGAACTCGAGAACCCGGACCGGATGCGGCGCCGGATCATCCACGGGGTGGTCCTGGTGCTGCTGGTGGGGCTGCTGGTTGCCGCCGTGGTGGTGGCGATGGCCATCCAGAACGGCCAGATCAAGATTCCGACGGCGGAGCGGAGCCGCGCCGCGGTCTCGGCCTGCCCCGAGGCCACCTACGACTACGTTCCGCACGAGAAGATCCGGCTCAACGTCTATAACTCCACCAACCGGCCGGGGCTGGCGAAGACCGTGGCGGATGAGCTGGTGGCAAGGAAGTTCGCCGTCGGTACGGTGGGCAACACCGAGTCCGGCTTCCACGGGGTGGCGCTGGTGGTGTCGGGCGCGGCGGGCCAGTCCTCGGCCTTCAGTGTCCAGCGGAACCTGCCCGGCTCCGACTACGTCCAGGACGGCCGCACCGACGCGACCGTGGACGTGATCCTGACCGGTGACTTCAAGGACCTGGCCAAGCCGGAGCTGGTCGACCAGACCCCGGGCAAGCTCAGCTGCCCGCGGGAGACCCGTCGCGAGGCGGATGCCCCGGCGACGCCGGTGGTCCCGTCCGTCGTGCCGGCCAGCCCCAACCCCTAGCGGGATACTGCTGAACCTCTAAACCGTCAGGCCGTGAGGCGCACGGGACGGCCGGCGTCGTCGAACCGCGCTCCCGCGCCGAGCTGGACGAACCGCACCGTCCGCGCGATCCGGGCCTCCGCCTCGGGATCCGCCCCGGCCCCGTCGCCGCGGGCGGCGCTGGAGGAGAGCGTTCCGTGGATCAGCTGGGCGAGCTGCCCGATGTCCGCGTCCGGAAGGTAGTGCTGGGTGACGCCGTCGCGGAGTATGTCCTGCAGCAGGACGCTGAGTTCGCCCACGTGGTCCGCCAGCTTCGCGAAGGATGCGGGGGAGAGGACGGCGGCCATCGCCGGGCCCGGCGGCAGGTGCCGGCGGCTGAGGTCCGCCACCTGCGCGCGGACGTATAGCGCCAGGCGGTCCACCGGGTTGTCCAGGCCGGCCAGTGCCCCGCGGAGCTCCACCAGGAAACGCTCGGTCTCGTCCAGGGCGTAGGCGATGAGGAGCTCTTCGATGTCCGCGTAGTAGTTGTAGACGGCGGTGCGGCCGACCTGGGCGTGCCGGGCGACGTCGGTCATGGTCAGCCCGGGGAGCCCGTGCGTGAAGAGGAGCTCGCCGAAGGCGGTGAGGATCCGCCGCTGGGTCTCGGCGCGTTGGGCGGCGTTGCTCGCGGCCGTAATCCTGGGCATACGGACACTTTAGCGCGATCTGTCAGTAAAGTTCCGGCGGGCGGCTCGTCAGCCCTCCCACGGCATGGGTGTCCTGGCAGCGCAGCCGGGTTGCCCTCTTCCCGGCCAGTCGCGTCCGAAGGAGCGGTTGCAGGGGCACCGCCGGGGTGTATTCGGATTCTTGAGGACCCGGAAGCGGGGTGGCTTGATGCTGGAGCTGTAGTCGAGTGTTGCTCCGGTCAGGGCTGCGCATGCAGCCACGCTCACGAACAGTTCGGCCCCGGAGCAGCCGTACCTGTCGTCCGTCTCGTCGCCTGGACCCTGGGTGAAGACGTAGACCTGTCCGCAGCAGCCTCCGTCCTGGATATCCACTCGGGCCCGGCCTCCCATCACCTCGAGCTGACGGATGGCAGCGGCGGTGACGGTGAAAGGTGGAAAGACAGTCTCAGCCATGGCGGACACTCTAGGCGATGCCTGCCCGGGTGCATTGTCATGTGAATGGGGCCTGGGCCTCCCACCCCGCCGTCGGCCCTCTGCGCGTGACGCGGAAATATCACTTGCCGGAAACGCCGCCGAAACGTGGCCGGGGCAAGCTGGGGAGCATGGGAGCCCCGACGGCGGGGCGGACGCTGGGGAGGAGCATTTTTATGGAGGACAACGGGACGGCCGTGACGACGTGCGCGGAGCTGTCGGTGGGGGACGACATCGAGGCCTGGCACAACGGGAGGCTCTTCCACCGCGGGCGGGTGACCCAGACCGTGCCGCTGATGGAGCTGTTCTGGATCCTCGATTCCCGGACCGGGGCGAGGAAGCTGCTGGACGTCGAGGCGCTGGAGATCATCCGGTGCGCACCGGACCCGGCGGGCCGCGCCATGGATCTGGCACAGCCCGCCTGACTGTCGCTTAGCCTGACGGTTGCTTAGATCGGGCAGCCGTCCGGGCCGCAGGCCGCACCGTCGGCGCCGGCGGCGTCAACCATCACCAGCGGCTGGCTCTCCTGCCAGGCCTGGTCGAGGGCCGCGCTGAACGTCTCGGCCGGCTGGGCGCCCGAAATTCCGTACTTCCGGTCGATCACGAAGAACGGCACGCCGCTGACGCCCAGGGCCCGGCCCTCAGCGATGTCGTTGCGGACGGCGTCAGAGTACTTGTCCGTGGTGAAGAGTTCGTCGACCTCGGCGGCGTCGATGCCGAGCTCGAGGCCCAGCGAGGTGAGGTAGGACCGGTTGCCGATGTCCTGGCCGTGCTCGAAGTGGTCGCTGAGCAGCCGTTCCTTGGCGACATCCTGCTTGCCGTGGGCCGCCGCGAGGTGGATCAGGCGGTGGGCCGCAAAGCTGTTGGCCACCACCACGTCGCCAAACTTGTAGTTCAGCCCTTCCCCGGCGGCCTGCGCTGCCACGTGGTCGAACATGCCGGCGACCTGCTGCGGGTCCAGGCCCTTCCGGGTGCTCAGGTAGTCCAGCTCGGTGCCGTCATAGTGTTCCGGCAGGCTCGGGTCCAGCTGGAAGCTGCGCCACTGCACCTCCACGGAATCGCGGTGCGGGAAGGCGGCCAGGGCGGTTTCGAAACGACGCTTGCCGATGTAGCACCAGGGGCAGGCGACGTCGGACCAAATCTCAATCTTCATGCTCTCGACAACCGCGATGCCCCCCGGGGCATTCCCGGACGACGACGGCGGGGCGGCTCAGTCCGCGAGCGGACGCTCCAGCACGAAGTCGTGTTCCACAGTGTCGCCCAGGCGGAAGGACTTGGTGCCTACCTGCCGGAAACCGGACTTTTCGTAGAACCGGATGGCCCGTGCGTTCTGGCTGTTGACCCCCAGCCAGAGCCCGCGGGCACCGGTGGCGGCCGCGGCGGCGACGCTGGCCCGCATCAGCTCGGCGGCCGCGCCGACGCCGTGGTGGTCCGGGTGCACGTAACACTTGCTGAGTTCGGCGGCCGGGGTGAGGCCCAGGGCGGAGGCCACGTCCGGATCCTGCGTCGGCCGATCCACCAGCAGGCTGTAGCCGCGCAGGGCGCCGTCGACGTCGAGCACCAAGACCGTCACGTCCGGGTCTGCGAGGTAGTCCTGGAAATTCCGCTCGCTCAGGGTGTTGGCAATGTGCGCCGCAATGTCCTCCGGCCGCGACTCGGGCGGGCAGGCGAGCGGGAAGGTGACGGCGGCCAGCCCGGCCAAGGCGCCGGCGTCCGCGGGGGTGGCTTTCCGGATCAGGTGGGTCATAGCAAAACCCTAGTCCCGGTGCCGGGCGAGGAGTCAGTCGGGCGGTCACGGCCGGTGCCGGTGCCGTCATCTGGCCGCGGCGGGGGCCCGGCCGCGGGACGCCGTGATAGCAATGGGATTGATGAAAACATATTTCAGCCGGTCCGTCACGGCTCCGACCGAAGGTGCCCGCCCCGGGCGGGTGCTGTCGTGATGGCCGCCGCCAGACAGCCCAAGGCCTGGCTGATCATGCTGGCGATCGGACTGATCGCCCTGAACATGCGCGGCCCGTTCGTCGCGGTCGCCCCCGTGGTGCAGAACATGCGTACCGACCTGGGCTTCTCGCCGGTGGAAATCGGCTTCCTGACCGGCATCCCCGTGCTGTGTTTCGCCCTCGCGGCCCCGCTCGCCTCGCTGACGGGGCGGAAATTGGGGCCCGAGTTCGCCGTGACCCTGACCCTGCTGGGTGTGCTGCTCGGCGTCGTCGTCCGCTCCGCCGGCGGCGGCGCGCTGGTGATGCTCGGCACCGTGATCCTGGGCATCGCCATCACGATCGGCAACATCGTGGTGCCGCTGATCATCCGCCGCGACTTCAGCCCCGCACGGCAGGGCGCGGCCATGGGCACCTACACTGCGGCCCTGAACATCGGCTCCTTCGTGACCTCGATGGTGACCGCCCCGCTGGCCGAATGGCTCGGCTGGCGCCCGGCGATCGCGGCCTGCGCGCTGTTCGCCCTCGCCGCCGCTGCGGTCTGGGCGCTCGCCGTCGGGCGCCGCTCGATCCGCCCCGAAGCGATCCCCGGCTCGGACCCCGCCAAGGCGACCGGCGCACCGGCCTCACCCTGGATCACCGTGGCCCTGACGGCGGGCTTCGCCGGCCAG
Source organism: Arthrobacter sp. NPDC057259 (assembly GCF_042668995.1). Lineage (NCBI taxonomy): Bacteria > Bacillati > Actinomycetota > Actinomycetes > Micrococcales > Micrococcaceae > Arthrobacter > Arthrobacter sp. NPDC057259. The sequence continues at coordinate 160,274 of NZ_JBHUYA010000006.1, forward strand.
GCCTTCTCCTACTACGGCGTTACCGCCTGGCTTCCCAGCCTGCTGGCCGACGAAATCGGCCTGGCCCCCTCCGCGGCCGGCGCCGGCTCCTCGCTGTTCCAGATCCTGGCGATCGCCGGTGGCCTGGGCGTGCCGCTGGCGGCGCGATTCGCGTCGACGACTACGGTGGGGCTCACCCTGGGCGCCCTGTGGCTGACCGTTCCCGTGGGTCTGCTGCTGGCCCCGCAGCTGTGGTGGCTGTGGTCCGCCCTCGGCGGCGTGGCCCAGGGCGGCGGCATCACCCTGATCTTCATCGCCATCATTCAGCTGGCGCGCGACCAGGCCTCCGCGGGCCGGCTCTCCGCCATCGTCCAAGGCGCCGGCTACTCCTTCGGCGCCGTGGCCCCCACCCTGATGGGCTTCGTCCACGGCGTCTCGGCCTCCTGGACCGGACCGCTGCTGATGATCCTCGGCTCCGTGACCATGTTCAACATCGGCTGTGCCCTCTCCCTGCGGCACATCCCGAAGGCCGCGCACTAGGAACCAACACGTCAGGCCCACGACCCGGGATCGGGTCATGGGCCTGACGTATCCGTTCGACGCCGTTGTCGGGCGGGAAGGGGTTCCGTTGCCGGGCTGCCGCCCCGGATTTCGGGGGGCCTGTTGCGAAGGGCGTGGCGGCCCGGCGGACGGAATTCTGTGCGGGCGATCCTGTGCGGATCCGCAGGTTAGGCGGCCACCAGGTCCGCCGCCTTGATGGCCGAGTCGGCACCGTCGCGGGCCTCGTGCAGGTACCGGTCGTAGGCGGGCAGGGTCAGGAAGGCCGGGAACTCGTTGCTGAGGGTGACCTCCTCGAAGATGTCGCGGGCGTCGGCGAACCGGTCCCCTTCGAAGCGTTCCAGCTTCGCGAATTCCTCGTCCAGCATGTCCTCGATCCAGTCGCGGGTGATGACGTCGCCCTGGTCCGTGATGGCCCGGGAGAAGATCCACTGCCACAGCTGCGAGCGGGAGATCTCGGCGGTGGCGGCGTCCTCCATCAGGTTGTGGATGGCCACTGCGCCGTTACCGCGGAGCCAGGATTCGATGTAGCGGATGCCCACCTCGATGTTGATCCGCACGCCGCGTTCGGTGATGGTGCCGGTGGTGGAGGCGATGTCGATCAGGGCGCGGTCATCGGGGGTGACGTCCTCGCGGAGGCGGTCCAGCTGGTGCGGGCGTTCGCCGAGGACACCGTCGAACACCTCGCGGCACACCGGCACCAGGTCCGGGTGCGCCACCCAGGAGCCGTCGAAGCCGTCGGCGGCGTCGCGGGTCTTGTCGGCACGGACCTTCTCCAGGGCGATGGCGTTGGCCGCCTCGTCCTTGCGGTTGGGGACGGCCGCGGCCATCCCGCCGATCGCCATGGCGCCGCGCTTGTGGCAGGCGCGCACCAGCTGTTCGGTGTAGGCCCGCATGAACGGCTGGGTCATGGTGACCTGGTCACGGTCCGGCAGGACGAACCGCGGGCCGCGGGTCCGGAAGTTCTTGATCAGCGAGAAGATGTAGTCCCAGCGGCCGGCGTTCAGCCCGGCGGCGTGCTCGCGCAGTTCGTAAAGGATCTCCTCCATCTCGAAGGCGGCGGTGATGGTCTCGATCAGCACGGTGGCGCGGATGGTGCCCTGCGGGATGCCCAGCAGGTCCTGAGCCAGGATGAAGATGTCGTTCCAGAGCCGGGCCTCGAGGTGGTTTTCGATCTTCGGCAGGTAGAAGTAGGGGCCCTTGCCCTGGGCCATCAGCCGCCGGGCGTTGTGGTAGAAATGCAGGCCGAAGTCGACGATCCCGCCGGCCACCGGCACGCCGTCGATCAGCATGTGCTTCTCCGGCAGGTGCCAGCCGCGGGGACGGACCACGATGGTGGGCAGTTCCTCGGCGGGGCGCAGCTTGTACTCCTTGCCCTCGGGGGAGGTGAAGTCGATCCGGCGCTCCAGGACGTCGGTGAGGTTCAGCTGGCCCTGGATGACGTTGCGCCACGACGGCGTGGAGGCGTCCTCCATGTCCGCTAGCCAGACCTTCGCGCCGGAGTTCAGCGCGTTGATGGCCATCTTCTTGTCCACCGGGCCGGTGATTTCGACGCGGCGGTCCTCCAGCCCGGGTGCCGGGGGAGCGACCCGCCACTCGGGGTCGTTGCGGATGGCGGCGGTCTCCGGGAGGAACCGGGGATCCTGGCCGCGGGTGATCTGCTGACGCCGGTCGCGCCGGGCCTGCAACAGCTCCTGCCGCCGCTCCGCCGTCGCCCGGTGCAGCTTGGTGATGAAGGCCAGCGCGTCCGGCGTCAGGACCTCGCTCTGCCGGCAAATCGGCTGGGCGGTCAACGTGATGCCGTTGATGGTGAAGTTGTCAGTGAAGCTGTTCATGGGGTGCTCCTTGGAAAGTCCGCCGTTGCCCTATCACTTGCGGTCCCTCAGACGGGTCCATAGCGGCGCTAAGTGATAGGGCAACGGGCGGGTAAAGCCGGGGGAATTAGTGGAACTGGCCTTCTTCGGTGGATCCCACCAGGGCCAGGGTGGATGCGTTCGGGTTGAGCGCGGTGGCGATGTCGTCGAAGTATCCGGTGCCGACTTCGCGCTGGTGCTTGGTGGCGGTGTAGCCGCGTGCTTCGGAGGCGAATTCCTTCTCCTGCAGCTCGACGTAGGCGCTCATGCCTTCCCGGGCGTAGCCGTGGGCGAGGTCGAACATCGAGTAGTTCAGGGCGTGGAAGCCGGCCAGGGTGATGAACTGGAAGGTGAAGCCCATGGCGCCGAGTTCGCGCTGGAACTTGGCGATGGTGTCGTCGTCGAGGTGCTTGCGCCAGTTGAACGACGGCGAGCAGTTGTAGGAGAGCATCTGGTCCGGGAACTCGGCCTTGACGGCCTCGGCGAACTTGCGGGCCAGGGCGAGGTCCGGGGTGCCGGTCTCCATCCAGATCAGGTCGGAGTACGGGGCGTAGGCCTTGGCGCGGGCGATGCAGGGCTCGATGCCGTTACGGACCTTGTAGAAGCCCTCGGCGGTGCGTTCGCCCGTGATGAATTCCTGGTCCCGCTCGTCGACGTCGGAGGTGATCAGGGTGGCTGCCTCGGCGTCGGTGCGGGCGATGACGACGGTGGGGGTGCCGGCGACGTCGGCGGCCAGGCGGGCCGCGTTCAGGGTGCGGACGTGCTGCTGGGTGGGGATGAGGACCTTGCCGCCGAGGTGGCCGCACTTCTTCTCCGAGGCGAGCTGGTCTTCCCAGTGCACGCCCGAGGCGCCGGCCTGGATCATGGACTTCATCAGCTCGTAGGCGTTCAGCGGACCGCCGAAGCCGGCCTCGGCGTCGGCGACGATCGGCACCATCCAGTCCTCGACGGTCTGGATGCCCTCGGAGAACTCGATCTGGTCGGCGCGGAGCAGGGCATTGTTGATGCGGCGGACCACGGTGGGAACCGAGTTAGCCGGGTAGAGCGACTGGTCCGGGTAGGTGTGGCCGGAGTTGTTGGCGTCCGCGGCGACCTGCCAGCCGGAGAGGTAGATGGCGCGGAGGCCGGCCTTGACCTGCTGCACGGCCTGGTTGCCGGTCAGGGCGCCGAGGGCGTTAGTGTACTTGCCCTCCTTGTGCTCCTCGGTGAGCTGCTTCCACAGCTTCTCCGAGCCGCGGCGGGCCAGGGTGTGTTCTTCGGAGACCCGGCCGCGGAGGCGGACGACGTCGGCGGCCGAGTAGTCCCGAGTGACACCTTCCCAGCGCGGGTTGGCAGCCCACTCGAGCTCCAGGGCGGCAGCCTGCTCGGTGGCGGAGTCCTGGGCGGACGGCTGCTGGTTGGGCTCAAATGCTGCGGTCATTACTGATCTCCTTTGATGGCCCGGGCCGGCGGGGCCGCCTCTTCGCGGGGACCCGCCGGATATTCCGGAGCGGTGAAACTTTCTGTGGGATCTACTTTTCTGCAGTTCCAGGAGGCTTTCTAGAAGAAACCTCTGGAAAGAAATGCAGTTCTTCCCGTATTCTCAAAAAATGCATCCGAGCAGCTGGAACCGGCAGACCGCAGCCCCCTCCCTCCCCGCCGAACCCGAGGTGGACGTGATCAGCATGGGCCGCCGGGTCCGGCACCTGCGCAAGGCGGCGGGCCTGACCCTGGACGACCTGAGCGCCGCCGTCGGCACCGCCCCCAGCCAGCTGAGCCTGATCGAAAACGGCAAGCGCGAACCCAAGCTGGGGCTGCTGCAGCACCTGGCCTCGGCGCTGGGCGTCAGCATCGACGAACTGCTCGGCGCGGAGCCGCCCAACCGGCGCGCGGCCCTCGAAATCGAGCTGGAACGCTACCAGCGCAGCCCGCTCTATGAATCCCTGAACCTGCCCAAAATCCGCATCAGCTCGCGGCTGCCGATAGATGTGCTCGAGTCCATGGTGGGCCTGCAGCACGAGCTGGAGCGACGGCTCAACGAGCAGGTGGCCACCCCCGAGGAGGCCCGCCGGGCCAACGGCGAACTGCGGGCCATGATGCGGGAACGGAACAACTACTTCCCCGAGTACGAGGCGGAGGCGCAGAAGGTCCTCGCGGCCGTGGGCCACACCTCCGGTCCGCTGTCCCACCACGTCATCGCGGACATCGCCGCGCACCTCGGGTTCAGCCTTCATCACGTGGGCGACCTGCCGCATTCCACCCGGTCCGTGACGGACCTGAAGAACCGCAGAATTTACCTCACGCAGAACGCCCGCAGCGATCACGACCCCCGCTCGGTGCTGCTGCAGGCCCTGGGCCACTACGTCCTGGGCCACCAGACGCCCACCAACTACGGGGACTTCCTGATGCAGCGGGTGGCCACGAACTACTTCGCCGCGGCGCTGCTGCTGCCGGAGAAGGCCACGGTGGAGTTCCTGCAGCGGGCCAAGCAGGCCAAGGAGATCGCCGTCGAGGACATCCGGGACGCCTTCGCCGTGTCCTACGAGACGGCCGCGCACCGCTTCACCAACCTCGCCACCGAGCACCTGGACCTGCGCACCCACTTCCAGAAGACGCACAAGAGCGGCATCATCTACAAGGCCTACGAGAACGACGGCGTGACGTTCCCGCAGGACCACACCGGCGCCATTGAGGGCCAGCCGTCCTGCCGGAACTGGACCTCGCGCGTGGTGTTCGATGTCCCGGACAAGTTCAGCGCCTACAACCAGTACACGGACACCCCGGCCGGGACGTACTGGTGCACGGCCCGGACCGAGCGCTCCGCAAACGGCGAATTCTCGCTCTCCGTGGGGGTGCCCTATGCGCAGGTGAAGTGGTTCCGCGGCCGGGACACCACCGAGCGGTCCAAGTCCACTTGCCCCGACGAGAGCTGCTGCAAGCGCCCGCCCGCCGCCCTGGCCTCGGAATGGGCCGGCAACGCCTGGCCCTCGGCCCGGGCCCACTCGCACCTGCTCGCGGCCATGCCGCCCGGTGCCTTCCCCGGCGTGGACGAAACCGAGGTCTACTCTTTCCTGCAGGCCCACTCCGGTTCCTGACCCTCCCCGCCCTCCTCCGACGCTCCCTCACGTCGGGCGGGTTTTCGGGTGACGCTCCCTCACGTCGGGCGGGTTTTCGGGTGACGCTCCCTCACGTCCCTGGGTGGAGCAGGGAGGCGGGGCGACTATTGTGGCCAGTGTCAGCTCATCGACTTACACCCCGGGAGCGTGCACTATGGCCAAGGAACTTGCCACCCAGCTTGTCGAACAACTCCAGGCTGCCGGCGTGCAGCGGATTTACGGGATCGTGGGCGACAGCCTCAACCCGATTGTGGACGCCGTCCGGAAGACCGGCGGGGCCGCGAAGGGCGGCATCGACTGGATCCACGTCCGGCATGAGGAGGCCGCCGCGTTTGCCGCCGCGGCCGAGGCCCAGCTGACCGGCAAGCTTGCCGTCTGCGCGGGCTCCTGCGGCCCGGGCAACCTGCACCTGATCAACGGACTGTACGACGCCAATCGCTCCGGCGCTCCCGTCCTGGCCATCGCCTCGCACATCCCGAGCAAGCAGATCGGCAGCAGCTTCTTCCAGGAGACCCACCCGGACCGGCTCTTCAACGAATGCTCGGTCTACTCCGAACTCATCAGCACCGCCGAACAGGCCCCGCGGGTGATGCACAGCGCCATCCAGCACGCCACCGCCCTCCGCGGCGTCGCCGTCGTGACCCTGCCCGGTGACATCGCCGGGCTGGAGGTGGAGGCCGAAACCCCGGCCCCCGCGGCGTTCCGGCCGGCGGTGATGGTCCCGGACCCCGCCAGCGTGCAGGAGCTCGCCGACGCCATCAACGACGCCGGCAAGGTCGCGATCTTCGCCGGTGCCGGCGTCGAGGGCGCGCACGACGAGGTGATCGCCCTCGCGGAACTGGTGAAGGCGCCGATCGGCCACTCGCTGCGCGGCAAGGATTTCATGCAGTACGACAACCCCTACGACATCGGCATGACCGGGCTGCTGGGCTACGGGGCCGCCGCGGAGGGAATCGAGGACGCGGACCTGCTGATCCTGCTGGGCACCGACTTCCCGTACGACCAGTTCCTGCCCGGGACCAGGACGGCTCAGGTGGACCGCGCCGCCGAAAACCTGGGCCGGCGCACCGACGTCGACGTCGCGGTCCACGGCGACGTGCTGCCCACCCTTGCCGCGCTGATGCCCCTGGTCACGCCGAAGAAGAGCCGCCGCTTCCTGGACGCGATGCTGAAGAAACACGACCGGCTGATGAACAAGGCCGTCGGGGCCTACACGCGCAAGGTCGAGAAAACCCAGCCCATCCACCCCGAATATGCGGCGTCGCTGCTGGACCAGATCGCGGCCGAGGACGCCGTCTTCACCGCCGACACCGGCATGTGCAACGTCTGGACTGCCCGCTACATCAACCCGCTGGGCACCCGGCGGCTCATCGGCTCCTACCTGCACGGCTCCATGGCCAACGCGCTGCCGCACGCCATCGGCGCGCAGCTGGCCTACCCCGGCCGCCAGGTGGTCTCGGTCTCCGGCGACGGCGGCCTGTCCATGCTGCTGGGCGAGCTGATCACGGTGGCCGCGCACCGGCTGCCGGTCAACGTGGTGGTCTTCAACAACTCCACCCTGGGCATGGTGAAGCTGGAGATGCTGGTGGACGGCCTGCCCGACTTCGGCGTGGACGTCCCGGACGCGAACTACGCGCAGGTGGCCCGGGCGCTGGGCTTCCACGCGGTCCGGGTCACCGATCCTGCGAAGATTGCCGACGCCTACCGGGAAGCGTTCGCCCACCCCGGCCCGTCGCTGGTGGAGCTGATCACGGACCCGAAGGCACTCTCGATCCCGCCGAAGATCAAGGGCGCGCAGGTGCTGGGCTTCGCCACGGCCATGTCCAAAGTGGTGCTCAACCGCGGCGCGGGCGAGGCCGTCAGCATGGCCCGCAGCAACCTGCGGAACATCCCGCGACGGTAAGGCCGGTGGTGCTGGCTTAGCGCGGGCCGCGGGCGGCATCTTCGCCCGGTTAGCGCGGGCCGCCCTGCCAGAGGGCGTCGAACGGGGCGCCGGAGGCCACCCGGTTGCGGATGCCGGCGGTGACGAAGTCCTTCGCGGCGCGGGCAGCCTCCAGCGGGGCGTTGCCCTTTGCCAGTTCGGCGGTGACCGCGGCGGCCAGGGAGCAACCGGCACCGGACACGGCGACGTCGCCGACCTTCGGGGCGGAGAGCACCTCGAGGGTCTCGCCGTCGTAGAAGACGTCGACGGCGTCGGGACCGGCCAGGCGTACGCCGCCCTTGGCCAGCACAGCGGCGCCGCTGAGTTCGTGGATGCGCACGGCCGCGGCCTTCAGGGATTCGACGTCGGTGATCTCCAGCCCGGAGAGCGACTCGGCCTCGAAGTGGTTCGGCGTGACGAAGGTGGCCAGCGGCAGGATCTGCGCCTTGAGTGCCTGGTCGGTGTCCAGGGCGTGGCCCGGCTCCTGGCCCTTGCAGATGAGCACGGGGTCCAGCACCACGTTGCGGAAGGCGCCCTCGGACAGGGCGGTGGCCACGGTGGAGATGGTGTCGGGGCTGCCCAGCATGCCGATCTTGACGGTGTCCAGCACCGACGGCGCGCCGGACCCGGCGCCGTAGGCCGCCGTCGTCGCCTCCAGCTGGTCGGCGATCACCTGCTGGTCCACCGGCACGAAGCGGTGGTTCCAGTTGTCCTTCGGGTCGAAGGAGACGATGCAGGTGAGGTTCACGATCCCGAAGACACCGAGTTCCTGGAAGGTCTTCAGGTCCGCCTGCGCGCCGGCGCCGCCGGTGGCCTCGGAACCGGCGATGGTCAGGGCGACGGCGGGGGTGGTCTGGGTGTCCACGGCGTTGGAAGTCATGGCTCCATCCTGCCACTGCCGAAAAGTGCTCCGCATTGTGCGCATGACCAATATGAACTAAAAGGGAGTGTTCTGGATCACGGGACGTAAGGTGGCGGGCGGCGTTGCTCGCTGGCGGCGCCGAATCCAGGAAGGTTCATCGATGAGCACCCAACCGACCGAAGCGGCCCAGACCCGGAAGGCCGTCGGCAACATCCTCAAAGGCTCCGCGGGCAACCTCGTGGAGTGGTATGACGTCTACGTCTACACGGCCTTCGCGGCCTATTTCCAGTCCCACTTCTTCAACTCCAAGGACGACCTGCAGGCCGGGCTCGAGGCCATGGCCGTCTTCTCGACGTCGTTCCTGATGCGCCCCATCGGCGCCTGGTTCTTCGGCCGTTACGCCGACCGCAAGGGCCGCAAGGCGGCGCTGACCCTGAGCGTGACGATGATGTCCGCCGGGTCCTTCGCCATCGCGATCCTGCCCACCCAGCAGGTAATTGGGCTGTGGGCCATGATCCTGCTGGTCCTGATCCGCGTCCTCCAGGGGTTCTCCGTCGGCGGCGAATACGGCACCAGCGCCACCTACATGTCCGAGGCCGCGACCACCAAGCGCCGCGGCTTCTTCTCCAGCTTCCAGTACGTCACGCTGATCGGCGGCCAGATGCTGGCCCTGCTGGTCCTGGTGGTGCTGCAGAACGTCATGCCCAAGGCCGACCTCGGCGAGTGGGGCTGGCGGATCCCGTTCGCGATCGGCGGCGTCGCGGCCCTGGTGGTTCTGTGGCTGCGCCGTTCCATGGAGGAAACCGTCTCCGAGGAGCAGATCAAGGCCGCCCAGGTCCCCGCCGTTCCGGGCCAGGCCCAGCCGGGCACCATGAAGCTGCTGTTCACCAGCTACTGGAAGCCGCTGCTGGTCTGCATCGGCATCACCCTCGGCGGCACCGTGGCGTTCTACACCTACACAAACTTCATCCTGAAGTTCATGAATGACACCTCCGGCATCGCCAAGACCGACACCTCGGTGATCAACTTCTGGGCGCTGTTCATCTTCATGCTGCTCCAGCCTGTCTACGGCATCATCTCGGACAAGGTGGGCCGCAAGCCGCTCCTGCTCTGGTTCGGCATCACCGGCGTGCTCTTCACCTGGCCGCTGCTCTCCACCCTCGCGGGCACCAAGAACCCGTTCACGGCCTTCCTGTTGATGATGGGCGGCCTGCTGATCGTCGGCGGATACACCTCCATCAACGCCCTGGTGAAGGCCGAGCTGTTCCCGGCCTCCATCCGCGCCCTCGGCGTCGGCCTGGGCTACGCGATTGCCAACTCGCTCTTCGGCGGCACCGTCCCGCTGATCGGCGCGGCGCTGCAAAAGGAGGGCCGGGAAGACCTGTTCTTCACCTACGTCACGGTGGCCATCGCGATCTCGCTGCTGGTCTACATCTTCGCGCTGAAGAACAAGAAGTCCACGCACCTGGACCACGAACAGGGCCACGCCTGGGACCAGCCGGCGGCCGTGGGCGCGGGCGTTGCCGCCTCGCCGGAGCGGGACGACGTCGGCGTCCTGGACTCCCCGCGGCGGTAGCTTTTCGGGGGACTTGCCTCGGGCGGGAGCTGCTGCGGCGGTCCGCCCCGGAGTTGGGCCAGACATGACGACGGCGCGGAGACGGCAAGGGGATCACAGTCCCCGAGCCGGCTCCGCGCCGTCGTCATATTGAAGCTTGCGAAGGCCCGGAACCGCCCTAACCCTTGAGCGTTGAGTCCAGCAGCTCCCGGAGTTCGCGGAAGTGCCGCTCGGTGGCCTCGGGGTGGAAGGCCGACGTGTCCGCCATCGAGTAGCCGTGCGGGGCACCCTCGTAGATTTTGTTGCTGGCGGTCAGGCCGGCGGCGTTCAGCGCCTCACCCAGCCGGGCGACGGCGTCGGTGTCCATGCTCCGGTCCTTGTCCGCGTGGCCGAAGACGAAGGTGGCCCGGGCGTGCTCCAGGCCCAGGTGCGGGCTGTCCGGCTCGTCCGTGGCGAGGCCGCCGCCGTGGAAACCGCCGCAGGCCGTGACCTGGTCCGGGTGGGCGTTGGCGGTGCGGACCGCGAGGCGGGCGCCCATGCAATAGCCGGTGACGCCGATCGGTCCCTCGGCGACGCCGTCGAGCTCGCGAAGATCACGGACCCAGGCGTCGATGTCCGGGACGGCCTTGTCGCTGGTGAGGCGGCCGACGCGCGGGAACGCGGCTGCTCCGGCGGCCTCGCGGCCCTCCGGGGTGCTCATGTCACCGGCCGGTGCCAGCTCCGTGGCCGTGCCCTCGCGGTAGAAGACGTTCGGGGCCAGGACCACGTAGCCCCAGTCGGCGATCCGCTGCGCCATCTCCTGGATGCGCGGGCGGAGGCCGAAGGCGTCCATGTAAAAAATGACGCCCGGGAACGGGCCCTCACCGGTGGTGGGACGGGCGACGATGGCCTCTGCTGTGCCGTCTGCGGCAGGAATCTCGATGAACATCGGGTCAGCCTACCCGACGGTCCTAGGAGTAGTACCGGCGCAGGGTCTCGGCCTTGAACTCGAAGAAGCTCCCGTCCTCGATGGCGAGCCGGGCGTCGTCGACCATCTTCACCACGAAGCGCTCGTTGTGGATCGAGATCAGCGTGGCGGAGAGCATCTCCTTGGACTTGAACAGGTGGTGGATGTAGGCCCGGGAGTAGTTCTGGCAGGCGTAGCAGTCGCAGCCCTCCTGGAGCGGCCCGAAGTCGCGCTTGTACTTGGCGCCGGAGAGGTTGAAGCGGCCGTCCGGGTGGTAGAACGCGGAATTGCGGGCCACCCGGGTGGGGGAGACGCAGTCGAAGGTGTCTGCGCCGTTCTCAATCGCGGTGAAGATGTCGTCCGGTTCGGAGATGCCCAGCAGATGCCGCGGCTTGTCTTCGGGCAGTTCCTCGTTGCACCAGCGCACGATCGTGCCCAGATTCTCCTTCTCCAGGGCCCCGCCGATGCCGAAGCCGTCGAAGTTCATTGCGCCCAGGTCCCGGCAGGCCTTGCGGCGCAGGTCCTCGTACTGGGCGCCCTGGATGACGCCGAACAGCGCCTGGTACGGCTTGCCGGTGCGTTCCCCGGTGAGCCGGAAGTGCTCCGTGATGCAGCGTTCGGCCCAGCGGCGGGTGCGTTCCAGGGATTGCTCCTGGTAACCGCGGGAGTTCTGCAGCGTGGTCAGCTCGTCGAAGGCGAACATGATGTCCGCGCCGATCTGGTGCTGGACGTTCATCGAGATCTCGGGGCTGAACCGGTGCTTGTCGCCGTTGAGGTGGCTCTTGAACCACACGCCCTCCTCGTCCACGTGGGCCAGGCGTTCCTTGCCGGGGGCGACGGCGTCGTCGGGCCCCGAGTGGTCCACCGATTTCATGTCGATGACCTTCTTGAAACCGGACCCCAGGCTCATCACCTGGAACCCGCCGGAGTCGGTGAACGTGGGCCCCTGCCAGTTCATGAAGGCGCCCAACCCGCCGGCCTCGTCCAGGATGTCCGCACCGGGCTGCAGGTAGAGGTGGTAGGCGTTGGCGAGGACGGCCTGCGCGCCGAGGTCCGCGACGGCTTCGGGCAGCACGGCCTTGACCGTGGCCTTTGTGCCGACAGCGATGAACGCGGGCGTCTGGATCTCGCCGTGCGGGGTGCTGATGGTGCCGGTGCGGCCCAGGAAGGCCCCGCCGTTCTCCGCCACCTGCTCCGGCGACGGCGAGCAGGTCTCGCTCAGGCGCTTGCCCACCCGGAAGGAGAAGTCGGACTGCTTGGCGGGCAGGGCGGAGGAGCGGGTGGTTTCAGGATTCGCAGGCACCGTTCAAGTGTGCCAGTTGCCGCGCCGAAGCCCCACCTCAGGGAGGGTGGCCCCGGGCGCGCTGGGTGCGCCTCCCAGGTGCGCCGGCCCAAGTGCCCCGGGTGCTCCGCCTCAGGCGACGGGGTCGGTGGAGGGGTAGTTCGCCGCGCGCCAGGAATCCCATCCTGCGCGGATCTCCTCGAGCCGGTGCGCGCCGAGCCCGTAGGTGGACACGATCACCAGGGATCCGCCGTCGGGGCGGAGCTCGGGGATGGCGGGCTGGTCTGCGATGATCACGAGGCCCTCGCCGTGCTCGGCGTAGCCCTGGACCGTCAGCCCAACCTGGTGGTTACTGCGGAACCAGACCTTGCCGGAAACCGCTTCCCCGGTGGCCAGGGTCAGGGAGTAGGGGTCGCCGGCGGCCGGGACATCGCCCACGCCGAGCTTGTCGATCACCGAGCCCGCGGTGCCCGGGACGGCGAAGAACAGCGTCCTCCGGAGGCCGTTTGGGTGGCGTTCGAGGGCGAAACGGAGCTGGTGCAGGAAGGTCAACCAGCCCTGGGTGATGTCCTCGTCCCAGGCGGCCCACTCGGAGTTGTGGTCCACGGCGGCGCGGGTGATGCTGACCTCGGTGCCGCCGGGGACGGGTTTGAGGGTGAAGATGTCACCGCCGTCGACCACCAGGGAGGTGTGGTCCGCGCTTTCAATGACCTTGGGACCGAAGTAGATGGCGTTGATCTCCGCCGCCTGGTCCTCGGCCTCCCAGCCGTGCCACTGGGCCACCTTCGCGGGTTCCCGCAGCATGGTCCAGACCTGCTGCGCGTCGGCGTTGATCACCACGGACAGATTGTTCGTCATGGGCCCGAATGTACTCCGACCCTCTGCCCGCGGGTAGGGCCGGGCCGGACGGAGTGCCGGTGATCAGCCGCGGACGAAATCCAGTTCGTTGGTGATCCGTCGTTCCAGTTCGGCGCCGCCGATGGTCTGGGATCCGCCGTGGGCGCGCAGGAACAGCAGTGCCTCGAGCCGCAGCAGCCGCCATTCCCGCTCGGCGTCCCGGTTGGAGTTGTCGATGGCGCGGAAGATTTCCTTGTCGTACAGGTTCGGCTCGTTCAGCGACCGCTGCCGGACCTTGGCGTTGATCCGGGCCTTGAACGGGTCCGTTTCCATGGCGTCGGGGGCGCGGAGGAACTTCTCGTAGACGGCGGCGCGTTCGTCGTCGCCGCGCTGCCGGCAGATGTAGCTGGCCAGCGCCAGGGCAGCCTCCACGGAGGCCCAGCGGCCAGGGTTGCCGTCGAAAGGCAGCACGGTGAGCAGGTCCGCGACGGCCAGGGCGTGCTCCGCGTCGCCGAGGACCACGAAGAGTTCGTGGGCCAGATCGCTGAGGTCCTTGAGGCAGCTGCCGGACTTGGTGTTGATGCCCTTGGCCAGCCGGTCGCTGAGCAACAGCACCCCGGCATCCTTGGGATGCGCCGCGGCGGCAGCCTCCACGACGGATTCGGGCGTGCCCTCGGCGGTGGGGATCAGGGCCAGGTCCGCTTCGCTGGGGCCGACGACGGCCGGCGGCGAGGCAGGCGGCGGGGGTACGACGACGGCGGGCAGGGACGCCTCGGCGTCGGCCTGCGCGGGGGTGCCGTCGGCCGCGGAGACGGACTCCGCCGCACCGGGAGCTGAAGGAATGTCGGCGGGGGAATCGCCGGCCGACGCGGTTGATCCTCCCGAGGATTCCGGTTCCTGGATCAGCACCGTGGACCCGGCCGCGATGCTGAGCACGCCGCCGCCGGTCAGGGTGGCCCGCACCAGGGCGGGGGTGCCGAAGTCGTCGTTATCGACGGCGACGCTGGCGATTTCGGCGGTGCGCGTCGCGTCGGGCAGGAGCAGCAGATCCCCGGTCCGCAGAGATCCCGCCTGCCGTTCTCCATAGTTCACGGAAGCTGTGGGGTGGGTCATCTGGAGTCCTCAAATTCTTTTCGGTCCGCCCACCAGTCTACAAAGACCGGCGCGCCGGATCGGGGACGCGGGACGGCTGGGCCCCGGCGCCGCGGAAGCTAGTGGCCGACGCCGGCGAACGCCAGGGCCTGGCGGATCAGGGCGCCGCGGCCGCCGCTGAACTCAAGCTGGACGTCGGAGCGGAGCACCTCATCCGGGGTCATCCAGGTCAGTTCGAGCGCGTCCTGGCGCGGGGAGCACTCACCGGTGACCGGGATGACGTAGGCGAGGGCGACGGCGTGCTGCCGGTCGTCCGTGTAGCCGGTGTGGGAGGGGGAGGGGAAGTATTCGGCCACGGTGAACGGCACGGGGCTGACCGGCAGCTGCGGGAACGCCAGCGGCCCGAGGTCCTTTTCCATGTGCCGCAGCAGCGCGGCGCGGATGGTTTCGCGGTACAGGACGCGGCCGGAGACCAGGGAGCGGACCATGGTGCCGTCCTCGTCGGCCTGCAGCAGCGTGCCCACCTCGTTCACGAACCCGAGCGGGTCCAGCCGGACCGGGACGGCCTCGACGTAGACCATCGGCAACCGGCCCCTGGCCTCGAAGAGGTCGTCGTCGGAGAGCCAGCCGGGATTCGGGTCGGGGGTGCGCACGTTCATGCTTAAGTTCTACCCCATCCGGGCTGGACGGACGTGGTGGACCGGGTCAGTCCGCCGCCGGGGCCCGGGAGATCCAGAGCGGGTGGGCACGCGAGGCCCCGGCCTCCGCGTCCGGGTTGGCCAGGTGCAGCAGCGGGACCGGGGACTCCTCCACCAGGGCCGCTTCCTCCCCGTCATCCTCGAGCCGGCGGCGCAGTTCCCCGAGGTCGCCGGCGTACTCGAACGCGAGCCCCGCCGCAGCCTGTCCCGCACCCGGTACACCCGTCCCGATCATCAGGATCCCGCCGTTCTTGGCGGTAAAGGACTCGGCTTCCTCCGAGCTGCCGGTGGCGGCCCCGGTGCCGGGGACAGGGCGCGGGCGGGCGCCGATGTCCCGCAGCGTGCGGGCGGCGGTGGCGGGATCCGCGGCGAACCAGAGGCCGACGACGGCGAGGTCCGGGTCCGCGTCCGGCGCGCCGCCCCAGCCGCCGTCGGCCGCGCGGACCGCGGGATCGGCCAGGAAGCTGAACCCGTCGGCGGCGGTGATCTTGCAGGTGGAGCCGTGCTCGGCGTCGAGGACCTCCGCCCGGGTGCCCTGGCCGGAACCGTCGGAAGCCCCGGCGGTGCCGGCGGATTCCGCGGTGCGGCGGGCGAATTCGGCCAGGTCCCCGACCTCGACGCCGAAATCGGTGCTGCCGTCCTCCGCGGAGCCGGCCTCGGCGAAATGCAGCGCCAGGCGGCCGGACCCGGCGTCGAACTCGCGCCAGGTGGCGTCGTCCACCGTCTTGACCAGGCCAAGCGCGGTCAGCAGCCGCTCCCACTCGTCCATGCGGGAGGTGTAGTGGATGGGGCGGACGCGCAGCATGGGGGTCTCCCTCGTGGGTGTGGGCCGGGAGCACAATAGTGCCATGGCTGTTGAGCTGATGGAACTGCTGGTGAAGGACGCCGCCGCATGGCGGGCATGGCTGCAGGACCACCACGGGACCAGCCCCGGCGTGTGGCTGGTGCTGCACAAGAAGGGCGGCTCGGTCACCGAGCTGGACTACGAGGCCGCCCTGCAGGAGGCCCTCTGCTTCGGCTGGATCGACGGGCAGGGCCGGCGCCGGGACGAGGAGAGTTCGTTCCAGCGGATGACCCGCCGGGGTCCGAAGAGTGTGTGGTCGGCCCGGAACGTGGACCGGATCGCGCGGCTCGAGGCGGAGGGGCGGATGGCCCCCACGGGCCGCGCCGCCGTCGAGAGCGCCAAGGCGGACGGCCGCTGGGAGGCCGCATACGAGGGGCAGGCGACCGCCGAGATGCCGGCGGACCTTGCCGCGGCGATCGCGGCGGACCCTCGGGCGCAGGCCATGTTCGAGGTCCTCACCTCCGTCAACCGGTACGCGCTGATCTACCGGACCAACGCCGTGAAGCAGGCCGCAACCCGGGAGCGGAAGATCGCCGGGTTCGTCGAGATGCTGGCACGCCACGAGACCCCGCACCCGCAGGCGCGCAAACCCCGCGGCCCGGAGAACCAGCGCCCGGAGAATCAGCGCCCGGAGAATCAGCGCCCTGCGAGCCAAGACCCGGAGGATTCGGGCCCGGGGAGTTCCCGGTAACCGCACGGAGGGCGGACAGCCGGATGTGGCAAGGTGGACCAGTGCCTATTACCGAACGCCAGCAGCAGCGCGGAGCCCTCCGGACCCCGCCCTCGCAGCGGACGGTGTTCTTCTCCGCGGCGGCCTTGCTGGTGGCCGGGGAGGCCGTCTTCTGGCTGATGGTGGCCAGCATCCAGACCAACTCCGGGCTGGCCGTGTTCGACGGCGGGATCCACGACGCCCTGGTGGACCACCGGTCCCCGCTGGCCACCGCAGTCCTCACGGCGGTCAGCACCGTCACCGCGCCGGCCGTACTCACGGTGATTGGCGGCCTGCTGGCCCTCGGCTGGGCCCTGCTCCGGCGCGAACTCTGGCGGCCAGGGCTGTTCCTGGCGGCGGTGCTGGCCGCGGCCGGTGCCACCACCCTGGTCAAGCAGATGGTCTCCCGCGCCCGGCCGTCCGCCTCTGACTTCCTGATGGGCCCGGACGACGCGCTGTCCTTCCCCTCCGGCCACACGCTCGGCGCTGGGGTGTTCCTGCTGGTCCTCGGGTACCTGCTGCTCGGCAGCGCGGCCGCCCGCCCGGCACGGCGTTCGACGGCGGCCCTGGCCTTGGCCGGTGCCGTGCTGGGAACGCTGGTGGTCGGCTTCAGCCGGCTCTACCTGGGCTACCACTGGCTGACCGACGTGGTGGCCTCGCTAGGCCTGGCGGTGGCGCTCGCCGGCGTCGCGGTCCTGGTCGACGGGCTCCGCAGCGCCCGGCGCACGTCGCCGGACGCCTAGAAGGCCACCCCGAGGGCCTGCGCCAGGACCACTGCCGAGGCCGAGGACCACGCCTGCGGGTGGCACGAGGCCGGATACGGCACCGCCGTGCCCGACTCCGCCGCACTCACGCCGGCGAAGAGCTCCGGGAGGCGGTGGCCGAAGGCCGCGGACGCCGCCAGCAGCCCCTCGGCCAGCACCCGCGCCTCCTCGGTGAATCCCTCGGCCAGGAGTCCGCGCACCGCAATGGCCGTGTCGTGGCTCCAGACCGATCCGCAGTGGTAGCTGAACGGCCAGAACCCGGTGGCCCGGCGGGAGAGGGTGTGCAGGCCGTAACCGGAGAACAGCTCCGGGCTCAGCAGCCGTTCCGCCACCAGCCGGGACTCGGCGGGGTCGAGGATCCCGGTGCCGAGCAGGTGGCCCATGTTCGAGCCGGGAACATCCAGCGGGGTGCCGTGGCCGTCCAGTGCCATGGCGGGGAACCGGCCGCCGTCGTCCTCCACCCAAAAGCGCTCGCGGAAGGCATCCCTGAGCCCCGCGGCGAGGTCCCGCAGCTCCGCGGCGCCCGGTTCGCCGTAGGCGTCGAAGAGGTCCGCGGCCTCCAGGGCGGCCTGGTAGGCGTAGCCCTGGACCTCGGCGAGGGCGATCGGCCCGTCCGCCTGGCGCCCGTCGCGGAACTGCATGGCGTCGCGGGAGTCCTTCCAGCCCTGGTTGCTCAGCCCGTGGCCGGAGGTGTCCTGGTAGCTGAGGAACCCGCCGTTGCCGGCGTCCCGCCCCGCAGCCCCGGCCGCCAGCAGCCAGTCCGCGGCGCGCACGGCGTTGGGCAGGAGGGAGCGGACCGCGGCGTCGTCGGTGCCGGCGCGGCCGAGCTCGCCGAGCAGGCACAGCCACAGCGGCGTGGAGTCCACGGCGCCGAAGTACACCGGCGGCAGCCGCAGCGCCTGGCTCTCGAGAATCAGTTCCTTGGCCCGCAACTCGTGCAGGATCTTGCCGGGCTCCCCCGCCGCGGCGGGGTCCGTCTTCGTGCCCTGGTAGGCGGCGAGGGCACGCAGGGTGCCCGCGGCGAGGGCCGCGTCCAAGGGCAGCAGCAGCCGCGCGGCCCAGAGCGAGTCCCGGCCGAACAGGGTGAAGTACCAGGGGGCGCCGGCGGCGAGGAACGGGGCGTCCGGGGCCGTGCGGGTGGCCAGCCGCAGCCCGTCCAGCTCGTCGAGCGAGTTATCCAGCAGGGCGCCCAACGGCCCGGCCGGGCGGTCGCGGACGGACCGGGCCGCCGGGACGTGCGCGGGGACCACGGCGTCGCCGGTGTCGGTCAGGGTGGCCTGCCACTCGGCCTCCATCGGGCGCCCGGCGGACGCGGTGCCGCGCCAGACCAGGCAACCGTCCTCCACCCGGTCCGGCGCGGCGACGGTCAGGGTCTTGCCCTCCTCGGCCCACCGCAGCGAGGACCCATCTGCGGACACGGGCTCCAGCGGCTCGCGGAAGCGGCCCAGCCGGATGGCGGCCATGTCCGTGAAGTCGGCCGCCAGCCGGACCCGGATCTCGGCGTCCAGCTGCGGCAGCGAGGTGGCCAGCCGGAGCGAGACGCGGACGGCGCCGGGGGTCACGGTCCAGGTCTGGACGAGTTCGACGGCGGGGTCCTCGGTGGGGCCCTCGATGCCGCGGACCAGGCCGCGCACGGTGAGCACCCCGCCGGGCGCCGGCTCCACCGTGGCCGGTTCGGGGGCGAAGCCGTTGACCGTGGTCTCGGCCCGGCTCAGCATCCGGGTGTCCCCGTGGAGCAGTCCGGTGAACCAGCCGCCGCCGTCGGCCAGCCGGCCCTCGGCGTCCAGCCAGAGCTGGGTGGGGGCGGCCACGGAACAGTGCTGGCGGTGCAGGGCTGGTTGTACGCTCATCCGACCAGCCTAGGACCCGGAGGTCCCGGGAGGGTCCTAGGCCTGCGGGGTGTCCTCGACCGGGAAGGCCACGGCCTCGCCCACAACACGCAGGCACAGCTCGGTACCGGGGCGGGCGATCGAGGCGTTCCAGTGCCGGATGGTGATGATTTCGCCGCCGCCGGGGTAGCGGTGGTCCGCCACGTCGCCCTCGGCCAGCTTCGCCGGGACCGGGAGCTGGAGCCGGACCGTGGTTTCGGGGCCGAAGTAGTCGGTGTCCACCACGGTGCCGCGGATGGGTCCGTCCTCGGCAATCCGGATCTGTTCGGGCCGCAGCATCAGCTGGACCCGGCCCTGCGCCGGCGGGCGGCGGACCGGGATTCCGCCGAGCGAGCAGGTGGCCAGGGACCCCTCCATCCAGGCGTCCAGGATCACTGCGTCGCCCAGGAACTCCGCCGTCGCCCGGTCCGCGGGGCGGGTGTAGACCACGAACGGGTTGCCGATCTGGGCGAGCTTGCCGCCACGCATCACGGCCACCTGGTCCGCGAAGGAGAGCGCCTCCGCCTGGTCATGGGTGACCAGGATGGTGGTGACACCGGCGTCCTGGAGGACCTTGCCCACCGTGCGGCGGGTGGCCACCCGCAGGCCGGCGTCGAGCGCGGAGAACGGCTCGTCCAGGAGCATCAGCTCCGGTTCGCGGGCCAGGGCGCGGGCCAGCGCCACACGCTGCTGCTGGCCGCCGGAGAGCTGGTGTGGCCGGCGCCTGGCCATCGCCGGGTCCAGCGCCACCATCTCCAGCAGCTCGGCCACCCGCGCCTTGACGCCGCGGTGCCCGCCCGGGAGCTTGCCGGCGTCGAGCCCGAACGCGACGTTCTGGCCCACGGTCAGGTGCGGGAAGAGCGCGCCGTCCTGCGCCACGTAGCCCACCTGGCGCTTGTGCGCCGGGACCCAGACGCCGTCGCCGGCCACTTTCTGCCCGCCCAGGGAGATGCTGCCGGTGTCCGGGTGCTCGAACCCGGCGATCAGCCGCAGCAGCGTGGTCTTGCCCGACCCCGACGGGCCCACGATCGCCGTCGTGCCGCCGCGGGCCACGGAGAGGTTGACGCCCTTGAGCACGGCCTGCGAACCGAAGTTCTTGGTCACGGCCGCGACCTCCAGGTGGCTGTTGGTGCTGGGCGCCACGGAGGCGGCGATCCGGGGTTCCGGAAGCCGGGAGGGGTGTTGTTCGGTCACTGTCCCGCTGCTTTCTTGGACTGCTGGAAGAGGAGGTAGGTCATCGGGGCGGAGAGCAGGATCATCAACAGCGCATAGGGTGCGGCGCCGGCGTAGTCGATCTCGCTGCTCTTGCTCCAGAATTCGGTGGCCAGGGTGCGCGTGCCGTTCGGGGAGAGCAGCAGCGTGGCCGTCAGTTCGTTCACGATCGCCAGGAACACCAGCGCCGCGCCGCCGGCCGCCGCCGGGGCGGTCAGCCGCAGGGTGACGCGCAGGAACGCCAGCAGCGGAGGCTTGCCCAGGGCCTGGGCGGCCTCGTCCAGTTCCTTGGGTGCCTGGGCCAGCCCGGAGCGGAGGTTCACCAGCGCCCGGGGCAGGAACAACAGCACGTAGGCGGCGATCAGCAGCGTGGTGGTCTGGTACAGGTCCGGCGCCACCCGGATGCTGACGGTGACGAAGGCCAGGCCGACGACGATCCCGGGCATCGAGCTGGTGACGTAGTTCGAGAGCTCCAGGGCCTTGCTGAACCAGCTGGGCCGGCGCACCGCGAGGTAGGCCATCGGGAACGCGACGACGGTGGTGGCGGCGGCCCCGGCCAGCCCGTAGCCCAGGGTCTGTAGCAGCGCGGGCAGGAACTCATCGGCGGACCAGATGTCCGCGCCGCCGGCGACGATCCAACGCACCACGAAGGTCAGCGGCAGGCCGAACGCCAGCGCGGTAACGGCCAGCAGGAACAGCTGGGCCGGTGCCTGGTAGAAGCGCAGCGGCAGCCGCAGGGCCCTCGCCTGGGCCCCGGAACCCACCCGGGCGTAGCGTGCGGTGCCGCGGCCGCGGACCTCCACCAGCAGCAGGATCAGGCAGAAGAACACCAGCACGCTGGCCAGCATGTTGCCGGCGGCCCCGTTGAAGGTGGACTGGTACTGGACCATGATCGCGGTGGTGAAGGTGTCGAACCGGATCATCGCGAACGCCCCGTATTCGGCCAGCAGGTGCAGCGCCACCAGCAGCGCCCCGCCGGTCATCGCGATTCTCAGCTGCGGCAGCACCACCCGGAAGAACGCCCGCCACGCTCCCAGCCCCAGGGAGGCCGCGGACTGTTCGATCGCCGGGTCCAGCCGGCTGAGGGTGGCCGCGGCCGGAATGTAGACCAGCGGGAAGTAGGACAGCGTGGCGATCAGGACCCCGGACCACAGGCCGCCCAGCGACGGGACGGCGGAGACCCACGCGTAGCTGTTGACGAACGCCGGGATGGCCAGGGGAGCGGCCAGCAGCACGGCCCACCCCCGGCGGCCCTTAAGCGTGGTCCGTTCCACCAGCCACGCCCCGCCGACGCCGATCACCAGGCAGAGCGGGACGGTGAAGACCATCAGCAGCACGGTGTTCAGCAGCAGCTCACCCACCCGCGCCCGGAAGATCAGGCTGACAGCGGTGTCCCAGCCGGTGGCGACGGTCATCACCGCCACGTAGCCCAGGGGGAGGAGGGAGAACAGGGCGATCAGGACCGCCAGGATGGCCACCACGGACACGCCGAACGGCGGGCGGGGGCGCTTGCCCCGGCCCGCCGTCGTCGTGCTTCCGGTGGTCCCGGGAGCCGCCAGCGTCTTGGTCACTGGTTTAGAGCAGTCCTGCCTTGGTCATCAGATCGGTGACCTTGGCGGAGTTGAGCTTGGCCGGATCGACCTTGGGTGCCTGCAGGTCCTTGATCGGGACCAGCTTGTCATTCGACGGCACATCGGAGGCGATCGCGTACTCGAAGGAGGTGCCCTTCTGCAGGATCTCCTGGCCCTTCTTCCCGGTGATGAACTTCAGGAAGGCCTGGGCCGCGCCGGCGTTCTTCGAGGACTTCAGCACGCCGCCGCCGGAGACGGAGAGGAACGCGCCCGGGTCCTGGTTCTTGAAGAAGTACGGCGTGACCTTGTTGGAGTTCTCGCCGGTCTTCGCCTGGTCACCGTAGTAGTAGTAGTGGTAGATCAGGGCGGCGTCCACCTCGCCGGCGTTGACGGCCTTCATGGCCGTGCTGTTGCCCTTGTAGGCCTTGAAATTGTCCTTCATGCCCTTGAGCCAGGCCTCCGTGGCGGCCTCACCCTTGAGCTCGAGCAGCGCGGAGACGATTGCCTGGAAGTCGGCGCCCGACGGCGACGCGGCCCACTTGCCCTTCCACTCCGGGTTGGCCAGGTCCAGCATGGACTTGGGCAGCTTGTCTTCGCTGATCTTGGTCTTGTCGTAGACCAGGACGGTGGAGCGGGCGGCGATGCCGGTCCACTTGTTGGTGGACGGGCGGAACTCGGCGGGGACCTGGCCGACGGTGGCCGGGTCCACATCGGCGAAGAGGCCGGCGTTTTCCACCTGGGCCATGGCCGGGGAGTTCTCGGTCAGGAAGACGTCGGCGCGGGTGGCCTGGCCTTCCTGGATGATCTGGTTGGACATCTCGGTGTCCGAACCCTGGCGGAGCGTCACCTTCACGCCGGTCTCGGCGGTGAACTCGTCCACCCACTCCTTGGTGAGGGATTCGTGCTGGGCGTTGTAGACCGTGATCTCACCGGAGGGCTTGCCGTCGGCGCCGGCGCTGCTGCCGGAGGAGGACGAACCGGAGCCACAGGCTGCGAGGCCGAGCGCGGCGGTGGCGGCGAGGGCGACGCCTGCCAGCGCGTTCTTGCGGATCTTCATGGGGCTGCTTTCTGCAAGGAAAAGGTCGTAGGAACCCGCCTCCGTGAGCGGGAGGTTAGGGCATGCTCACTACAAAAAACTGTAGGTTAGCCAAACCTAAGCAACCAAGCCGAGAGCGCCTTAAGTGAGGGAGATCACACGAATTACGAAACTATTGCGTGACTTAATTGGTTTCGTATTGCCGCGGGGCTGTGGCGTCGACGACGGCGGAGGCGGGATCGGGCTCGGCGGGCACGTCCGGGCGCGCTTCGCCCGTTTGTCCCTCGCCCGGCTGTCCTTCCGCCGGCTGCTCCGCGTCGGCGGCGTCGACGATCGCGGGCAGGCGGGGCGCGATCGAGGCCGCGGCTTCGAGGACCATCCAGGCCTGCAGCTGGGTGGAGAGTTCGATGTCGGCGCCGGCCGGGTAGGTGCGGCGCGCGGGGAGCTCGGGCCGGGCGGAGAAGACCAGCCGGGCGCCGTTGCGGGCCAGTGGCTCGTTCGCGCCGACCACGCGCCGGCCCTCCCAGAAGGCCTCCGCCGTGTCCGTGACCAGCCGCGCCGCCGTCGCCCGGGTCTCCTCCGGGAGCCGCTCGTCCACCGCGGCGAGGGCCAGGTAGCGCACCAGAATCCCGCTGAAGAGGCCGCCGTCGCCCGTTCCCTCGCCGCGGACCACTTCGCCGCGGCGGCCCAGCAGGGGTGCGTCCACGGTCAGGTGCTCGCGGACCGCGGTGATCAGTTCCTGCGCCCGTGCCAGGTTCGCCTCGCCGCCGAGCTCCAGCAGGGCCCCCAGCGCCGGGCCCTGGTTGTAGGTGTAGACGGCCTCTTCGAGCCGGGGTTCCCCCTCCGGCACAATCCGCAGGCCGTCCCGGTAGAGGCCCTGCTCCGGATCCAGCAGCTTGGCGTCCAGCCAGTCCAGCAGCGACTGGGCCCGCGCCGCCTGGCCGGTCCGGGCGTAGTGCAGCGCCACCGGCCCGGTCGCCGGGGTGTTCTTGAAGTCCCGCTTCTTGCTCCAGAAGGTGCCCCCGCCCAGGTCGTCGGTGGAGGCGGCGTCGAACTGTGCCCCCAGCCGGGTGAGGACGCGGGCGTTGCGGCGGCGGCCGGCGCTCTTGCGGCCGCCCTCGGCCAGGAGTTCCAGCCGCCGGGTGGCCAGGGCCAGCCAGGCCATGTCGTCGTAGTAGCTGTTGACCACGGTGAAGAGGTTCCGCACCCGTATGCCGTTGAGCAGGCGCGAGGCCAGCTTGCCGGCGCTGGGCAGGTTCTTGCCGTCGAAGTGCGCCGGGGTGTGGCCCGCGACGCCGAGTTCCCGCCGCCCGGCGTCGACCAGGCAGTCCACGTAATGCGCCTGCCACCAGTAGTGCCAAGGCCGGGAGAGGTTCTTCAGCCGGCTTGAGGGGCGGACGATGGCGCCGATGTGGGTGCCGGGTAGGAAGAAGAGGCGCTGGCCGAACAGCCGGGTCACTGAACGCGCGGCTTCGTCGGCGCGGAAGGACCAGTTCGGGGCAGGGGTATGGGCGGCGGCTGCGGTCATGGTCCCAGAGTAGTGGCGGGTGTGCCCGCGGCGCGGAATCTCCACGAACGGGTGCGCTTTGTGTCAATTCCAGTTAACGTGTACTAACTAACGTTTCCGGACGCCGCGGCCCGGCCGGCCTTGTGCGGCCGGGCAGGGGTTTCCACATCAAGGAGGATGTATGGACGTCTTGGGTACCGTCGCACTGATCACGGGCGGCGCGTCCGGGCTGGGCGCCGCCACCGCACGCAGGCTTTTCGACGCCGGGGCGTCGGTGGTCCTGGTGGACCTGCCCGGCGCCGCGGGGGAGAGCCTCGCCGCCGAACTGAACGGGGGTGAAGGGGCCGCCGGGAACCGGGCCGTGTTCGTGCCCGCGGACGTCACCAACGAGGAGCAGGTGCAGGCCGCCGTCGACGCCGCCGCGGAGCTGGGCCCGCTGCGGATCGTGGTGAACTGCGCCGGGATCGGCACCCCGGGCAAGGTCCTGGGCCGCGACGGCGTTCTGCCGTTGGAGGCCTTCAACCGCGTCATCCAGGTCAATCTGGTGGGCACCTTCAACGTCATCCGGCTTGCCGCCGCCGCGATGGCCGCCACCGGGCCGGTGGCCACGGAGCTCGGCGGCCCCGAACGCGGCGTCATCATCAACACCGCCTCCGTCGCGGCCTTCGACGGCCAGATCGGCCAGCCTGCCTATGCGGCCTCCAAGGGCGCCGTCGCCGCCATGACGCTGCCGATCGCCCGCGAACTGGCGCGCTCGCTGATCCGCGTAGTGACCATCGCGCCGGGCATCTTTGAGACTCCCATGATGGCAGGGCTGCCGCAGGAGGCGCAGGACTCCCTGGGCCACCAGGTGCCGCACCCGTCCCGGCTGGGCCGGCCCGCGGAGTACGCCAACCTCGCCGCGCACATCGTGGACAACGCCATGCTCAACGGCGAGACCATACGGCTGGACGGCGCCATCCGGATGGGCCCGAAGTGACGCTCGCGATGGACCGGGTGCAGGGAGAGCAGGCGCAGGCGGGCCGGGCGCAGGAGGTGGCCGTTTCCGGGGCCGCCGACGGGCTTCGCGACCTGCCCGGCGCGGACTTCTTCGGCTACGAGGCGCTGCTCAGCGACGTCGAACGCGCCAAGCTGGCCGAACTGCGCGGCTTCCTGGCCCGCGAGGTGGCGCCCTACGCGGAGGACTGGTGGAACCGCGCCGAATTCCCCGCGCACATCCTGCCCAAGCTCGCCGCCTTGGAGCTCAGCACGCCGGTCCAGCGCGGCTACAGCAACCTCTTCGCCGGGATCGTGATCGCCGAGATCACCCGGGTGGACACCTCGCTGGCAACCTTCTTCCTGGTCCACCACGACCTGTTTGTCGAGTCGCTCTACGAGTTCGGTTCCGAGGACCAGCGTTCCCGGCTGCTGGCGGACGCGGCCAGCCTGCGCACCACCGGCGCCTTTGCCCTGACCGAACCGGACCACGGCTCCGACGTCGCCGGCGGCATGGAAACCAGCGCCCGGCGCGTCTCCGGCGGGGACGAGGGCGATCACTGGGTGCTCAACGGCGCCAAGCGCTGGATCGGCAACGGCACCTTCTGCGACTACGTGCTGGTCTGGGCCCGCGACGAGGCCGACGGCGCCATCCGCGGCTTCATCGTCGACGCCACCCTCCCCGGGGTGAGCCGCAGCCGGATCGAGAACAAGATCGCGCTGCGGACCGTGCAGAACGCGGACATCGTCTTCACCGACGTGCGGGTGGCCGAAGCGGACCGCTTCGCCGGCATCAGCAGCTTCGAGGACACCAACGAGCTGTTGCGCGGCTCCCGGATCATGGTGGCGTGGCAGGCGGTGGGCCAGCAGCTGGCCGCGTTCGACGTCGCCCGGCAGTACGCCGTCGAACGCCGCCAGTTCGGCCGGCCGCTGGCGAAATTCCAGCTGGTCCAGCAGCAGCTGGTGACCATGCTGGGCAATGCGGTGGCGAGCACCGGGATGATGGTGCGGATTGCCCAGCTGGAGGACGCCGGCGCCGCGGACATGCCGCAGGTGGCTCTCGCGAAGTCTTACGCCAGCGCCCGGATGCGGGAGACGGTGGCGATGGGGCGGTCGCTGCTGGGTGGCAACGGATTAGTCACCGACTACCGGATGGCCAAGATCTTCGCCGACGCCGAGGCGATCTACACCTATGAGGGCTCCTTCGAGATCAACACCCTGATCGCCGGCCGGGCCGTCACCGGGGTCTCGGCGATCGTCTAAGGCACTCGACCTTGGGCGGGCCGCATCGCGCTGCGGCTGTCAGTTGCCGGCGGCGTCCTCCGGGGCGCCGTCAGGCACCCGTTCCCCGGCCTCGATCCGGTAGTCCAGGCTGTTGTTCTTCACCGGCATGGGGCAGGTGCCGTACGGGGTGAAAGCGCTGGGGTAGTTGATGGCCCGGTTGAAGTCCAGGACCACGGTTCCGTCCGGCCGCGGGCGGGCGGTGGAGACCTTGCGCCACTCATCGGTCGAGTCGCCGTTTGTCTCGTCGTGGAACGTCACCGTCAGGGCCCCGAGCTTCTCCTCCTCGGCCTGCAGCCGGTACTCATGGTTGCTGCCGGGCAGTCGGAAGACGAGTTCGCCGACGCTGCGGTGCACCCCGTCCACCAGCGGGTTCGCGGTGCCGATCGGGACGTCCACCGGCTCCGGGTACGGCTCGAACCGCGCCTCGACCACAAGGTCCGGCCGGTAGCCGAAGGTGGGGACGCCGCCGAAGCCGGTGAACACCGGGGACCGGGAGTCGCGGGTCCGAACGGCGTACTTCCCGCCACGCATGGCCAGCTCCACCTGCACCCGCTTGCCGTCGTCGCCGCCGAACTGCACCCAGATCAGGGATTCCTCGTCGGCCAAACCCGCGCTGATGGTCCCGTCCACCGGCTCTCCGGTCTCCACGAGCGTCAGGCCGTCCGAGGCCGCCGCGGTGAGGAACGCCGTCGTGCCGTCCGTCCACCAGAGGCCCGGAACCAGCTCAAGGGCGGACGCCTCAGGCCCGAGCCACTGGAACGACGTCAGGGTCAGCCAGCCGTATTCGGTGGCCAGGGCGGCGTCGCGGTTGGTGCGGAACCGCCGCCAACGGGCCAGCTGCGGGTCGGCTGGTTGTGCGTCGACGTGCTGGGATCCGGCGTCCTGGGTGTCAGCGTCCGGTGCGTCTACGGGGGTCATGGTCATCTCCGGGGGTGTCAGCCCAACTGACTGGCAGTAGAGGCCGTTATGAGGGCCCAAAACGGCTTCTGCTGCGAGCCAGTTGGGTGGGGCGGGCAGGGGGAGGGGCGGGGTGCGTTGTGCGAGGCGGGTCAGCGGGGGACGGCGACGGCGGCGGCCACCAGCTGCTCGGCCGTGGCCTTGGCGGCGGCCGCGGCGGCGGGGTCGGCGTCGAGCACCCCGCTGGCCAGGCCGCCGTCGAGGATCAGGGTCAGGCTGCGGGCCAGGGCCTCCGGATTCCCGGCGCCGGCCCGTTCGGCCAGCTCGGTGATCCAGGCAAGGATTGACTGCTTGTGCGCGACGGTCCGCTCGTGCACGCGGGTGCCGGAGGGGGACTCGGCGGCGGCGTTGATGAAGGCGCAGCCGCGGTACCCGTCGCGGCGGCAGGCCGTGGTGAGCGCGTCGAACAGTCCCACCAGCTGGCGGGCCGGCTCCGGGCACGCGGCCTCCGCGGCGGCGTGCAGCTGCCCGGACCAGACCCCGTCCACGTGCTCCAGGTAGGCCAGGATCAGGTCGTCCTTGGCGGGAAAGTACTTGTAGAACGTGGCCTTGGCGACGCCGGATTCGGCGATGATCGTATCGATCCCCGCAGCCCGCAGGCCGTGGGCGTAGAACAACCGGAAGGCCGTGGCCAGGATCTTCTCCCGCGCCTGGCCGGCGGGCGTGCGGACCGCCTGCGGGGCGGCCGGGGCGGGTGCTGCTGCTGGACTCATACCTCCATGCTACAGACCGGTCTGTCTGCGCGTCCTTGTGCATAGACAGATCTGTCTGATAGCGTCCCGTTTAGAGGTAGACAAACCTGTCTGCCAAGAATTCCCGTCTGCAGTGAGGTCACCATGAATATCGCAGTCTTCGGCACCGGAACCGTCGGCCCCGCCGTCGCCGCCGCCCTCGTCGCGCTCGGCCACGACGTCGTCATCGGCACCCGCGACCCGGAAGCCACCCTGGCCCGTACCGAGGCCGGCCCCATGGGCGGCGTCCCCTTCGCCCAGTGGCACGCCGAGCACCCCGGCATCCGGCTGACCACCTTCGCCGACGCCGCCGCCGGGGCGGATCTGATCGTCAACGCCACCAACGGCTCCGGTTCCCTTCCCGCCCTCACCGCGGCCGGCGAGGAGAATCTGGCCGGCAAGGTCATCATGGACATCGCCAACCCGCTGGACTTCTCCCAGGGCTTCCCGCCGTCGCTGAACCCGGTGAACACGGACAGCCTCGGCGAGCAGCTGCAGCGCGCCTTCCCGGCGGCCCGGGTGGTCAAGACGCTGAACACCATGAACGCCTCCGTGATGGTGGACCCCGCCAGTGTGGCAGGCGGCGACCACTCCGTGTTCGTCTCCGGCAACGACGCCGAGGCCAAGGCCCAGGTCTCCGGCCTGCTCGCCGAGCTGGGCCACCGCGACATCATCGACCTCGGCGACATCACCACCGCCCGCGGCACCGAGATGCTGCTGCCGGTCTGGCTGCGGCTCTGGGGAGCGCTGGGCAACGCGGACTTCAACTTCAAGATCGCGCGCTAGGGACGGCTCGCGGGGAGGCGGGGACCCGGGAGGTCCCCGCAGCGGGGTCCGGGGCCAAAGGTCCCGGGCCTTGAAGCGGCCCGGGTGGAACACTGGGTCCATCCGGCGGCCCGGCAGCGCCGGGCCGCCTCAGGCGACCGGCAGCCTCCCGTGCTGTGCGGTCCTTCGCCCGCCATCCGAGGAGCCGTCATGAACCCGATGGATTCCGTCGTCGCCGCCATCGAACGCCTCGACGGGCTGGATGGTCCGGCGTCCGCCCTCGCCGGCCTGGTCGGCAAGGCTGTGCAGCCCCGCGCCGTCCGCAACCTGCTCAGCGGCACCGTCCTAGGCCACCCGCTGCACCCCCTGCTCACGGATATCCCGATCGGCGCGTGGACCATGGCCTCCCTCCTTGACACCGTGGGTGGCAGGGAGATGGAACCGGCTGCGGACCTGTTGGTGACCGTGGGGATCGCCGCAGCCGTTCCGACGGCGGCGGCCGGCCTCAACGACTGGTCGGACACGGCCGGAAAACCGCGACGGGTGGGGCTGGTCCATGCCGCGGTGAACACCGTGGCCCTGGGTCTCTACGCGTGCTCCAGCGCCGCCCGCTTCCGGGGCAACCGCGGCGCGGGGACGGCCCTGGGCCTGGCGGGGCTGGGCGTCCTGACCTTTGGCGGGTTCCTCGGCGGCCACCTGAGCTTCGCCAACGCGGTCAACGTCAACAGGACCGCGGACCGGAACGGCCCCTCGAAGTGGACTCCGGTGCTCGACGACGCCGAACTCCCCGAGGGCGGGTCGCGCAAGGTCGAGGCGGGCAAGGTCACCGTCCTCCTGTGCCGGACTGGCGCGGCGATACTCGCCGTCGACAGTGTGTGCAGCCACGCCGGCGGGCCGCTGGAGAAGGGCACGGTCGACAACGGTTGCGTGGTCTGCCCCTGGCACGGCAGCACATTCCGGCTGGCCGACGGCACCGTGGTCCGGGGCCCGGCTACCCGGCCGCAGCCGGCCTATGACACCAGGATCAATGAGGGGCGGATCGAAGTCAGGCGCCGGACGGCCTGATACCCCCGGCCCAATAGACGGAACCGATTCCCCACGCGGCGCGTGAGGCGGGTAACATCCCAGAGGTAACCCGGCTCACAGTATCCAGCGCAGTGTACGAGCCACCTCGAACCTCGAAAGATGCTTCCATGGCTGACACTGCACTGACCTCCGGCCTCAAGCTGGCCGACGACCTCGCCGCCGAACTGCGCGCCGACGTCCGCCGGGTGTCCACGCTCCTGGGCGAATCCCTGGTCCGCCAGCACGGCCCCGAGCTCCTCGACCTCGTGGAGCAGGTGCGGCTGCTGACCAAGGAATCGAAGGAAGCCGCCCGGGGCGGCGCGGACGCCACCGGCCCCTGGAGCTCGTACGACGTCGTCGCCCAGGTCCGCGAACTCCTCGGCTCCCTGCCGCTGGACCAGGCCACCGACCTGGTGCGCGCCTTCGCCTTCTATTTCCACCTGGTCAACGCCGCCGAGCAGGTCCACCGGGTCCGCGGGCTGCGGAACCGCCAGGAAAAGGACGGCTGGCTGGCCAAGACGATCGCCGAGATCGCCGAGAAGGCCGGCACCGGCGTGCTGCAGGACGTGGTCAACGCCCTTGACCTCCGGCCGATCTTCACCGCCCACCCCACCGAGGCCTCCCGCCGCTCGGTGCTGGACAAGGTCCGGCGGCTCTCGGACATCCTGGCCCAGCCCACCGCCGAGGGAACCCCCGCGCGCCGCCGCCAGGACCGGCAGCTGGCCGAGGTGATCGACCAGATGTGGCAGACCGACGAACTCCGCCAGGTCCGGCCCACCCCGGTGGACGAGGCACGGAACGCGATCTACTACCTGACCGGGATCCTGACGGATGCGATGCCGGAGCTGATGTCCGACTTCGCGGACCTGCTAGCCGAGCACGGCGTGACCCTGCCGGTGGGCACGGCGCCGGTCCGCTTCGGCTCCTGGATCGGCGGGGACCGGGACGGCAACCCCAATGTCACCGCCGCCGTCACCCGCGAGATCCTGCAGATCCAGAACCAGCACGCCGTCCGGATCTGCATCGAGCTGATCGACGGGCTGATCTCGATGCTCTCGAACTCCACCGCCCTGGCCGGTGTCGACCAGGCGCTGCTGGACTCGATCGACGTCGACCTCAAGAACCTGCCCGGCCTGGACCGCCGCGTGCTGGAGCTGAACGCCCAGGAGCCCTACCGGCTCAAGCTCACCTGCATCAAGGCCAAGCTGCTGAACACCCGCCGCCGAGTGGCCGCCGGGTCCACGCACGAACCCGGCCGCGATTACGCCGCCACCGCCGAACTGCTGGCCGAGCTCGAGCTGCTGGACACCTCGCTGCGGAACCACCAGGGCGCGCTGGCCGCCGACGGCGCCCTGGCCCGGGTCCGGCGCGCCGCGGCCTCCTTCGGCCTGCACCTGGCCACCCTCGACATCCGCGAACACGCCGACCACCACCACGACGCCGTCGGCCAGCTGATGGACCGGCTGGGTGGACCGGGCGTGCGCTACGCCGAGCTGAGCCGGGCCCAGCGGCTGGAGGTGCTCGGCGCCGAGCTGGCCTCCCGCCGGCCGCTCTCCGGCCACCCGATCAAGCTCGACGGCGCCGCGGACGGCACCTATGACGTCTTCCGCGAAATCCGGCGCGGGCTGCGCACCTTCGGCCCTGACGTCGTCGAAACCTACATCATCTCCATGACCCGCGGCGCCGACGACGTCCTCGCCGCGGCCGTCCTGGCCCGCGAGGCCGGCCTGGTGAGCCTCTTCGGCGAGGCGCCGTACGCCAAGCTGGGCTTCGCGCCGCTGTTGGAAACCGTCGAGGAACTCCGCGCCTCCGCCGAGATCGTGGACGCGCTGCTCTCCAACTCCTCCTACCGCGAGCTGGTCCGGCTCCGCGGCGACGTGCAGGAAATCATGCTCGGCTACTCGGACTCCAACAAGGAATCCGGCGTCATCACCAGCCAGTGGGAAATCCACAAGACCCAGAGCAAACTGCGCGACGTCGCCGCCAAGCACGGTGTCCGGGTGCGGCTCTTCCACGGCCGCGGCGGGTCCGTGGGCCGCGGCGGCGGTCCCACCTACGACGCGATCCTGGCGCAGCCCAACGGCGTGCTCGACGGCGAGATCAAGTTCACCGAGCAGGGCGAGGTCATCGCGGACAAGTACTCGCTGCCCGAACTCGCCCGCGAGAATCTCGAACTCTCCCTGGCCGCCGTGCTGCAGGGGTCCGCGCTGCACCGGGCGCCGCGCACCACCAAGGACCAGCGCGAACGCTACGGCCACGTCATGGACACCGTCTCCGACGCCGCGTTCGCCCGCTACCGCAGCCTGATCGACGACCCGGACCTGCCGGCCTACTTCGTGGCCTCCACCCCCGTGGAGCAGCTCGGCTCGCTGAACATCGGCTCGCGCCCGTCCAAGCGCCCCGACTCCGGCGCCGGGCTGGAGGGGCTGCGGGCCATCCCGTGGGTGTTCGGCTGGACCCAGTCCCGGCAGATCGTGCCCGGCTGGTTCGGCGTCGGCTCCGGTCTGAAGGCCGCCCGCGAGGCCGGCCACACCGAGCAGCTGGCCGTGATGATGGAACACTGGCACTTCTTCCGCTCCGTGCTCTCCAACGTGGAAATGACGCTGGCCAAGACGGACATGGACATCGCCGGCTACTACGTCTCCACCCTCGTCCCGGAGAAATTGCACCGGATCTTCCAGGCCATCCGCGCCGAGTTCGACCTCACCGTGGCCGAGGTCCGGGCCCTCACCGGGGAGAACCTGCTGCTGGATGCCCAGCCCGGGCTCAAGCGCTCCCTGGAAATCCGGGACCAGTACCTGGACCCCATCAGTTACCTGCAGGTGGAGCTGCTGCGCCGCATCCGGGCGGCAGGCACAGGGTCCTCCGACGCCGAGATGACCGGCGGGGAGATCGACGAGCGGCTGCAGCGGGCCATGCTGATCACCGTCAACGGCGTCGCCGCGGGCCTGCGCAACACCGGATAAGGGCTCTTGGGTGACGCTCCCTCAGGTGTTGCGGGTTTTTGGGGTGATGCTCCCTCAGGCGTGGCGGGTCTTCTGGTGACGCTCCCTCAGCTGTGGCGGGTTTTTTGGTGACGCTCCCTCAGGTGTGGCGAAAAATTCACCGTAGGAAGCGCTTGATCTGAGGGAGCGTCGTCCTGGGGGCGGCAGGATCTGAGGGAGCGTCGTCCTGGGGGCGGCAGGATCTGAGGGAGCGTCGGGGGCCGGTGGGGTGGTTAGGCTGGAGCCATGCCCTCCTTCCAGACCAGACTGAAGATCACCGGACTTCGGCCGGGGAATCCGCCGGAGGCCGTCATGGACGCGGCGGTGGAGGCATTGGGCACGCGCCACCACGTGGAGGCCCACCAGTTGGAGCTGGCCGGCGGTGTCCCGCAGCTGAACCTGCGGTTCCTGGTGGAGGCTACCGCCTACGCGGCGGAGAACAGCCAGGCTCTGGAGGCGGCCGCCATGATGCGCGACGCCGTCGAACGCGTGGCGCTCACCGGGAACCTCACGGTGCTGCGTCGCAACCGCGGCCGCTGGGCACCGGTGTAGGCCCTAGAAGTCCAGCTCGACGTCGGGGTCCGTCTGCGCGTCCCCGTTGTTGCCCGAGCCGGCGCCGCGTTCCACCACGGGGGAGCGGCTCCCGCGGCGGCGCGTCACCACTAGCCCGACGACGGCGCCGATCACGATCCCCAGCGCCACGCCGATCAGTGAACTCGCCCAGAACGGCAGCCTGGTGGCCGAGCCGGTGGCGTAACCCAGGCCCACCGACCAGACCGCGCACAACGTCCCGCCCAGGGCCGCGCAGAAACTGAACCCGCGGGTAGAGACGTTCGCGATTCCCGCCGCGGCTGTGGTGGCGAGCCGGCCACCGGGAATGAAACGGAGGCCGATGATCCCGCCGTAGGTGGATGAGCGGCCCGCCTTAGCGATTGCCTGGTGGATGCCGCTGTGGAACTGCCGGCCCCACCTCCAGCGGTCCAGGACGTGGCTGAGCCGGCGCTTGAAGAGCTGGAACACCAGCAGGTCGCCCAGCCAGGAGGCGGCCGCGGCCAGCAGGATGATCAAGAAAATGTTGGCCCGGCCGTCGGCGCAGAGGGCGCCGCCGGTGATGATCAGCATCTCGGACGGGACCGGCGGGAAGATGGCGTCGCCGACCACCATGGGGACGATCCAGAAGTAGATCGCCGAACCCCAAGTATCAGCATTGGCCAGGTCCATGGCCACAACGTACCGCATCCGTGGCGGTTAGTTGGTGCGGGCCTCGGAGAGAGTCAGCCGGCTGCGGTATTCGACGGGTTTTCCGGAGACGGGGTCCACGAAGCGGATGCCGCGGGCCAGCAACTGCAGCGGCTTGGAGTAGTCGTCCGGGGCCTTGTCCAGCAGGTCGGGGTAGAACGCGTCGTTGACGATCCCGAGTCCCAGGGAGGCCATATGCACGCGCAACTGATGGGTCTTGCCGGAGTGTGGCTCGAGCCGGTAGAGGGCACGGCGGGGGCTCGCGTCCCTCCCTGCACCAACTTCGTCGGTGCCCCCGTTGGAGTCGCCGACGTCGTGCGCCGCCGCGAAGGTGCGGATCCGCTCGATGCGGGTCTCCGTGTTCGGCTCACCCTCGATCACCTCGGCCAGCAGGTAGCTGCGCGACTTGGTCATCCGGTTGCGCACCACCAGGGGGAAGTCGACGGCGGGATGGCCGGAGGCGGGCTCCGCGGCGGAGACGCACTCGTATTCCTTCTGGACCTGGCGCTTCTCGAACAGGACCTGGTACTTCCCTCGGGTTTCCGGGTTCGTCGAGAGCAGCAGGATTCCGGCGGTCATCCGGTCCAGCCGGTGCATCGGGATCAGGTCCGGCAGCTGCAACTGGTTCCGCAGCCGGACCAGGGCCGACTCCTGGATGTAGGTCCCGCCGGGGGTGGTGGGCAGGAAGTGCGGCTTATCCACCACCAGCAGGTGCTCGTCATGGTGCAGGATGTTCAGCTCCACCGGCATCCGGGTCTCCGGCGGCAGAGTGCGGTAGTACCAGATGAACGTGTGGTGCCGCAGCGGGGTGGTGCGGTCCAGCGGGATCCCGCCCTCGCCGACGATCTCGCCGGCGTCGAACCGGTCCGCGATGCCCTGCGGGTCGATGTGGCCCCAGCGGTGCATCATGTAGTCCATCGCGGTTTCCCACGGACCCTCCTCCGGCAGCCGCAGGCGGGTCGCATTCACGCCATCGCGCACGGGGAGGGGGGATTGCATCACCGGTCCATTCTACGCGGCGGGGTTTCGCGGACGTCCGGGGTCGCCCGCCCCTCCCCGGCGTCGCCCGCCCCTCCCCGGCGTCTCGGCCATCTCGACGGTTCCCCGCTCCTTAGACGTTCCCGAGCGTCTTTTCGACAGGGAACCGTCGAGGCGTACCGACGAAAAAATAATCCTTGACAAATAAATCTGTCGGTGACGAGACTTGGAGCATGCAAGCCATTGAGGTGATCGAGGATCCGGCGGCCGCGGAGGCCACCCTGGATCCCATCCGTACCCGGATTCTGCGCGAGCTGACGGAACCGGGCTCCGCGACCCAGCTCGCCGCCCGGTTGGGGCTGCCCCGCCAGAAGGTGAACTACCACCTGCGGACCCTGGAACAGCACGGCCTGGTGGAACTGGTGGAGGAGCGGCGGCGCGGTAACGTCACCGAGCGCATCCTGCGGGCGACGGCGTCGTCGTACCTGATCTCACCGGCCGCCCTGGCCTCCGTGGCCCCGGACCCGCGCCTGTTCTCGAACCGGTTTTCGGCCTTCTGGCTGCTGGCACTGGCCGGCCGTATGGTCCAGGAAGTGGGCCGGCTGATCGCCGGGGCCGCCGCCGCCCGGCAGGAACTGGCCACCTTCGCGATCGACGGCGAGATCACCTTTCATTCCGCGGCGGACCGGGCAGCCTTCGCCGGGGAACTCGGCGAGGCCGTGACCCGGCTGGTCGCCAAGTACCACGACGGTGGCACCGGGCACCCGGCGGGCTCCCGGCCCGCGGGGCGGAACCACCGGCTCGTCGTCGCGCTCCACCCTGCACTGAAGAACCCATCCCCAACCCCCACAGCCAAGGACTAGGACCATGACCGACAACCGCGAATTCGAGATCGTCTACGACACCGACCTGCCGGGCACGCCCGAACGCGTCTGGGAGGCCGTCACCGCCGGCACGCCCGCCTGGATGTTCCCCACGGACCAGTGGCCGGCAGTGAAGACGGTGGAGGAGTACCCCTCGCATTTGGTGTCCCGCATGGAGGGCCCGGACGGCTGGTTCAACCAGCTTGAGCACGTGCTGGAACCGCTCGAGGGCGGCCGCGCCCGGCTGCACTACGTCCACAGCGGGATCTTCGCGGACAACTGGGACCAGCAGTACGACGGAGCGAGCAAGCACACGGCGTTCTACCTCCACACCCTCGGCCAGTACCTGAAGCACTTCGACGGCAGGCCCGTCGTCTTCACGGACATCCAGGCGCCGGCAACCTCGGAGGCCCCGGACGGGTTCGACCGGCTCAAGGAAGCGCTCGGTGTCGCCGGCTCAACCGCGGGCGAACCGGTGGAGCAAGAGCTCGACGGCGTGGGGCGCCTCGCGGGCGAGGTGGACTTTGTGAACGAGAACTTCCTCGGGCTGCGGACCGCGGACGCGATGTACCGGTTCTTTGGCCGCAACACCTTCGGCGCACCGGTCGGCATGACCGTGCACGACTTCAGCGGCCACGGCAATTCCGAGGAAACGGCCCGGGTCTGGGGCAGCTTCTTCGCGAAGGTCTACGCGTAGGAATCCTCTCCCGCCGTTTCGACGGTTTCCCGCCGGATAGACGTTGCTGAGCGTCGAATCCGCAGGGAACCGTCGAAACGGGCGGGTCGGACCTCGAGCGGGGGGGCGGTTGTCAAAGTTCGTGTCAGGCGATGGCGGCGGAGGGCCCGGGGGCCAACGGCCGGCGCAGCTGCGGGGACCGGTCCAGCCGGTCCTGGGCTTCGCGCAGGGAGAGGACCGCGGTCTCCAGCTGCTCCGGCGGCAGCGTGAAGGGCAGGCGGAGGAACTGGTCGAAGGCCCCGCCGACGCCGAAGCGCGGCCCGGCGGCCAGGCGGAGGCCGACGTCGGGCGCCACGACGGCGAGGCCCGTGCTGACCGGGGCCGGCAGCCTGCACCAGACGGACAGTCCACCGGCCGGCCGCTCCGCCCGCCAGTCCGGAAGATGCTCGGCGATCAGGTCCAACAGGATGTCCCGGTTGGTGCGCAACGAGGCCAGGCGCGCCGGGAGCGGCTCATTCAGGTCACGGACCAGATGCGCGGCGGCGAGCTGCTCCACCACCGGGCCGCCCAGGTCCAGCGTGGTCCGGGCCGCGGCGAACCGCTGGATCAGCGGCTCCGAGGCGCGGATCCAGCCCACCCGGAGGCCCGCCCAGTGCGACTTGCTGAGCGAGCCGATAGTCACCACGGAGGGGCCGAACGCCGCCATTGGGGTTGAGGGCAGGCCGTCGAGGTTCAGTTCCCGGAGCGTCTCGTCGGCCACCAGCACCGTCCCGGCGGCTGCGGCGGCCGCGGCGAGCCGGCGCCGTTGCGCATCCGGCATCAGGCGGCCGGTCGGGTTGTGGAAATCGGGAACGACGTACGCCATCGCGGGGCGCTGCTGGAGTAACGCCGCCTCCATCGCCTCCAGGTCCCAGCCTGCGTTGCCCGGTGCGGCATCAGGTCCGCTGGCACCCCGGGAATTGCCCTGGCCGCCCAGTTTTCCAGACCCGGCCGCGTCCCCGGCCGCGAGGGGCATCGCCACCGGAACCGCCCGGCACCCGGCGGCGCGGATGGCGTCGAGGGCATTCGGGTAACTGGGGTGCTCCACCAGCACCTTCCCGGACCGGCCGGCGAGGGTGCGCAGCACAATGGTCAGCGCATGCTGCGCCCCGGACGTCACCAGTACCTGGTCCGCCGTCGTCGGCACCCCGGCCGCTGTGTAGCGGTCCGCGATAGCCTCGCGCAGCGGCGTCACGCCTAGCGCGTCGTAGCCGAAGCCCGGCAGCAGGGCCGGCAGTTCGGTGAGCGCGGCGGCGAAGGCGCGGTGCACCACCTCGCCGCTGGCCGGAAGCGAGGCGTATGCAAGGTCCAGGACACCCTCCGGCGCGGCGAGTCCGGGCGCGCCGCTGAGCCTCCGGCCGGTCTCCACCGGGTGCGCGCCCCGGGCGGGAATCCGGCTCCGGCTGCGGCTGCCCTGGCCCCCGCTGAGGTAGCCCTGCTCGCGGAGCAGCGCATACGCGGCGGTCACGGTGGTGCGGCTGATGCCGAGGCTTTCGGCCAGGGACCGCTCGCTGGGCAGTGCGACGTCCAGACCGATCCGCCCGTCGAGGATGAGCAGACGGACGACGTCGGCCAGCTCGCGGTAGGCGGGGGAGGTCCCGGGGTTCCAGCTTCCCAGCAACCGGCCGAGGGATGCGGGCGTCAGCGATCCTGTCATAGGGCCAGTATTTCAAACTGGATATGGAATTCAATGCCAGTTCTGCGACAGGATGGGTCCATGATGACGCGCAGACTCGCCCAGCTCCTGATTGGCCTCGTTCTCTATGGCATCTCCCTCGCCATGGTGATCCGTGCCAGCCTGGGTACTGCGCCGTGGGACGTGCTCCATCAGGGCCTGGCCGGGAAGACGGGGCTGAGCCTGGGCACGACGGTCATTATCGTCAGTTTCCTAGTGCTCCTGATCTGGATTCCCTTGCGGCAGTGGCCCGGGATCGGCACCCTGGGCAACGCCGTGCTGGTGGGTGTCTTCGCCGACATCGGCCTGGCCGTCATCCCGAAGTTTTCGCACCTGGGTGGCCAGGCGGCTCTCCTGGTCGCGGCCGTGCTGCTGAACGGGCTGGCCTCGGCCTTGTACATTGGGGCCGGGCTGGGCCCGGGCGCGCGGGATGGCCTGATGACCGGGCTCGCAAGGCGTACCGGCTGGCCCGTCCGCAGGACCCGGACCGGCATCGAGGTGGTGGTCCTCGGCGCGGGCTGGCTGCTGGGCGGTTCGGTGGGTCTGGGAACGGTGCTCTACGCGCTGGCCATCGGCCCGTTGGTGCAGCTGATGCTGCCCCGCTTCACCATCGCCGACCCTAAGAAGGGTACGGCCGAGGGCGCAGCGGACCTCGCCCGGACCGACCCGGAGGAAGCCGTCGCCGGCACCACAGCGCCGGCATCCTAACCGTCCTAAGCTCTGTCCGCCCGGCTTAGGTCCCCTCGGGTGGCGGCTGGCAGGTCGGGCAGAAGTAGATGTCCCGTTCCTCGGTCCCGGTGGCCTTGGCCAGGACGCCCCGGCGGATCGGGGTCCGGCATTTCAGGCATGGCTGCCGTTCCCGGCCGTAGACCCAGTACGGCGGCCGTCCCTCGCTGCGGCCCACAGGCACGCCGCGGGCGTTCAGGATGGTGACCCGGCGGCCGGGGCCGAGGTTGGCGCCCAGCATGACCTTCGCGTCCATGATCATGGCAGCCAGGTCCGGGACGGCGGAGACGGGGGCGGCGGGGTGCACCTTGGACAGGAAACACGCCTCGCACCGGTAGATGTTGCCGATCCCCGCCAGGTTGCGCTGGTCCAGGAGGGCGACGCCGATCGGCACGTCGGGGGCCGCGAGCAGCCGTTTCTCGGCCTCCGCCAGGTCCCAGTCGGGGCCAAGCAGGTCCGGGCCGAGATGCCCGACGACGCTGGCTTCCTCCGCGGTGGGCACCACCTCCAGAACGCCGAGGGAGAATCCGACGGCGTCCGCCGTGGCGGTGCGGAGCACGCAGCGGGCGGTGAATCCGGGTTTCCGCCAGCGTCCGCCCGGCGGGTAGACCTGCCAGGTGCCCTCCATCTTCAGATGCGAATGGATGGTCAGCCGGTCCTGGGGGCGCGGCCCGACCACCCGCATCAACAGGTGCTTGCCGCGCGGGACCACCTCCTCCACGGTCCAGCCGCCGAGCTTGAGGGTGGCGAATCGGGGCACCCGGAAGTCGGTGGCCAGCAGTTCCTTGCCGGCCAGGGCGGCGTGCAGCTGCGCGGCGGCGCGGAAAACGGAATCTCCCTCAGGCACGGATTCTCAGTCCTTTCGGGGTGGAATAGGCGCCGGCCTGCGCCAGGGCGGATGCCACCGGGGTGTCCAGGATGCCGTGGCCGTTGACCTTTTCCATGATGAGTTTGTCGACCGCGCCGCGCTTTACCACTCCCACCAGGGCAGCGCCGGCGGCGGCCAGCACCGCGGGGTCGGCGTTGAAGGCCAGCAGCGTCTTGCCGCCGCGTTCGACGTACAACACCAGGGCGCCGTCGACCAGGACTACCAGCGCGCCGGCCTTCCGCCCGGGCCGGTGCCCGGTGCCGGCTTCGAGGTCCTGCGCCGGCCACGCCAGGGCGGCGCCGTAGGGGTTGGCCGGGTCTGTCGCGGCGAGGGCCAGAGCCACCGGCTCGGCCTTGTGCACCTCGGCGTCCTCGACGTAGGAACGCAGCCGGTCTACGGTGGCCGGGACGGCGAACTGGGCGGCGCCGAGCTGTTCGATGAAGTAGCCGCGGCGGCAGCGGCCTGCCTCCTCGAGCCGGGCCAGCACCTTGTACATCAGGCCGAAGCCGCCCAGGATGTTCTCGGCCATGACCGAGCCGCGCGTGACCACGCCGTAGCGGTCCAGCAGGAGCTCTGCGGTGGCCCGGGCATGGATCGTGGCGTCCAGTTCGGGTTCCGGCAGCGCCGACCAGCGGCCGGCGGCCAGCGGCGGCGTCGGGGTCGCCGCCGAGGCGGACCCGTACCTGCCGCCCGTCAGGCCCGGGGAGCCGAGCAGACCGGAGCCGTGCGAGCGGCCCAGCCGGTTGAGCCGCGGGGCCCGGGCCCGGGGCGCACGGCTGACCTGCCGGTGCGCGGTATGGCCGCCGGCGATCAAGGCCCGGACCGGGGCGAAGGTGTCGCCGGTGATCCTGCCCGCCCAGGCCAGGTCCCAGAGGGCCGAGACCACGTCCTTGTCGCTGAGCACGCTGTCCATCCCGCCGGCGATCTCGGTCAGCTGCCGGAAGAAGTAGCCGCCGCCGTTGGTCCGCAGATGGTCCAGCAGCCGCTGCTGGGCGTCCCCGGGTTTGAAATCGGGTGCCGGGTTGAGGGTCAGCTCGGCGGAGTCGGCCAGGTGCAGGCTGACCCAGCCGTCGTTGCCGGGCAGCGACCCGGCGCCGGACCAGAGCACCTCGCCGGCGGCCATGAGCTCATCCAGCATGGCGGGCTGGTAGTTCGAGACCCGGCTGGCCAGGACCAGAGGCTCCCAGGCTGAGGCGGGAATCGGCACACCGGAGAGCTGGTCGATGGCGGTGATGATGCCGTCCAGGCCGCGCAGCGCCGACTGGCCGCGGCTGCCGGGAACGCGGACATTCTGCCACGCGGGGAGGAACCGGCCGTAGGCGGACGGGTCCACGGGTTCCACCTCGGCGCGCAGCGCTGCAAGCGACCGCCGGCGCAGCTTCCGCAGCACCTCGGCGTCGCACCATTCACTGGTTCCCGCCAAGGACACCGTCTCCGCCGTCTGGCCGGCGTCGTCGGAGGAGGCAGCGGGCGGGGCGTCGGGGGCGGTGACGTGCGGCCGGAATTCGCCCTCGACCACGCGGCCGTCGGCTCCCAGCCGTTTCAGCGCGGTGCCGACGACGGCGACGCCGAGCCCCAGCCTGGCGGCGGCCTCCGCGGCGGTGAAGGGACCGTGGGTGCGGGCATAGCGGGAGACCAGGTCACCCAGCGGGTCCGCGACGGGTTCGATGAAGGCCAGCGGCACGCCCATGGGCAGCGGCACCCCGAGGGCGTCGCGGAGTCGGGCGGCGTCCTCGACGGCGGCGAACTTTTCCGTCCCGCCGATGTTGACCTTAATGGCGCGGTTGGCACGCTGCAGCGCGGCCAAGTGCGTCGCGGCCTCGGCGGCGGTGGCACTGGCGGCCTCCGCGGGGGCAGGCGCGGCCGCGGAAACCCCGGCGGTTGCCTCACCTGCCTCGGCGGTTTCCAGCCGGGCCGCCACTTCCTCCGGCGTGAGCGGACCGAGCAGGCGGAGCAGGTCGGCCACGCCCTCCACGCCGCGCATCCGTCGTCCGGGGGCGAGGCGCTGCAGTTCGCGTTCGGTTTCGTCGATGACCTTGGCGTCGAGGAGTTCGCGCAGCTCCACCCGGCCCAGCAGCTCGTTGAGCAGGGTCGAATCGAGGGCCAGGGCGGCGGCGCGGCGCTCGGCCAGCGGCGAATCGCCCTCGTAGAGAAACTGGGCGACGTAGCCGAAGAGCAGGGACTTCGCGAACGGCGACGGCTGCTGGGTGGTGGTTTGCAGGATCCGGAGCTCCCGCCGCTCGATCGCGGTGGCGATGTCCTTGAGCGCGGGCAGGTCGTAGACATCCTGGAGGCACTCGCGGACCGTTTCCAGCACGATCGGGAAGGTCGCGTACTTGCGGGCCACGTCCAGGAGCTGGGCCGAGCGCTGCCGCTGCTGCCAGAGCGGCTGCCGCTTTCCGGGCGTCTGCCGGGGCAACAGCAGGGCGCGGGCCGCGCACTCGCGGAACCGGGAGGCGAACAGGGCACTGCCGCCCACCTCCGCGGTGACGATCTGTTCCAGTTCCTCGGGGTCGAAGAGGAACAGGTCCGCGCCGGGCGGCTCGTCGTCCATCATCGGCACGCGCAGCACTATGCCGTCGTCGGCGGCCATCGCGGAGCCGTCCATGCCGTAGCGCTGGTGCAGCCGCTGCCCGACGGCGAGGGCCCACGGCGCGTGTACCGGCATGCCGAACGGGCTGTGCAGCACCACCCGCCAGTCGCCGAGTTCGTCGTGGAAGCGTTCCACCACCAGCGTGGTGTCGCTGGGGACCACCTCCGTGGCGGCCTTCTGCTCGGCCAAGTACTGGATCAGGTTGTTCGCGGCGAAGTCGTCCAGGCCGCTGGCCTTACAGCGTTCGGTGGCGGGGCCGACGTCGGATGCGGAGAGTTCGCGGATGAACGCGCCCAGGGCACGGCCCAGGTCCACCGGCCGCCCGAGCGAGTCGCCCCGCCAGAACGGCAGTTTGCCGGGCTGGCCGAACGCGGGGGAGACCAGGACCCGGTCGTGGGTGATGTCCTCGATCTTCCAGCTGGTGGCGCCGAGGGCGAAGACGTCGCCCACGCGGGATTCGTAGACCATCTCCTCATCCAGCTCGCCCACCCGGCGGCCGCCCTTGGCCGTGGACTTGGCGCCGGATGTACCCTCGCCGGAACCGGCGGAGGAACCGGTGCCTTCGACCTCCGTGCCGATGATGTAGACGCCGAACATGCCGCGGTCCGGGATGGTGCCGCCGGAGATGACGGCCAGCCGCTGAGCCCCGGGCCGGCCCTCGATGGTGCCGTTGTTGCGGTCCCAGACGATCCGGGGCCGGAGTTCGGCGAACTCGTCCGACGGGTAGCGTCCGGCGAGCAGGTCCAGGGTCGCCTCGTACGCGGAGCGGGGAAGGGAAGCGAACGGCGCGGACCGGCGCACCGTGGCGAACCATTCCTCCACGTCGATCGCGCCCAGGGCGGTGGCCGCGACGGTCTGCTGGGCGAGGATGTCCAGCGGGTTGGCCGGCACGTAGAGGCGTTCGATCTTGCCGTCCAGCATGCGTTCGACCGTGATGGCGGTGTGCACCAGGTCAGCGCGGTGCTTGGGGAAGAGGACGCCCTGGGAGATCTCCCCCACCTGGT
The DNA here is from genome assembly GCF_042668995.1 of Arthrobacter sp. NPDC057259. Taxonomy (NCBI): domain Bacteria; kingdom Bacillati; phylum Actinomycetota; class Actinomycetes; order Micrococcales; family Micrococcaceae; genus Arthrobacter; species Arthrobacter sp. NPDC057259. The sequence goes on from NZ_JBHUYA010000006.1 coordinate 203,885, forward strand.
GCCCGGCGCGGCCCACGCGCTGCAGGCCGCTGGCCACCGACGGCGGGGATTCCACCTGGACCACCAGGTCCACGGCGCCCATGTCGATGCCCAGTTCCAGCGAGGAGGTGGCCACCACGCAGCGCAGCCGGCCGGACTTCAGGTCGTCCTCGATCATGGCCCGCTGATCCTTGGACACGGACCCGTGGTGCGCGCGGGCCAGAACCGGATCCGCCCCGGCGGTGCTGCCGGCCTGGGCCATCATCTGCGCCGGGGTGCCGCCAGGTCCGGACGGCGCCGGGGTGCCCCGGCCGCCCGCAGCGGCCGCGCCACCGCCAGCGGCGCCCGAAGAATCGGAGCCAGCGCCGCCGTCGTCCCAGCCGCCACCCTCGGCCATCAGTTGCCGCTCAGCGTAGATCTCGTTCAGCCGGGCGGTGAGGCGTTCGGCGAGCCGGCGGGAGTTGGCGAAGACGATGGTGGACTGGTTGGCCAGCACCAGGTCCACGATCTTTTCCTCCACATGGGGCCAGATCGAGGCGTGCGGCTGCAGCCCGGACGCAGGACCGGAGTCGAATGCCCCGGCCGCACCCTGCAGGTCCGACATGTCCTCCACCGGGACGGAGACGGTCAGGTCCCACGTCTTCTTCGAGGGCGGCGCCACGATTTCCACCGGCGCTGACCCGGCGAGGAACTGGGCCACCAGCTCCTTCGGCTCCACGGTGGCGGAGAGGCCGATCCGCTGCGCCGGCTTGGGCAGCAGGGCATCCAGCCGCTCCAGCGATACGGCCAGGTGCGCGCCGCGCTTGGTCCCGGCGACGGCGTGCACCTCGTCCACGATGATGGTGTCCACCTCGTCCAGCGTCTCCCGCGCCTTGGAGGTCAGCATCAGGAAGAGCGATTCCGGCGTGGTGATCAGGATGTCCGGCGGGCTGCTGAGCAGCGCCCGCCGGTCCGCGGCGGGGGTGTCGCCGGAGCGGACGCCCACGGTGGTCAGCGGCGCGGGCAGGCCGAGCCGCTTGGCCGTCTGGGTGATGCCGATCAGCGGGGCGCGGAGGTTGCGTTCGACGTCTACGCCCAAGGCCTTGAGCGGGGAGATATAGAGGACGCGGGTCTTGCGCTTCGGGGTCTTCCGGCGGCCCTTCTTCGCGGGTTCGGCGGCGTCGGCAGGCTCGGCATCGGTGGCGCCGGCCGGGGCGGAGACCAACAGCCGGTCCAGCGCCCAGAGGAAGGCGGCGAGGGTCTTGCCCGACCCGGTGGGGGCCACCACCAGGGCGTGCGAGCCGGAGGAGATGGCGTTCCAGGCGCCGTTCTGCGCCGGGGTGGGCGCGGAAAAGGCCCCGAGGAACCACTCCCGGGTCGGCCGGCTGAACCGGTCCATTGCGTCGGCCGCGAGTGTGGTCGCGAGCTCCTGCCCCTTCATTCCTCCATCATGCCTTACGGCACCGACAGTATTGGGCGGGCCCCTAAGCCGCGGTTACATCGCGGTGAAGGCGCCGATGGTCAGCAGGTTGATGCCGGCGTTGCTACAGGCATCCTTGGGCGCGGCGAGGAACAGGGAAGCCGTGTCCTCGGGCGGGTAGACGCGGAACCCGGCGGCGGGGGTGCGGGTGCAGTCGGGGTAGTTGCCGGCCTGGGTGTACCGGAGGGTGGCGCTGCCGGCCTGGCCCGGGGCCAGGAGCACGTCGGCGGCCGGGGTGGAGTCGTCGCGGGTGGCCGCGGCGCCGATGGGGTCGCCGTCGGCACCGGCGGTGAGCGAGACTCCGGCGAAGCCCTTGAGGACGCACGGTTCGGCGCCGGTGTTGGTGAGGATGAGCTTGCTGTAGACGCTGCCGGCGGCCCCGCCGCCGGTGGAGTCGAGGGTGCCCTTGAGGTTGGCGGCCTTGCAGAGGCCGGGGCCCGCGGCGGCACCCGAGGCGGCCGGGGACGAGGAGGCAGGCGCGGACGACGCCGATGCGCTGGGCGCCGCCGGGGAGGTGGCCGGTGCCGCCGTCGTGGACTGAGCGGACGACGGCGGTGCGCTGGCGCTCTGGGTCTGGGCCTGGCCGCAGCCGCTGAGCAGCAGAACCGCCGCAGCGGCCGCCGTTACTGAAGTGATTGCTGCTTTGCGATTCATCTGCTGAGGCCTCATGGGACCACTGTTATGCGGTGTGGTTCCCCTCGTCAACGGTGCCACGACGCGGAAACCCGATTGATGCCCGGATTGTGATTTCCGGGCATCAACCGGGGGTCGGATCACGGGACGGGTGCTACTTGGCGGCGGGACGCCGGCCGCGCAGTAGCGCCACCCCGCCCAGCACCAGGCCGCCGATCCCGGCGGCGAGGCCGACCCAACTGCGGGCCTGCGCGCCGCCGTCGTCGTTGCTGTGAGTATCCGCCGACGTCGTTTCCGCCGTCTGTGCCATGCCGTCCCCGGACGCGGCCGCGCCGTGGCCCGCGTGCCCGTCACCGGACTTCGCCGCGGTGATGGTCACGGACGGGGCGGGGGTCTTGAGGGACTCCTCGTCCTGGCCGGCCTGCGGGATCTGCGACCAATCGGTCTGGCCCGTCTCGCAGCTCTGCAGGGTGGGGAAGTACAGGGTCTTCCCGGCCATGTCCGGCAGCTTCACGGAGAGCACGAGGGTGTCGCGGAGCTCGTGGCTCAGCGGCGCCTTGGCCGTGTAGACGATCTGGCTGGTCCGCTTGGTGATGGAGGTGCCGTCGGCCAGTTTCTTGGGCTGGGCGAGTTCCTCCGTGACCTTGGAGGCGGTCCAGTTGGGGTTGACCGTGGGCTGGGCGTCGTTGAGTTCCTCGGGCAGCGTGATGGTCATTTTGGTGGTGCCGGCCTGGTCGCAGCCGTGGGGGATGGCGAACGTGAGCAGCGAGTAGGAGTTGGCGGCGGTGTTGTTTGGCGTGGCCTCGACGTGGGCGGAGGCGGCGCTGACCCCGGTCAGCAGCAGCGCTGCGGTGCCGCCGGCCACAGCGGTGGCGGTGAGGGTGCGGCGCAGGGCGGAGGGGGTGGAAAGGGTGCGGGTCATCATCGTGTGGGTGCCTTTCGGGCGTGCGCGCATGAGGGCGCGCGGAAGCGGGGTGGCGCGGCACGGGTGCGGGATTGGGGCCCGGATGGTCCGGGGCAGGCCGGCAGGTTCGGCCGCGGCCGAAGAAGGGTGGGTTAGACGACGACGGCGAGCGGCGGCCCGCGGCGGCAGTCCCGCCGGAGGTTGCGCCACGGCAGCGGCAGCGCGGGCTCGTCCCGGAAGGGCTGGACGGGGACGGCGGCGCGGGGTGCGGGTAGGGCTTCGGGCAGCCGGATCAGCGGACGCAGCCAGGCTGCCAGTGACCAGAGGGCGGCCTCACCGCGGGCCAGCAGCAGGGCGCAGATGAGGGTGGCCAGGGCGTGGCCGGCGATCATCCAAAGCGCCAGGCCGGAGTCCAGGTCGTGGTGTTCGAGCGTGCCCGCGGGGTGCGGGAGGAGCGTCGGGACCTGGTGGTGCGAGCGAACGGGAGCGCCGCCGTCGGCCGCTGCGGCGGGGCCGCTGAGCGCGGAAAACGCCTCGTGGAGCACCACCTGACCGGTACCCAGCAGCCCGGTCATAGCGGCGGCGTTCAGCTTGAGCCGGGTGGCGGCGGTGGCCGCGAGGCCGGTCAGAGCCAACACGGCGCCGAAGATCCCCGGAATGGGAAGGTCTCCGCCGGCGATCACGTGCGCAGCGGCGGCCAGTCCCACCATGGTGGTGGCCACCAGGGCCGCGCGGAGCGCGTGGAAGGGCGCCCGGGCACGGGTGTGGCGCACGGTGACCTCCCTGGCGGCGTCTGGCGGGCTGCGGACGGGCTTATTCTACCGTTCGTCGAACTTGTTGCGGTGCCGCGACGGGGAGGCCCGTCACATAGTGGGACCGGTGCCGTTCGCCGCCCGGCCGTTGCGTGGAGCCACGGACAGGGACACCTCGACGTCGTCGCCTACTTCGAGCCGTTCGCCGAGCCGGACGTGCTTGCGCACGGGCAGCACGTACCCGCCGTCGCGGGGCAGGAGCGAGGTCTCCCACTCGGTGGCGCCGATGCAGACCGCCACCGGGATGGCACCCCAGCCGTAGCTGGCCTCGGCGGCCTCGGCATGGATCTCGTCGGACGCGTCCGGCGGCAGGGCGAGCCAGTAGAAGGGCGCCGGCCCGCGCCACTCGAAAAGCTCTGCCCGGAAGGTCATGTCCACGGCTCAGCACCGTAGTTGCCCGGGCGGGTGTTGGCAATGGTTCCCCGCCGACCCCCGGACTCCAGTGGCGCCGGATCCGCACTGGACAATCAAATAAAGCTAGATAGACTAGTGAAATTGCAAGCAAGCTTACTAAAGGGGTGATTCGAATGACGGCAGTCGCCAACCGGAGAATGGCGGGACCCGCAGGCGGAACGCACGCGGAATCGCTGCGGAGGTTCCAGGAGCCGGTGCGCCCGGCCGTCCCTTCGAGTCAGCCCGCGGTGGCTCCCTTTGATGCCGACGGGACACCCACGCACTGCGGCACGAAGATGACGTCCACACCGTCTCCGACGACCCTGCTCCCGTGGGCACAGTTCCACACCGGCGAGGGCGAGTGGGTTTGCACCTGTGGATTCCGCCGGCCGGCAGATTCCTCATCCGACCCTTTGGCCGCGGTTCGCGCAGCGGGGGCCCGGCTGGAGAGCCTGCAATGGGAGATCGACGCCGCGGAGGCCGCCTTGGCCGCCGCCGTGCGAACCGCCACCGAGGCGGGGGTGGACGCGAAGTCGCTGATGCTGGAGACGGGGCTTACGTCGATCGAACTGCTGGAGCTGCAGTTGCGCTGAGGGCGCTTTGGCGTCTTGGCATCCGGCCGCCGAGTCTCGCCGTTATCTGGGGTGGCACGGTTAGGGAGAAGGCTACTTTCCCGGGTAGTCCCATTCCCAGCCACCATCAATCATTCCCGCGCCGTCGTAGGCGATGCTGCCCGTCGGAGTGGTGACCTCCAAGATAACGACGCCAGTTGCCTTCTCACCCTTGCCGAGACTGCTGGGCAGCAGCCGGGTCTGGTCAGCCAAGCAATTCTGCGCCGCAACGGTATCCACCTTGTTCATGCGGGTCCCATTCGAGGCGTATCCCTTCCAGTAGTGAGCGTCAAAACTCGTAAGGCCGGGCGCGCCGTTGACGTTCAGGCCCCCCTTGAAGGTCGGGCTGGTTTCCACCTCAATTGCTACAGCGAGGGCGGTACCGACCGGTGGGGTCGCGTAGGGTGCGTCACAAGTGACAGGCTCAATAGACGTGACCTTGAATTTCAGATCAGCGTTTGCGAGCGAAGTCCCGCCTGCGCCTCCGACCTCACCGATCTTCTTCGGGATGTTGCCGTGCGCGTTGGTTAAGACGGTTGCGCTAGGGGAGGAGGTCGCGGAGGAGGTCTGTGCCGGCGCTACCGACATGGACGGCGTAACCCGTTCGGCCTGGGCGGCCGGGGTGCTGCTGCAACCGGTGAGGAGCAGCGCTGCGCCGGATATCAGCGAAAGAGCGTATGTGGTTTTCATGGTCCCAAAAATGGTGATCGTGCGAGTGAACATCCCATGGTAAAGCGAATCGCAGCTCCGCTATTCATGGGACTGCCTGGATCGCTTTGACTCTGGCAGGTCAGAGTCAAAGCAACGCGGAGCAGTCTCCATTCGCCAAAACCGAAAGGGGCGGGGTGTATGGGGAGCTATATAGGGGCGCGTGACCCGCTCTGAGGGTCCTCGTTATATCCGAGCCTGCGGAGCAGATCCGCCTGATCACGACCAGCGGCGGCTCGGCGCTCGTCCCACAGGGTGTCGAGCTCTTCAACCGCAGAAGCCATGCGCTTTGAGCTGTCAGCGAGGCTGGACAATGAATCGTTGATGGTTTTGACCCGGCCCAGGAGGGACGCGCTCGACGTGCCCTCAGTGTGCTGCATGAATGAGTCCGTCTCCAGCTCGAAAACCTCTCGGTACTTCTTTCCCTTGAGGTCTGCGTACTTGAGTATCACAGTTACAGAATCGGGAGTGTCGAACGCATTCTTCATGCGCCTTTGCCCCTTGACTTCCTCGCCGCGCCACCACACGTTTCTGAACTCTTGGCCGGGACTAAACGAATGGAAAGTTCTACCCTCGTACCGGTTTCGGACGAGGTGGCCAATAGTGAGCGCATCTCCGCTGCCGTCCGTAATGTCTCGATCGAACCTGACCGAGAGATTCTTGGCGAGGCTCGGCCCGTAGTTGCGTACCACCAAATCAAGGTGGGCGGCGCTGCTTATCCCAAACTGAAATTCAGCGACCACCATAGGCCGGCTGCGGCTGTCGCTATCCTTGGCAGTGTTCCTCAAAGCTCTAAGGGCGATGAAGGCAGAGACCGCAGCGACGACTAGACCTAAGGGCCCGCTATTTGCGGCCACCCACAACCATGCTGTAACAAGCCAGCCCCAAATAGAGTCAAGGGAGGGCCCCAGCCCCGTAAAGTCCATGCTGAGAATCTACAGTGCCTGTGTAGAGCAAGAGAAAGGATTAGTGCGACCATCGGGCCTCGGGGGTGTGTCTCCCTTTCCGTGCCGGCAGACTGGCACGTGGCATTGCGGTCTTTCGATAAGGTGCATTTGGTTGCCAGGTCGACTGCTCATCCGGAATTTGACGCAGCTCCGCGTCCATGAAGCTAGTCATTCACGAGGGGCTCGTCGACGGGGATTTGGATGCTCTTACTGGCTGAGACCCGCTCAGGTGCTGCCAGCATGTCAAAACGTTGCCAATGGGTCCACCCAAGGCAAAGCAAAGGCCCCCGCCTCCCTTGTAAAGAAAGGGAACCAGGGGCCTTGCTACGTGGCGGTGACGGTGGGATTTGAACCCACGTTGGCTTTTACACCAAACAACATTTCGAGTGTTGCACCTTCGGCCGCTCGGACACGTCACCAACCTGACTAGGGTACCGGAGCGCGGGGCCGAACCCCAAAACGGGCCCGGTCAACGACGTCCGCCGCGCCCGGGCCGCCCCGGGGAGCTTCCGGCGGCGCCCGCACGGCACTAGATTCGACAGCACAATGACTATTTCGAATGCGCCTTCCGCCCGGACCGCCGGCACCGCCACCGCCTACTGGACCGTCGGCCCGGAACAGGGCGAACTCCGCACCGAGGACCTGCCGGCGCCCGGCCCGGGCGAGGCCCTGGTCCGATCCCTCTACTCCGGCATTAGCAAGGGCACCGAGATGGTGGTGCACAACGCCCGGGTCCCTGACTGTGTGGCCGATGCCATGGCCGCCCCGCACCAGGAGGGCAGCTTCCCCGGTCCGGTGAAGTTCGGCTACCTCTCCGTGGGCGTCGTCGAGGCCGGGCCGGACGAGTGGCAGGGCAAAACCGTCTTCTGCCTGCACCCGCACCAGGACCGCTACGTCGTCCCCGTCACCTCCCTCACCGAGGTCCCCGACGGCGTCCCGGCCCGCCGCGCCGTCCTCACCGGCACCGTGGAAACCGCCGTCAACGCACTCTGGGAAGCGGGCCCGCGGCTGGGGGACCGGGTGGCCGTGATCGGCGCAGGACTGGTCGGCGGGATGGTGGCCAAACTCCTCGCCGGCTTCCCGCTGGAACGGTTGCAGCTGATCGACATCGACCCGGCCAAGCGCGCCTTCGCGGACACCCTGGGCGTCGAGTTCAGCCACCCGGACGACGCCGCGGGCGACTGCGACATCGTCATCCACTGCTCCGCCTCCCAGGCCGGCCTGGAACGGGCCCTGCGGCTCGTGGGTGACGAGGGCGAGATCATCGAAATGTCCTGGTACGCGGACCGCAGCGTCAGCCTGCCCCTCGGCGAGGACTTTCACGCCCGGCGCCTCTCCATCCGGGCCAGCCAGGTGGGCGTCGTCGCGCGCGCCCGCCGTCACCGCCGCACGACCGCCGACCGGCTGAACCTCGCCGTGTCGCTGCTTCGTGACCCCGTTTTCGAGGCCTTCCTCACCGGCACCTCGCGCTTCGAGGAGCTGCCCGGCGTCGTCCAGCGCCTCTCCGACGGCACCCTCGACGCCCTCTGCCACGTCATCGAGTACCCGCACACCACAGAAACCACGAGGTAATCCGTGTTCAGCCTGACCGTCCGCAGCAACTTCATGATCGCCCACAGCCTGCCCCGCCCGGCGTTCGGCCCCGCGCAGGGCATGCACGGCGCCACCTTCGTCACCGAGGTGACCTTCCGACGCCGCAGCCTGAACCAGGACGCGATCGTCCTGGACATCGGTGAGGCGGGCGAGGTGCTCGGCGCCGTCCTCGCCGGCCTGAACTACAAGAACCTGGACGAACACCCCGACTTCGCAGGCAAGCTGAGCACCACCGAAGCGCTGGCGCAATACATCGCCGACGCCGTCGCCGCGCAGATCCGCGAGGGCGACGACGGGCGCGCGCTCGCGGGCATCGACGTCACCCTGCGTGAGACCCCTGACGCGTGGGCCAGCTACTCCCTCGAGTTCGACGCCGACTAGCCTCCCCGTGCAGCCCTCCGCCATCCGCCTGTTCCTGCCCGGCAACGTCCGCCACAACTCCGGCGGCAACGCCTACAACGCGGCCCTGGTCCGCGCCCTCGACGCGCTCGGGGTGCCCGCCACGACCCGGACCGCGGACGGCGACTGGCCGGTGGGCGGCCCCGCGGACCGGGCGGCGCTGGGGAACCTGTTCGCGGAACCGGCCGGCCACGGGACCGTCACCCTGATGGACGGGCTGGTGGCCTACGGTGCCCCGGAGCAGCTGGAGGCCGCCGCCCGCGCCGGGACGCCGGTGTGGATCCTGCTCCACATGCCGCTCGACGGGTATGCCGACCTGGAAGGCCGCGCGCTTGCCGCCGCGGCCGGGGTGATCTGCAGCAGCAGTGCCGCCGCGGCGGATCTGCGCGCCCGGCACGGCCTCGACGGCGCTGATACCACCGTCGCCGTCGCGCTGCCCGGCACCGACCGCGCCGAGACGGCGGCCGGGTCCACCCCGCCGCACCTGGCGATGGTGGCCGCGCTGCTGCCGAACAAGAGCCAGCTGCTGTTCCTCCAGGCGCTCACAGCCCTGACCGACCTGGACTGGACCGCCGCCCTCGTCGGGGCGGACACCGCGGACCCGGAGTACGCCGCCCTGCTCCGCGCCGAAACGGAACGGCTGGGGCTCGGTGCCCGCGTCCGGATCCCGGGCGAGCTCCGCGGGGACGCCCTGGACGCCGAATGGGCCCGGACCGACCTCACCCTGCTGATCTCGCGTGCGGAAACCTTCGGCATGGCCGTCACCGAGTCCCTCGCCCGCGGCATCCCCGCTATCATCCGGCGCGGGACCGGGGCGCTGGAGGCCCTCACGGCCGGAACTCCGCAGGCAGGACCCGGGGCGGCCAGGGGCGAAGAGGCCGAAGGGGACGACGCCGGGCTGCCGGGCGCCGCCGTCGCGCTCGCCGAGGATCCCGCACCCCTGGCGGAGCTGTTGCGCCGCTGGCTCACCGAGCCGGAGCTCCGGGCGCGGTGGCGCTCCACCGCGCTGGACGCCCGGCAGCACCTGCCCGGGTGGGACGCGACGGCCCGCACGGTGCTGGAGATCCTGGGCCGGTAACCGCCCGCCCCACCCCGCCGCCGCAGTCGTCGCGGGGCAGCCCCGTATCGCCGTCCGCGGCATGGATGGACAATGGGCGCATGAGCACCCAGCCAGCCACGGTCAGCCTTCCGCCCCAGAGCCTCACCGCCGCAAACCTCCGCGCCTGGTCCTGGCACCGGCAAGGCCTGGACGGGTCGCTGGCCGGCTGCACCGCCGGGGAGGTGCTCGCACGGGCGGGCTGGGCCCGGTCCGTTGGCGGCGCCAACCCCTACCTGTCCCTGTTCGCCCGTGCCGGCCTCCGCCGCAGCCGGGTGGACATTGATGTCGACGCCCAGCGGATCCTGGAACTTCCCACGGCGCGCGGCTGCACCTACGTCCTGGGCAGCGACGACTTTGCCTGGGCACTGCGCCTGGGTCGCCCCGCCGCGGAGGCAGCCGTCTCGGTGCTGACCAGGCTGGGCGTGGACCGCGGCGAGATCACCCTGCTCGAGGAACAGGTCCGGCACGTCCTGGCCGAGGCAGGTACCCCGCTGGACCCGCGGCAGCTCAAGGAGGAACTCGGCGACGCGGTCCAGAGCCTGGGTGAGGAGGGGAAGAAGAAGGGTGCCGCCACCACGCTGCCCGCGGCGCTCGGCATCCTGCAGGCGGAGGGCCGGATCCGCAGGGTGCCCGCCGACGGCCGCCTGGACCGGCAGCGTTACGCCTACGAGGCCTGGGACCTGCCCGCCAGCGACCTCACCGACGAGGAGGTCCGCGCCCTGCTGATGCGCCGCTACCTCGGCTGGACCGGCGGCGCCACCGCTAAACAGTCCCAGTGGTTCACGGGCTTCACCGTGGCGCAGACCCGCGCGGCGCTGGGGGCCGCCGGCGCCGTCGACGTCCCGGTCCCCGGGGACGCGGGCAAGGACAGTGCCGTGCTGTGGATGCTGCCCGACGACGTCGACCGCCTCGCCGCCTTCACCGCCCCCGCGGAGGAACAGATCCAGCTGCTCGCCGGGACCGATTCGCTGGTGCTGCTGCGGCGGAACGCGGCCGAGCTGCTGGACGAGGCGGACCACCGCAAGGCGGGGCTCAGCTCGCTGGCGCTGCAGGCAGACCTGCCGGACCACCCGATCCTGGACCGCGGCCGGATCATCGGACTCTGGCAGTACGACCCGGAGACCGGGAAGATCGCCGCCTGGGTGTTCGGCGACCTTACGCCCGCGGTGAACCGGCGGATCGCGGAGGTGGAGGCCTGGATCCGGGAGGACCTGGGCGACTTCCGCGCCTTCAGCCTCGATTCCCCCGCCTCCCGCCGGAAGCGCATCGACGCGCTGCGAGCGTCGACGACGGCCACCGCCGAACGGTAAGGAGGGGTCAGGAAAGAGGCCGGCTCAGGGGGAGGTTCAGGCGCCGCGGTGCTCGGCGAAGAAGTCCCGCAGCAAGTCCCCGCACTCCTGCTCCCGCACGCCGCCGTAGACCTCCACCCAGTGGTTTAGCCGGCGCTCGCGGAGAATGTCAAAGACGGACCCCGCGGCGCCCGCCTTCTCGTCCCAGGCGCCGAACACCACGCGAGGAATCCTGGCCAGCACCACCGCGCCGGCGCACATCGCACACGGCTCCAGCGTCACCACCAGGGTGCAGTCCGCCAGCCGCCAGCCGTCGTCGCGCGCCCCCTCGTCGGCACGGCGCTCGCGGAGCCGCGCGGCGGCTTCCCTAATAGCCACCATCTCGGCGTGCGCCGTCGGGTCCCCGAGAGCCTCCCGCTCGTTCCGGCCGGTGCCCAGCACCGTCCCGTCCGGGCCGATCACCACGGCCCCGATCGGCACGTCCGCGGTGGCGAGGGCCTGCCGCGCCTCGCTCAGGGCGAGGCCCATCCACTCGGCATGGCGGGGCTCGGGCGATGTCATGGCTCAATGGTAGTTTCGATCCTAAGCAAGCTGTGCACCGTGGGTGCACCGGACGTCGGGAGAACGCAGTGAGCACCAGGACTGAGAGCTGGCTGATGCGGCGCTGGGGCAAATGGGTGGTGCCCTACGCCGCGCTCTGGATCACCATGCTGCTGGGCGGCATCGCGGTGGTGGCGCTGGCCCTGACCAGCGCCGAGGTCTACGACAACGTAGTGGACGACGCCGGCCTGGCCAACCTGGACAAGCCCATGCTCGCCGCCATGGAACGGCTCCGCAGCCCCGGTCTGGATGCGTTCGTTACCGGGTTCACCAACATTGGCGGCGGCATCGGCATGCCAATCCTGGCCAGCATCCTCACCGCGCTGTTGATCTGGCGGACCCGGACCTGGCGCCCGCTCATCCTCATCGGCGGGGCTGCTGCCGTCTCCGTCACCGCTACCTCCCTGGGCAAGAAGCTCATCGGACGCACCCGCCCCGACCACGCCGACGCCGTCCCGCCCTACGAAAACTCGCCGTCGTTCCCCAGCGGCCACACCCTGAACACCACCGTGGTGATCTCACTGGTGGTCTACCTCACCTGCCTGCAGGTCCAGCGCACTATCGCCCGGGTGGGATTGATCACGGCCGGGGCGCTCTTCATCATCGCGATGGGCATGAGCCGGGTGTTCCTGGGCCATCACTGGATGACCGACGTGATCTTCGGCTGGGCGCTGGGCCTGGGCTGGGTGGGGATCGTGATCCTGGCGCATCGGCTGTTCCACGTGATCAGACACCGGGAACGGACCGGCCCGGCACCCACCTTCGACAACGACCAGCACCTGCGCGAGAAGGCGCCGGACGGGCACCACGACGCCGAAACGTCGCATGGTCGCGGGGTGGCCGACGAGGCCGGGACCCACGGCGGGCGGGGCCGGTCCGAAGCGTCCGGGTGATAGTTTTGACCCATGCGCACTCTCGTCGTCGACCACCCGCTGGTGGCCCATAAGCTCACCGTTCTGCGGGACAAGAACACCCCGTCACCCGTCTTCCGCCAGCTCACCGAAGAGCTGGTCACGCTGCTGGCGTACGAGGCAACCCGCGACGTCCGCACCGAACCGGTCACCATCGAGACGCCGGTCAGCACCACCATCGGCACGGCCTTCACCAAGCCCACCCCGCTGGTGGTCCCGATCCTCCGCGCCGGCCTTGGCATGCTTGAGGGCATGACCAAGCTTGTCCCCACCGCGGAGGTCGGCTTCCTGGGCATGGCCCGCGACGAGGAAACCCTGGACATCATCACCTACGCCGAGCGGCTCCCCGAGGACCTGACCGACCGTCAGATCTTCGTCCTGGACCCCATGCTGGCGACCGGCGGCACCCTGCGCGAGGCGATCAAGTTCCTCTTCAAGCGGGGCGCTTCCGACGTCACCTGCATCTGCCTGCTGGCCGCCCCCGAGGGCCTGGCCAAGCTGGAGGAAGAGCTTTCCGACGCCAACGTCACGATCGTGCTGGCCTCCATCGACGAGAAGCTGAATGAGAAGTCCTACATCGTCCCCGGCCTGGGCGACGCCGGCGACCGGCTCTACGGCATCGCCGGGTAGCGCGTCCCCTTTCCCTCGGGCCGCTGAACGGGCCGTCCGGGGACACAGCAAAGGCACCGGATCTGACGAGATCCGGTGCCTTTGCTGTGTCTGCGCGAAGTGGCTGCAGCCTCTAGCGGCTTAGTACCAGTTGTTCGCGTAATGGAAGTTTAGGGCGCCGCAGGGGGAGCCGTACCGTTCCTGCACGTACTGCAGGCCCCAGTTGATCTGGGTGCGGTAGTTGGTCATGTAGTCCGCGCCGGCGCTGGCCATCTTCTCGGCCGGGAGGGACTGGACCACGCCGTAAGCACCGCTGGACGGGTTGGTGGCCGTGGTCTTCCAGTCCGATTCGCGGGTCCAGAGCTTCATCAGGCATTGCATCTCGCTCGGGGCCCAGCCGTGGGCCGGCAGCTGCGAGGCGGCGTAAGCCTGTGCGCCGGCGGGATCGTCGACGGCCACCGGCTGCGGGGCCGGGGCGGATGCCGCCGCGGGAGCCGGAGCAGCCGGTGCGGGGGCTGGGGTGGACGGAGCGGGCGTGGCCGGAGCCGGCGTCTCGGGGGTGACCTTGGAGGCCTGGGCTTCGACGCTGGCCGGTGCCGTGGCCGGGGTGTAGCTGCCGAGCCGTTCCAGGTCGGAGAGCTGCAGGGCCGGGGCCTGGGTGGCGGTCGCGGCCGGGGCGGTGGTGCCGGTGGCCTGGCCTGCGGCGCCGGCGCCCAGCAGCACGGCGGCCGCGGTCAGCGCGACGGCGGTGAGCTTGCCCTTGGAGCCAAAGCTGGCGCGGCCTCGGGTGGCCGAGCCCTGGGCCGGGTCGGCTCGGTGGCGCGCGACATCGGCCGAGGAGGTGCGTTTAACGCCTTTTAGGCGCACGGGTGCCTTGTGTTCAGTCATGTTCGCCTCTCAACGCCTACGGAGTTAGCTGTCGGGTTCGGATGAGAAATCCGGCCACTCGGATGATCAACGAGTCGGCTTAACCCCAAGGGGTGCATGGATGCAGGTGCCCGGGAACTCTGGGTTCCCCGTCTCTGCCTCAATCCATGGAATCCGGGAAGCGGCAGAGTTTGGCGTCAGACCCGGATATGCGGCCAGATCGATGGCCGCACCATAAAAACGGTACCGGACTTTCTCCCTCATGTCACATTTAGGTAACACCGCGGTGTGGCTGGTTGCCGATTTGCGGTGGGCGGGTCCCATATTTTGGGCCGTTTCGACGGTTCCCCGCACGCCCAACGCTTGGAGACGTCTACGCGGCAGGGAACCGTCGAAACGGCGGACCGTCCGGCCCGGCTACTTCGCCAGCAGGTACACCGTGGTGCCGCCGACGCTCTGGGCGGGGTAGGTGGCCGCCACCCAGTCGGCGATCCTGGCGGCGTCGTCGGATCCGCTTTCGCCCTGTATGGTGCGGCCGGCGATGAAGTAGTGGATCCGGCCGTCGGCGACGTACTGCTGGAACTGCTCGAGCGTGGGTGCGGGGTCGGTGCCGTTGAACCCGCCCACGGCCATCACGGGCAGCCGCGTGGCGAGCTGGTAACCGGCGGCGTTGTTGGACCCGACGACGGCGGCCGCCCAGGTGTAGCGGCCGGCGTCCGTTTCGAGGGCATCCACCAGGGCGGACGACGGGGTGGTCGCGCCGAGGAGCCCGCCCATACCCCCGCCCATGCCCCCGCCCTGGCCGCGGACGGTGCCGTTGGTCGGGCCGAAGGGATTGCCCTGCGCGGTGCCCATGGCTCCGCCCGTGCCGCCGAACATGGCCGGCAGGCCCGCCCGGCCGCCCGCCGCAGGCCCCGCGCTGACGATCGAGCCGGAATGCGCGGTGGCGGCGGTGGACAGCGAGTACGCCAGGGGACCGGCGAGGGCCGCGACGACGGCGAGTCCCGCCGTCGTACGTCCCAACAGCGCCGCCGTCGGGCCGCCAGGGGACAGCGGGCCAGTGGTCCCGGCGGCGGACGCGCCGGCGACCCGGGCCCGGACGGCCGGAACCATCACGCCGACGGCCGCTGCCAGCGCCACGGCCAGCACCAGCCAGCGCAGCCACGGAACGAACGCGGGCGTGCGGCCCAGCAGCTCGAAAGCCATGAAACCGGCCGGGGCCACCGCGGCGGCGAGCGTCCCGGCGGCAACGGGTTGATCCCGCCGCTGCCACAGCAGCACCGACCCCAGACCGGCCAACCCGGCGACCCCAGGGGCCAGCGCCACCATGTAATACGGGTGGATGATGCCGGCCATCAGGCTGAACGTCAGCCCGGTGACCAACACCCAGCCGCCCCAGACCACCACGGAGGCGCGGACGGCGTCGGTCCGCGGCGCCCGCCGGCCCAGCCACAGCAGCCCGGCCGCCAGCAGCAGCACCGACGGCAACAGCCACGCGATCTGCCCGCCGAACTCGCTGTTGAAAAGCCGGAGCAGGCCGGGGGTGCCCCAGCCGTTGCCGCCGCCGACGCTCCCGGTCTCGTCCCCGCTGAGCCGGCCCAGTCCGTTGTAGCCCAGGGTCAGTTCCAGGATCGAGTTGCCCTGCGAGCCGCCGATGTAGGGCCGGTCAGCCGCCGGGGTGAGCTCGACGGCGGCCAGCCACCAGCCGGCCGCCATCACCATCGCCGCGCCCGTGGCGAGCAGGTGCAGTAGCCGCCGGCCCGGGCCCGCGCGTCCGGCGAGCAGGTAGGCCGCGGCGAAGCCCGGGACCACCAGCAGCACCTGCAGCTGCTTGGTCAGGAAACCGAAGCCCAGCAGCACCCCGGCCAGCAACAGCCAGCGCAACCGGGCGTCCTGGATGGCGCGCAGCACCGCGTAAGCTGCTGCCGTCATCAGCAGGACCAGCAGGGCATCCGGGTTGTTGAAGCGGAACATCAGCACGGCCACCGGGGTCAGGGCCATCACGGCACCGGCGATCAGTCCGGCGCGATGGGCCAGCCGGGCGTCTGCCGTCGCGGGTGCGGCGCCCCGGCGGACGGCCAGGTAGACCAGCCAGACCGTCGCGACGCCCATCAGAGCCTCGGGCACCAGGACGCTCCAAGAGCTCAGCCCGAAAAGCCGCACGGACAGGCCCATCACCCAGAGCGACGCCGGCGGCTTGTCCACCGTGATGGCGTTTGCCGCGTCGGAGGAGCCAAAGAACCAAGCCGTCCAGTCCCGCGATCCGGCCTGCGCCGCTGCGGAGTAGAAGGCGTTCGCCCAGCCGGAGGCGCCGAGGTTCCAGAGGTAGAGCACCGCGGTTCCGATCAGCAGGGCGGCCAGTTCCGCCCGCTGCGCCAGCGCCTTCCGCTGGGACAGGGGCGGCACGGGGTGCTGTTGCGTGGACGCCTGCGGCCGGAGGTGCCGGCGGCGGCCACCGCGCCACCGCGGGTGGCGCAGCCCGGAGCCGGCAGCCTCAGTCGCCGGGCTTGCTCCGGGCCCGGCGGGGGAAGTGACGGCGGACCCGGTGCTTGTGAGATCGGTGGAAGCAGTCATGGCCTAGCCCGCCAGCTTGTAGACGGTGGTGGAGCCGACGGTCTGTGCCTGGTAGTTGGCGGCAACCCAGGCCGCGACCTCGGAGTTTCCGCCCCGGCCGCCGCCCATGCCGCCGCCGGCGATGAAGTAGCCGATCTCACCGCGGTCCACCATGGCCTGGAACTGGGCCAGGGTGGGATAGGGATCGCCGCCGTTCCAGCCGCCGAGGGCAATCACATTGGTGCCGGTGGCGAGCTCCAGGTCAGCGGCGGAGGTGGCGCCAGAGACGATTCCCGACCATTTCGCCGTCGAGGTTTTCAACAGTGCGGCGAGCTCGGTCGAGGCGGTTGCGCCTCCCGGGCCGCCAGCGCCTCCCGCGGTGGGGCCAGCCGCGTTCGGTGCCGCCGTGTCCTGGCCGCCGGGGAAGCCGGTGGCGCCGGTGGCTCCCGTCCCGGTGCCGCGCGTCCGGCCGGGCGCCCCGAAGCCGCCCATCGCGGAGCCCGTGGGCCCGGCGGTCGGGATCGAACCCGAGTGCGGCTGGGCCGCCGTCGCGAACGTCCACGCCGCCGTGCCCAGGCCGCCGGCCAGCAGGGTGAGGATGACGACGCCGGCGGTGGCCGCCTTGCGGAGCGCGGCGGGAATGGCCCGCAGCCGGTCAAGCTGCAACATCAGCGCCGCCGCGGCGAGGACACCGAGGATCACCACGGCCACCCGCAGCCCGGGCAGCCACGACTGATCCCGGCCCAGCAGCACAGCGGACCAGATCGAGGTCGCCAGCACCGTGACCGCCAGGACCAGCCGCGCGGGCCAGAAGGCCCGGCCGCGCCACAACTGCACGCCGCCCAGGCCCACAAGGGCCGCGACCGCGGGGGCCAACGCCACCGCGTAATACGGGTGCACGATGCCGCTCATGAAGCTGAAGATGCCCGCGGTGACCACCAGCCAGCCGCCCCAGAGCAGCAGGGCCGCACGGGTCGCGGAGGTCCGGGCCTCGCGCCGGGTGAACCACAGGCCGGCCAGCAGGAGAATCAGCGCCGCGGGCAACAGCCAGGACACCTCGCCGCCGAAACTGGTGCCGAACATCCGGGCGATCCCGGCCGCCCCGCCGAAGCTGGCGTTCCCGCCAAAGCCACCCGCGCCGGCGCCGCCGGCTGCCCCGGCAGCGCTTCCAAGGTCAGTTGCCCCGCCGAGGCCGGCAGAGCCGCCCGGCCTGCCCTCGCCGGACCCGGTGATCCGGCCCAGGCCGTTGTAGCCAAAGGTCAGTTCGAGGAAGCTGTTGGTGGTGGAGCCGGCCATGTACGGACGGGCCGACGCCGGGGTCAGCTGGAACAGCGCCACGTAGCTGCCGGCCACCACCAGGATTCCGGCGGCCGCGCCCAGCAGATGCAGCAGCCGGCGCCGGAGGCTGACCGGGGCGGCCCAGAGGTAGGCCAGGCCCAGGCCCGGCACGATCAGGAAGCCCTGCAGCATTTTGGTCAGGAACGCCAGGCCGATCACCGCTCCGGCCGCGGCCAGCCAGCCCCAGCCGGCCTTCTCGATCGCCCGGGTGGTGAGGTACGCCGCGAGCACCAGGCAGAGGGTCAGCATGGCGTCGGGGTTGTTGAAGCGGAACATCAGGGCGGCCACCGGCGTGAGCGCCAAGGCCCCGCCGGCCAGCAGGCCCGCGGCCGGACCGGAGACCCGCTTCAGGGTCAGGTACAGGAGTCCGACGGCGGCCACGCCCATGAGGGCCTGGGGCACCAGCATGCTGAGCGGGGAGAAGCCAAAGATCCGGCCGGCCAGGGCAGGGATCCAGAGGGCGGCCGGGGGCTTGTCCACGGTGATGGCGTTGCCGGCGTCGAGGGAGCCAAACAGCAGGGCGGTCCAGTCCTTGGTGCCGGCCTGGATGGCCGCGGCGTAGAAGGTGTTGCCGTAGCCGGTGGCCGCGAGGTTCCACAGGTAGAGCACTGCGGTCCCGATGAGCAGCAGGGCGGCGGAGGGCCGGACCCATCGCGGCTGGTCACCGAACAGCAGGCGCCGGCGGCGCGAAGCGGAGGAATCGGGGGTATCGGACGAGGGAGCCGGCATCGGCGAGTCGGTGCGGGGGAGCGGGCCGGAGAGCCGGGTCCCGTCGGCGGGGCTGAGGGTGGCGGTCATTTATCGGGCCGTTTCTGTGGGGAGGGACGCTGTGGCGGCGGACTGCGCCGGGGTGCCATGCGCGGGGACCGGGGTGCCGGGCGCGGGCGGGGCTGCAGTTCCGGGGCGGTCCCGGAACACCACCAGCCGGAAGAGCAGGAATTTCACGGCGGTGGCCGCGAGGTTGGCCGCGGTGACCGTGGCTAGTTCCACCCAGCGGTCGGGGGTACCGCCGGAGGCGCCGTGCACCAGCAGCAGCGCCCCGGACGTCAGGCCGAGCCCCAGCCCGAAGACGAGCAGGCCCTCGAAGTGGTGGCGGGCCGCATAACTGCTGCCTTGGATGCCGAAGGTGAAGCGCCGGTTGGCCGCGGTGTTGGCCACGGCGGTGATCAGCAGCGCCAGGAAGTTCGCAAGCTGCGGGTCCATGACGCCGCGGCAGGCCAGGAAGATCAGCAGGTAGGCCAGGGTGGAGGCGACTCCGATGCTGCCGAACCGGACCAGCTGCCCGAAGAGGCTGCCGCCGGGGCTTTGTTCCGGTCCGCGGGAGGACGCCGGCAGCGGGCCGCGGGCCAGCGCGGCGCGCAGTTCCGGGACGGGGATCTTGCCGGACACCAGGTCGCGGCTGAGGCGGGCCATGCCGCGCAGGTCCGCGGCCGCCGTCTGGACGATGTCGACGCTGGAGTCCGGATCGTCGGTCCAGTCCACCGGGACCTCATGCACCCGGAGCCCGCAGCGTTCGGCGAGCACCAGCAGTTCGGTGTCGAAGAACCAGGCGTTGTCCAGGGTGTGCGGCAGCAGTTCCCGGGCGATGTCGGCCCGGATGGCCTTGAACCCGCACTGGGCGTCGCTGAAGTGCGCGCCGAGGAGCGAGTGCAGCAGGAAGTTGTAGCTGCGCGAGATGAATTCCCGCTTCGGGCCCCGGATGACGCGGGAGTTGCGGGTCAGGCGCGTGCCGATCGCCAGGTCCGAGTGGCCGGAGATCAGCGGGGCAAGCAGCGGTCCCAGCGCGGCCAGGTCCGTTGAGA
Organism: Arthrobacter sp. NPDC057259; assembly: GCF_042668995.1. Taxonomy (NCBI): domain Bacteria; kingdom Bacillati; phylum Actinomycetota; class Actinomycetes; order Micrococcales; family Micrococcaceae; genus Arthrobacter; species Arthrobacter sp. NPDC057259. The sequence goes on from NZ_JBHUYA010000006.1 coordinate 223,391, forward strand.
GGTCCACATCCATGTACGCCAGGACGGGCGACGGCGACGCGAGCCAGACCCGGCGCAGCGCATTGCCGCGGCCCTTTTCGGCCATGTGCACGACGGCGACCTCCGGCAATTCGCGGGCCACGCGCTCGGCGGTCTGCAGCGTCGAATCGGTGCTGGCGTTGTCCGCCACGGTGATCCGGAACGGGTGCGGGAAGGAGCCCAGCAGGTAGGCGTGCAGCCGGCGCAGGCAGGCTTCGAGGTCGCGTTCCTCGTTGAAGACGGGGATGGTGACGTCCAGTACCGGCACCGCTGACCGGGTGTCGATCGGCGATCGGCGGCGGCCGACGCCGGTCAGCGCCGCCGGGAGCGGCGCTGCCGGGGCCAAAGCTGCCGGGCCGACGCTGATGACGGATGCCGGCGCGTCAGACTGGGTGCCGGCGGGGGCGGGCCCGGAACGGGACAGGGTACCTGGTGCCTGGTCTGTGGAAGTCATGCCTCCACTGTCCCGGCCCCCGGTATGAGGGGATTGGGGGAATGCTGTGTGCCTGCTGTGGAAGTCCGCGCGCGGGCGACCGAGGTGTCAGGCGGGCGGTGCCGCCGGCAGCCGGACCGCGAATTCGGTCCGGCCCGGACGCGAGCTGACCTCCACGGTCCCGCCGTGCGCCGCCACGATCGACTGCACGATCGACAGGCCCAGCCCGCTGGTGCCCTGCACCGCCGTCGCCGTCGCGATTGCCCCCTGCCCCGCACCGGCACCCGCCGAGCCCCGGGCCCCCGCGCGTTCGGCGGGGTTGGCGCGGGAGGCATCGGCGCGGGCGAACCGGGCGAAGACCTTGCCCAGGAATTCGGGGGCGATCCCTGCGCCGTCGTCGGTCACGGAGACCACGGCGCTGCCGTCGGCGGACCGCATCACCCGGGTGACCACGGTGGTGCCGGGATCAGTGTGTTTGCGGGCGTTGGAGAGCAGGTTTGCGAGGACCTGGTGCAGGGCCGTGGTGTCGCCGCGCACCACCACGGGCTCCTCCGGCAGGTCCAGCTTCCAGCTCCGGTCCGGGGCCATGACCTTTTCGTCGCTGACCGTTTCGACGGCCAGCTGGGTGAGGTCGACGTCGGCCATCTTCAGCGGCTGCCCCTCGTCCAGCCGGGCCAGCAGCAGCAGGTCCTCCACCAGGGCGGTCATCCGCTCCGACTGGCTCTGCACCCGGGCCAGCGACTTCTCGCCGTCGGGGGTGAAGTGCTCGGTCATCCGCATCAGCTCCGTGTAGCCGCGGATGGCGGTCAGCGGGGTGCGCAGCTCGTGCGAGGCATCCGCGACGAACTGGCGCACCTTCATCTCGCTCTCCTGCCGGGCCTGCAGGGCGTTTGAGACGTTGTCCAGCATCTGGTTCAGCGCGTGGCCCACGCTGCCCACTTCGGTGCCGGGGTGCGCGGCCGACGCCGGGACGCGCACGCCCAGCGCCACCTCGCCGGCGTCGAGCGGCAGGCGCGAAACCTTCGTTGCCACTTCGGAGAGCTTCTCCAGCGGCTCCATGGTGCGCCGGATCAGCGCGGTGCCGATCAGGCCGATCAGCACCAATCCGCCGGCGGACACCGCGGCGAGGGTGCCGACGAGGGACCCGAGCGTGTTCTGTTTTTCCTCCAAGGGCAGGCCGGTGACGATGATGTCCCCGTACTGCGTCTGGGTGGCGATCAGCCGGTACGCTCCGGCGGAGAGCGTGCGATCGACCGGCGCGGCGTTGGGGGTGAGGCCCAGCAACACCGCGTTGTCGTCCGCGGAGAGGCTCTTACGGGTGGCATCGCCGGCGAGGAAGCCGGCGCTGGCAATCCTGCCGTTCTGCTCCCGGGCATTCAGCGTGCCGATGCCCTGGCCCTTTGCCTCCAGCGGGTCCGGACGCCCGCCCGGGCTGCCGGAGTCCGGGCGGCCGAATTCGTTGGAACGGTGGGCGGCAGCGCCGAGTTGTTCGTCCAGCTGATGGGTCAGGAACGAGTCCATGGACACGTAGCTGAAGACGCCTACCGCGCCGCAGATGGTCACCAGCAGGGCCATGGCCACCAGCACCAAGCGGGTGCGCAGGTGCCAGGTGGAGGGGTTGCGCCAGTCATGCCCGGGGGCCGGCGTGACACCGGAGAGAGTGGGCACGGATCAGTCCGCCGGTTTCAGGACGTAGCCCGCGCCGCGGACGGTGTGGATCATCGGGGCGTGGTTGGCGTCGATCTTCTTGCGCAGATAGGAGATGTAGAGCTCCACGATGTTGGCCTGGCCGCCGAAGTCGTAGTCCCAGACGCGGTCCAGGATCTGGGCCTTGCTGATGACCCGCTTCGGGTTCTCCATCAGGTACCGCAGCAGCTCGAACTGGGTGGCCGTCAGGTGCAGTTCCTCGCCGGCGCGTGTCACATCCCGGGTGTCCACGTTCAGGACCAGGTCCCCGACGACGAGCTCGGCGGTGTCCATGGCGGCCACGCCGGAGCGCTGGACCAGGCGGTGCAGGCGCAGCAGGACTTCCTCCATGCTGAAGGGCTTGGTGACGTAGTCGTCCCCGCCGGCGGCGAGGCCGGTGATGCGGTCCTGCACGGCGTCTTTGGCGGTGAGGAACAGCGCCGGCACCTCGGGCGCGAAGGTGCGGATCCGGCTCAGGAGTTCGACGCCGTCGAAACCGGGGAGCATGACGTCCAATACCAGCACGTCGGGCCGGAAGTCCTTGGCCAGCTTGACCGCCTCCGGGCCGTCCGCGGCCACCGCCACGGACCAGCCTGCCATCCGCAGGCCCATGCTCATCAGCTCGGAAAGGCTGGGTTCGTCATCCACCACCAGGGCGCGGATGGGGGAGCCGTCCGGGTGGGTCAGCTGCGGAAGGTTATTGGTCATGGAGTGCGACGAGGCCATGGTTCGACTCTCCGTTCTGCCGGTTAGGTGCGGCTTTGGGGATCCTGTGCGGCACCTGTGAATCCCAGCCTACCCAGCTGGGCGCTGCCGGGGCAGGCCGGGGCTCCCGCGGATCACAGGCGGGGCTGGAAGACCTCACAGCCCCGGCACAGCCTCACTGCCCACGCTGGTGAAAACAGCCCCACCTTCCGAGCCAGGAGAACAGCATGAACCACCAGCAGCCCGAAGAGATCCCGCAGCCTGCCGACGGCGGCCACAACCCGGACACCTCCCCGCTGCCGGGGACCACGCCGCGTCCGGTCTCGGCCCCGCAGCCGGTGACGGCGCCGCAGCAGGAATCTGCGCCCCGGCAGTCCGCGCCGCAGCCGGAATCCGTGCCGGGGTGGGGCGCGCCGTCGTACCCCGACACAGCCGCCCATTCCGGAGCAGCGCATCCTGCCCAACCGGACCAGCCTGCCCAGCCGGGCCCGACGGGGTACCCGGCCCAGGCGGCCCCCGGCTGGGGCGCGCCTGCCGGCCGGGCCGCGGGCGCCCAGGCGGACAAGCCATGGACCGTCCGGCGCGGCCTCGCCGCCGGCGGGGTGGCTGCCGTGATCGCCGTCGGCGCCGGCGCCGGTGTCTACGCGCTGACGTCCAGCTCGGCCGCGGCCAGCGGGGACGGCGCAGCGGCGGGCGGCCCGCAGTTCAACGGCCAGGGGATGCCCGGTGGCCAGCAGGGCGGCCAAACCGGGGGCTCGGCGTCGGGCCGCGGCGGCTTCGGCCCGGACGACCTAGGCGGAATGGCCGGGGGTCTCTCCGCCGCTGTGCACGCCGAGTACGTCGTCCTCGACGGCACCACGTACACCTCCATGGCCGAACAGCTGGGCACAGTGACCGAGGTCAGCTCGACGTCGGTCACGGTCAAGAGCGCCGACGGCTTCACCCGCAGCTATGTCCTGGGGGACGGGGTGACGGTGAGCAATATGCAGCAGCGCCGCCAGCAGTCCGGCGGTACCGGTTCAACCGGGACCCAGCTCAGTGTGGCGGACATCGTCTCCGGGGCGACCGTGAGGCTGACCGCCACCAAGGACGGGTCCGGCTACTCGGCGAAGTCCGTGATGCTGGTGGCGGCGACGGCCACCGGCACGGGGCAGCCGGGGGACGGCCAAGCAGGCGGCGGCCAGCCGGGAGGCCAGGACGGCGGCCAAGCCGACTCCGGACAGTCGAACTAGGAGGTCCGGCCAGCAGAAGAGCCCATTAGAGGGTGACCACTCTGTGGACATTTCGACCGGAGGGCCTGCCGTGGGCGGAATTCCATCCGCGGCCATCAGCCCGAACGCAATCACAGAATGAGAGCCTGTATTCGAAGAATATTCGAATGCAGGCTCTCATTTAGTTCACCGAGGGCTCAGGAGTCGCCAATTCGTCGCCTCGTAGAATTGTGATATGCGCGACAATCGCCGCATTCGTCTCACTATGCGGACTTTCAGGTCCATTGTTACTTGCTAGTTCGCTTTGTTACGTTGCACACTTCAACTGTGAACAAGAACTCAACAGCATCTGCAGCCGCAGTTTCCGGGATCAGCGCACCAGCTGGTACTGAGATGCGCTGTTGTCGAATGCACGCCTAACTTCTCCACCCCAGAACGTTTATAGGCATTCGCCCCCAGCCCAGAGTCGGGCGCCCTCCCCAGTTTCATTGCGGGGACCCAGCATTCGAGCCGCGATGACGGCCATTCACATTGAGGTAAGCATTCCATGTCAGTTGCATCCGGATACGTCCACATCTCCGTTCGAAACGCCGCCAAGGCCGGCCAGGCCTCCGGCATCCGCCAGGGCTTCGGCGGCCGCCCCAGCTTCGGCCCGGCGGGATCCGGCACCAGCTACCCCGCCCCCGGCTACGCGGCGCAGGGCTACAACCCCACCTCGTACGGACAGCTGCGCGCCGTCCCCGCGGCCGACTCCGCACCCGCCACCGCCCCCACCCCGGTCATCGCCGCCGGTGAGGCCCCCGTCCGCCCGGTGCCCTCCGACAACGTCGCCCGCGGATTCGTCCTCTACATGGGCATCGACGAGGAGACCGCCGCCGCCGCCGGGACCTCCATCGCCAAGCTGGCCCAGGAAATCCGCGCCTACGCCCAGTCCTTGGTGGCCGGCGCGGAGAGCTACGCCGCCGTCGCCGTCGCCCCGGCCTCCGCTCCGGGGTCCGCGCTCGACGTCGTCCGCTCCACTTTCGGTGACCCCACCGCCGGTGCCGCCCGCCAGCGCGCAGAAACCGCCCGCCTGCAGCAGGCCCAGGAACCGCGCCCGTCCGGCGTCCTGATCGACCTGGCCCGCCGCGAGGTGGCGCTCGACGGCGAATCGCTGAACCTGACGTTCAAGGAATTCGAACTGCTGAACTACCTGGTGGAGAACGGCACCCGCACCGTCGGCCGCGACGAACTCCTCGAGGGCCTGTGGCGGAACGCCGAAGAGGTTCCCAACGAGCGCACCATCGACGTGCACATCCGCCGTCTCCGCTCGAAGCTCGGCCGCCTGGCGAACACGGTCCGCACGGTCCGCGGCCAGGGCTACCGCTTCTACGAGCACCCCGAGGTCGTCGTCTGGGCCGCTCCGGAATACTCCATCTAGTGCCCCGGAGGCACCGCCGTGGCGGTGCCTCCGGCTAGGCTTGGCCCATGAGCCAGCACCACCTCCGACGCCTCGTGATCATGCGCCACGCCAAGGCCGACTGGCCGGGCGGCGTGGCGGACCACGACCGGCCGCTGGAAGAGCGCGGCCACCGGGACGCGCCCGTGGCCGGCGCCTGGTTGCTGAAGCACGGCGTCGTCCCCGACTTCATCCTCTGCTCGAGTGCCCTGCGTACCCGGCAGACCTGCACCTGGGTGTGCAGCGAACTGGGCGACAAGGCCCCCACCCCCAAACTCGAACCGGGCCTGTACGGGGCATCCGCTCTGGCCATGCTCTCGGTGATCAACCACGTCCCGGACACCGTTTCCACGCTGATGGTCATCTCCCACATGCCCGGCGTGCAGGACCTGGCCATGCACCTGGCCTCCCGTGGCTCGAACCACGACGCCTACATGGACGCGGCCACCCGCTACCCCACCAGCGGCCTGACGGTGCTGGAGACCGAGAAGCCCTGGGCCGAACTGGACGGCCAGGACGCCCGGCTGACCCACTTCACGGTGCCGCGCGCCCGCTGACTGTCGGTGCGCCGTGCCATAGTCAGGCATCAGGTGGTGGTGTTTACTGGGCCTGTCGGGGCAGTCGCACTGCGGCCGGCAGGCAAGGCAACCGAGGAAAGGTGGATCAACGTGGATTCAGGACAGCTCGTGGGGATTATCGTCGGCATTGTTGTCGTGCTGGCGATCATTGCGGTGGCAATCAGCATCAGCCGGAAGCGCCGGACGGAAGCGGACCGCAACCGTGCGGCCGAGATGCGTGAAAAGGCGGAAGCGGATCAGCTCGCCGCGAAGGAACATGAGGCCAAGGCCGCGCGCGCGGAGGCGGATGCCAAGGCCGCCGAGGTCGAGGCAGAGCGCCTCCGCCAGCAGGCGCGCGGCACCCAGGAACAGGCCGCGTCCGTGCGTGCCGGCGCCGAGGAGCAGCTGCGCAAGGCGGACGAGGTGGACCCCGACGTCGACTCCTCCCGCCGCGGGCACGAGCCTGCCCCGGACACCGGCCAACTCCGCCGGGACCGGAGCCACCGCGGGACCGCCGATGACCGGGACGAAGCAGGCACGCACCCGAACGGCGCGCACGCGGCTGCCGAGCGTGCCGCGGGGGAGCGGGCCACGGGGGAGCGCCCCGTCGGCGACACCGCGGGCGTGGACGCATCCCACGCTCCGTCGCCCGATGTCCGTCACGACGCCGGTCCGGCGCACGGCGAGCGGCCACGCAATCTCTGAGGCCACCCCGGGCGCCACCGTCATCAAGGTCGCCCGATGAGCCCCCGGCACTCGGCCCTTGCCCTGCTGGTGGCCCTTCTCTGGGGAGTCAACTTCGTCGCCATCGACCTCGGGCTGCACCCGCCCGGGGGAACCATGCCGCCCCTGCTCTTCGTCGCGATGCGCTTTGCCCTGGTGGTGTTCCCCTGCATCTTCTTCATCCGGAAACCGGACGTGAGCTGGCGGGTGATCATGGTTGTCGGGCTGCTGATGAGCGCCGGCCAGTTCGGCCTGCTCTACCTGGGGATGGCCCTCGGCATGCCCGCCGGCCTGGCCTCCCTGGTCATCCAGGCGCAGGTCCTGATGACCGTCCTGCTGGCCGCCGGCATCCTGTCTGAGCGGCCCACCCGGCGGCAGCTCGCCGGCGTGATCCTGGGCATCGTGGGCCTGGCAGTGGTGGCGGTGGGCCGCAGCCTGGTGGCCCCGCTGCTGCCCCTGCTGATCGTACTCGCGGCCGCGCTCTCCTGGGCCGGCGGCAACGTGGTGGTGCGGCGGGCGAAGGCCGCCTCCGGCCTGGGCCTGGTGGTCTGGTCCGGGGCGGTGGTGCCGCTGCCGCTGGCCGGCCTGTCGCTCCTGCTGGACGGCCCGGCCGCCGTGTCCGACGCCTTGATCCAGGTCCAGCCGGTCACCCTGATCACCGCGCTGTACACCGCGGTCTTCGGCTCGCTGATCGGGTACGGGATCTGGAACCGGCTGCTGGGTCTCTATCCCTCCTCCGCGGTGGTGCCCTTCACCCTGCTGGTACCGGTGGTGGGAATGACCGCCGCCTGGCTGGTGCTGTCGGAGCGGCCCTCTGCCGCGGAGATCGCCGGCGGGCTGCTGCTGCTGGCAGGGGTGGCGACGGCGGTGCTGCGCGGACGGAACGGTCCGGCTCAGCGCCGGGTGGCGGACCGGCCCGGAGCGGCCGCTGACCCCGGGCGAGGGGCTGCCGTGCCGGCGCCCTTCGCCGCGGAGGGCGCCTTGGCCCCGGCCTTGGCTCCCGAAGCCCTGGCCGCCGACGCCGTGGAACCGGACGATGTGGAACGCGAAGGAGTGGAGCCGGAGGACTTGGACCCGGCAGACGTCTGCGCCGACGGTTTGGCAGCGGGACGGGCAGTGGGCCGGGCGGTCGACTGACGGGAGGTCGTCGACTGGCGTGCGGCGGGCTGCCGGGCCGGTTGCCGTGCGCCGCCTTGTCCCGCCGACGCCGGACGCGCCGTACCCTGGCGGGCGGGTGCCTGCCGCGGAACCGCCGTCGAAGGCCGTGACGGACGCGCCGCGGGCCGGCGCTGGGCCGTTCCCGCACGGCCGCCGGTCCCTGAAGCATTCCGCGCGGCGGGCCGGCCGCCGGCCCGGATTCCCGGAGCCGGGCGCCGCCCGGGTAGTACCGTGCCGGCGATCAGCAGCAGCAGCGTCACCGCGCCCGAGAGGGCCGAGAGGTAGAAATACAGGTCCGGGTGGTCGGCGTCGACCTTCGTGGAGATGGCCTCGGGGTCCGGGTTGAACGCGAGCCCCCATTGGCGCAGGAAGGCGATGCCGAACGCGATGAAGAGGACACTGCCCACGCCGCTGGCCAGCAGAGTCTTGTGCCGGCGCCGGACCAGCACCTCGGTCACGCATGCCACGTAGGCCAGCGCTGCGGCCGCAAGGAACCACAGCGCCACCGTCCCGTTGAGGGTGGATCCGGCCAGCACCAGCAGGGCCAGCGCCGCGAGGGCGGCTCCGATGGCGGTCTTCCCGCTTCTCCCCATGTGGCGCATGGAATCCATCATCCCCGAGCGGGGCTACTTCAGGACGTAGCCACGCATGCTGGCCATGATCGCGGCGACGCTCTGTTCTCGGGTCCGCTCCGGGTTGTAGGTCTGCCGGTCCAGGCCCACGACGAAGCAGGCGCCGAAGATCGCGGTCTCCAGGCTGCCGCGGGAGATGTCCGGATCGACGGGGTAGCGGGCGGCCACGGCCTCGATCGAGGCCCGGATCACGCCCAGGAGGCGGCCGCGGAGCTCGGCGAAGGTGTCCTGCCACTCGCTGGGGGTGCGCCAGTTCTCACTGACCCAGAGGCGGGCGAAGGAGGGGTAATCGGCCATAAAGTCCATCGCCTGGCCGATCATCGCGTCCATCGCCAGCAGCGGGTCGTCGGCCTCGTCCTTGACGCTGAGCAGCCGCGTCATGAGGATGTCCACGCCGTACCGCAGCAGCTGGGCGATCAGGTCCGACTTGCTGCCGAAGTTGTAGTAGACCGTGCCCTTGGATACGCCCGCGGCGGCGGCGATTTCATCCACCGTCACGCCGGCCGCGCCGCGTTCGCCGATCAGCTCCATGGAGGCCTCGAACAGCTTCTGCTTGGTGGCCCCGGTGCGACCGGGCCGGAGCTTCTTGTCCCCGGCCTCGGTGGCGTTGCTGGTCATACCGCGATCTCCGGTTTCAGGGTCTTGAGCGTCCAGAACTTGTGTTTGTGGACGGCGACGGCGGACATCGCCAGTCCCAGCACAGTGTAGCCAACCAGCCCCAGCATCACGGGCACGATCCCGGCCAGGTCGGCGCCGTAGATCAAGTGACGCATGCCGCCCACCACGTAGCCCATCGGCAGGACCTGGTGCACCACGTGCAGCGGCTCGGGGGTGGTCTGCCACGGGAACGTGCCGCCGGAGGAGACAAGCTGCAGGACCAGCAAAATCAGGACCACCAGCTTGCCGGGGGTGCCCAGCAGCGCCACGATGCCCTGGATGATGGCGCTGAATGCCATCGCCGCGGCCAGCATCAGCACCCACATCAGCACCGGGTGGACCGGGTTCAGGCCCAGTCCCACGTCCACCACCAGCGTGAGCAGGCTGGCCTGGACGGCCGCGACCGTCAGGAACGGCAGCCAGCCGCCGGCGGCGATCTTCCACGACGGCGCGTTGGAGGCCAGGGCGCGCTGCGTGATCGGGCGCATGGCCTGGACCAGCATGAAGATGCCGATCCACAGAGCCAAGGTCAGGAAGAAGGGCGCGAGCCCTGCACCGTAGGAGCCGGCCTTGGCCTGGGAGACGTTGCTGACGGCTACGGGATCGGCGATGACCTTGGCCAGGCTGTTCTTCTGGGAGTCGTCCGGGTTCGGGACCTGCCCCGCGCCCTTGGCGATTTCCCCGGCCAGGGTACCGGCGCCGTCGGCCGCCTGGGCGGAGCCGCTGTCCAGCTGCGCAGCGCCGTCGTCGAGCTGTGCCGCGCCCTCGGAGAGCTTGTCCGCTCCGGCCGCGGCGTTCTGCTCCCCGCTGGCCAGGGCGGCGGAGCCGCTGGCGAGCTGGTCGGCGCCGGCGGATGCCTTCCCGACGGCGCCGGTGAGGGCCGGCGTCGCCCCGGCCAGCTTTGCGGCGCCCGCACTGACGGCGGCCGAACCATCGGCAAGCTGCTGAATCTGCCCGGCGGCGCCCTTCAGCGCGGCGGCCGCGCCGGAGGGGGCCGGGGTGTTGTGGGCGTCGTAGTCGGCCATCAGCGCGTCGGCCTGGGGCTGGAGCATCAACCCGGAGGCCACCATGCGGGCCGTCGACTCCGCCACCTTGGCGCGCTGGGCCTGGGCGGCGGCCTGGTCCGCGGCGGCCATCTGCCCGGCCAGGCCCTGGACCTTGGCGTTGAGCGCTGCGTTTCCGGCGGCCACCTGGGCGGCACCGTCGGCCAGTTGCCGCGAGTCCTGCGGCAGGGTGGCGGTCTTGTCTTTGAGCTGCCCCAGCCCGGAGGAGAGCTGCCCGGCGCCGCTGTTGAGGGCGTTCGCACCGTCGAGCAGCTTGTGCTGCCCGGCCGCCAGTTCGGCGGCCCCGCTCCGGAGGGATCCGGTGCCCTCGTGCAGGGAGGCCGCGCCGCTGTGCAGCGAGGAGACACCGTCGGCGAGGCTGTGCGCGCCGTCGGAGGCCTTGAGCATCTGCGAGTGGATGGTGCCGAAACCGGTCAGCAGCTTGTTGGCGGTCTCCTCACCCACCTCCTTGGCGACCGTGCCGTGGACCGCCGTCGTCAGCTTGTCGACGATGGTGCTGAGCAGGTAGTTGTTCGCGTCGTTGGTGGTGACGTTCAGCATGGCCTGGTTTGCCGCGTCGAAGCTGCCGGGGGAGGCCAGATTGGCCGAGAAGTCGCGGGGAATCTTCAGGGCGAACGCGTACTTGCCGCTGCTGACACCCTCGTCCGCGTCCGCCGAGCTGGAGACCTGCTGCCAGTTGAAATTGTGGGCCTCCAGCAGGCTGTCCGCCACCTTGTGCCCGGCGTCCAGGCGGGAGCCGTCGGAGGTGGCGGCGCCGGTGTCCTCGACCACCAGGGCGGCGTCGATCTGGTTCAGCTTCCCGTACGGGTCCCAGTTGGCGTAGAGGTACACCGCGCCGTAGAGCAGCGGCACCAGGGTCAGGGCCAGGATGGTCAGCTTCGGGAGCAGGCCACCGGTCATGCGCTTGAGTTCGGAGCGGGCCAGCCGCAAGACGGTCATCGGATGTCCTCGGTTTCAACGAAGTGTTCGGCGGGGGCCGGCGCTGCGGCGGGGTCCCCGGCGGGGAAAGGTGTCTGGGGGTCTTCGGGTTGTTCGGCACCCTCTGCGGCTTCGACGGCGGGAGCGGCGTTGCCGATCGCGGTGACTGGACCGGTCCAGCCGGCGGGGACGGCGGCGACGGTGGCGACGACGGCGAGCGGCCGGCCGGCGTCGTACGCCAGCTCCTCGAGCCGGGGCAGCCAGTCCGTGGGATCGCCGCTGTGGCGGTCGGGGGAGTCCACCACCAGCAGGTCCGTCCGCGGGTTGGCCAGCGCCAGCGCGGTCAGGAGCTCCAGCCGGCGGTCGGCGGCCAAGTCATCGGCCCAGGCGCCGGCGATGTCCTCGAACCGGTTGACCTTGAGCCACGGCGTGCTGAGCAGCGCACCGCGGTACCGGCGGGGGACCAGGGCGAGGTCCTCGGTGACCAGGTCGCGGACGCTCAGGTGCGGTTCGGGCTCGTTCACGCCCGGGGCGTCGACGACGGCGGCGCGCTGCCGCAGCTGCTTGATCCGGCCGTGGCGGTCCCACTCGACCGTGCCGGCGGAGGGCTTCATCCGCCCGGACAGGGTCAGGGCCAGGGCGGTGCGCTGGTCCTGGCGGTCGCCGGTGACGAGCAGCAGCTCGCCGCGGGAAGCCTGAAGTGAGGTGGGCGGGAGCAGCGGGACGCGCCGGCCCTTGACGGAGAGCTGGTGAACGCTGAGCACGGAAAGGAGCCTTTCGCAGAAGTTGTCTGCTTCAAGGCTAACTAAACTGACCGGTCAGTTCAAATAGATGTCGGGAACGGAACAGGCCCGGTTCCCGCGGCGGCTACAGCCCGTAGCTCTCAAGCAGCCGCAGCCACACCTCGCTGACGGTCGGGTAGGAGGGAACGGCGTGCCACAGCCGGTCCAGCGGCACCTCGCCCACGACGGCGATCGTGGCGGCGTGCAGCAGCTCCGCCACGTCCGGCCCGGCGAAGGTGGCTCCGAGGAGGACGCGGCGGTCCTCGTCCACCACCAGCTGTGCCCAGCCCTTGTAATGCTCCGAGTGCAGGGACGAACCCGCCACCTCGATCGGCAGCTCCACCGAGGTCGCCGCGTAGCCGTCCTTCTTCGCCTGCTCCAGGCTGCGACCGACGCTGGCCAGCTCCGGGTCTGTGAAGACCACATTGGGAACGGCATGCTCGTCGGCGGTCTGGGCGTAGCGGCTCCACGGGGCCGGGTCCCCGGTCAGGGAGCCGTCGGCGCGGGCGGCGATCGCGTCGCCGGTGGCGCGGGCCTCGTACTTGCCCTGGTGGGTCAGCATCACCTTGCCGGCGGCGTCGCCCACGGCGTAAAGCCAGGGTCCGGCGGCGTTGCCCTGCGCGTCGTGCACCAGGCCGGTTGCGTCGGTGCGCAGTGTCAGGTCCTTGCCGTCTTCGGCGGCCAGGCCCACGCTCTCCAAGCCGAGCCCCTCCAATGCGGGGTGGCGGCCGGTGGCCACGAGGAGCTTGTCCACGGTGACGGTGCCGCCGCCGGTTTCAAGGGTGAGGGAGCCGTCGTCGTTGGTGGCGACGCTCTTGGTGGCGGTGTTGACGTGGATCTCGACGCCGTCGGCCCGCAGGCCGGCCTTGACCAGGTCCGCCGCCTCCTCCGGGTAGGTCCCCAGCAGGGCGCCGCGGGCCACCACGGTCACGGAGGCGCCCAGTCGGGCGAAGGCCTGCGCCAGTTCGGTGCCGGCCACGCCGCCGCCCAGGACGCCCAGGCGCTCGGGGATCTCGTGGGCGGAGGTGGCCTCCCGCGTGGTCCAGAAGTCGACGTCGTCCAGGCCCTCGATCGGCGGAATGCTGGGACGGGACCCTGTGGCGATGACGACGGCGCGGGTGGCGGAGAGGGCGTAGCTGTTGCCGTCGAGGCCGGCCACCTCCACCCGGCGCTCGCCGGTAAGCCAGCCGTGGCCGCGGATCAGTTCGATGCCTGTGTTCTCCACCCACTCGACCTGGCTGTCGTCCTGCCAGTTGGAGGTGAAGTAATCGCGGCGTTTCAGGACGGCGTCGGTGTCCAGGACCCGGGTGACCGCCTCTTCGGCGCCGGGGACGCTCTGGGCTCCGTGCAGTGCGGTGCCCGGCCGCAGCAGGGCCTTCGACGGCATGCAGGCCCAGTAGGAGCACTCGCCGCCCACCAGTTCCGCCTCGATCAGGACAGCGGTGAGGCCGCCCTTGACCACCCGCTCCGCTACGTTCTCGCCCACGGCGCCAGCGCCGATCACGATGACATCGAATTCCCGTTCAATCTGCGCCGTCATGGCAACAGCCTAGCCCCGCGCGGTCCGCGCTACGGTTCCGGACAGGCGCGCCGCGGACCCGGGGTGCGCCGGTCGGATTCCGCCGCGGTTTTCCGGAACCTCCGCGCCCGGCACTGTGCACCCCCGCGCCCGGAACTCTGCGGGCCTGGCAGCTTGCGGGCATAAAAAAATCCGCACCGGCGGACCGGTGCGGATTTTTTCTCTGTGCGCCCAAAGGGATTCGAACCCCTGACCTTCTGTTCCGTAGACAGACGCTCTATCCAGCTGAGCTATGGGCGCATCTTCGGCTCTTCGGAGTTTCTCGCTCCCCCGAACCTCGAATTACTTTACGCGAGGTGGTCCGCGAGTACCAAATCGAGGACGCTGTAATCTCCGCGACTAGACCGGTCTATGTGACCTTGATCACAAATAAATCATCGCTTGGACTTACTATTCCGCGGAATGTCGCGGTTTTTGCTTTTGCCCGGCACCGTCAAGACGCAATAAGTCCCGAATCTGAATCTAAGCCGACCCCTAGCATTTAGGACACACCACTGAACCCGAAGAAGGGAACCGTAATGGGCGATCTGGCGAACATGCCGCTGCTTGAGAAAGCACCCACCACGCATGCCGGTCTACTGGCGTGGGTTGAAGAGGTAGCCGAACTGACCCAGCCGGATCGGATCCACTGGGTTGATGGTTCGGAAGAGGAGAACACGCGGCTCACTGACGAGCTCGTTGCCGCCGGCACCCTGACCCGGCTGAACGAAAAGCTGTTCCCCAACTCCTTCGCGGCGTTCTCCGATCCCGCCGACGTTGCCCGGGTCGAGGAGCAGACCTTCATCTGCTCGGAGAACGAGCGCGACGCCGGCTTCACCAACAACTGGATGGAACCGTCGCAGATGAAGGAGAAGCTGCGCGGCCTGTTCAGCGGCTCCATGCGCGGCCGCACCATGTACGTCATTCCCTTCGTGATGGGACACCTCGACGCCGAGGATCCCAAGTTCGGCGTCGAGATCACCGACAGCGCCTACGTCGTCGCCTCCATGCGGATCATGGCGACCATCGGCACCAAGGTACTGGACAAGATCACCGCCACCAACGCCTTCTACGTCCCCGCCCTGCACTCCCTGGGCGCGCCGCTGGAAGAGGGCCAGGCCGACGTCGCCTGGCCGTGCAACCCGGAAAAGTGGATCGTGCACTTCCCCGAGGAGCGCTCCATCTGGTCCTACGGCTCCGGCTACGGCGGCAACGCCCTGCTGGGCAAGAAGTGCTACGCCCTGCGCATTGCCTCGGTGATGGCCCGGGACGAGGACTGGCTGGCCGAGCACATGCTCATCCTCAAGCTCACCTCCCCGGAGAAGAAGTCGTACTACGTCTCTGCGGCGTTCCCGTCCGCCTGCGGCAAGACCAACCTCGCCCTCCTCGACCCCACCATCGAGGGCTGGGAGGTCGAGACCCTCGGCGACGACATCACCTGGATGCGGATCGGCAAGGAGGGTGAGCTGCGCGCCACCAACCCGGAGGCCGGCCTCTTCGGCGTCGCCCCCGGGACCGGCTGGGGCACCAATCCGAACGCCATGCGCGCCATCGCCAAGGGCCACAGCATCTTCACCAATGTCGCACTCACCGACGACGGCGGCGTGTGGTGGGAGGGCATGACCGACGAGGTGCCCGCGCACCTGACCGACTGGCAGGGCAACGACTGGACCCCGGACTCGGACAAGCCGGCCGCACACCCGAATTCGCGCTTCTGCACCCCGATCTCCCAGGTCGACATGCTCGCCGAGGAGTACTACAACCCCGAGGGCGTCGAAATCTCCGCGATCCTCTTCGGCGGCCGGCGCAAGACCACGGTGCCGCTGGTGACCGAGGCCCGCGACTGGACCAACGGCATCTTCATGGGCTCCACCCTCTCCTCCGAGACCACCGCCGCCGCCTCCGGCCAGGTGGGCGTGCTGCGCCGCGACCCGATGGCCATGCTGCCGTTCATGGGCTACGACGCCGGTGACTACCTCAAGCACTGGATCAGCGTCTCGGGCAAGGCCAACCCGGAGCGCCTGCCGCACATTTTCCTGGTGAACTGGTTCCGCCGCACCGCCGACGGCGGCTTCGCCTGGCCCGGCTTCGGCGACAACGCCCGTGTCCTCAAGTGGGCCATCGAGCGCATCGAGGGCAAGGCCGACGCGGTCGAGACCCCCATCGGCTACGTCCCCACCGGCGACGCCCTGGACCTGACCGGCCTGGACCTGACCCACGCCCACGTCGAAGACGCCGTCCGCGTGGACCGCGAGGAATGGGACACCGAGCTGGCCTCGATCGAGGAATGGTACGCCCGCTTCGGCGACTCGCTGCCGGACGCCCTGCGCGCCGAACTCGAGTCGCTCAAGGCCCGGATGGCTTCGCACTCCTAGCCTTACCGCACCACGACGGCGGCCCCGCACCTTTACGGGTGCGGGGCCGCCGTCTGTTTAACGTGGAGCAGCCGGTCCGGCCGTTGTCCTAGTTCGCGAGCCAGATATCCGGGCCGAAGACCTCGTAGTGGATCTTCGTGGCGGGGATTCCGGCGTTGATCGCCTCGCTGCGGATGTTCTTCATGAAGGGAAGCGGACCGCACAGGTACAGGGATGCGTCCGCGGGCAGGTCCACCTCGCGCAGGCTCATGAACCCCTCGCGGGCGTGGGTTCCCGCCGCCGGACGTTCGAGCCAGAGCTGCAGTTCGGCGCCGTCGAGGCGCTCGACGTCGTCGGTCATCTGGGAGCGCAGCGCCCAGCTCTCCAGGGTGCTTTCGGCGTGCAGCACCAGCACCCGGCGGTCCGAGCCGGCGGCGGCGAGCGAGCGCAGGATCGAGGCCGACGGCGTGCAGCCGATGCCGGCCGAGGCCAGCACCACCGGACCGTCGCCCTCCTTGAGGGTGATCTCGCCGTAGGGGTTGGAGATCTCGAGGATGTCGCCGACCTGGACGTTCCTGTGCAGGACGGGGGAGACCTCGCCGCCGTCGTCGATCTTGGTGGTGAAGGTGCGGCTGGTCCCGGCGTCGCCGGAGAGGGAGTACTGCCGGACCTGGCGCAGGCCGTCCGGAAGGGTGACCTTGACGCTGACGTACTGGCCGGGCAGCGCGGCCGTGACCGGGGTGCTGTCCGCGGGTTCCAGGACAAAGGTCGTGGAGCCGGTGCCGGCGGGGCGCTTGGCTGCCACCCGCCACGGGGTCCACATCGCGTCGTTGGCCTGCGCGGCGTAGAGGCCCTTCTCCAGCTTGATCAGCGCGTCGGCCATCAGCCAGTACACCTCGGTCCATGCCTCGGCGATCTCGGGGGTGATGACCCCGGCCAGGTCTTCGGCGATGGCGGCGAAGAGGTGCTCGTAGACCACCTGGTATTGCGGTTCGGTGATGCCGAGGGAAGCGTGCCGGTGGGCGATGCGGGAGAGGACGGTCTCCGGCAGGGTGCCCGGGTTGGCCACCAGGTGGCTGGCGAAGGCGGCGATGCTCCCGGCGAGGGCCTGCTGCTGGTTGCCGTTGCGCTGGTTGGACCGGCTGAAGAGGCCGTCGAGCAGCTCCGGGTGTGCGCCGAAGAGCCGGGCGTAGAACTTGGGGGTGATGTCTCCGATGCGGGATCCGACCAGCGGCAGGGTGGCCTCGATGACGGGGAAGGACTTGTCCGAGAGCATGTGCTGACTCCTGAGATAGTGGTCCGGCGTCTTCAGGCGGACCCTGTGCGTCGATACTTGCATTTCAAATACAAGTATCTACATGCTCTTTTCTACAGCTCGTAGAAGTTCGGTGCAAATCGTGACCGGGCGACGGGTCATTCCGCGGTGGGGTGCGGGCGAAAGCCGCCGAGTTCGGGCGGCGGGAGCGCGTGGGGAGAGTATCGAGGGCGAGGCCGCCGGGCAGTGCTCGGGGGGCGCGGGGCTTTGCCGCTTAGAGGTCGGGGCGCAGGCCGATCGAAGCGAAGACGGGGTTCATCTGCCGTTCGGTGGGCAGCGAGGAGATGACGATGTCGTCGAGTTCGCGGTAGAAGGCCTCGCGGGCCCGGTGCAGGGCGCCCCGGAGGTGGCATTCGGCGATCAGCGGGCAGGTGCCGCCGGGCACCTCGCAGTCGGCGGGGTCCTGCCGGGTGTCGAGGGCCCGCAACAGCTCGCCCACGGTGGCACGGCGGCCGGCGGCGCTGAGCCGGGATCCGCCGTGTCTGCCGCGTTCGACGTCGATCAGCCCCATCACCCGCAGGTTGGCCATGGCCTTGCTGACGTGGTTGTACGGGGTGCCGACGGCATCGGCGACGGCCTGCGTGGTGAGCAGGCCGCCGCCGGGGGCTGCCGCCAGGACCATCATGGCGCGCAGGCTGACGTCGGCGAAGGCGTTGATCCTCATGATCTGCTGTTGGTCTAGTCCACCCAGACGGTGGGTTCGTTGGAGTCCGCCGCGAGATCCCCGAAGTGGAGGTCCCCGCTGTCGTCGCCCGAGTAGGGCAGGACGGCGGCGAAGACGCTGCCGTCGCGGTGTTCGGCCGCGACGTGGATGGCGTCGGAGTCTTCCTCCACCAGCGTGATGTCGCAGACGATCGCGGCGGCGCGGAACTCGTCCCGGTGCTGGCGGAGGAGTTCCGTCAGGTCGGCGATCATGGCGTCGGCGTCGAAGTCACCGTCCGTGCCTTCGGCGGCGTCGGCCGGTGTGACCGCCACCAGCCGCACCTCGTCGTCGTTCTGGACCACCAGGGCGAAGGGCAGGAATCCGCCGTTGCGCTCAAGCTGCTCCTGGGCCGCGCCGACGCCGGTGCCCAGCAGGTTTTCCAGGTCGGTGGCGCTGGCCTCGGGCACGGAGCTGCGCCAGGAACCGGTGGCCGGGCTGCTCACCCGGTTAGCCCCGGACCACGGACAGCACCCGGTCGCGGATGCGTTCCATGGTTTCCTGGTCTGTGGCCTCGACGTTCAGGCGGAGGAAGGGCTCGGTGTTGGACGGGCGCAGGTTGAACCAGTAGCTGCCGTCGGCGGCGACGAAGGTGCTGCCGTCCAGGTAGTCGATCTCGACATCCTCGGTGTGGAAGTCCTGCCGGACCCGCTCCACGGCGGCGGCCTTGTCCTCGATCTCGGAGTTGATCTCGCCGGAGGACCGGTACGGCTCGTATTCGCGGCCCAGGTCGGAGAGCGGGCCGTCCTGTTCGCCCAGCGCGGCCAGGACGTGCATGGCGGCCAGCATGCCGGTGTCAGCGTTCCAGAAGTCGCGGAAGTAGAAGTGCGCGGAGTGTTCGCCGCCGAAGATGGCGCCCTCCGCGGCCATCACGGCCTTGATGAAGGAATGGCCCACCCGGGTGCGGACGGCGCGGCCGCCGTCGGTGGCGACGAGTTCCGGAACCGCGCGGGAGGTCAGGAGGTTGTGGATGATCGTCGGGTTGTCCTCGCCGTTGGCCTTGGCGCGGGCGATCTCGCGGCGGGCCACCATGCCCGTGACGGCCGAGGGGGAGACCGGTTCGCCCTTCTCGTCGATCACGAAGCAGCGGTCGGCGTCGCCGTCGAACGCCAGGCCGATGTCGGCTCCGTGCTCCACGACGGCGGCCTGCAGGTCGCGCAGGTTTTCCGGTTCCAGCGGGTTGGCCGGGTGGTTCGGGAACGAGCCGTCCAGTTCGAAGTACAGCGGCACGATCTCCAGCGGCAGCTTGGGAAGCAGCGTGTCGCCGAGGACTGCGGGGGTGGTCATGCCTGCCATGCCGTTGCCGGCGTCGACCACGACCTTCAGCGGGCGGGAGCCGCTGAGGTCCACGAGGCTGCGCAGGTACTCGGAGTAGTCCTTGAGGACATCGCGGACGCTGATCAGGCCCCGGGTGCCCTGGGCGGGGATGGTGCCGGCGTTGAGGTATTCCTCGGCGCGGGCCTGGATCTCCTTGAGTCCGGTCTCGGAGGAGATCGGGACGGCGCCGGCCTTGGCCATTTTGATGCCGTTGTATTCGGCGGGGTTGTGGCTGGCGGTGAAGGTGGCGCCGGCGGCGTTGAACTTGCCGCAGGCGAAGTAGAGCTCGTCGGTGGAGATGAGATCCAGGAGCTGGACGTTGGCCCCGCGGGTGGCGGCGCCGTTGGCGAAGGCGCGGCTGAATTCGGGGGAGGAGGGGCGCATGTCGCCGCCGACCAGGACCGTCTGTCCGCTCAGTTCGAGGACGT
This sequence comes from Arthrobacter sp. NPDC057259, assembly GCF_042668995.1. Classification (NCBI taxonomy): domain Bacteria; kingdom Bacillati; phylum Actinomycetota; class Actinomycetes; order Micrococcales; family Micrococcaceae; genus Arthrobacter; species Arthrobacter sp. NPDC057259. The sequence continues at coordinate 243,045 of NZ_JBHUYA010000006.1, forward strand.
CGACGAAGGCGGCGCCAACCGCCTCGACGATCTCGACGGTGATCGAGTCGCCGACGATGCCGCGCACGTCGTAGGCCTTGAAGGAGGCCGAGAGGTCATAGGTCTTGGTCTGTTCGCTAGTCACGGGCACCATCTTACGGTGAAGGGTCCGCCGCGCAGCCGACACGGGTCCGCTTATGTGGATTTCCCGGGAGACGTTGTCCACAGAGGTGCGGGCGGGCTTCGTCGCTGTCGGAGGGGGCTGGGATACTGAAGCAATGGCTACTCCCCAGAACGCACCAGTCATGACCCCTGACTCGACGACCCCTGAATCTACGACGCGTGCCCAGGCGCAGGACGTGCTGCGCGAGCTCGTCGGAAACCCGGGAGCGGACTTCCACGAGGGACAGTTCGAAGCCATCGAGGCGTTGGTCGACGGCGGCCGGCGGGCCCTCGTGGTCCAGCGCACCGGTTGGGGCAAGTCCGCGGTGTACTTCGTCGCCTCCCTGCTGCTGCGCCGCCGCGGTGCCGGCCCCACCCTGATCGTGTCGCCGCTGCTGGCCCTCATGCGGGACCAGGTCGCCGCCGCAGCCCGGGCCGGGGTCCGGGCCGTGGCCATCAACTCGGCCAACCAGCTCGAATGGGACACCGTCCGGGAGCAGCTCGCGGCCGACGAGGTGGACGTCCTCCTCGTGTCCCCGGAACGGCTCACCAACCCCTCCTTCCGCGAGAACCAGCTCCCCGAGCTGGTCCGGCGCACCGGGCTCCTGGTGATCGATGAGGCGCACTGCATCTCCGACTGGGGCCACGACTTCCGCCCGGACTACCGCCGCATCGCCGACCTGATCACCCAACTGCCGGACAGCGTTCCCGTCCTGGCCACCACGGCCACCGCCAATTCCCGCGTGGTCCACGACATTGAGGAACAGCTCGGCGAGGGCGTCCTGACCATCCGCGGCGCCCTGGGCCGGGACTCCCTCCGGCTGGGCGTCCTTCGGCTGCCGGACTCCCGCGAGCGGTTGGGCTGGCTGCTGACGCACCTGCGGGACCTGCCCGGCAGCGGCATCATCTACACCCTGACCGTCTCCGCGGCCGAGGACACCGCCCGGCTGCTGGCCGAGGCCGGGCACAACGTGCTCTCCTACACCGGCAGGACCGACCCGGCGGACCGGGAACGGGCGGAGCAGTTGCTCAAGGACAACGAGGTGAAGGCGCTGGTGGCCACCTCGGCCCTCGGGATGGGCTTCGACAAGCCCGACCTCGGCTTCGTGGTGCACCTGGGCGCCCCGTCCTCGCCCGTGGCGTACTACCAGCAGGTGGGTCGTGCGGGCCGTGGCGCCGCGAACGCCGACGTCCTGCTGCTTCCCGGATCGGAGGACCGGGATATCTGGCAGTACTTCGCCACGGCGTCCATGCCGTCGGAGGAGAAGGCCGCGGCGGTGCTGACCGCCCTGGCCGAGGCCGGAACCGCCGTGTCCACCGTCGCGCTGGAAGCACGCGTGGACCTGCGCCGGACGCCGCTGGAACTGCTCCTCAAGGTCCTGGCCGTTGACGGGGCCGTGGAGCGGGTGGGCGGCGGCTGGCGCTCCACCGGGATGCCCTGGGTGTACGACGCCGAACGGTACCGCCGGATCGCCGAGGCCCGCGTGGACGAGCAGGACTCCATGGTGATCTACCAGGACACCGCCGGGTGCCGGATGGAGTACATCACCTCCGTCCTCGACGACGAGACCGCCCACCCCTGCGGGCGGTGCGACAACTGCGCCGGCCGGTGGTTCCCGGCCGACATCGCCGCCGACGCCACCCAGACCGCCGATGCCACGCTCAGCCGCGCCGGGATCGTGCTGGAACCCCGTTTGCAGTGGCCCAGCGGTATGGACCGCCTGGGCGTGGCCGTCAAGGGCAAGATCAAGCCCGAGGAGAGCGTGGCCAACGGCCGGGCACTCGCCCGCCTGACCGACCTAGGCTGGGGCGGCGCGCTGCGCGAGACGTTCGCCGCCGGTGCCCCGGACCGTGCCGTGGACCCGGCTATGCTGCGGGCCTGCGTCCAGGTGCTGCGCGAGTGGGGGCAGGGCGATTCCCGGACCCCCGGCTGGAGCGGGGCAGGCCGGCCGGCGGGAATCGTCAGCGTCCCGTCCCGGAGCAAGCCGGAACTGGTTGACTCGCTGGCCCGCGGCATCTCGGAGATCGGCCGCATTCCGTACGTCGGCGCGCTGCAGCTGGCCCACGGCGGACCCACGGGCGGCCGTGGCGGCAACAGCGCGTACCGGCTCGCGGGGGTCTGGGAGCGCCTGGTGGTGGGCCCGGAATTGGAGGCTGCCCTCGCCGGGATTCAGGGCCAGAGCGTGATGCTGATCGATGACCTGGTGGACAGCCGCTGGAGCGTCACTGTGGCGGGCCGGGCCCTGCGCCAGGCCGGCGCGGGAGCCGTGTTGCCTTTGGTGCTGGGCCAGGCCGGCTAGGCACGGGGCACGGCCTGGGCCGGCCAGCCCCCGGGTACGCAAAAGGCCCCGGTCCAGGACCGGGGCCAAACGCGGAGACGGGGGGATTTGAACCCCCGGTGGAGTTGTGCCCCACACTTCATTAGCAGTGAAGCCCATTCGGCCGCTCTGGCACGTCTCCATCCGCTATCACTAGCCCACCAAGGATACGCAGAAGCGGCCATGCAGCGCAAAACGGTTGGCGGGCCGCCGGGTCAGGCGCCGCTGCCCGCCAGCGCCCGCCAGAGGAAGTGCTGGCTGCGGCTCTGCAACGCCGCGGCCTGCCGGTTGTCCGAGGCCCCGGCGTGCCCGCCCTCGAGCGCCTCGTGGAACCACACGTTCGGGATCCCCATCGCCTGCATCCGCGCGGCCATCTTGCGCGCCTGCACCGGCCCCACCCGGTCGTCCGAGGTGGCGGTCCAGATCAGCGTCTCCGGGTACTCAACGCCGTCCCGGAGCAGGTGGTAGGGCGAGAACGTCCGGATGAACTCCCACTGCCCGGCGTCGTCGGGGTCGCCGTACTCGCCGATCCAGGAGTACCCGGCCGAGAGTTTGCTGTACCGGCGCATGTCCAGCAGCGGCACACCGCAGGAGACGGCGCCGAAAAGCTCCGGGTACTGGGTGAGCATGTTGCCCACCAGCAGGCCGCCGTTGGAGCCGCCCACGCAGCCCAGCCGTTCCCGCGAGGTCACGCCGCGGGAGATCAGGTCTCTGGCCACCGCGGCGAAGTCCTCGTAGGCGCGGTGCCGGTTTTCCTGCAGCGCGGCGCGGTGCCAGGCGGGCCCGTATTCGCCGCCGCCGCGGATGTTGGCCACCACGTAGACGCCGCCGCGGCTGTGCGGGGCGCCGCCGTCGGCCCCGGCCATCTCCTCGGTCCGGCGTTCCAGCCAGGCACGGCCCACCACGCCGCTGTAGGCGGGGGTGCGGGAGACCTCGAATCCGCCGTAGCCGGAAAGCTGGGTGGGGTTCTGGCCGTCGAGAACCAGGCCGCGCGCCGCGATCTGGAAGTAGGGCACGCGGGTCCCGTCCTGGGAAACGGCGAAGTGCTGCTGCACCTCGTACGCGTCCTCCTCGAAGAACGACGGCGCGGTGCGCACCACCTCGTGGTTGCTGACCACCCCGTCGACGCCGGCGCGGGTGAGCGTGCCGCGGGTGAGGGTGGTGGGCGTGGTGAAGCCGGTAGCCACCAGCCAGAAGTCGTTGCCCCCGGCGGCACCGGAGCCCCCGGAACCGTCCGCGCCCTCGGCGGTGTCCTCGTCGTCGACGGCGTAGGCGTTCACGTCGTGCAGCGGCGGGCAGGCGTCCAGGACCTTGACCGCCCAGGCCGAGTCGGTGCCGGGCCGCTGCGGGTCCAGCACCCGGATCTCGGAGGACACGTCGCGCAGCAGGTTCAGCAGCAGGAAGTCCCGGGTCCAGCTCCAGGACTGCAGCGAGGTGTGCTCATCCGGGGTGAACAGCACGGCCAGCTCGCGGCCGCCGGCCAGGAAGGACTCGAAGTTCACCGCCAGCAGGGAGCCCGCGGGGTAGCTGGTGCCCTCCAGGGTCCAGTCCTTCTGCGGCCGGAACAGCAGCCAGTCCCGGTGCGAGCTGACGTTCACGTCCGCGGGCACATCGATCTCCACCCACTGCCCGTCCACCAGCACCGAGGTGCGGGTCTCGAAGAAGCTGACCCAGTCCACGGCGAAGGTCCGCTCGTAGCCGGGCGTCGAATCGTGCACCACCAGGGCCATCATGTGCTCTTCGGGGATCTCGAACAGCGTCTCGGCGTCGGCCAGGGTCCCGCCGCGGCGCAGCACGACGCCGGTACGGGCGTAGGAGGACGTGGTCCGCGGCAGCCCCCCGGCGGTGCTGGAGACCAGCAGCGTGTCCTCGTTTAGCCAGGACGCGTTGCCCTTGGCGGTGGGCAGGTCGAAGCCGCCCTCGGCCGGGTCAACGAAGGCGCGGCGTTCGACGTCGAACTCGCGGTACCGGTTGGCGTCGCCGCCGTCGGGGGAGAGTGCCAGCAGCGCCCGGCGGTGCTCGCCGCCGTCGGCCGGACGGAGGAAGTTGGCTCCGTGGAAGACCCATTCCTGGCCCTCCTCGGCGGCCAGGGCGTCAACGTCCAGCAGGACCTCCCACGCGGGCGATCCCGCCCGGTAGCTGTCCCAGTCGGTGCGCCGCCACAGGCCCTTGGGGTTGGTGCCGTCCTTCCAGAAGTTGTAGTACCAGCGGCCGTGCTTGCCGACCATGGCGATCCGGTCGGTGGAGTCCAGGACTTCCAGGATGCGCTCCTGCAGTTCCGCGTACTCCGCGTCCTCCAGCAGTTCCTCGGTGCGGGCGTTCTGCTCGCGGACCCAGGCCAGCTGTTCCTCGCCGTAGATCTCCTCCAGCCAGATGTTCTCGTCAACGGGTCCGGGCGCGGATCCCGGGGCGGCACCGGACACGGGGAATTGCTCAGCAGCAGTGGTGGTCATGGGCCCATCCAAGCAACTGCCTCGCCGGGCAGGCAAGTCAAGCCGCCGGGCCCGATGCCGATACTCTGGATGCCGTGGCACTAACGCAAAGCATCCGGACGGCACTGATCGGCGCCGGTCCCCGGGGCACCAGCGTGCTGGAACGGTTGCTCGCCAACTGGGCGCCCGCGGCCCCCGGCGCCACCCTGCAGATCGACGTTATCGACCCCTACCCGGCCGGCCCGGGGCACGTTTGGCGGCCGGAGCAGTCGCGGCTCTACCTGATGAACACCCAGTCGTTCTACCCCACCGTGGTGCCCCAGGATCCCGGTCTCGCGCCCCCGCTGGCCGGCGGGACCTTCGAGCAGTGGCGGCAACGCCAGCGCCAGGACCCCCACGCGGCGCTCAGCGGCGCCGAACGCGAAGAACTCGCCGCCCTGGAGGCCACCGGATTCCCCAGCCGCGCGCTGTATGGGCGCTATCTGCGGCACACCCTCGAGGAGCTGGTCGCTGCGGCGCCCGAAGGCGTCACTGTTACCTTCCACCGGACGTCCGCGACGGCGGTCCGCCCCGTCACAGGTGAGGACGACGCCGGCAGCGGGTTCGACGTCGAGCTCGCGGACGGGACCACGCTGAGGGTCGGGTCGGTGGTGCTGGCCCTGGGCCACCTGGAATCCCGGCTGAACCCCGAACAGCGCGGGCTGCAGGCGGCCGCCGGTGAGCTCGGCCTGACCTACCTTCCGCCGGCCGTCCCGGCCGACGTCGACTGGTCCGCCATCCCGGCCGTGCAGCCGGTGCTGGTGCGCGGCATGGGGCTGAACTTCTTCGACGTGATGGGCCAGCTGACCGAGGGCCGGGGCGGGACGTTCCTGCCCGCGGACGACGGCGCCGGGCTCACCTACCTGCCCTCGGGCCGGGAACCGTTCATCATCGCTGCGTCCCGCCGGGGCACCCCATACCGGGCCAAGGCCACCCTCTCCGGCTACTACCCGGCCTCGGTCAGCCTGCGGTACCTCACGGAGGAGGCGGTGGGCCGCTTCGCCGCCGCCGGCGTGGTGCCCGCCTTCGACCACGACCTATGGCCGCTGCTGCACCGCGACGCAGTCTGGGCCTACTACTCCACCCTGGCGCGCTCGCAGCCGGACGCCGTCGGCCCCGGCCCGGAACGGTTCCTGGCCCTGCTGGAGGAGGCGCTGCACCCGCACGCGCACTCCACCGCCAAGTGGGAGGATGCCGCCACCGAAGTCATCGAGGCGCACGTGGACCCCGCCTGCCGGCTGGACCTGCTGGGCCTGGCCGCGCCACTGGCCGGGCGCAGCTTCGCCTCCCGGGCGGAGCTGGACGCGGCCGTGACGGACTACCTGCTCGACGACGCCCGGCGCTCCGCCCTGGGCGAGGACGACCCGGTGAAAATGACCATTGGCGCACTGCACCATGGACGCGCCGTGTTGAAGTCCGTGGTGGCCGACGGCGGCATCACCGACGAGTCCTGGGTGGCCGGGCTGCGCGGCTGGTTCGAGGCCTTCGTGGAGGGCCTGGCCAGCGGCCCGCCCGCCCTGCGCGCTGAGCAGCTCGCGGCGCTGGTCCGCGCCGGTGTGGTCAGCTTTGTCGGCCCCGACCCGAAATTCGGGGTGGACCGCAAGGCCGGCGTGTTCACGGCCGCCTCCCCCTGGGTGGGTGGCCCGGGAGAGACTCCGGGGTCAGCCACGGGCATCGCGCCGGCGGAGACCCCTGCCCGGGTCGAGGCATCCGTCCTGGTGGAGGCCCTGGCCCCGGCGAACCGGGTGGGCGTCAACGCCTCGCCCCTGCTCGAACAGCTGCTGGCCGACGGCCTGGTCCGGCCGCGCCTGACCATGACCGCCGAGGGCATCCCGCAGCAGAGCACCGGCCTGGACGTCGTCCCGCACCCGTACCGCCCGGTGGCCGCGAACGGCGCCGTGACGGAGGGGATCTACGTCCTCGGGCTGCAACTCTCCGCCGCGCAGTGGGGCACCGCAATCGCCGCGGAGGCCCGGCAAGCGCAGGGCCCGGTCTACCGCAGCGGGCAACGGACCCTGCGCGACGCCGACGAGATCGCCCGGGACATCCTCGGCGGCTGAGCCCGGTCAACCAGAACAGGCATAAACGAGAACAGGCACGCCCCGACCCCCGGGCCGGCCGGCGGACCCACCGCACTGGTGGTCCTCCGTTCCGGACGGGGCGGGGCGTGCCCGTTCCCGCCTGTCAGGGCATCAGCCCCGCAGGCACTTCTGGTACTTCACCCAGGCGATGCCGTACTTGACCCAGCCGGCCAGGTCGTACCACTTGGTCGGCGGCACCGGGGCGGTGCAGACCGGGGCCGGCGGGGCGCTCGCGGCCACCTGCACCGCGGTCTTAACGAGGGTGCCGGACTCGACGGCCGTGAGCACCAGGGTGCCGGTGCCCGCTGCCGCGGCCGCGGGCACCGCGAGGTTGACCGAGGCGGCGCCCGCCGAAACCGGGACGGTGCCCAGCGCGGTGACCTTCCCGGCCGCGTCGGTGAACTCGGCCCGCAGCGAGGTGTTGGCCGGGCTGCCGAGCGAGGTGAGGTCCAGCTTCGAGACCGCCAGGGTGATGGCCCCGCCGCCCTTGACCTCGGCCGCGGTGGTGTTGACCACGGCCACGGAACGGCGTGCGAAGTCCGGCGAGACGGGGTTGTGGGCCTTCAGGTAGGCGATCCACGCGTCCCGGTCCACCAGCCCGGAGTCCTTGGTGCCGGCGCCGGACGTGAAGATCCGGAAGTTGTCGCCGCCGGTGGCCAGGAAGCTGAACGTGCCGATCCGGTACGACTTCGCCGGGTCGATCAGCGCACCGTTGACCTGGATCGCGGTGATCCGGTCACCCGCGGCGCGGGCGGCGTCGTAGGTGTAGTTGACGTTCTTGGACAGGCCCAGCTGCTGGTAGGCGCGGCTGGGGACCGTGCCGTCCGGGTTGGTCTGCCACTGCTGCTCCAGCAGCGTCTTGAACTGCGCGCCCGTCAGGGTCGTGGTCCAGAGGTTGTTCACGAACGGCAGGACCGCGTTGGCCTCGGCGTAGGTGATGGTGCCGTCCGGGGCGTAGTACAGCTCGTTGCGCAGGCCGCCCGGGTTCACGACGCCGATCTCGGCTCCGCCCAGCTCGGGGGTCTTCAGTGCGTCCACCAGCGAGTCCGCCACGAGGTTGCCCAGGGTGGACTCGCTGCTGCGGTCATCGCGGACGGCGGGGGTGCCGCCGAACGCGGTGGTGATATCCGCGGTGACCTTGCCGACCGGCTGGTTGCCGATCACGGCGGCGTCCGCGCCGGCCTTGTCAACGATGGCCTTGACCGCGGCGACGCGCGGGTAGGCGGCGATCAGGTCAGCCGCCGGATCCGTGCTGCGCTTGACGTTGGCCGCCTTGTAACCGGTGACGGACATGGTCTTGGTGTCGATGGTGAGCTGGATCTGGCCGATGAACTCGCCGTAGTTACCGGTCTGGACGATCGGGCGGGTCTTGCCGGTCGGCTGGCCCGCTCCGTCCAGGACCGGTGCGTCCCAGGCGTACTGCTTGTGGGTGTGGCCGTTGAAGATCGCGGCCACGTCGGGGCTGACCTTCTGGACCATCGCCGCGAACGGGCCGCCGGCGGCGACTTCCTGCTCCAGGGTGGCGCCTTCGGGCGCTCCGGACCCGGCGCCGTCGTGGTTTTCGACCACGATCACGTCGGCCAGCTTGTCCGCCTTGATCTTCGCGGCGGCCCGGTTGATCGCCTCGACCGGATCGCCGAACTCGAGGTCCGCGATGCCGGCGGGGGTGACCAGTGCCGGGACTTCCTGCGTGACGGTGCCGATCACGGCCACCTTGATGCCGTTCAGCTCCAGCACGGTGTACTCGGGCAGCACCGGCTCGGTGGTGCCCTTCTTGTAGACGTTGGCACCCAGGTACGGGAACTTGGCGTTCGCGCCGCCGGCGATCACGCGGTCACGCAGGTCGGCCCAGCCGCCGTCGAATTCGTGGTTGCCCACGGCCGAGGTGCGCAGTTCCAGGGTGTTGAGCACGTCGATGGTCGGCTGGTCCTTGGCCACCGCGGAGGCGAACAGGGAGGCGCCGATGTTGTCGCCGGCGGAGAGGAACGCGGTGGCGCCGGGGGCGGCGGCAGCGCGGAGCTTCTCGATGGTGCCGGCGAACTGCACGGTGTTGGAGTCGATCCGGCCGTGGAAGTCGTTGATTCCCAACAAGTTGAGGTCAACGCTGGCCGGGAGGGCAGGGCCGGCCTTCAGGTCCAGGCCCACCACCACGGGGTCGTGGTCGCTGGCGCGGAACTGGTCCGGGGCGTAGTAGTCGGTGACGTTGTTGTTGTAGCGGCTGTACTCCAGCGCCACGGATTCCACCGAGTTGATGTTCCAGATGTCCGCGCCGGTGACGGCCGCGTTGGCCGCCGGGGAGGCGAGGATGTGGTCCAGGGAGCCCACCAGTCCGCCGAAGAGGTAGGAGTGCTTGGCGGAGCCGTCGGCGTTCCTGGCCTTCTCGTCCTGGTTGACGTACCCGGCGCCCGTGAGGACGTTGATCGGGTCTTCCTCGGCGTAGGAGTTGAAGTCGCCGATCAGGAAGACCTTGTCCGTGCCCTTGGACTTCTGCAGCTCGTCGGCGAAGGCCAGCAGGGACTGCGCCTGGGCGGTGCGGGCGAGGTTGGAGTTGCCCTGGCCCTTGTCCGTGTCGTCCGGGGTCGCGGCCGAGCCCTTGGACTTGAAGTGGTTGGCGATCGCGATGAACTTCTTGTCGTCGGCGGCCCCGGCCGGCTTGAAGACCTGGGCCAGCGGCTTGCGGGCGCTGGCGAAGGCCACGGTGTCGTTGAGGATGATGGACTCGCCCACCGGTTCGGCGGCGGCTTTTTTGTAGATGAACGCGGTGCGGATCATGTCCTCGTCGGACAGCGGGGGCGCGTTGGCGGGGGTGCGGACGTAGTCCCAGATGCCGGGGGTGACCACGTTCAGGGCGTCCACCAGGGTGGACAGGGCGGCGTCGCGGCTCTTGCCGAACTGGGCCGAGTTCTCAACCTCCATCAGGGTGACGACGTCGGCGCCGGACTTGGTGATCGCGGCAACGATCTTGTCCTGCTGGCGCTTGAAGTTCTCCGCGTTGGCGGCGCCGCGGACGTTGCAGCCGCCCTGGACGGTGATCGGGTTGCCGGCGCGGTCCTTGTAGAACGTGCAGCCGGACACCTGGTCCCCGGTGGTGGGGAAGTAGTTCAGCACGTTGAAGGAGGCGAGCTTGAGGCTGCCGCCTACGGCCGCGGGGGCATCGGCGCGGGTGACGCCGAAGCGGGCCGGCTGGACAGTGGCGGCGTTCGCCGGGGTCAGCTGGGTCAGCGGCTGGAACTTCCAGGCGTTGTTGGCGTAGCCCAGGACCACGTTGGTCGTGAACGTCACGGGGGAGCCGACGCGGACCGGGTCTGTGCCGGTCAGGTAGGGCAGCGGCTGCGCCTTGGCGGCGGCGTCCTTGAGGAAGTTGGTGGTGGCGCCGTCGTCGAGCTTGATGCCGCGTTCCGCGTTGGCCGCCACCGTGGCGGTGTACTCGGCGGAGCCGTAGGGTGCGACGGCGGTGGGCTGCTCGAGCGGGGTGGTGCCCCCGGCCAGGCCGATCTCGCCGTACTGGTTCAGCGAGAAGTTGTCCGCCACCGTGACGGGGCCCTGCGGGGTCAGGAGCATGCCTTCGAGGGATTCGCGGAACGCCTCGCTGGCAGGAAGGCTGAAGCCGGTGGCCTTGACCTCCGGGGCGGCCTCGGCCAGCGCGGCGATCCCGGTGGTGCCGGTGACGTTGAGCTGGGTCATGCCGTAGTACTCGGCGACCTCGCCGGTCACCTCGAGGTAGTCGCCGATCTTCACGGAGGCGACGGCGGCGGGTGCATAGACGAAGATGCCGTCGGAGGTGGTGTGGTTGGCCGGGGTCAGGTCACCGCCGGTGCCGGGAGTCTGCAGGTAGAAGCCGGAGATTCCGCCGGTGGGGTAGGCCGCGGTGACCTTGCCCCGGGTGGTGGCAGTGGTGCCGGTGAACGGGCTGGCTGCGCCGGTGCCCTGGATCTCGGCGATGGTGCGGTTTACCGGGGGAGTGCCCGGGGCCGGGTCGACGGGAGCGGCGGTGCCGTTGGCCGCGCCGGGGGTGATGACGGTGTTGAGGCCAAAGTCCGTCGCGTTGTTGTTGCTGTCCACACCGTTGGGGCGGTTAAGGCTGCGGACGTCGCCGGTGCCCGACGGGGCGGCCGCGGCCTGGGTCTCGAAGGTGTTCGAGCTGCCGTAGCCGAGGATGTCTGCGACGTTGGCGGGCTCGATAACCGAGCCGGTACCCAGCGGATTCAGGGCCGCCGGCTGCTTGGCAAGGATGATGGTGCCCCCGCCGACGGCGGGGTTGAACCCGGTGGCCGTGGCGTCCGCCGCGGGCAGGTCCTGGCCGGTGGCGCCGTTGCTTCCGGCCTTGAGCAGGTAGAACCCCTTGGCCGCGATAGTGCCGGTGAGCGGCGCCGTCGAGCTGGGCGCCCCGGTGCCGGTCGCGGAGCGGTACTGGATGGACCAGCCCTCCAGGGATACGGGTGCGTCAGAGGAGTTGTACAGCTCCACGAACTTGTTCTTGAAGGCGGCTCCGGCGCTGCCGCCGCTGAGGTACGCCTCGTTGATGGTCACCGGCGATGTTCCGGCGGCTGCCGGCGAGACCTCCAGTGCTGCGGCCGGAACGGCTGTCAGCGGGGCGGCGATGAGCCCCGCTGACAGCGCGGTGCCCAGCGCTGTCTTCCATGGTGTGATTTTCATTCGCTCTGACTCTCATGAAGGTGCCCGGGTAAGGGCTGGGTGCGATGTCCGGGGTTGTGGCCCCGCGGACGGGCCGGGCTGCTCCTGGTCAAGCAGGTCCCGGCACAGCAAAACAGGGATGAATGAACACGGAGTGAATGACGTGAACATTCGGCGGGGCGTTCCCCAGCGAAACGCCCAGCAGCCGGCGCGGAAACCCCACCAAAGGGTGCCTCCGGCGACGGGTGGTGGTTGGTATTACGGTGCGCCCCGGCCTTTCCCCTGGCCCGGACACCCCAAAAGAGTACCGACCACGTTCCGCCGAATCAGCGGGTGGCCGGTGCTGGTTAACGCAATTTTTCCAAAAGATTTACTTAGGGTTGGGGTGCCGGGGCGCGCCGAGGGACCGGCGCTCGCGGTGTGGCGGTCCGGGTTCGGGGGTGTGGTGTAGCTGGGGAAGGGTCAGTGCCGGCCGGGGTTCAGGCGGGCGATCGCGGCGGACAGGACCGTGGCGAAGCCGCACCAGAGCGGGTAAGGGACCAGGGCGACGCCGGCGGTGCGGTTGAGCGCGTAAGTGCGTCGGGCGAGATCCGCGCTGCTGAGCGCCAGTACCCCGGCCTCGGCCGCGGCCAGCCAAGGCTTCCGGGAGCGCCAGAAGAGCCAGCTCCACCCGGCGTTCAGTGCGAGGTTGGCGGCCAGGGCGGCGCGGTAGGCGCGGATTGCCTTCTGCCGCTCCACGGCTGTGGGTGCGCCGGACGTCCGGGCCGCGCCCGCCGTGGCCTCGTTGCCGTGCGCGCCGGCCGGGCCGTCGCTGTCGAGGGCGACGGCGGAGGTCACCGCGATGTCGGCGTAGAGCGCGGTCCAGACGATCGGGAACGCCAGGGTGGGAGGCTGCCACTCGGGCTTCCGGAGCGTCGTGTACCAGCGGCTTTCCGGGTCCGTGGCCAGCCCGCCCAGGGCGGCAGTTGCGGCGGTGGCGGCGGCGGTCCACACCAGGGTGAGCGCTTTCATTGCGGTTCCTCGTTCCGTTGCTGGCGGCGTGGGACCAGACTAACGCCGCCGCGACGGCGGTCAAAGGGAGGGGGCGGGACGACCGGCGTGGCCCCGGCCGGCTCTCCCGCAGCTCCGGGCGGTACCGCCGTCGGGAGCTCAAAGATCCGTTTTAAACCCTTGGGCTGGGCGGTCCATTTTGTTATGGTGTGAGAGGTCATGCAGGCGGCCGCTACCCAATGACGGGAGGGTCTGCCTGATGCGCCTAAACTCGCCGCGGGCCGCCGTCGTCCGCCCCTCTTTCGCCAGCGTCAGGTGCCGTCACGGCCCCTGACCCCTCACTGGAATTCCCCGGACCTGCCGCGCCGTCCGCCCGGCGTCGGGCGTGTTTCGGATATGGGTGCGCCCCGATGCTATTGGGGGATGCATCGGGGCGCTGGTCGAAAGCATATCCCGGGGCGCATTGCAAGTCAAATGACCCGCCGAAGGCCGGTGGAGGAGAGCGGAGTGTGGCCCGCAGTTATTGGGGGCGGGCCACACACCCTCCCCGGGCAGGCTGTCGCGCCGGCTGCGCATTGCGGATTCGCGGCATGCGACGAGAAGGAGGAAGGCTATGACCGAAACTCCCGGCCCCGCCTATGCCAGCGGGGTGAACGCCTCGATTCTGCCGGCCGGATCCTTTGTGATGGACGGGGCCACCCGGTGCATGGCCTGGTCCGATGAGCTGTACGCCATCCACGGCTACAAGCGCGGCGAGGTTGTGCCCACCTTGGCCCTGACCTTGGCACACAAGCACCCGGGGGACCTGCCCCGGATCGAGGCGATCAGCGCCGAACTCTTCGCGCACGGCGGCCACGTGGCCATCTACCACCGCATCATCGACGCCCGATCCCACGAACACCGGGTCCTGACGGCCGGGGAGGCCGTGCTCGACGACGCCGGACGGCTGGCCAGCGTCTCGGGCGTCATGCTGGACCTCACGTCCACCATCCAGTGGGAGACCGAACTTACCGCGCGCGACGCCGTGCGCCGCGCCATGGCGACCAGGGGGACCATCGCCAAGGCGGAGGGAATCCTGATGGGCCGGCTGGGCGTCGGTTCCGACGAGGCGTTCAGGCTGCTCACGTCCTTCAGCAACAACCGGAACGTCAAACTTGCCGGGGTTGCCCAGGCGCTGGTGGCCCTGGCGGACAATTCGGCCGAGGCGCCGGCGCTCGGGGCGATGATCGACGAGCTCAGGCGGCGGGCGTCGGCTCCTGTGGCGAGAGGCGGGCGGCCAGGCCCGACAGCAGGATCGTGAGGCCCTCGTCCAGTTCCGCCTTGCCGTCGTAGTCGATCAGCACGTCAGCCAGGGCCCGGAGGTGGGTGAACTCCCGCGCCGGAAGCTGGTGAAGGCCCAGCCGTAGCAGCGCCTCACTTTCCTCCGGATCCACCACGAACTCCTGCAGCTCGTTGAGGATGTGGCCGTAGAGGTAGCCGTAATATGCGCGGTAGACGTGCAGGGCATCGCTCGCGGCAAAACCGGCCCTCACCAGCAGGGACAGGATCAATTCCAGCGGCCGGAGCGTGCCCGGCGGGCGAAGACCCAGCGGGGTGGACAGCGGCCGGGTCACCAGCAGGGGCACCACATTGGGGTGGCGCAGTGCTACGTCGCGGAGGCTGTGGGCGATGCGCCGCAGGTGCAACTGCCAGTCCTCCGTCTCGGGGACTGCCTCCAGCTCGTCGAATACCAGCTCGGTCACCCCGTCCAGCAGGGCCGCCCGGTTCTCCGCGTAGCGGTACAGGCTCATGGGGTCGCGGCCCAACGCGTGGCCCAGGCGCCGCATGGTGAGGGCGTCCAGACCCTCCTCGTCCACCAGCCGGAGGGCCGTGGTGAGGACCAGTTCCCGGCTCAGCCTCGGCTTAGGGGCGGAGGTCGACGGCGGGGCGGTATGTTCCGCGGGGGTCATGGCGATCCGATCGAGAGGAGCGGGAAGCCGGGGGCCACATCGGTCCCCGGTGCTTAACCCGGCAGGCTTGCTTCGACCCCAGTCTACGCGTACCGTCTACAGTGTAGAGAGGTTGACGCCTTTCACCCGGGCGCCCCGTGCACGGCGGCCCGGTTCAGCCGCTGCAGCCCTCGGCGGCACCACAGCACCCCAGCGGAAATGAGCCAACAATGGCAGATTCGCAGTTTGACCAGTTCCTCCTCGAAGCAACCACTTCTGACAACGCCGCAACGGTCGGCATTGGCCGCGACTGCCTTTACGGCGTCTACACCAGCTGGTGCTTCCTGACCCAGTCCGTTCCGAAGCCCGAAGACGCCTTCTGGGCGGCGATGAAGCAGAAACGCATTCGTCCCGGCCGAACGCCGCTCCGCATCAAGGGCCCGGCAGCCGCGGACTACATCATGTCCACCTACCCCGGGCTGATCTAAGGCACCAGCTGCCCGATCGAGCAGACGGTAGAGACAGAGCAGTAGAAGAAGAGGGCCGCGGGTCCGGCCGAATGGCCGGGCCCGCGGCCCTCTTTCGCGCGTACCGGCCGGTCCGCCGACGGGCGGTATCGCCCTACGGCGCTCCGGTCCACTTATGCGACGGCGGGAACTCCCTGCAGTTCGCGGACTGCGGGCAGTTCCTCGAAGGCGGGCTTGGCGAACCAGTATCCCTGGAAGAGGCGGATGCCGGCCGCCTTCAGCATCAGGTATTCGGCCTCCGTTTCGATGCCTTCGGCCAATACGGTGATGTCGAGTTTCGCGGCGATGGCGACGATCCCGTCCACCACGGCCTGCCGTGCCGGGCTGGTGTCCACGTCGCGTAGCAGCTTCATGTCGATCTTGAGCAGATCCGGCTGGAAGTCCACCAGCAGGCCCAGGCCTGCATGCCCGGCGCCGAAGTCGTCGATGGCGGTGGTGAAGCCGTGCTTGCGGTATTCGGTGATGATGTTCTGCAGGTGCGCGGTGTCGGCGACCTCTTCGTTCTCCGTGAACTCGAACATGATGGCCGACGTCGGGAAGTTGTTCCGCCGGGCCGCGGACAGGGTGGCGCGTAGGCAGGCGGCCGGCTCGTACACGGCGTTCGGCATGAAGTTGATTGAGAGCATCAGGGAATCGTCCGCCGGGAACAGGCGGGAGGCGAGCTCGATGGCCTTGACCCGGCAGTCCTGGTCAAAGCGGTACTTCTGTTCGGGGGAGACCCGGGACAGGACCGAGTAGGCGCCCTCGCCGGCGAGCCCGCGCACCAGTGCCTCGTAGCCCCATACCCGGCCGGCGACGGCGTCGTAAATGGGCTGAAAAGCCATGCTGAAATCGAAGTCGAGTTTCGAGGCAGTGCTGCAGCCGTCGCAGGTCATAGGGGCGTCCTTTCGTGGTTTAGGTCCACCGTAGGTCCAGCGCCCGCGCTCGCCCCGAAACCGGCCGTCCGCATTTTTCCGTGTCGGAGACGTCCAAACACGCCCCAACCCGGCCCCGGTACGGGAAAGGCCGGTGCCCGCAGCCTCTCAGCTGCGGCCACCGGCCTCTTGGCGCGCCCTAGGGCGCATCCCGCGGAAGGTAAGAGATTCGAACTCTTGGTACGGGGTTACCGCACACTGGTTTTCAAGACCAGCTCCTTCGGCCGCTCGGACAACCTTCCCTCCCGCGTAGTCTTTCATAGTCGGCGGACGGCCACAAAAGTCCTGATGGTCGTCGCCGGTGTCCCCGCCGCGTCCTAGGCTGGGGGAAGCGCACGTACGGCTGGCCGTGGCTGGCGGGCAGGCAAGACATCGGTGAAGAAGCGGAGAACTCCATGAAGGCTGTCTATATCTCAGAGCCCGGCGGACCGGAGGTCCTGGAGGTACGGGAGGTACCCGCGCCGGTGCCCGGCCCCGGTGAGGTCCTCATCGACGTCGTGGCCGCCGGGCTGAACCGGGCGGATGTCCAGCAGCGCCGCGGGTTCTACCCGCCGCCCCCGGGTGCCTCGGAGATTCCCGGGCTGGAGGTCTCGGGCCGGATCGCGGGCTTCGGCCACGGTGTCACCAAGCCCTTCTCCCAGGGCGACAAGGTGGTGGCGTTGCTGGCAGGCGGCGGCTACGCCGAGCAGGTCGCCGTGCCGGCCGGCCAGGTGCTGCGCGTCCCCGACGGCGTCGACCTGGTCACCGCCGCGTCCCTGCCCGAGGTAGCGGCCACCGTGTACTCCAACCTCGTCATGACCGCCCAGCTACGCGCCGGCGAGACCGTCCTTATTCACGGCGCCACCGGCGGCATCGGAACCATGGCCATCCAGATGGCCAAGGCGCTCGGGGCGCACGTGGCCACCACCGCCGGCAACGACGAGAAGGTGGGAACCGCCAAGGCCTTCTTGGGCGCGGACATCGCGATCAACTATGCCGAGGAGGACTTCCCGGCGAGCCTCAAGGCGCAGAACGGCGGCCACGGGGCGGACGTGATCCTCGACGTCGTCGGGGCCAAGTACCTCGCGAAGAACATCGAGGCGCTGGCGGACTACGGCCGACTGGTGGTGATCGGGCTCCAGGGCGGCACCACCGCGGAACTGGACCTGGGGCAGTTGCTGCGCAAGCGCGCCGCGATCATCGCAACCTCGCTGCGGCCCCGGCCGGTGGAGGAAAAGACCATCATCATGGACGCGGTCCGCGACGCCGTATGGCCGCTCCTGGTGGACGGGCAGATCCGGACGCTGGTAGCCAAGACCTTCCCGCTGGACCAGGTCCGGGAGGCCCACCGCTACTTCGACTCCGGCGAACACATGGGCAAGATCCTGCTGGTCATGTGAGCGGAAACATGCCGTTCCGGGCATAGCAAGGCACGCGGCGGCGGGCGAATCACGATACTGTAATTCCATGCACGGTATACACGCGTCTTGGGGCGCGTGTATCCCGTCGCCCTGCTAGCGTCGGATACACCATGTCTATCCGCCACAGCCTGCTCGCGCTGCTGCAGGACCGCCCCCGCTACGGCTACCAGCTGCGGACGGAATTCCACGAACGCACCGGCTCCGCCTGGCCGCTGAACATCGGGCAGGTCTACACCACCCTCGACCGCCTCGAACGCGACGGCATGATCTCCCGGGACGGCGACGACGGCGCCGGCCACATTCTCTACAGCCTCACTCCGGCGGGCGCCGATGAGGTACGGACCTGGCTGCGGACCCCGGTGGGGCGCAGCAACCCGCCGCGGAACGAGCTGGCCATCAAACTCGCCCTCGCCCTGACGCTCCCGGGAGCCGACGTCGGCGGAATCATCCAGACCCAGCGGGCCGTGTCCATCCGGGCGCTCCAGGACTACACGAGAGCCCGCCGCGACGCGGCCGCTCAACCGCGGCTTGCTGACACCGCCCGCCTGCTGGTGCTCGACTCCCTGATCTTCCAGACGGAGGCCGAGGTGCGCTGGCTGGACCTGTGCGAGGCCCGCCTGATGCAGCTCACCGGCCCCGCCTGATCCGCCGTTGGGCGCGGCGTCTTTACCGTCCGGCGATCGGTACGGCGCGGCGTCGCTGCCGGGACCCGTGAGGTGCGCCACGTTGGTAAGGTGCCATGGGGCAGGTCTGACCATTGGCCTGTCCGATGGGTTTCTCAAGGAGGAGACATGGGCACCATGCCAGCTGGCAGGCCACAGACCGCTGATCCCGAGGACGGCATCACGCCGGTGCCGGGGCTACCACCGACGGCCGTCGACGAGACCGTCCGCGAGGCGGAAGAACGAAAGTGGACCCCGGGGAAGATTGCCCTCTGGGCCGCCATCGCCCTGCTGGGCGGCGTCGCCTGGTTCATGCTGGCGATCATCCGCGGCGAGACGGTCAACGCGATCTGGTTCGTGTTCGCCTCCGTCTGCACCTACCTGATCGGGTACCGCTTCTACTCGAAGGTCATCGAGCGGTACATCGCCAGGCCCAATGACCGCCGCGCCACCCCGGCCGAATACAAGGCCGACGGCAAGGATTACGTCCGCACGGACCGCAATGTCCTCTTTGGCCACCACTTCGCCGCCATCGCCGGCGCCGGCCCGCTCGTCGGCCCGGTCATCGCCGCACAGATGGGCTACCTGCCCGGCACCATCTGGATCATCATCGGCGTCGTCCTCGCCGGCGCCGTCCAGGACTATCTGGTCCTCTTCTTCTCCATGCGCCGCGGCGGCCGGTCCCTCGGCCAGATGGCCCGCGAGGAACTCGGCGTCATCGGCGGCACCGCCGCCTTGATCGCCACGCTGCTGATCATGATCATCATCGTCGCGATCCTGGCGCTCGTCGTCGTCAACGCCCTCGGCGAGAGCCCCTGGGGTGTCTTCTCCGTCGGCATGACCATCCCGATCGCCCTGTTCATGGGCGTCTACCTGCGCTACCTCCGGCCCGGCAAGGTCATGGAAGTCTCCATCATCGGCTTCGTGCTCCTGATGGCCGCCATCATCGGCGGCGGCGCCGTCGCCGGCACCGAATGGGGCGCGGCGTTCTTCCACCTGGACAAGGTCACCATCGCCTGGGGCCTGATCATCTACGGCTTCATCGCCGCGATCCTGCCCGTGTGGCTGCTGCTGGCCCCTCGTGACTACCTCTCCACGTTCATGAAGATCGGCGTGATCTTGATGCTGGCCCTGGCCATCATCGTGGTCCGGCCCGAAATCACCGTCCCGGCCTTCAGCGAATTCGCCTCCCGCGACAACGGCCCGGTCTTCTCCGGCGCCGTGTTCCCGTTCCTGTTCGTCACCATCGCCTGCGGTGCCCTCTCCGGCTTCCACGCCCTGATCTCCTCCGGCACCACGCCCAAGCTGATCGAGAAGGAACGCCAGACCCGCCTGATCGGCTACGGCGGCATGCTGATGGAATCCTTCGTCGCGATCATGGCGCTGGTTGCGGCCATCTCGATCGACCGCGGCATCTACTTCGCGATGAACGCCCCGACAGCGCTGACCGGCGGCACCGTGGAAACGGCCGCGCAGTGGGTCAACAGCCTGGGCCTGGCCGGGGTCAACATCACCCCCGACGTGCTCGCCCAGACCGCCAAAGACGTGGGGGAGCAAAGCATCATCTCCCGCTCCGGCGGCGCCCCGACGCTGGCCGTCGGCCTGGCCCACATCATGCAGCAGTTCATCGGCGGCACCGCCATGATGGCGTTCTGGTACCACTTCGCCATCATGTTTGAGGCGCTGTTCATCCTCACCGCCGTCGACGCCGGTACCCGCGTGGCCCGCTTCATGCTGCAGGACTCGATCGGCAACTTCGTCCCCAAGTTCAAGGACCACTCCTGGCGGCCGGGTGCCTGGCTGACCACCGCTGTCATGGTGCTGGCCTGGGGCGCCGTGCTGCTGATGGGCGTCACCGATCCGCTGGGCGGCATCAACACGCTGTTCCCGCTGTTCGGCATCGCCAACCAGCTGCTCGCCGCGATCGCCCTCGCCGTGGTGCTGGCCATTGTCGCCAAGCGCGGGACGTTCAAGTACCTCTGGATCGTGGCACTCCCGCTGGCCTTCGCGGCCGTCGTGACCATCACCGCCAGCTTCTACAAGATCTTCTCCCCGGTGCCGGCGGTGGGCTACTTCGCCCAGAACGCGGCGTTCGCCAAGGCCCTGGCCGACGGCAAGACCTCCTTCGGGACGGCGAAGACGACGGCGGCCATGGAAGCGGTGGTCCGCAACACCATGATCCAGGGCTGGCTTTCGGTGATCTTCGTGGTGCTGAGCATCATCGTCATCATCACCGCCGTGATCGCCGCCGTGAAGGCCTACCGCAACGCCGCCAAGGGCATCGCCAACGTCGAGTACGAAGACCCCGCGCAGCCGTCGCGCGTCTTCGCCCCGGCGGGCGTCTTCCCCACCCCGGCAGAGCGGGAACTGCAGGCCGAGTGGGACAAGCTGCCCGCCGACCGGCGGCTCGAACACTCCGCGCGGCACTGACGGAGCCGGCCATGAATGCGCTCCTCACGGGCCTGCGCGGCTTCGCCGGCTACTTCAGCGGGGTCCTCGGGGCCGACGCGTACCGGAAATACCTGGAACACCACCGGGAATCCGGGCACGCCGGGCCCCCGCTCACGGAGCGGGAATTCTGGCGGGACCACACGGACCGCCAGGACACCAACCCGCAGGGCCGGTGCTGCTAGGCCCAGGCCTGATCCACGACGGCGCCGCCGGGGAACCCCGTGTTCCCCGGCGGCGCTTTTGCGTGTCCGGGCGTCGTCCCGGCGCATCTTCCGGCATCTTCCGGCGGCGGGCGGCTGTGGGCGAACGCGTGACGTGCCCCGGCGTCATGAAGCCCTACCGAGTCCGGATCCGCGTGAGAGTATGAAGCCATGAGCGAGCCGACCGACGCGCAGCCCGGCGAGGACACCCCCGTGGAGGGCATCGCCACCCCCGCGGGCACACCCGAAACAACTCTGCCGGACGGGGCGTCCGGCAGCCAGACCCCCGAGACGGCCGCACCCGGCCGGCCGCGGGGCAGCCACGTCCAGGACCTGGTGGACGAACCGGCGAAGGTCATGCGGATCGGGACCATGCTGAAGCAGCTGCTGGACGAGGTGAAGTCCGCCCCGCTGGACGACGCCGCGCGGGTCAGGCTCGCCGAAATCCACGAACGCTCCATCCGCGAACTCGAGGATGGACTCGCCCCCGAGCTGGTCCAGGAACTCGAACGCATCCACTTGCCCTTCGGCGAGAACGGCACACCCTCCGACGCGGAGCTGCGTATCGCCCAGGCCCAGCTGGTCGGCTGGCTGGAGGGGCTCTTCCACGGGATCCAGACGGCCATCGCCGCCCAGCACGCCGCCCGCGAACACGCCGCCGCGCAGATGCAGCTGCGCCAGCTGCCGCCCGGCACCATGATCGCCCCCGGCGTCATCATCGGCGAGAACGGCGAACCGCAGCGGGCAGCGGAGCCGCGGCCCGGCGCGGACCCGGCCCAGCCCGCCGACCCGGACCACGGCCCGGGCCAGTACCTCTAGGGCGCCATGGGATTCTTCAGCGCCGCACGGCAGGGCCGCAAGGACGACTCCGAACTCGGCAAGGGCCTCTGGCGGCGCGCCCACGACCGCTTCGTCCGCGGCCTGGACCGCTACCACCAGGTCCTGGAAGGCGTCGAGGACGAGGCGCTCTACGGCGAACTCGTCGAGATCGCCAACGAACTCTCAGACCTGGCCGTCCGGGTCCGCGCGGTCTGCACGGAGGCCCAGCGCCGCTCGCCCAGCGAGGGCCTGGACATTCCGGGAAACCTCGCCGCGGTGCACCGGGCACTGTCGACGGCGGGGAACTCGCTGGCCATGACGGCGGAGGCGGCCGCAATGCTGCGCCTGGCGGTGGGCCCGGTCCCGGTGGGCGCGGCGTCGGTGCGCCGGCGTGCCGAGAACGTCGTCGAACACGTCGAGGACGCCGAACGGCAGCTCGCCGCCGCCTCCTGAGACGCCCAGGCTGCCACGCCTCGGCAGGGTGTGCGGATATTCCGGGTTAAGCGGCTAGCTTACCGGTGCCCGGAAGGCTGGTTTCCGGGCCGCGGGCTTGGCAGGATATAACAATGACTTCTTCACCTGAACTGACTTTCAATGACGGCAACATCATCCCTCAGCTCGGTTACGGCGTGTGGCAGGTCGAGGACGACGTCGCGGAAAAGGTCGTAGGCCAGGCTTTCGAGGCCGGCTTCCGCCACATCGACACCGCCAAGATCTACGGAAACGAGGCCGGCGTCGGCCGCGCGATCGCCAGCTCCGGCCTGAAGCCGGAGGAAATCTTCATCACCACCAAGCTGTGGAACTCGGACCAGGGCTACGAATCCACCCTGAAGGCGTTCGAGGAATCCATGGAGCGCCTGGGCCTGGAAACCCTGGACCTGTACCTGATCCACTGGATGCAGCCCAAGCAGCAGAAGTACGTGGACACCTGGAAGGCGCTCATCGAGCTCCAGAAGCAGGGCCGCGTGAAGTCGATCGGCGTCTCCAACTTCTCCAAGGAAGGCCTGCAGGAACTTATCGACGCGACCGGCGTCGTCCCGGCCATCCACCAGATCGAGCTGCACCCGTTCTTCAACCAGGCTGACCTGCGCGAGTTCGGTGCCGCCAACGGCATGCTCACCCAGGCCTGGTCGCCGCTGGGCCAGGGCGGAGAGCTGCTGGAGAGCGCTGTCATCAAGGAGATAGCCGCCAAGCACGATGCCACCCCGGCCCAGGTGGTCATCGCCTGGCACTTGGCTATCGGCAACGTCGTGATCCCCAAGTCCGTCACCGAGTCCCGGATCCGCGAGAACTACGCGGCCCTGGACGTCACCCTGGACGAGACCGACATCCAGGCCATCAACGGCCTGGACCGCACCGCCGAGGGTGCCGGCCGGATCGGCCCCGACCCGGCCGTGTCCGACTTCGCCTAAGCCGCGGAGCCGGCGGACCTCACCGCCTCGCAAGGCCCCTGCAGGCGTGACCATGTCACGTCTGCAGGGGCCTTTGCCGTGTCCGGTGCGCCGTGCCTCCTGCGCTGCTGATCGGCCGGCGCCTGAGCGGCGGGCTCGGCCGGCGCCCGAGCGGCGGGTTTAAGCGGCGGCGCGGGCCTCCGTTGGGCGCAGGACGTCGATGACCGCCCAGCCGTCCTCGTCCCGGACCTGGCGGCAGGCGAAACGCTCGGCGGACGCGGCGTCGTCAAAGGACTCGATGCGGATCCGTCCGCAATCGCCGTCCAGATAGGTAACTTCCCAGTATTCGGCTGCTGTTGATGCCTGTTGCTGTTCCATGGAATTAAGTCTGCAACCGGCCTCTGACACTCACGCCGTTAGCCAGCCGGTGTGTCGCCCAACCGCAGGAGGCGCTCACGGGCCAGGTCCTCCCGCCGGCGGTCCCGGTCCGCGGCACGGCCGGCCTGGCGGGCCGCCGTGAGCGCGGACTCCCGTTGCCTTCTGGCCTCCCGCAGGCGTTCTTCCGCCGCCGCGAGTTCCTTGGCCAGCCGCGTCACCTCAGCGGCCAAGGCCTCTGCCTGCTCGGTCGCCTCCTTCTGGGCCGCGGCCGTGCGGTGTTCCTCCCCGCGGCTGCTGCGGGCAGCCCTGGACGCCTCCTCCAGCGCGGCCCGGGCACGCTCCAGCGCGCTGGGTCCGGGTGGCCGCCGTTGTCCCACCGCGCGCAACCGGGGTTCAGTCCGTTCCTCGGCCCCGGCCTTTGCCCCGGCGCCCTCCGCCTTTTTCCCGGCAGGCTGGGGCCCCTTCGCTGCTCCCTCCGGGCCGGCTTTCAGCCCGGTCACGGGACCGGGCGCCCCGGGAACGGCCACGGCGCCGTCGAGGTCCACCACGTCGACGCCGTCCGCGCTCAGGGCGCGCAACAGCCGTCCGCTGCACACCGCGTCGGCCGCGCCCCGGTCCGCCGTCGCCGCCCGCAGCGTCTCCTCGATTTCCGTCGCGATGGCGCCACTGATGGCGCGGCCCTGCTGGGCGGCGGCCTCCCGTGCGGCGTCGACGGCGGCCGCCAGCTGGGTCCGGCGCTCCCGTCCCAGGCTGCGCAGCGCGGCGGCGTCGAGGCTGTCCTGCGCCCGGCGCATCGCGGTCCCCAGCTCCGCCAGGCCGGCGAGCAGCTCGGGCCGCCGGCGTGCCAGCATGTTCACCGCCCAGGCGCTGGCCGAGGGCTTGGGCAGCGTCCGGACCTCCGCCGCCAGGGCCCGGGTCTCCGGGGTGGGCGCCGACGCAGCCAGCAGCTCCTTCGCGGCCTCGGCCCGCGCCGGGACAAACCCGTCGAACGCCGTGCCGTAGAGCCGCGCCGCGATGCCCGCCAGCTCGTCCGTTGACATGCAAGAATCATAGAAGCTCCGGCCCGATCGCCGGGGGCGCGCAGCGCACGTTCACCGTAGGAGAGCCCCCACGTGATTGAGATTGCCGGCCTGCCGGCCCACATCCTCCTTGTCCACGCCGTCGTCGTCCTCGGCCCCATCGCCGGCGTCGCTGCGATCGTGTACGCCGTCGCTCCGCGCTGGCGGCGGCTCCTCGCCTGGCCGCTGGCCGTGCTCTCGCTGTTGCTGGTGCCGGTGTCCCTGGTGACCGCGCAGGCCGGCGAGCAGCTGGAGAAGGCCCGGCCTGCGACCAAGTTGATCCGCGAACACGCCGAACAGGGCGATGTGTTGAAGTACGTCTCGGTGATCTTCTTCGTGTTCGTCGCCGCGATGATCGTGGTCAGCTACGAACCGATCGGCCGCCGCTTCGCGTTCCTGGGCAGCCTGCGGGAAAACCGCACGGTCCGGATCATCCTCCTCGTCGCGGGTGCCTTGGCCGGCGTGTTCTTCATCTACCAGACCATCGTCACCGGTCACTCGGGCGCGGTGTCCGTCTGGTCCCGCTGACCGCCGCCAGCAACAGCACCAGCGCCACGGCCTGGAGCGCGGCGACGGTCGCCACCAGCGCCGGGCGGAACGGATAGAGCGCTCCGTACAGCGCCCCGCCCGCCAGCGCACCGGCCCCCTCGAAGGCGGCAAACACCCCGTACGCCGAACCCTGCCGCGCCGCGGGGACGATGTCTGCGACCAGCGCCTTGACCGTGGAGTCCTGGATCCCGGTCGCGGCGCCCCAGACCGCCACGCCCGCCAGCGCCGGCCCGGCGGCAGGCGAAAGGGCCAGGACGGGTACCAACGCGACGAGCACGGGCAGCACCAGCAGCACCGCCCCGCCGGCGCGGTCGTAGAGGTATCCGCTGGCCAGCGCGCCGAGCGCCGCGGCGCCCATGGCGGCGGCGTAGAGCAACGGCACCACGGCCACCGGGACATTGACTGCCGTGCTGAGGTGGAAGGAAATCACGCCGAACGCCACCAGCCCGGCGCTCCAGAAGAAGGCGCCCACGGCGAAGCGCAGGAAGACCGGGGAGAACAACGACGGCGCCGCCGCGCCGCCGGGGCCGGCCCCCGGGCCGGGTACACGCCGGCGGAGCCAGACCAGGAGCGCCAGGGCCACCCCTGCGGGGACGGCCAGGACCGCGAACGCGGCCTGCAGGAGACCCGTCGCGGCCAAAACCGCGGCGACCAGCACCGGACCCAGCAAGGCCCCGACCAAATCCAGGGCCTTATGGGCGGCGAACCCCCGCCCGCGGCCCACGTCCGCCGCTGCGGCCGCCAGCAGCACCGTCTTGGCCGGACTCCGGACGGCCTTGCCCACCCGGTCCGCGATGATGAGCGCCGAGGCCGCGGCCAGCCCCGCCGCTCCCAGGCCCGGGGTCACCGCCAGCAGCGGCACGCTCACCACGGTCATGGCATACCCGGCCACGGTGAAGCTCCAGTACCGCCGGGTGCGGTCCGCCCAGGGACCGAACATCACCCGTAGTCCCTGCGCCGCCGCCTCCGCGCCGCCGGTGACCAGCCCCACCACCAGCGCCGTCGCACCGAGCTGGCCGAGCAGGGGTCCGGCGAGGGAACGGGCGCCGTCGGACACCAGATCGGTGATCAGGCTGACCAGGCCGAAGGCCGCCACGGTGCCCCAGGCGCGGTTCCCCCGGTGTGCGCGGCTGCCTCCCGGTGCCCGGTTCCCCGGCCTCGGATGTTTCCCGCGTGCGACGGCCGATTGAGGGGCCGGCGGCTCCGGTGCTGAGCCTTCCATGGCATCAGAATCGCCCACCGGGAGCCCTGCTACAAGGCCTTCCGGGCGGCGCGGCCGGCCTTACAGGTGCCGGGCCGCGGACGATGGTGAGAGTATGAGCAACGATGACTGAACCCGAGAACCACTTTCCGCGGCCCGGCCACGATGCCGGCCCGCCGCGCGTCGCAGCCTGGCAGCTCGAGGAGATGACCGGCGGCCCGGACGGGGCCACTCCCTGGTGGGCGGACCAGGAGGCGCCCGCACCGCGGGAGTCCCTGGGACGGCGGAGCTCCCGGGCGGCGGGCCGGGTACTGGGGCTGCTGTTTCGGACCGTCGCGGTGGTCAGTGCCGCCGTCCTGATCGCCGCCGGCGCGTTGTACCTGCACGGTGACCTGTCGCCGTCCGGACTGTTGGGGCGGTTCCTTCCCGGACCGGCGGGGCAGCCGCTGCCGAAGGCCGGCGCCACACAGGGGGCCGCCCAGCCGCCCGCCGTTCCGGGAGCCGGAGCCGCTGACGGCGCGGCTCCGGCGCCGCGGGCCGTGACGGACCACCCCCCGGGAGGCCTGGAGGAAAACGCGTCCCCGCTGGGTTCTCCGGCCCCGCTTGCGCGCACGTCGCCGTCGTATGCTTTCCTGCACACCGGGAGCGACGGCAAGCCCTACACCTACGACCCGTGCCGGCCGATCCACTACGTCACCCGCGCCGCAAACTCTCCCGCGGACGGGCCGGTGCTGATCCGGGAGGCCGTGGCCGCCGTCTCCCGCGCCACCGGGCTGGTTTTCATCGACGACGGCGCCACCTCCGAGGCGCCCGCGGCCGAGCACAAGTCCTACCAGCCGGAGCGTTACGGGAACCGCTGGGCCCCGGTGCTGATCGCCTGGGAGACGACGGCGGAGGAACCGCGGTTCACGAACAAGGCCGTCGGCACGAACGTCATGGGCCTGGGCGGCAGCGAGGCCGTCAGCATCGGCAACTCGGGCTTCACGTATGTCAGCGGCCAGCTGGAACTGAACGGCCCGGCGATGCAGGCCATGATCGGCCGCGAGGGTCCGGCACAGGCCCGCGGCGTGATCGAACACGAACTCGGCCACGTTGTGGGGCTGGACCATGTGCAGGACCCCTCGCAGCTGATGAACCCTACCGACTCGATCGGCGTGACCACCTACCAAACCGGTGACCTCACGGGTCTGTCGATGCTCGGCCAGGGTCCCTGCCGGCCGGAGATCTAGGCGGTGCAGCGCTCTTACTGAAGACGCCCAGCGCCGTCGAGTAGGCTCTGGTGCCTATGTGGGGTTCTACGTTCATGTCGAGGGTGCCGATGGGCAAGGCCTGCGCGGTGCTGACGGTCGCGCTGCTGGCCGCGGTGGCCGCCGCGCCGACTGCCGGGGCCGACGACGCGCCCCCATCCGGCTACCCCTCGTGGGCTGACGTCCAGGCCGCCAAGGGCAATGTCGATGCGAAGGACGCCGAGATCCAGAAGATCAACGGCCTCCTGGACGGGTTGCAGCAACAGGCTTCCTCCCTGGGCGCCGCGGCGGTGCGGGCGGGACTGGACTATGCCTTTGCCCACAACAACCTCGAAGCCTCGACGGCGAAGCTGGCGACCCTGAAAGAGAAAACCGCGGCAGCCCATGCCACCGCCGACAAGCTTCACCGGCAAACAGGTGCCCTCGCCGCCCACGACTACATGGGCGGCGCTACGGACCTCGGGCCGTTCTCAGTGCTGGACACACTGCAGAGCAAGGACGGCCTGCAGAAGCTGGACGTCATGCAGTTCGTCGCCCAAAGGACCACGGACCTGTACAACAACTCGCGCGCCGCTGAGGCAGCTGCGGCGTCCCTGGATGCCCAGCAGTCGGTTGAGCAGGCCGAAAACCAGCGGCTCGCCGATGATGCCCAGGCCAAGCTGGCCGCCGCGCAGGACGCCCAGCGGGCCACCCAGGAGAAAGTCGACGAGGAGACTAAATACAGCGGGACCCTCACGGCGCAGCTGGCGGCCCTCAAGGACACCAGCGCGGCGGTTGAGCAGAACTACCGCGCCGGCCAGGAAGCCCAGGCCGCCTACCAGGCGCAGCAGGAAGCGCGCCGGAAAGCAGCTGAAGCTGCGGCGGCCGTGGCGGCCAGGGCGGCTGCAGCGGCTGACGCTGCGGCAGCTGCGCGGACACCTGCCCCCGCACCGGCGCCTGTACCGGCCCCGACGGTGGTGACCCCGGAGATCCCCGGCGGCGCGGTCAACGACCCGGCCGGTGCCCAGGCGTTTGCCGCCAGCCAGCTCGGCGCCACGGCTGGGGCGGGGACCAGATGAGCTGCCTGGTCAAGCTCTGGAACCAGGAGTCGAGCTGGATGACCAACGCCACCAACCCCTCCAGCGGGGCCTACGGCGTCGCCCAGGCCCTGCCGCCGGAGAAGTATTCGTCCACCGGATCCGACTGGCTGACCAACTACCGGACCCAGATTTCGTGGGGGCTCGGCTACATCGCCGGGCGTTACGGGTCCCCCTGCTTCGCCTGGGACCACGAAGTGTCCAACAACTGGTACTGAGACGGTCCGTCCCCCTGGACTCCACCAGAATGGTGCCATGCCAGGACCTCTCGAGAACCGCGCCCAGAACGTCACCGCACAGATGCTCCCGCACACGTACCGCGAGGGTTGTCCGGTAGCCCTGGCAGACCTCTGCGCGGTCAGCTTCGATCACCTCGGCTTCGATGATGCCGTCCACGAGGGCACCCTCATCGTCCACCGGATGATCTCGGCCCCGATCTTGGAAGCCTTCACCGCGGCGCTGGAGATGGGCTTTCCCATCCAGCAGGCCATTCCCATTGACGAGCCGCCCTTTCGGGGCGACGACTTCGTTTCGATGGCAGCCAACAACACCTCGGGCTTCAACTACCGCTCCATTGCCGGCACGGACAGGGTGTCCATGCACTCATGGGGCCTGGCTCTCGACATCAACCCGGCGCTGAACCCCTACCTGGCTGAGGACGGAATCTGGTACCCGGACGCCTCAAACGTTGACCGCAGCGCCCGGCCGGGAGTCTTCACCGCAGATCATCCCCTGACCGAAATTTTTGAAGACTTGGGCTTTGAATGGGGCGGTTCATGGGCCCGGCCGGACTACCACCACTTTCAATGGCGCCGGGGAACGGCCCTGTGAGACCAAACCGTGTCCGAATGATGCACAAACGTGCGGCTAAGGCCGTCAGCATGAACTCATTTTCGCCACATCACCGGAATCCGCTGCACGAACGTTCAAGAACTCCACAACGTCACGGTCCTCCTGCCAGCCTGAAGAAAGAGACGTGATCCGGATCATGTCCAGGCCAGACAAGCCACATCACGAAAGCAAGCCCTCGCGGATGAGGGCCAGCGGAAGAGGACAACATGTCTGACGGCACAAACCACTCCGGTTCGAAACGAGCCAAAGCCATCCGGGGGGCGCTGGGCGCGGCGGCGCTCCTCGGCGCATGGCTCATCGCGTCACCCGCGGCACACGCGGACACCGTCGAGGTATCCCCGCCGGGCGCCAACGACTGGTCCTGCAAGCCAACCGCGGAGCACCCCTTCCCGGTGATTCTCGTCCCGGGAACCTTCGAGAGCATGGCGAAAAACTGGGCCAGCATGGCACCAGCGCTCAAGAGTGAAGGGTACTGCGTGTACTCCCTCAACTACGGTTCCACGAACGGCGTCGATGCGACGGGCCCCATTGCCGACTCCGCCGCCCAACTCGCGCCATTTGTGGACGCCGTACTCGCCTCCACCGGAGCGGAGAAAGTTGACCTCGTGGGACACAGCCAGGGCGGCATGATGCCCCGCTACTACATGGGCTTCCTCGACGGCGCCAAAAAGGTCAACGCGCTCGTGGGCATCGCACCGTCCAATCACGGAACGCAGGGTTTGATCACCCCCACTCCGGGCGGCCTGCCCTCCGCGACGACGGCCGGCGGATCCAACTGCCAGGCCTGCTCCGATCAGCAGGCGGGTTCGGCGTTCCTCACCAAGCTGAATTCACTCGGTGACACCCTCCCCGGTCCGGCGTACACGGTGATCTCCACGACCCACGACGAGGTCGTCACGCCCTACCAGAGCCAGTTCCTGGCAGGTCCTGCGGAGAAGGTCACCAACATCACCATCCAGGACAAGTGCCCGGCAGACCCGATCGAGCACGATCAAACACCCAATGACCCCGTCGTCCAGCGGTTGGTCTCCAACGCGCTGGGACGTCCTGCGGGACAGCCGGCCGACCCGGCGTTCCAGCCGAACTGCGTCTAGGGACAACGGGGGCCTCCGCGGAACCCGGCTTAAAAGACAGAACCCCGCGCATTCTTCGGAATGCGCGGGGTTCTTTTCGAGCTTCCTATCAGAATCGAACTGATGACCTTTTCATTACGAGTGAAACGCTCTACCGACTGAGCTAAGGAAGCACCGCGTGAGCCTCCGGCGGACCGGGCGGATCATGCAAGAGTCAACTGTAATGGAGGGTCCGCGCCCGGGTCAAAATGACCGGAACGGGCGCGGACACGGCCCCGGAACGGCCCTAGCAGACGGTGTTGTCCGCCGGGGTTTTGCCGTCCACCAGGTACCCGTCCACGGCGTTGCCGATGCAGCTGTTGGACCGGCCGTAGGCGGTGTGACCCTCACCCTTCCAGGTCAGCAGCGAGGCCTTGCCCAGCTGCTTCCGCAGCGAACCGGCCCACTCCACCGGCGTCGCCGGGTCCCCGGTGGTGCCGATGACCACGATGTCCGTCGAGCCCTTGTACTGCACCGGCGCGGGGGTGCGCTGGCTCTTGTACGGCCAGTCCTTGCAGCTGGTGGCGCCGTAGGCGAAGTAGTAGCCCAGGGTGGGGGAAAGCTGGCGGAGACGCTGGTCCTCGGCCCGCATCTCGGCGGTGTCCGCGTCCATCGGGTAGTCCAGGCAGTTGACGGCAGTGAAGGCAAAGGTGGAGTTCGCCGAGTAGGTCCCGTTCGGTTCCCGGTCCGCGCCGAAGTCGGAGAGCCGCAGCATGGGGGAGACATCGCCCTTTTTGGCGCTGTCCAATGCCTGGGTCAGCAGCGGCCAGTTGTCGTCGTTGTAGAACGGCAGGATGAAGCCGCTGACGAACATGGAGGCGTTGACCACCCGGCCGTCCTTGGCGGTCTTCGGGCTGGCCTCCACGGACGCGATGATGTCCTGGATCTCCCGGATGGCGTCGTCCGCGCTACCGCTGAAGGGGCAACCGCTGTTCTGCAGGCAGTGCGTCACGTACGCGCGGATCGCCTTCTCGAACGCCTTCGCCTGCCCGGCGGTCAGCTCCTCGTAGTTCAGCGACGGGTCCAGCGCGCCGTCCAGGACCATCCGGCCCACGTTGTCCGGGAACAGGGAGGCGTAGGTGGAGCCCAGGAACGTGCCGTAGGAGTAGCCCAGGTAGTTCAGCTTCGCGTCGTTGAGCACCCCGCGCAGCACGTCCATGTCCTTGGCTGCACTGACGGTGTCCACGTGGCCCAGGACCGGGCCGGTCTTCTCCGCGCACTTGGCGGCGATGGCCTTGTTGTCCGCGAGGGCCTCGGCCAGGCCGGCGTCGGTGTCCAGCTTGTAGACCTTTGCGCGGCTGGCGTCCCGCTCCTGGTCGGTGAGGCAGGTGACGGGTGCGGAACGCTTGACCCCGCGCGGGTCGAAGCCGATGACGTCGTAGTTCGCCCGGACCTTATCGGAGATGTTCGTGGCGCCGGCGTCCCGCACGAAGTCGACGCCGGACCCGCCGGGGCCGCCCGGGTTGACCAGGAGGCTGCCCTTCTTGGTGCCGCCCTTGGCCGCCAGCTTCAGGATGGCGAGCTCGATGCTGCCGCCGTCGGGCTTGCTGTAGTCCACCGGGACCTTGACCTTGGCGCACTGGAAGTCACCCTCGCACCGGGACCAGGTCAGCTGCTGGGTGTAGAAGCTGCGCAGTTCCGCCGGAGCCGCGGCCGCGATGGACGGATCCGCGGACGCGGGGGCGGCCGAGGACTGGTTGTTGCCCGACCCGAACAGCGTGCAGGACGAGAGCACCAGGGCCAGCACCAGGCCCAGTGCCAGGGAGCCGGCCGAGCGCAGGCCGGACCACGGGGGTCGGCTGCCGGCGGGCCGGGATGGTGCTGACGTCATGCGGTTCTCCTCGGGACAGGCAACGTAAAAGAGCGGGACAGAAGCTGGGGGTCAGATGAGGCTGGCGGCCATGGACTCGACCGCCAGCAGGGGAGCGACATTGGAGGTGGTGATCCGTTGCCGGGCGGTGTTGATGGCATCCATCCGCCCCAGCGTCACCTCCGGGGTGGAGCGGCCGGCGAATTCCTGGAGTTCGTCGCGGAGTTCGAGGTTGACCAGGTCCACGGCGTTGCCCATCTGGATGATCAGCACGTCGCGGTAGAAGGACAGGAGGTCCGTCAGGGTGCGGTCCAGCGAGTCCGTGATGGAGCGCTTGGCCCGCCGCTTCTGGTCATCCTCCAGCTGTTTGACCTGGCCGCGCATCGCCGGCGGCAGCGGGCCGCTCTCGGGGGCGCCCAGGGTGGCCAGCAGCGCGGCCTTCTCGGCAGCGTCGCGCTCCTCGTTGGAGCTGGTGGCCTCCTCCGTGGCGATCTTCACCAGCTTGTCCGCCATCATGACGGCGGCGGTGACCCCGCGCAGGTGCAGCGGGAACCGGACCGTGTCCAGCCGGCGCTGCCGGGCGTCCGGGTCCCGGGCCAGCCGGCGGGCGATCCCGACGTGGCTCTGCGCGGCGCGGGCGGCGCGCTCGGCGACGTCGGGTGCGATCCCGTCCCGGCTGACCAGGAGGGCGGCGACGTCGGCCGCGGGGGGCAGCCGCAGGGCCACGGGGCGGCAGCGGGACCGGATGGTCACCAGCACGTCCGCGGGGGAGGGGGCGCAGAGCATCCAGATGGTCCGCGGGGTGGGTTCCTCGATGGCCTTGAGCAGCACGTTGGTGGTCCGCTCCGCCATCCGGTCCGCGTCTTCCACCACGATGATCCGCCACCGCGCCGAGGACGGCCGGTTCCCGGCGGTGGACACCAGTTCGCGAGCCTCGTCGATGGTGATGGTGACCTTCTCGGTGCGCACGAACGTCACGTCCGAGTGCGTCTCGCCGACGATCGTCTGGCAGGCGTGGCACTGCCCGCAGCCGCGGCAAGTGATGTCCTCCTGGTCGCAGTTCAGGGCCGCGGCGAAGGCCTTGGCGGCGTTGGAGCGGCCGGATCCCGGCGGCCCGGTGAAGAGCCAGGCGTGGGTCAGGCCCTCGCCCTCCGCGGCCTGCCGGAGCTGGTCGACGACGGCGGGCTGGCCCTGCAGATCGTCCCAGACACTCATGCCGAGCTGCCCTGCCGGAGCGACAGCAGCGCGTCCACCCGGTCCGCGATCTGCGCAGCCAGGTAATCCACCGGCAGGTGCGCGTCCAGGACCAGGTACTGGCCCGGCCGCGCCGCCGCGAGCTCGAGGAAGGCGCCGCGGATCCGGGCGTGGAAGTCGTCCGCCTCGGATTCGAGCCGGTCCTCGGCTGCATCCCCGGCGGTGCGGCGGCGGCGCCCGTCCGCGGGGTCGACGTCGAGCAGGACGGTCAGGTCCGGCCAGAGCCCGGCGGTGGCCCACTCGTTGATCTCGCGCACCCGGTCCGTGCCCAGATGCCGGCCGGCGCCCTGGTAGGCGACGGAGGAGTCGATGTAACGGTCGGTCAGGACCACGTCGCCGCGTTCCAGGGCCGGCCGCAGGACCTGCTCGGCGTGGGCGGCGCGGGAGGCGGCGAAAATCAGCGCCTCGGTCCGGCCATCGATCTCGCCGTGACCGTGGTCAAGCACAAGGGAGCGCAGCTTCTCGCCGATCGGGGTGCCCCCGGGCTCCCGGGTGCGCAGGACGGTGAGGCCGCGTGACTCCAGCGCCGCGGCCAGCGCGGCCGCCTGCGTGGACTTGCCGGCGCCGTCGCCGCCTTCGAAGGCGATCAGCAGGCCGGGGAACGGCCCGCGGGCAGGGCCGGGAGTCTGGGAAGTCACTGCTCTAGCGTACCGACAACCACGGACACTCTGCTGGTGCGCCGTAACGCCCTGCGGGTCCCGCGCCGCCCCACGTACCCTGTCAGCATGAGTCTCTCCGAAGATCAGGCCGCCGCGCTGTCCGCCGAAACCGTCGTGGTCGCGGCGGGCCGTCCGCCGCGCGAACGCGACGCCCCGGTCAACCCGCCGCTGGTGCTGTCCTCCACCTACTTCGGCACCGGGCCGCTGGGCCCCGGCGACCGCGGCTACGGCCGGTACTCCAACCCCACCTGGGACCCGTTCGAGGAGGCCCTGGCGCAGCTGGAGGGAGCCTCACTGCCCGGGCTGCTCTACGCCTCCGGGCTTGCGGCCGTCAGTTCGGCGCTCTCCCTGGTCCCGCCGGAGGGCGTGCTGGTGATGCCCTCGCACAGCTACGCCGGATCCCTGGTGATGGCCACCGAACTGGCCGAGGCCGGGGTGCTGGAACTGCGGACCGTGGACATCGCGGACACTGACGCCGTCCTGGCCCAGCTGGCGCCCGCCCAGGGCAAACCGGCCAGCGTGCTCTGGCTGGAGAGCCCCACCAACCCGATGCTCGGCGTCGCGGACATCCGCGCCCTCACCGCCGCCGCCCACGACGCCGGGGCGATCGTCATCACGGACAACACCTTCTCCACCCCGCTGGTGCAACAGCCGCTCTCCCTGGGCTCCGACGTCGTGCTGCACTCGGTGACCAAGTACCTCGCCGGGCACTCCGACGTCGTCCTCGGCGCCCTGGTGACCTCGGATGAGGCGTTGCACGCCCGCCTGCTGCACCACCGCACCATCCACGGCGGGATCGCCGGGCCGTTCGAGGCCTGGCTGGCGCTGCGCGGGCTGCGCACCCTGGCGCTGCGGATCGAACGGTCGCAGGCGTCCGCCGCCATCCTCGCGGGGCGTCTGGCCCGTCATCCCCGGGTGGGCAGCATCCGGTACCCGGGACTTCCCACGGACCCCGGCCATCAGCGGGCCAAGGAGCAGATGACGGGCTTCGGGTCGATCCTCTGCATCGAAATGGCCCCGGCGGCCGGGCTGAGCGGCGCGGACGCGGCGGACCGGATGATCACCAGCCTGCGGCTGTGGCTGCCCGCCACCTCCCTTGGCGGGGTGGAATCCCTGATCGAACGGCGGCGCCGGCACACGGCCGAGCCGCTCAGCGTGCCGGAGAATCTGGTGCGCCTCAGCGTCGGGATCGAAAATGTCGAGGACCTGTGGGCCGATTTGGAGCAGGCCCTCGCCACTTTGGACGGTTAGGCTGGGGACATGGACGGACGCTTGCTGATTGACTTTGCCGACAGGGGAATCTACTTCCTCCTCGCCCTGGTGGCCCTGGGGCTCGAGGTGTGGGCTTTCTTCGACTGCCTGCGGCACAAGCCCAACGCGTTCGAGGCCATGTCCAAGCGCACCAAGACCTTCTGGCTCGCCCTCACCGGCGGCGCCCTGGCCATCGGCCTGCTGTCCCTGCTGGGCGGCGGCGGTGGCTTCTTTGGCCCGCTGGGTCTGTTCGGCCTCGCGGCCGTCACCGCGGCCTCCGTTTACCTCGCGGATGTCCGTCCGGCCGTCCGCGACGCCGGCCGCGGCGGCAGCCGCAACATGGGCCCCTACGGCCCCTGGTGACCCCGGCGGCCGCCCTCCGCGGCCGCTAATCCGTCGGGGGCTACCGCGGCCCAGGCCACGGACAGTTCCCCCAGCCGCCAGCGGGACGGCCCGTCCAGCACGGGCCAGCCAGCCTCCCGCAGTGAGCGGCACGCTGCCACCCAGCGCTGCCGGTGCCCGAAGGAAGCCAGCGGTGCCGCGTCCAGCCAGGCCTTGTCCAGCGCCTGCAGAAAGGCGTGCACCTTCTCGCCGGGGACGTTGCGGTGGATCAGGGCCTTCGGGAGACGTTCGGCAATCTCGGAGGGCAGTTCCACGGAGCCGAAGCGCAGGGACAGCCCCAGACTGATCGGACCCCCGGCGTCGAGTGCTACCCAGGTGACGTTCCGCCCAATCTCGTCGCAGGTGCCGTCGACGAAAAGCCCGCCGGGAGCCAGCCGGTCCTGGACCAACCGCCAGATCGCCGGGACGTCGGCCTCCTCATACTGGCGGAGCACGTTGAAGGCCCGCACCAGCACGGGCCGGCCGGGCACCGGCAGCTCGAAGCCGCCCAGTTGGAAGCTCAGACCGGGCCGTTCCAGCGCCTTCGCCTGGCGGACCCGCTCCGGTTCGATCTCGATGCCCACCAGGCGGACATCCGGGCGGACGGCGGAGAGCCGCTGGAAAAGTTCGACGGCGGTGGCGGGGGAGGCGCCGTAGCCGAGGTCCACCACCAGGGGGTCGGCCGCGGTGCGCAGCCGCCACGCCTGCGGCCCGGCCAGCCACCGGTCCACCCGGCGCATCCGGTTGGGGTTGGTGGTGCCGCGGGTCACATTGCCGACCGGCCGCCCGGCGCGTGTTCCGCCCCGGGGTCCGGGGGACGCCACCCGCTCAGCCTTCTGCACCACGGCTTAACCCTAGCCTCCGGCCAGCAGGCCGGGCGCAGTAGCCCGGGTGCGGAAGCCCCGGTGTAACGGACGGCGCCTCCGCCGGGGCCTCGGCTAGGATGACAACCATGACTTACAAGCTGATCCTGCTGCGCCACGGGCACAGCGAATGGAACGCCAAGAATCTGTTCACCGGCTGGGTGGACGTGGACCTGAACGACCAGGGACGTGCCGAGGCGGTGCGCGGCGGCGAGTTGCTCGTGGAGAACAACGTCCTCCCGGACATCCTCTACACCTCGCGCCTGAAGCGGGCCATCAACACCGCCAACCTGGCCCTCGACAAGGCGGACCGCGGCTGGATCGATGTCAAGCGCGACTGGCGCCTGAACGAGCGCCATTACGGTGCGCTGCAGGGCAAGGACAAGGCCCAGACCCTGGCCGAGTACGGCGAGGAACAGTTCATGACCTGGCGCCGGTCTTACGACACCCCGCCGCCGCCGCTGGCCGACGACTCCGAGTTCTCCCAGGTGGGCGACCCGCGGTACAAGGACCTCGGCGACGAGATGCCCCGTACCGAATGCCTCAAGGACGTCCTGGTCCGCCTCCTGCCGTACTGGGAATCGGACATCAAGGAAGACCTGAAGGCCGGAAAGACCGTGCTGGTCACCGCCCACGGTAACTCCCTGCGCGCCCTGGTCAAGCACCTGGACGGGATCAGCGACGAGGACATCGCCGGCCTGAACATCCCCACCGGCATCCCGCTGGTCTACGACCTCGACGAGGACTTCAAGCCACTGAACCCGGGCGGAACCTACCTCGACCCGGAGGCCGCGGCCGAGTCCATCAAGGCCGTGGCGAACCAGGGCAAGAAGTAGCCCCGGAAGTTCCCCGGAAACGTTGACGGCGGCCGTCCACCCCCAAGGTGGCCGGCCGCCGTCGTGTGTTTCTCCAGCGGTACTGGCGGTACTGCCGGTACTAGCTGTGCTCGATGCTGTTCGGGTGCCAGGCGCCGGTGACCAGGTAGGTCACCTTCTGTGCCACGGACACGCCGTGGTCGGCGAAGCGCTCGAAGTAGCGGCTGGCCAGGGCCACGTCCACGGTGGTGGCGGCGGACTCGGCCCAGTCGCTGCGGGCGATCGCCTTGAACACGGACAGGTGCAGGTCGTTGACGGTGGTGTTGGCCTTCAAGATGTCCCGGGCCACCTCAAGGTCGCGGGTCTCCAGCAGGATGGTCAGCTTCTCCGCGATCTCCAGGTCCGCCTTGGCGAACTCCCGGAACGTGTCCTGCAGCTGGGCGGGAATGACGTTGGCCGGGTAGCGGAGCCGGGCCAGCTGGGCGATGTGCCGGGCCAGGTCTCCCATGCGCTCCAGCGATGCGCTCATCCGCAGCGAGCCGACGATCATGCGCAGGTCGCTGGCTACCGGGCCCTGGAGGGCCAGGATGTCGATGGCGCGTTCGTCGAGGCTGTTCTGCAGGAAGTCGATGCGGGCATCGGCGGCGATGACATCCTCGGCGAGGTCGACGTCGGCGCCCTCGAAAGCGGTGGTGGCCTTCTCGAAGGCCTCGCTGACCAGCTTGGAAATCTCAACGAGCTGTTCACCGACCTGGGCGAGCTCTTCCTGAAAAACCTTACGCACGGGGCGTCCTTTCCTCGTCGACGTCGCGGACGGCCGCTGGGCCGGCAACGTCTGGTTTCGCCGTAGCGGCGTTCAACCTGCCACCCTGCCACTCGTCGGTGAACTGTTGCGCCCCACTAGATGAACGTTAGCTGAACCAGCCCCGGAACCGCACACGTTTTCGATTGAGCCGCCCGCGCACCGCATAAGCTGGAGCCGTGGATCCAATGCTCATCGGTGTGATCGCCGGCCTCATCGGCCTGGCGCTCGGCGTCTTCGGCGTGCTCGCGTTCCGCCTCAGCGAACAGCAGCGCCGGATCAGCGACGTCGAGACCGACGAACCCTCCCTGCCCGAGGGCGCCGCCGAGGTCCTGGCCGTCCTGGGCCGGGCGTTCGTGGTGGTGGACGCGATCGACGGCGTCGTCCGGGCCAGTCCCGCCGCCTATGCCTACGGCCTGGTCCGCGGCCACACCGTGGTCCACCAGCAGCTGCTCGAGCTGACCGCCAAGGTCCGCCGCGACGGCGTTATCCTCGAGAAGCAGCTCGAACTGCCCCGCGGCCCGCTCGGCCAGGGTACCCTGATCGTCCAGGTCCGCGCAGCCATGCTCGGTGAGGAATACATCCTGCTCCTGGCCGATGACCGCACCGAGATCACCCGCACCGAGGAGATCCGCAACGACTTCGTCGCCAACGTATCGCACGAGCTGAAGACCCCCGTCGGGGCCATTTCGCTGCTGGCCGAGGCGCTGGAGGCTTCCCCGGATGACGAGGAAGCGGTCCGCCGCTTCGCCAAGCGGATGCACAAGGAGTCCACCCGTCTTGCCGCCCTGGTGCAGGACATCATCGAACTCTCCCGCCTGCAGGGCGCCAACGTCGCCCAGGCCGCACATCCGGTGGACATCAACACCGTCGTCGCCGAGGCCGTGGACCGCTCCCAGCTGCCGGCCGAGAGCAAGAACATCGACATCGTGGTCGGCGGTCGGACAGATGCGATGGTCTACGGCGACCAGGACCTCCTCGTCACGGCCCTCCGCAACCTGATCGACAACGCCATCCGCTACTCGCCGGAGAACACCCGCGTCGGCGTCGGAGTCCGCTCCCGCGACGGCCTGGTGTCCGTCTCCGTGACGGACCAGGGCGAGGGCCTGAGCCCGGAGGACCAGGAGCGCGTGTTTGAGCGCTTCTACCGGGTGGACTCCGCGCGTTCCCGCCACACCGGCGGCACCGGGCTGGGCCTGAGCATCGTCAAGCACGTCATGGCCAACCACGGCGGCGAGGTCACGCTCTGGTCCCAGCCGGGCCAGGGTTCCACCTTCACCCTCCGGCTGCCGGAAATGGAAGGCCAGGACGCCCCCGCCGGCGATCCGCGCCGGGCACCCCACAGCGAACGACCTGAACGACGCGACGCCGCCGGCGTCCATGAACAAGGAGCTAGCGCTTGAGCCGGATTCTTATTGTCGAGGACGAGGAGTCCTTCAGCGACCCGCTGTCCTTCCTCCTGGGGAAGGAAGGATTCGAGGTGGAGGTCGTGGACAACGGCCTCGATGCAATCACCGAGTTCGACCGGAACGGCGCAGACCTGGTCCTCCTGGACCTGCAGCTGCCCGGGCAGTCCGGCACTGAGGTCTGCCGGCAGCTGCGGCAGCGCTCCTCCGTCCCGGTCATCATGCTGACCGCCAAGGACGCCGAGATCGACAAGGTGGTGGGCCTAGAACTTGGTGCCGACGACTACGTCACCAAGCCCTATTCCTCCCGCGAGCTCGTCGCCCGCGTCCGGGCCGTGCTGCGCCGGCACGGCGAACCGGAGGAACTGGTTTCCAGCACCGTCCAGGCGGGCCCGGTCCGGATGGACGTCGAACGGCACGTGGTCAGCGTCCAGGGCGAGCAGGTCTCGCTGCCGCTGAAGGAGTTCGAACTTCTGGAGATGCTGCTGCGCAATTCCGGCCGCGTCCTGACCCGCGGGCAGCTGATCGACCGGGTCTGGGGATCGGACTACGTCGGCGACACCAAGACCCTCGACGTGCACGTCAAGCGGCTGCGCAGCAAGATCGAGCCGGACCCTTCTGCGCCGCGGCACCTGATCACGGTCCGCGGCCTGGGCTACAAGTTCGAACCCTAAACCTACCGGGTGCGCGCAGTCGGCCCGATAGAGACCGGGGCGGCATAACAAAGGAGCGGCACCCCGCGAGGGGTGCCGCTCCTTTGTGTTTGTGGTGCCTGGTGCCGTTTAGCGGCTGGCCGTCGGGGACGCCGTCGCGGATGCCGGTGCCGAGGTCGACGACGACGCCGAGCTGGACGCCGAGCTCGAGGAGGTGGCCGTCGGGGTCGGGGTCGGGATGTACTTCTTATAATCCGCGATCGTGCCGTCCAGTACCGGCATGTTGAACTTGGCCTTCATGTTGGTGGCGCTCTCGGAGAGAGTGACCTCCACCAGCGAACCGGGCTTCCCGCCCGTGGTGCTCAGGGTTGCCGAGTCGGTGCTGTCGTTGAGCAGGACGTAGGAGTTCTTCTTGACCGGCACCTGGGTCTGCGAGCCGCTGGCACCGTTGATGGTCAGCGTGACGTCGTTGGACGAGGTGTTGTACACGGCGCCGAGGACGCGGCCGGGCTTGTTCTCTCCGTCGGAGACGATCATCATGTTGCGCAGCTGCACCGGGCCGAGGTCCGTGCGGGTTCCGTCGGAGGCGGAGTACTGCACCGAGGTCTGCTGGGGGTTGATGTAGCCGCAACCGGAGACGGACAGCAGGCCAATGCCAAGTGCCGCCGTTGCCATTGCCAGCTTGCCGCGCCGGCCCGGGGTCATCGCAGTGAAACGCACGTCACGCACTCCTTGAGAGTCTTGAAACAGTATTCAGCCATAGCCTATCGGCAACCGGGCCCAAACGAGGATTCCTAAGCCTCCCCGGTGACGCCGTGCGGGGACCCGTGCAGCGGGCACCGGGCTCCCCGGCGTCGTCGTCGAAGGCCTCCCGGGGCACCTTGGCGCGGCACGCCCAATGCACTATTATCCGCATCCGTCAAGGGGTTTGAGCCGCCGATTGAGGCCATTTTCCGCGGAATCTCGCGGTTTCTCCGCCGGAACCATGCCAGTCGTATGCCTTAATCGTGATAAACTGGTCTGCGGGAAAGGGGAATGTCCACATGGTTTTTGAGGTCGGCGAGACAGTAGTTTACCCTCACCACGGTGCAGCAAAAATTGAAGAGATCAAGATGCGCACTGTCAAGGGCGAAGAGAAAATGTATCTCAAGCTCAAGGTGGCTCAGGGTGATCTGACCATTGAAGTTCCAGCAGAAAACGTTGACCTTGTTGGGGTCCGGGACGTAGTGGGCAAGGAAGGCCTGGAGCACGTGTTCGATGTGCTTCGTGCCGAGTTCACTGAAGAGCCCACCAACTGGTCGCGTCGTTACAAGGCAAACCTGGAAAAGCTTGCTTCCGGTGACGTGATCAAGGTAGCCGAGGTCGTCCGCGACCTGTGGCGCCGCGACCACGACCGGGGTCTCTCCGCAGGGGAGAAGCGCATGCTGGCCAAGGCCCGCCAGATTCTGATCTCAGAACTGGCTCTGGCTGAGAAGACCGACGAAGAGAAGGCTGCAAGCGTTCTCGACGAGGTTTTGGCTTCCTAACTAA
Organism: Arthrobacter sp. NPDC057259; assembly: GCF_042668995.1. Lineage (NCBI taxonomy): Bacteria > Bacillati > Actinomycetota > Actinomycetes > Micrococcales > Micrococcaceae > Arthrobacter > Arthrobacter sp. NPDC057259. The sequence goes on from NZ_JBHUYA010000006.1 coordinate 284,870, forward strand.
GAATCGAACCCCGGTGGCGTCAGGCCGCCGGGGCTTCTTTTTGCCCAAAACCGGCCCGCCCACGCGTCGGGACGTAGGCTTGAGCGCATGACTACTCCATCGGCCGCCCCCGTCACCGCAGTCATCCTCGTGGCCGCCGGATCCGGCCAGCGGCTGGGTTACGGGATGCCCAAGGCCAAGGTTCCCCTGGGCGGGGACAGCATTCTCATCCACGCCCTCCGCGGGGTCGCCGCCGCCGGGGTCGCCCGGCAGATCTGCGTCGCGCTCCCGCCCGGAGACCGGGACCTGGCCGCGCAGTGCGAGGCGTTCGCCGAGGAACTGCAGCGCGGCGGGGACGCGTCGGAGGCCCCCGAGATCACGGCCGTCGACGGCGGCGCCAGCCGCGCTGATTCGGTGCGCGCCGCCTTGGCCGCCCTGCACCCGGACACCCGGTCCGTCCTGGTGCACGACGCCGCCCGCGCCCTGGCACCGGAGGCCGTCTTCCACCGGGTGGCCGAGGCCCTGGCCGCCGGAGCGCTGGCCGTCATCCCCGTCTTGCCCGTGGTGGACACGGTGAAGACCGTCGCCCGGACCACCGGCCCCGACGCGGACATCGCCCCGGAACTGGTCACCGGCACGGCACCCCGGGAGGCCCTCCGCGCCGTCCAGACCCCGCAGGGCTTTAGCCTGGACACCCTCCGCCGGGCCCACGAATCCGCGGAAGGACTCGACGAAGCCCAGGCGGCCGCCGTCACCGACGACGCCATGCTGGTGGAACTGCTGGGCGTTCCCGTCCACGCGGTCCGTGGTGCCAGCCAGTCGCTGAAGATCACCACCCCGCTGGACCTGATCCTCGCCGAGGGCCTGCTTGAGGGTCCGCTCGGCGCCCGCTGGGTGGAGGGCTAACCATGGACCCGAAGCAACGGCCCCTGCTGCCGCGCACCGGCATCGGCATCGACGTCCACGCCTACGCCCCGGACGAGGCGCCCCAGCCGCTCTGGCTCGGCGGCCTCCACTGGGAGGGTGAGCGCGGGCTGGCCGGCCACTCCGACGGCGACCCGGTGGCCCACGCGGCGGCCGACGCCCTGTTCTCCGCCTGCGGCATCGGCGACCTCGGCACCCACTTCGGCACGGACCGGCCCGAATACGCCGGAGCCTCCGGCGTCACCCTGCTGTCCGCGGCCGCCCGGATCGTCCGCGCCGCGGGCTGGGAGATCGGCAACATCGCCGTGCAGTTCGTCGCCAATAGACCCAAGTTCGGGCCGCGCAGGGAGGAGTCCCAGCGGGTGCTCAGCGAGGCCGCCGGAGCCCCTGTCAGCGTCACCGCCACCACCAGCGACGGCCTCGGCTTCACCGGCCGCGGCGAGGGCATCGCGGCCACCGCCACCGCCCTGGTCTACCCGGCCGACTCCGCCGGCGGCGCCGATCTGGCCTAGGCTTAACGGACAACCCCCGCCCGGAACGTCAGGAGTTTCCCGTGAAAAAGCTAGCCCCCGCCGTCGTCCTCGCCACAGGACTGCTGCTGGCCGGGTGCGCCGGATCCACCCCGCCTGCCGCCAGCCCCACGCCGTCGCGCATGAGCGTGGACGAGAGCTGCAAGTTCCTGAACACGGACACCTTCGTGCCCACGGGTACCGACAAGGACAAAGCCGGGCAGATCAGCAAGCACTATCAGGAGGTCGCGGACAAGGTGGCCCCCGAGGTGGCTGACCCCATCCAGAAGATGGCCGACGTCATGAAGCAGGTCGCGGGCAGCTCCACCGGAGTCCAGACCACGGACCAGCTCAACCAGCTGCGCCAGAACATGGACCAGATCGGCCAGCACTGCAAGTAACGGACCGGCCGGCGGCAACACCGCATCGGCTAGTCTGGACCGGTGACACTGCGCTTCTATGACACTGCATCCGCCGAAGTCCGCGACTTCGTCCCCCTGGTTCCGGGGAAGGTAAGCCTCTACTACTGCGGCGCCACGGTGCAGGGCATGCCGCACGTCGGTCACATCCGCTCAGCGATCGCCTTCGACCAGCTCACCCGCTGGCTGCAGTACCGCGGCTTCCGGGTCACCACGGTCCGCAACGTCACGGACATCGACGACAAGATCCTCGCCAAGTCCGCCGAGTCGTTCGCGCCCGCGTTCGACGAGGGCGACGGCACCGTCCGCGAAGAGGAATGGTGGGCGCTGGCCTACCGTTACGAGCAGGAATTCCGTAAGGCGTATGACACCCTGGGTGTCTCCAGGCCCACCTACGAGCCGCGCGCCACGGGCCACATCCCCGAGATGCACGCCCTGATTCAGCTGCTGATCGACCGCGGCCACGCCTACCCGGCCCTCGACGACTCCGGCGACGTCTACTTCGATGTCCGCTCCTGGTCCGCCTACGGGTCCCTGACCCGGCAGAAGATCGAGGACATGCAGGGCGCCCCCGACGCCGACCCGCGCGGCAAGAAGGACCCCCGCGACTTCGCGCTCTGGAAGGGCCACAAGGACGGCGAACCGACGACGGCGAGCTGGGCCTCCCCGTGGGGCGCCGGACGCCCGGGCTGGCACCTCGAATGCTCCGCGATGGTCACCAAATACCTCGGCACCGAGTTCGACATCCACGGCGGCGGCCTGGACCTGCGCTTCCCGCACCACGAGAACGAGATGGCCCAGTCCCAGGCGGCCGGCCACGGCTTCGCGAACTTCTGGATGCACAACGGCATGGTCACCTACGCCGGCGAGAAGATGTCCAAGTCCATCGGCAACACCATCAGCCCGGCCGAGATGCTCGAACTCGCCCCGCCGCGGGTGGTTCGGTATTACCTCGGCCAGGCCCAGTACCGCTCGGTGCTGGACTACCAGCCGACTTCGCTGCAGGAAGCCGCCGCCGCCGTCGAGCGCATCGACGGGTTCATCAGCCGCGCCGTGCGCGCCCTGTCCGACGGCGGGAACTACAGCTTCTCCACCTACGGCGACGTCCCCGAGGCGTTCGAACGCGCCATGGACGACGACCTCAACGTCCCGCAGGCCCTCGCCGTCCTGCACGAGACCGTCCGGGCCGGCAACACCGCATTGACCGACGGCCGGACCGAGGACGCCCGCCAGGCCCTGCACCACGTCTACGACATGCTGCGGGTCCTCGGCCTGAACGACACCGCTGCCCCCGCCGTGGACGGCCAGGCCACCACCGCGCTCGGCGTGCTGGTGGAGGCGCAGCTGGCAGCCCGGGCGCAGGCGAGGGCGGCCAAGGACTGGGCCGCCTCCGACGCCATCCGGGACACCTTGGCCGCGGCCGGCGTCGTCGTCGAGGACGGCGCGGACGGTGCCAGCTGGAGCATCAAGCGCGGCTGAGCCCCGGCGGCCGTGCGGGCCGCCGCACCCGCGCGGTCGAGGATTTAACCCGAGTCAGTAGACTGGAGTCCAGACTTATCAACGATTCGCGTACTTCAAAGGGTGAAACTCATGGCCAATAACGGTCGCCGCTCGGTCAAACAGAAGAAGGGTCCCACCGTCGGGACCGGCGGCCATGGCCGTAAGGCTCTCGAAGGCAAGGGCCCCACTCCCAAGGCGGAGGACCGGGTCTACCACAAGGCCCACAAGAACAAGCAGCTCGCGGAGCGCTCCGCCGCCAAGCGCGGTACCGGAGCCCGCAGCGCCGGCGCCCGCTCTGGCCCCAAGGGCCGCGCCACCGAGGAAGTCGTCACCGGCCGCAACTCCGTGGTCGAGGCGCTCCGCGCCGGGATCCCCGCCAAGGCCCTGCACGTGGCCATCCGCATCGAGATGGACGACCGGGTCAAGGAATCCCTGAAAATCGCGGCCGAGCGCGGCATTCCCCTGCTGGAAACCGGCAAGCCCGAGCTGGACCGGATGACCGACGACGCGATCCACCAGGGCCTGGTCCTGCAGATCCCGCCGTACGAGTACCAGGACGCTTACGAGCTGGCCGAGGCAACCGTCGAGGCGTGGAAGGTGGGCCACATCGCCAACGCCCCGCTCTTCGTCGCCCTCGACGGCATCACCGATCCCCGCAACCTCGGCGCGATCATCCGTTCCGTCTCCGCGTTCAGCGGCCATGGCGTGATCGTCCCCGAGCGCCGGTCCGTCGGCGTGACCGCCTCGGCCTGGAAGACCAGCGCCGGCGCGGCGGTCCGCGTCCCGGTGGCCCGCGCCGCGAACCTCAACAGCACGCTGAAGGCGTTCAAGAACATGGGCATCTTCGTCCTCGGCCTGGACGGTGACGGCGACGTCTCACTGCCGGACCTGGCGCTGGCGAAGGAACCGGTCTGCATCGTGGTCGGCTCCGAGGGCAAGGGCCTGAGCCGCCTGGTCCGCGAGAACTGCGACCAGATCGTCTCCATCCCGATCGACTCCGCGATGGAATCGCTCAACGCCTCAATGGCCGTGGGCATCTCGCTCTACGAGATCTCCCGCCAGCGCGCCACCAAGTAAATCGCACCGCGGACGCTCCCTCACCTCAGGTGAGGGAGCGTTGTGGTTTAAGTCGCCGGATCTGAGGGAGCGTCGGCTAGAAGCGGTGGCGGTTGGCGAGGACCGGGAGGCTCTTGCGGGCGGCGTCGACCTCGGCGGGGTCCAGGTCCACGAACAGCAGGTCCGGTTCCGCGCCGAGTTCGGCGATCGCCTCGCCAAACGGGGAGGCGACCAGGGAATGCCCGACGCCGGTGGGGGCGCTGCCCCGGACCTCGAGTCCTGCGCTGGCCGGGTCGGCCTGGCCGCAGGCCACCACGAAGCTGGTCGAGTCGGCGGCGCGGGCCCGTGCCAACAAGGTCCACTGCTCCGCCTTGCCCGGCCCGCTGCCCCAGGAAGCGCTGACCAGGGTCACGACGGCGCCGCGGTCGGCGAGCTCCGTGAACAGGTCCGGGAAACGCACGTCGTAGCAGGTGGCGAGGCCCACGGTGACGCCGCCGACGTCGAACGTCACCGGCTCCGTACCCGCCTCCACCGTGTCGGACTCGGCGAACCCGAAGGCGTCGAAGAGGTGGATCTTGTCGTAGCTGGCGGACACGCCCGGCCCGGTGGCGAGCAGGGTGTTCCGGACCCGGGGCGATCCGTCCTTGGCCGCACCCGGCGTGAACATGCCGGCCACCACCACCAGGTCCTGCTCCGCGGCGATGGCCCGGACGGCCGAGGCCCACGGGCCATCCAGCGGTTCGGCGATGTCCACCAGCGAGTTACCGAAGGCCCGCATGGTGGCCTCCGGGAAGACCACCAGGTCCGCGCCGCCTGCCTTGGCCCGCGCGGCATACTCCCGGACAAGGTCAAGGTTCCGGTCCAGATCGCGGCCGGTGATGATTTGCGCCAGTGCTATCCGCACGGTTACCTCCAGTTCGGTGCCTGCCTCCAGTATGCCGCCCCCGGACGTTCCAGAGTTCCGTCGTAACCCGACCGCGCGGAGAGGGTGCGGGAGGCGGCCCCGGCTAAGCTATGACCAATGGTCAAGTCCTTTGTAGATTCCGCAACGACCGTGGATGCCTCACGGCCGCTTCCGCTGGGACTAAGCGTGCCGCGCACCGGCTCCCCGGAGACCGATGATCCGCGCGGTTCATCGGTGAACGTGGCCGTCTATGCCCCCGCCGTCGCCACCCTCGAGGTGGTTTACCAGGCCCCAGGCCGCGGCTGGCAGGTCAAGGCGCTGCCGAACGTCACAGCCGGCGTGCACCACGGCATCGTCGAGGGGCTGCCGGTAGGCTCCCGCTACGGGCTGCGGGCGGCGCCGGAGGCTGAGGCCCTGCCCGTCCCGGTTCCCACCCAGGATTTCGACGACGACGGCGTGCAGCCGCTGCTGCTCGACCCCTACGGCCGCGCCGTCGATCAGCGGGAGAAGCTGATCACCAACGTCCGGATGTCCGGCGACTTCGACTGGGGCGTGGACCGTGCCCCGGCCACGCCGTGGCGCGACACCATCATCTACGAGGCGCACGTGCGCGGGCAGACCATGCTCCACCCGGACATTCCGGAGCACCTGCAGGGCACCTACGCCGGCATGGCGCACCCGGCCATGGTCGAGCACCTGGTCTCGCTGGGGATCACGGCTGTCCAGTTGCTGCCGGTCCACTTCCACCTGGACGAAGCCCATCTGCAGAACCTCGGCCTGACCAACTACTGGGGCTACAACACGGCCGCCTTCTTTGCCCCGCACCCGGACTACGCCACCCAGGCCGCCCGCGACGCCGGGCCGCAGGCGGTACAGGACGAGTTCAAGGGCATGGTCAAGCTGCTCCACGCGGCCGGCCTCGAGGTGATCCTCGACGTCGTCTACAACCACACCGCCGAAGCCGGTCCGGACGGGCCCACGCTCAGCTTCCGCGGCCTGGGCGAGCTGCAGTACTACCGCCACGACGGCCAGGGACGCTATGTGGACACCACCGGCTGCGGCAACTCCCTGAACTTCGGCGAACCCCGCGTCGTGCAGCTGGTCCTCGACTCCCTGCGCTACTGGGTCAACGAATTCCACGTCGACGGCTTCCGCTTCGACCTTGCCGTCACGCTCTGCCGGAACGCGGCCAACGAGTTCGACCCCCGGCACCCGTTCCTGGTGGCCGTCGCCGCCGATCCGGTCCTCTCCGAGACCAAGCTGATCGCTGAACCCTGGGACGTGGGCTACGGCGGCTGGCAGACCGGCAAGTTCCCGCCCGGCTGGGTCGACTGGAACGACCACTTCCGCGACGCCGTCCGCACCTTCTGGCTGGCGGACCGGGCCGCCATCGAGTCCGGCGGCCACGGTGGATCCGTGGCGAAGCTGGCAGACGCACTCTCCGGCTCCGCGGCGCTGTTCGCCGGGTCCGGCCGGAACCGGCTGGCCTCGGTCAATCTCATCACCGCGCACGACGGGTTCACCCTTGCGGACCTGGTCTCCTACGACCGCAAGCACAACGAGGCCAACGGCGAGCAGAACCGGGACGGCCACGGCGACAACCGCAGCTATAACCACGGCTTCGAGGGCCCCACCGAGGACGAGGGGATCCTGGCCAAGCGTGCGCAGAGCAGCCGCAACCTGATGGCCTCGCTGATGATCTCGCAGGGCGTGCCGATGATCACCGCCGGCGACGAGGTGGGCCGCACACAGCAGGGCAACAACAACGCCTACTGCCAGGACAACCCGCTGACCTGGATCGACTGGACCAGCACCCCCGAATCGCACTCGATGCTGCGCAGCACCAAGCGCGTCATCCGGCTGCGCAAGGAGTTCCTCGCCGGCCAGCCCCACGACTACCCGGCCCGGGAGCGGCAGTCCTACTTCCACTGGTTCGACGTCGACGGCCGGCAAATGTCTGCCGAACGCTGGCAGGACCCCGCCCACCGGGTGGTTCAGCTGCTGGTGGGTTCCGATGTCGGCCGCGTGGTGGGCCTGGTGGTTGTCAACGGCGGCGCCGACGACGTTAAGGTCACCCTGCCGCCCGTCCCGCACGACGACGGCACCGGCCACCGGATCTACGAGCTGCGGCTCACCACCTCGGAGTGGCACGACCGCCGGCAGGGCGTCCGGATCGCCTCCGGTGAACGCGACGTGGTCCAGGCGAACAGCATCAGCATCTACCGCATCTAGGGGGAACCGGAGATGACCACCAAACGCCTCAGCACCCTGATCGGGGCGCTCCTGACCCTAGCGGTGCTCGTGCTGGTGGTCGCCGGGATCCCGCGGACGGGCGACTCCCCAGGCAGTGCAACGTCGCCGGCCCAAACCAGTGCCGCCGCCAGCGCCGGCGTCTCCGCCAGCCCCAAGCCCTCCGGAGGGCCGGCAGCAGCGCGGCCCACGGGCACGGGCGTCGCGAACCCGTCCCGGCTCCCCGAGGTCAAGGCCTCGGAGTTGCCGGCCGAGGCGCGGCAGGTCCTGGTGTTGATCGCGCGCGGCGGGCCCTACCCGTACAGCAGGGACAACATCAGCTTCGGCAACTTCGAGCGGGTGCTGCCGCAGAAGCCCTCGGGCTACTACCGGGAGTTCACGGTTCCCACGCCCGGCGAATCGGACCGGGGCGCACGGCGGATCATCGCCGGAGACGCGGGGGAGAAGTACTACACCGCGGACCACTATTCATCGTTTTCATTCATCGCCGAAGGCAAGTAGGGACCCATGAAGATCTACTCCGCAGATACCTGGACGCCCGAGGAGCTGCAGGCGCAGGTCCGCGACGCCGGCCGCCGGACCCTGATCGTCCCCGCCGCCAACACCAAGAAAGAGGTCCTCGCCGCCTTCGGCGAGGTGCTGGATTTCCCCGAGCACTACGGTGTGAACCTCGACGCCCTCAACGATTCCCTGCATGACTTCGCCGACGCCGCGGGCGACGACGGCCACGGCCCGGTCACGGTCATCTGGCAGGTCCCCGCCGCCTTCCGCGCCGACCGGGCCTTCGGCGTCATCTGCGAAATCCTGCAGGACGCCGAAAGCTACGCCGGCAAGGACCTCAAGGTCATCACCGTCTGCCTGTGACTGGCCGCTAGCTCAGGCCCGTCGAAGGCGGGATGATCCGGAAGCGTGCGTCTAAGCGAGGAACGAGCGAGCACGCGGAGGATTATCCCGTCTCCGACGGGAGAGCCTTCGCAGGTCAGGCGTTGACGATGAGTCCGAGTTCGGCCTTCGACGCCAGGCCGGCATGCTTGGGCAGCACCCGGATGGTGTAGCCGAAGGACCCGGAGCGGTCGATCACCAGGGTGCCGCTGAAAAGGTAGCGGCCCTTGCCAAGGTCCTCCACGGAGGTCAGCTCCACCACGGTGACTTCCGTGAGCTCGTCGCTGTCCTCGGCGCGGCCGTAGGCCACCTCCACGGCGACGTCCTCCGGCGGCAGGTCGTGCAGCGCGATGTACGCGTTGACCTGAAGGTCGTCGCCGATCTGCGGGTCCTCGGAGACGCCCACGGAGTCCACATGCTCCACCTGGATCTGCGGCCACGCGGCGCGGACCGTGGAGCACCACGCGGCCAGCGACTTCGCCTCGGCGTAACCGTGCGCGGACGCCTGGCGGCCGGCCAGCGCGGCGGGCCGGTACAGGACGTTGACGTAGTCCTTGAGCATCCGCTCCGCGGACACCGCCGGTCCCAGGTGGGTCATGGTGTGCTTGATCATGGACACCCAGTGGGTGGGAACCGCCTGCGGCCCGGACTGGGATGGGCCGGCCGCGCCGGCGCCATCGGAGACCGTGAGGCCGTAGAACTTCGGCGCCACCTGGGTCTCGAGCAGCTCGTACAGGGCGGCCGCCTCGATGTCGTCGCGTTCCTCGGGAGACGCGTCGTTGTTGGCGGTGGGGATCGCCCAGCCGTTCTCGCCGTCGTACATCTCATCCCACCAGCCGTCCAGCACCGAGAGGTTCAGGGAGCCGTTGATGGCCGCCTTCATCCCGGAGGTGCCGCAGGCCTCGAGCGGGCGCAGCGGGTTGTTCAGCCAGACGTCGCAGCCGGGGAAGAGCGTGCGGGCCATCGCAATGTCGTAATTGGGCAGGAAGACGATCCGGTGCCGGACCGCGGGATCGTCGGTGAACCGGACCAGGTCCTGGATCATCTTCTTGCCCGCGTCGTCCGCCGGGTGCGACTTTCCGGCGATAACCAGCTGGATGGGGTGGGTCTCATGCAGCAGGAGCGCTTTGAGCCGCGCGGGATCGCGGAGCATCAGGGTGAGCCGCTTGTAGGTCGGAACGCGGCGGGCGAAGCCGACCGTGAGCACGTCGGGGTCGAGGACGGAATCGGTCCAGGACAGCTCGGCGTCGGCCGCGCCGCGCTTCTTCCACGCCGCGCGGAGTCGGCGACGGACGTCCTCCACCAGGGAGACCCGCATCTCCCGGCGCAGCGCCCAGAGCTCTTCGTCGCTGACGTTGTAGGCGAGGTCCCAGCGGCCCTCTGACTCAGCGTCGGCCCCGAACCGGTCACGGGCGAGCTGGGAGACACGCGGATCCACCCAGGTGGGGACGTGGACGCCGTTGGTCACCGAGGTGATCGGTACTTCCGAGTGGTCGAAGCCCGGCCAGAGCGCGGAGAACATCCCGCGCGAGACCACGCCGTGCAGCTTGGCGACGCCGTTGGCCCGTTGGGCCAGGCGCAGGCCCATCACGGCCATGTTGAAGACGAACGGGTTGCCGTCGGCGAAGTCCTCCCGGCCCAGATCCAGGATCTTATCCAGCGGGACGTCCGGGGCCAGGCCCGCGGAGAAGAAGTGCTCGATTTGGGAGATCTCAAACCGGTCGATGCCGGCGGGAACCGGCGTGTGGGTGGTGAAGACGGTGGAGGCGCGCCCGGCGGTCAGCGCCTCGTCCCAGCCGAGGGCGGTGTCCCCGGACATGAGTTCCTGGATCCGTTCGACGCCGAGGAAACCGGCATGGCCCTCATTGGTGTGGAAGACCTCCGGCGCGGGTGCCCCGGTGAGCCGCTGGTAGGCGCGCAGCGCCTTCACCCCGCCCATGCCCAGCAGGAGCTCCTGCTGCAGGCGGTGGTCGCCGCCGCCGCCGTAGAGCCGGTCCGTGATGCCGCGGGCGGCATCGTCGTTGCCGGCCACGTTCGAATCCAGCAGCAGCAGCGGCACGCGGCCGACGTCGGCGCGCCAGACGTGCGCCAGGAGCCGGCGGCCGTGGGGGAGGGGCAGGGAGATTTCCACCGGCCGGCCGTTGCCGTCCGGGGAGGCCTCGCGCAGCAGCGTCAGGGGCAGCCCGTCCGGGTCAAGCACCGGGTAGGTTTCCTGCTGCCAGGCGTCGCGGGAGAGGGACTGTTTGAAGTACCCGGCCTGGTAGAGCAGGCCGACGCCGATCAGCGGCACGCCCAGGTCGGAGGCGGCCTTCAGGTGGTCGCCGGCGAGGATGCCGAGGCCGCCGGAGTACTGCGGCAGGACCTCGGTGATGCCGAACTCGGGGGAGAAGTAGGCGATGCAGCGGGGCGCGTCCTCGCCCAGGCTCTGGTACCAGCGGGGCTGCTCAAGGTACTGGTCCAGGTCCGCCGCGGCCTCGTGTACGCGGCGCACCACATCCTGGTCCGCGGCGAGGCGCTGCAGCTCCTCCCGGCTGACCAGACCCAGGAACGTCACCGGGTCCTGGGCGCTCTCGGCCCAGATGGCCGGGTTCAGCTGTTCGAACAATTCGCGGGTGGGCAGGTGCCACGACCAGCGAAGGTTGGTGGCCAGCCGCGCCAGGGGCCGGATCGGTTCGGGAAGAACGGTTCTGACGGTAAATCTCCGGATAGCCTTCACCTGCGAAACACTAACCGAGAACTTCGGACCCCGGAACAGTTCCGGGTTTCTTTCCGGTAAATGTCGGATGGCGCTTCGGATGACCCCAAAAAACGGAGCAGCCTTAGCATTCTGTGCGATTTCTAGATAACGTCGAGCCTGTGACGACTAACTCCCGAACCAGCGCCGTATCCAAGCAAAAGCCGAAGGCCCTGATCACCGATGGGTTGAAATTCGGCAGGTTTCCGATCACCAACGTCCAGCCGTCGGTCGAGGGCGGTAAATTCCCCGCCAAGGCCACCGTCGGCGAGAGCATCGTCGTCGCCGCGACAGCGTTCCGCGAGGGCCACGACATGCTCGGCGTCAGCGCGGTCCTGCTGGACCCGCGCGGCAAGGAACGCCAGCGGGTCCGCCTCCAGCCCCCGCGCGGCGACCGGGGCAAGGGCACGGATCTCTGGGAGGGTCTGCTGACCCCCACCGCCACCGGCAAGTGGTCTTACGTGATCGAGGCATGGCACGACCGTTACGGCACGTGGCACCACAACGCCGAGGTCAAGGTCGACGCCGGGATCGACGTCGAGCTCATGCTTGCCGAGGGCGCGGCGCTCCTGACCGAGGCGTCCGAGGATCCCAGCCGTCCGTCAGCGGACCGCCGCACCCTCCGGATCGCCGCCGCCGGCCTCGCCGACGCCTCCCGGACCCCGGAGGAGCGCCTCGGCGCCGGCTTCGGCGCGGACGTGGCCGCCGTCGTCGGGCGCCAGCCCATCCGTGAACTCGTCACCGTCTCCGAGCCCTACCCGCTGCTGGTGGAGCGCGAACTCGCCGGCCGCGGCGCCTGGTACGAATTCTTCCCCCGCTCCGAGGGCGCCGTCCGCAACCACCAGACCGGCGAATGGACCTCCGGCACCTTCCGCACCGCGGCGGAGCGCCTCGACGCCGTCGCCGCCATGGGCTTCGACGTGATTTACATGCCCCCGATCCACCCGATCGGCACCCAGCACCGCAAGGGACCGAACAACACCCTGATCGCCGGACCACACGACCCCGGCTCCCCCTGGGCGATCGGCGCGGCGGAGGGCGGCCACGACGCCATCCACCCGGACCTGGGCAGCTTCGAGGACTTCGACGCCTTCGTGACCCGCGCCGGCGAACTGGGCCTGGAGGTCGCGCTCGACCTGGCCCTGCAGGCCGCCCCGGACCACCCTTGGGTCAAGAGCCATCCCGAATGGTTCACCACCAGGGTGGACGGTAGCATCGCCTACGCCGAAAACCCGCCAAAGAAATACCAGGATATTTTCCCGCTGAATTTCGACAACGATCCCGCCGGGCTGTCCAACGAAATCCTCCGCGTGGTTCAACTGTGGATCAGCCACGGTGTGAAGATTTTCCGTGTGGATAACCCGCACACCAAGCCGGTGTGGTTCTGGGAATGGCTGATTGCCAAGGTCAACAAAAAGAACCCCGACGTCGTCTTCCTGGCCGAGGCGTTCACCCGCCCGGCCATGATGCACGCCCTCGGCCGGGCCGGATTCCAGCAGTCCTACTCCTACTTCACCTGGCGGAATACCAAGGAAGAACTGGAGAAGTACTTCCAGGAAATCAGCCACGAATCCCCGGCGTATTTCCGGCCAAACTTCTTCGTCAACACCCCGGACATCCTGACCGAATATCTGCAGTTCGGCGGACCGGCGGCCTTCAAAATCCGGGCCGCGCTGGCCTCGACCGCTAGCCCGCTCTGGGGCGTCTACGCCGGCTACGAGCTCTACGAGCACGTGGCCCGGCCCGGCGCCGAGGAGTACATCGACAATGAGAAGTTCGAGTACAAGGCCCGTGACTGGGACGCGGCCACGGAATCCGGCCGTACCCTGGCCCCGTACCTGACCCGCCTGAACGCCATCCGGCACGCCCACCCGGCGCTGGGGGACCTGCAAAACCTCACCCTGCACGCCAGCACGGACAGCTCCACGGTGGTCTACTCCAAGCACAAGACGCTGGCCGACGGCACCAAGGACACCCTGATCATTGTAGTCAACGTGGACCCGCACAGCCCCCGCGAAAGCACGGTCACCATTGACCGCGCAGCCCTGGAACTGGACCCGGAGGACCTGACCCACAACGGCGGCTACGTCGTCGAGGACCTGATCTCCGGTGAGAGCTGGGAGTGGGGCGAGTACAACTACGTCCGCCTCGACCCCCACGTCGAACCCGCCCACATCCTCAACGTCCGGAGGTCCCGCCCGTGAGCTTTAGTCCGAGCAACCCCAGCCAGCACTTCACGCCCAAGGGGACCTTTGAACTGAACGCCCCCGGCCTGCAGCATGACCCCCACTGGTACCGCAAGGCGGTCTTCTACGAGGTGCTGGTCCGCGGTTTCGCCGACGGGAACGGGGACGGCTCCGGTGACTTCCACGGCCTGATCGAGAAGCTCGACTACCTGCAGTGGCTGGGTGTGGACTGCCTCTGGTTGCCCCCGTTCTTCCAGTCCCCGCTGCGCGACGGCGGCTACGACATCTCGGACTACAACTCCGTGCTGGACGAATTCGGCACCATCAGCGACTTCAAGCGCTTGGTCGCCGAGGCCCACGCCCGAGGCGTCCGCGTCATCATCGACCTGCCCCTGAACCACACCTCGGACCAGCACCCCTGGTTCCAGGAGTCCCGCAAGGACCCGGACGGGCCGTTCGGTGACTTCTACGTCTGGAGCGACACGGACGAGAAGTACCAGGACGCGCGCATCATTTTCGTGGACACCGAGGAATCCAACTGGACCTTCGACCCGATCCGCCGCCAGTTCTTCTGGCACCGGTTCTTCAGCCACCAGCCGGACCTGAACTTCGAGAACCCCAAGGTCATCGACGCCGTGTTCGACGTCGTCCGTTTCTGGCTGGACCAGGGCATCGACGGCTTCCGGGCCGACGCCATCCCCTACCTCTTCGAGGAGGAAGGCACCAACTGCGAGAACCTTCCGGCCACCCACGAGTTCCTCCGCCAGCTGCGGAAAATGGTGGACGAGAGCTACCCCGGCCGCGTCATCATCGCTGAGGCCAACCAGCCGCCGGCGGAGGTCGTGGAGTACTTCGGCACCGAGGAGGAGCCGGAGTGCCACATGGCGTTCCACTTCCCGATCATGCCGCGCCTCTACTACGCGCTGCGCGACCAGAAGGCCGCGCCGATCATCGAGACCATGCGGGACACCCCGGCCATCCCGGAAGGCGCCCAGTGGGGCACGTTCCTGCGCAACCACGACGAGCTGACCCTGGAAATGGTCACCTCCGACGAGCGCGCCGCCATGCTTGGCTGGTACGCGCCGGATCCGCGCATGCGGGCCAACATCGGCATCCGGCGCCGCCTCGCACCGCTGCTGGACAACTCCCGGTCCGAGATCGAGCTGATCAACGCGCTGCTGCTGTCCCTGCCGGGCAGCCCCTTCCTGTACTACGGCGACGAGATCGGCATGGGCGACAACATCTGGCTCGAGGACCGCGACGCCGTCCGCACCCCGATGCAGTGGAACCCGGACCGCAACGCGGGCTTCTCCAACGCGGACCCGGGCAAGCTCTACCTTCCGGTGATCCAGTCGCTGGTCTACAACTACAGCATGGCCAACGTCGAGGCCGAGGCCGCGCACTCCGGGTCGCTGCTGCGCTGGACCCGGCAGATCCTCAGCGTCCGCAAGAACCACCCGGCGTTCGGGCTCGGGTCCTTCAAGCATGTCGAGGCGGACCACGACGTCGTCCTGGCCTACCTGAGGGAGCTCCCGGCCGGGAACGCCGCCGGTGAGGACCCGGAAACCATCCTCTGCGTCTTCAACCTTTCCCAGCACCCGGTGGCCACGTCGCTGCGGGTCCCGCAACTGGCCGGCCGCGGCCTGCGGGACGTCTTCGGCGGTCAGGCGTTCCCCGGCATCGCCGACGACGGGACGCTGACCCTGACCCTGGGCAGCCACGACTTCTTCTGGCTGCGGGTCCGCTCGGCCGCCTCCAACCCGGCATCGCCCCACACCCAGGCGATGCCTATCCTGTCCATCGAAGGCTGACATGACCCGACCCACCCTTTCCCCCGCCCTGGATGCGCTGCTGCGCAGCTGGCTGCCGCGCCAGCGCTGGTTCCCGGTCAAGAGCGCGCACTTCAGCTTCGACCCGGTGGGCAGCGTGACCCTCGAAGCGCGCGTCCCGGCCGCACCCTCCCCGGGTACGCCGGCGGAAGACGGCGGTGCCCGGTTCAAGGTCCTGCTGCTGGCCGTCACCTACCCGACGGCGGACGGCGACCGGACCGACGTCGTCCAGGTCCCGCTGAGCTTCCGCGCCCTGCCGCTGGCCGGTGCAGGGGCGGCGCTGCTCGGCGAGATCCAGGCCGACGGCGGCACGCCGGGCGGCTGGGTGTACGACGGTGTCCACGACGCGGCGTTCATCGCCGCGTGGCTGGAGCTGATGCGCTCCCGCGGCGCCACCGCGGACGGGTCGGCCACCGGCGAGCTGGTCGACTCGGACCACCGGCTGCCGCTCGCCACCGGCAAGGTCCGGGTGCTCTCCGGCGAACAGTCCAACAGCTCGGTGATCGTCGACGACGGCACCTCCGCCGCGATTTTGAAGTTTTTCCGCGTCCTCTCCGAGGGGCAGAACCCCGAGGTCGAAATCGGCGCCGCCCTGACCGCGGGACGCACGGCCGAGGTCCCGGCCACCCTCGGCTGGGTGACCGGTGAGTGGACCGTCACGGACGGGCCGGCTACCGATGCGGACGGCGGCCGGGCTGCCCGCGCCGAACTGGCCGTCGCCCACGAATTCCTCGCCGGCGGCCTGGATGCGTGGCGGCTCGCCGTCGACGCGGCCCGCACCGGAACCGATTTCACCGCCGAGGCGCACGCCCTCGGCGTCGCTACGGCCACCGTCCACCGCCGCCTCGCCGAGGCGCTCGGCACGGCGGCAGAGGCCGTCCCGGGCGGCGACATTGCCCCCGGCGTCGCCCAGCGGGTCCGCCAGTCCTGGGCCGAGGCGGGCACCGCCGTCGGACCCTTCGACGAGGCCCTGCAGTCCCTGCTGGCCCGGCTCGCCGGGACCAGCGCGGGGCAGCTGCAGCGGATCCACGGGGACCTTCACCTCGGCCAGATCCTCCAGGTCCCCGGCGCCGCCGGCCAGCCCGCCCGCTGGGCGATCCTCGACTTCGAGGGCGAGCCCCTGCGGCCCGTCTCCGAACGGAATTTCCCGGACGTGCCGCTGCGCGACGTCGTCGGCATGCTGCGCTCCTTCGACTACGCCGCCGGCGCGGCCGCTCGCGAGGACGACGGCGCCGCCGTCCCCGAAGAGTGGGTGGACGACTGCGCCTCGGCGTTCCTCGCCGGCTACGCCGAGGTCACCCCCGGCACCATCGACCGTGACTCGCCCTTGTTCACCGCCCTTTGGCTGGACAAGGCGCTCTACGAAGTTGTTTACGAACTACGAAACAGGCCCGACTGGCTCGCCATCCCGGTGAATGCATCCCGTCGTCTCCTTGGCAGTACTGGCTCCGGCGCCCCCGTCGAAGCCGCAGCGGAAGGTAAGAACATGACTGGCTCAGCACGTACCGAACGGCCCGGAGCGCCGCTCCCCGTCGACGCGGACACCCTCGCCCGGGTGGCCGCGGGGGAGCATCACGCCCCGCACTCCGTCCTCGGCGCCCACCTCGACGACTACGGCCACGTCACCATCCGAACCGTGAAGCACATGGCCGAATCCGTTTCGGTGGTGACGTCCGCCGGCACGACGCCCATGACGCACGAGGCCGGGGGTGTGTGGGTGGCCGTCCTCGAGCCGCTCGATGCCGGCCACGTCCCGGATTACCGGCTGGAGGTCCGCTACGAGGACCAGGACGCGGTCCGCACCGACGAGCCCTACCGCTACCTGCCCACCGTGGGTGAAATCGACCTGCACCTGATCGGGGAAGGCCGGCACGAACGGCTCTGGGACGCTCTCGGCGCCCACGTCCAGCACTACAAGTCCTCCCTCGGCGACGTCGACGGTGTGTCCTTCGCCGTCTGGGCCCCCAATGCCCAGGCCGTGCGCGTCAAGGGCGACTTCAACGGCTGGGACGGCCGCGAGAACTCGATGCGCTCGCTCGGCTCCTCCGGGGTATGGGAGATCTTCATCCCCGGCGTTATGGCAGGGGCGTGCTACAAGTTTGAGATCAAGACCCGGCACGGGCACTGGGTGGAGAAGGCCGACCCGCTGGCGTTCGGCACCGAGGTACCGCCGCTGACCGCATCCCGTGTGGTCGAACCGTCCTACGTCTTCAAGGACGAGGAGTGGATGAAGGCCCGCGCCGCCCGCGATCCGCACAACGCGCCGATGAGCGTCTACGAGGTGCACCTCGGGTCCTGGCGCGTCGGCCTGGACTACCGCCAACTGGCCAAGGAACTCGTGGAGTACGTGAAGTGGCTCGGCTTCACGCACGTGGAGTTCATGCCCGTCGCCGAGCACCCGTTCGGCGGCTCCTGGGGCTACCAGGTCACGTCCTACTTCGCGCCGACCTCCCGCTTCGGGCACCCGGACGAGTTCCGGCACCTGGTGGACGAACTGCACCAGGCGGGCATCGGCGTGCTGCTGGACTGGGTCCCGGCCCACTTCCCCAAGGACGCCTGGGCGCTGGCGAAGTTCGACGGTGAGCCGCTGTACGAGCACTCGGACCCGAACCTCGGCGAGCACCCGGACTGGGGCACCCTGATCTTTGATTTCGGCCGCAGCGAGGTCCGCAACTTCCTGGTCGCGAACGCGCTGTACTGGCTGGATGAGTTCCACATTGACGGACTCCGGGTGGACGCCGTCGCCTCGATGCTGTACCTGGACTACTCCCGCAAGGAGGGCCAGTGGCAGCCCAACCGCTTCGGCGGCCGCGAAAACCTTGAGGCAATCTCCTTCCTGCAGGAAGCCAACGCCACGGTCTACAAGACCCACCCCGGCGCGGTCATGATCGCCGAGGAGTCCACCGCATTCCCGGGCGTCACCGCCCCCACGGACCAGGGCGGCCTGGGCTTCGGGCTCAAGTGGAACATGGGCTGGATGCACGACTCCCTGAAGTACATGGCGGAGGACCCGTACAACCGCAAGTGGCACCACGGCACCATCACCTTCTCCATGGTTTACGCCTATACGGAGAACTTCCTGTTGCCGATCAGCCATGACGAGGTTGTCCACGGCAAGGGTTCGATGCTGCGCAAGATGCCCGGCGACCGCTGGCAGCAGCTGGCCAACCTACGCGCGTTCCTGGGCTACCAGTGGGCGCACCCGGGCAAGCAGCTGATCTTCATGGGCACCGAGTTCGGCCAGGAGGCCGAGTGGTCGGAGCAGTACGGGCTGGACTGGTGGCTGGCGGACATCCCCGCCCACCGTGGCGTGCAGCTGCTCACCAAGGACCTGAACGAGCTCTACAGTTCGACGCCGGCCCTCTACGAGCGGGACAACGATCCGGAGGGGTTCCAGTGGATCAACGGGGGGGACGCTGACCGCAACGTCCTGAGCTTCATCCGGCGCGACGCGGACGGCAACCCGCTGGTGGTGGCGCTGAACTTCTCCGGCGCCCCGCACCACGACTTCCGCCTGGGTGTCCCCGCTGCGGGACAGTGGCGTGAAGTGCTGAACACCGACGCTGACGCGTATGGAGGATCGGGCGTCACCAACGGCGGGACGCTCACCGCGTCCGGGGACGGCATCGACGGGCAGCCTGCCTCGCTGACCGTCACGCTTCCGCCGCTGGGTGCTGCCTACTTCAAGGCCGCCGAGTAACACTCCTATGAAGGGCCCGGAACCGTCGCGGTTCCGGGTCTTCCGGGTGTCCGGGGGAGTGCTCCTGAGCCCGCTTTGTCACCGCGGCCGAGTGGTGGTACAGTTTATTTCCGCGCTGCTCCCCGGAGTTGATCCGCTGAGAAGACCACGAAGGCCACGGCCAACTGGATCGAAACGCTGATTTGACTAGGGCGAAGTGCGCGGGTAAGTTTGAAAAGTTGCTCCGGAGCGAGTTGCGGCCCTTGATTGGGTTGTGGTGGTGCCGGGTGTGTCTGTTGTTTGAGAACTCAATAGTGTGCCAAGTTTGTTGATACCGATTGTTTTATTGATTGGTTGAAATT
>NZ_JBHUYA010000007.1:0-187655 GCF_042668995.1 Arthrobacter sp. NPDC057259
CCCCGCCGCTGGTTTCCAGCGGCGGGGCCCTCCTTTGGTGTCCGAAGAACTAGATCTTGTTGTTCTTCTTCTTCTTTTCCGGCCACGGGCCGAGCTTGTCCTTGGTGACGGTCGCATCGCCCTGGCTGCCGGCGTCGGCGAGGTCGCCCACGCGGTGCACCTTGAGCATGTTGGTCGAACCGGCCTTACCCGGAGGCGACCCGGCGGCGATGACCACCATGTCGCCGTCGTCGACGAGGTCCATCTCGAGGAGGTTGCGGTCCACCTGGGCCGTCATCTCATCCGTGTGGCCCACCATCGGGACCAGCACCGGCTGGATACCCCAGGTCAGCGCGAGCTGGTTCCACACGTGCTCCACAGGGGTGAAGGCGAACACCGGGCGGGTGGGGCGCAGGCGGGAGAGGCGGCGGGCGGAGTCACCGGACTGGGTGAAAGTACAGATGTACTTGGCCTCCAGCTGGTCGGCGATCTCGACGGCGGCACGGGTGATGGCGCCGCCGCGGGTCTTGGGCTTGGTGCCCAGCGGGGGGACGCGCTCCAGTCCGTGAACCTCGGTGGATTCGATGATCCGGGCCATGGTCTTGACGGTCTCGATCGGGAACTTGCCCACGCTGGTCTCACCGGAGAGCATGACCGCGTCGGCGCCATCGAGCACGGCGTTGGCGCAGTCGGAGGCCTCGGCGCGGGTCGGACGCGGGTTGTCGATCATGGATTCGAGCACCTGGGTGGCGACGATGACCGGCTTGGCCCAGCGGCGGGCCAGTTCGACGGCGCGCTTCTGCACGATCGGCACTTCCTCCAGCGGAAGCTCCACACCGAGGTCGCCACGGGCCACCATGATCGCGTCGAACGCATCGATGATCTCGGGCAGCTGCTCCACGGCCTGCGGCTTCTCGATCTTGGCGATCACCGGAACCCGGCGGCCCTCCTCGTCCATGATCTCGTGGACGCGGGTGATGTCGGACGCGTCGCGGACGAAGGACAGCGCCACCATGTCGACGCCGCGCTTCATGGCCCAGCGGAGGTCATCCTCGTCCTTTTCGCTCAGCGCGGGCACGTTGACGGCCACGCCGGGGAGGTTGATGCCCTTGTTGTTGGACACGAAGCCACCCACGACCACCTGGGCGACGACCTTGACGTCGTCGACCTCCAGGGCGCGCAGGGCCACCTTGCCGTCGTCGATCAGCAGGGCATCGCCCGGGTTGACGTCCTCGGTGAGGCTCTTCAGGGTGGTGGAGCAGATGTCCTTGGTACCGGGGACGTCCTCGGTGGTGATGGTGAAGATGTCACCGACGGCCAGCAGATGCGGCCCGTCGACGAAGCGGCCGAGGCGGATCTTGGGACCCTGCAGGTCGGCCATGATGGCGACGGCCTTGCCGAGCTGCTTGGCGGCCTTGCGCACGTTCTCGTACGTGTTGTCGTGCACGGAGTAGTCGCCGTGGCTCATGTTCATCCGGGCCACATCCACGCCGGCTTCCAGCACGGCGAGAGTGTTCTCGAAGCTGGCGATCGCCGGTCCAAAGGTGGCCACAATTTTAGCGCGTCTCATATACCTACCCTAGTAGTCTCTTGGTTGTTTAAGCTGACGGGGAGAAGAACGGCGGGCGTCCTTCACGGGCCGGCGAGGGATCGCCCCGCCGGCCCGGAGCCGGGTTAGAGGACCGAAATGGCACGGTCCGTCGGCGCGACTGGCGCGGGCAGCGTGGTGCTGCCCATCAGGAACTTGTCCACCGCGGCGGCGCAGGCCCGGCCCTCGGCGATCGCCCAGACGATCAGCGACTGGCCTCGGCCGGCGTCACCGGCAACGAACACGCCCTCGGTGTTGGTCATGTAGTAGCCGTCCCGGGCCACGTTGCCGCGGCCGTCGAAGTCGGCGCTGACCTGCTCGGTGATGCCGGCCGGTTCGGCGCCGGTGAAGCCAAGCGAGAGGAACACCAGGTCCGCCGGGATGATCCGCTCGGTCCCGGCCTTCGGCAGCCGCTTGCCGTCGACGAACTCGGTCTCGGCGACCTTGACGCCGGTGAGCTTGCCGTTCTCGCCGACGAACTCGACG
Source organism: Arthrobacter sp. NPDC057259 (assembly GCF_042668995.1). Lineage (NCBI taxonomy): Bacteria > Bacillati > Actinomycetota > Actinomycetes > Micrococcales > Micrococcaceae > Arthrobacter > Arthrobacter sp. NPDC057259. The sequence goes on from NZ_JBHUYA010000007.1 coordinate 2,054, forward strand.
GTGGAGGCCAGGTAGGTCCGCTCGCCGCCCTCCTCGTGGGCGCTGGCCACCTCGAACAGGGTCGGGAACGTCGGCCACGGCTGGTGCGGGGCGCGCTCGGCGGCCGGCTGCTTGCCGATCGCCAGGGTGGTCACGGAGGCGGCCTGGTGCCGGTGTGCGGTGCCGAGGCAGTCCGCGCCGGTGTCGCCGCCGCCGAGGATCACCACGTGCTTGCCGGCGGCGTTGATCTGGTTCTCCACGGTCTCCCCCGCCACCACGCGGTTCGCGGGCACCAGGTAATCCATGGCGAAGTGCACGCCCTCAAGCTCGCGGCCCGGGATCGGCAGGTCACGGGGCACGGTGGCGCCGGTGGCGATCACGACGGCGTCGTAGCGGCGGCGCAGCTGTTCCCAGGTCACGTCGGTGCCGACGGCGACGCCGGTGCGGAAGCGGGTGCCCTCGGCCTTCATCTGGTCCAGCCGGCGGTCGACGTGGTCCTTTTCCATCTTGAAGTCGGGGATGCCGTAGCGCAGCAGTCCGCCGATCTTGTCGTCGCGTTCGTAGACGGCGACCGTGTGGCCCACCCGGGTGAGCTGCTGGGCCACGGCCAGGCCGGCCGGGCCGGAGCCGACGACGGCGACCGTCTTGCCGGTGAGGCGCGCCGGCGGCAGCGGGGTGACCCAGCCGTTGTCGAACGCCTGGTCCACGATCGAGACCTCAACCTGCTTGATGGTTACGGCGGGCTGGTTGATGCCCAGCACGCAGGACGCCTCGCAGGGGGCAGGGCAGAGCCGGCCGGTGAACTCGGGGAAGTTGTTGGTGGCGTGCAGCCGCTCCATCGCCTCTTCGCCCTTGTCCCGCCAGACCAGGTCGTTCCATTCCGGGATCAGGTTTCCCAACGGGCAGCCCTGGTGGCAGAACGGCACGCCGCAGTCCATGCAGCGGCCGGCCTGGGCCTTGAGGACACCCTTCTCCTGCGCCTCGTAGACCTCTTTCCAGTCCATGATGCGGACCGGGACGGGACGGCGCGGCTGGGTCTCACGCTGGCGTACTTTCAAAAATCCGCGTGGATCAGCCACCGGTAACCTCCAGGATTCGAGACCAAACTTCTTCGCCGTCGGGGTCCAGGCCCTCTTCGATGGCGTCGAGACGGGTTTGCAGGACCGCCGCGTAGTCGCGCGGCAGGACCTTGGTGATGCGGGCGGCGGTGTCGTCGAAGTCCTCGAGCAGCCGGGCGGCGTGCTGGGACTCGGTTTCCTCCACGTGCCGGGTCAGCAGCGCGTGGACGATCTCGCGGTCCTCGGCGTCCAGCTCGCGCAGCAGCAGTTCGCCGGCGTCGAGGGCCTGCTTGTTCACCCGTTCGGGCTGCAGGTCCAGGACGTAGGCGGTGCCGCCGGACATGCCCGCGCCGAAGTTCCGGCCGGTCCGTCCGATGATGAGCGCCTGGCCGCCGGTCATGTACTCGCAGCCGTGGTCGCCGATGCCCTCGACGACTGCGGTGGCGCCGGAGTTGCGGACCATGAACCGCTCCCCCACCTGGCCGCGCAGGAACAGCTCGCCGCTGGTGGCGCCGTAGCCGATCACGTTGCCGGCGATGACGTTGCGCTCGGCCGGGAAGACGTTGGTGCGGTCCGGGCGGACGATGACGCGGCCGCCGGAGAGGCCCTTGCCGACGTAGTCGTTGGAGTCACCGAACATCCGGAGCGTGATGCCCGCGGGCAGGAACGCGCCGAGCGACTGTCCGGCGGTGCCGGTCAGGGTGATGTCGATGGTGTCCGGGGCGAGCACGTCGGTGCCGAAGGTCTTGGTGACCTCGTGGCCCAGCATCGTGCCCACGGAGCGGTCCGTGTTGATCACGTCGACGGAGATCTTCACCGGCGTCCGGTCGCTGAGGGCCTCGGCGGCCATCCCTATCAGGCGCTGGTCGAAGTGCTTGTCAAGTTCGTGGTTCTGGCCGGTGAGGTTGCGCAGCGGCGCGTCGTCGTCGAACTCCAACCCGTGCAGGATGGGGTCCAGGTCCAGGCCCTCGGCCTTCCAGTGGCTGATCGCCTCGCGGGTGTCCAGCATCTCGGCGTGGCCGATCGCCTCCTCCAGGCTGCGGAAGCCCAGTTCGGCGAGGATTTCGCGGACTTCCTCGGCCAGGAATTCGAAGAAGTTGACCACGAACTCGGGCTTGCCGTTGAATCGGGACCGGAGTTCCGGGTTCTGCGTCGCGACGCCCACCGGGCAGGTGTCGAGGTGGCAGACGCGCATCATGATGCAGCCGGAGACCACCAGCGGCGCGGTGGCGAAGCCGTATTCCTCGCCGCCGAGCAGCGCGGCGATGACCACGTCGCGGCCGGTCTTGAGCTGGCCGTCGACCTGCACCACCACGCGGTCGCGCAGGCCGTTGAGCATCAGGGTCTGCTGGGTCTCGGCGAGGCCGAGTTCCCACGGCACACCGGCGTGCTTGAGCGAGTTCAGCGGCGAGGCGCCGGTGCCGCCGTCGTGGCCGGAGACCAGCACGACGTCGGCCTTGGCCTTTGTCACGCCGGCGGCCACGGTGCCGATGCCCACCTCGGAGACGAGCTTGACGTGCACCCGGGCCGAGGGGTTGGCGCGCTTGGCGTCGTAGATCAGCTGCGCGAGGTCCTCGATCGAGTAAATGTCGTGGTGCGGCGGCGGGGAGATGAGTCCGACGCCGGGCGTGGAGTGCCGGGTCCGGGCCACCCAGGGGTAGACCTTCTGGGCCATCAGCTGGCCGCCCTCGCCGGGCTTGGCGCCCTGGGCCATCTTGATCTGGATGTCGTCGGCGTTGGTCAGGTAGAGGCTGGTGACGCCGAACCGGCCGGACGCGATCTGCTTGACCGCAGAGCGGCGGATGGGGTCCAGCAGCCGCTCGACGTCCTCGCCTCCTTCGCCGGTGTTGGACTTGCCGCCGAGACGGTTCATCGCGATGGCCAGGGTTTCGTGCGCCTCCTGGGAGATGGAGCCGTAGCTCATCGCGCCGGTGGAGAAGCGCTTGACGATGCTGGAGACCGGTTCCACTTCCTCAAGCGGCACGGCCGGGCGCAGTCCGTCCTTGAACTTCAGCAGCCCGCGGAGGGTCATCAGGTTGGTGGACTGGTCGTCCACGCCGCGGGTGTAGGCCTTGAAGATGTCGTAGCGGCGTTCCCGGGTGGCGTGCTGCAGCCGGAAGACCGTCTCCGGGTTGAACAGGTGCGGTTCGCCGTCGCGGCGCCACTGGTACTCGCCGCCGCCCAGCAGCGGCTGGTGCGGCTGCTCGATCCCGTTCTCCGGGTAGGCCATGCGGTGCCGGGCGGCCACCTCGGCCGCGATCACGTCGAGGCCGACGCCGCCGAGCTGGGAGTGGGTGCCGGCGAAGTATTCATCCACCAGTTCCTGGCCGAGGCCGAGCGCCTCGAAGGTCTGGGCGCCGGTGTAGGAGGCCACCGTGGAGATGCCCATCTTGGACATGATCTTCAGGACGCCCTTGCCCAGGCCCTTGATCAGGTTGTAGACGCCGTCCTGCGGGGTGACGCCGGTGACGTCGCCGCAGGCGATGAGCTGTTCCACGGATTCCATCGCCAGGTACGGGTTGACCGCGGACGCGCCGTAGCCGATCAGCACGGCCACGTGGTGGGTCTCGCGGACGTCTCCGGCCTCGACCACCAGCGCGGTCTTGGTGCGGTTGGCGCTGCGCAGCAGGTGGTGGTGCACGGCGCTGACCAGCAGCAGGGACGGGATGGGGGCCCACTGGGCGTTCGAGTCACGGTCCGAGAGCACGATGTACTGCACGCCGCGGTTGATCGCGCCGGAGACCTGCTCGCAAATCTCGGTCAGCCGGGCCCGGAGCGCGTTCTCGCCGCCCTCGGGCCGGTACAGGCCGCGGACCTTCATGGCTACGCGGTCGCCGTCGGCGTTCTCGATGTTCGCGATCTTGGCCAGCTGGTCGTTGTTGATCACGGGGAACGGCAGCGAGACCTGCGGCTGGCGGACCCGCTTGGTGTCCAGCAGATTGCCGTTGGGTCCGATCGCGCAGGTCAGCGACGTGACCAGTTCCTCGCGGATGGCGTCCAGCGGCGGGTTGGTGACCTGGGCGAAGGACTGCACGAAGTAGTCGAACAAGAGCCGGGGCCGCTTGGAGAGGACGGCCACCGGGGTGTCCGAACCCATGGCGCCGAGGGGTTCGGCACCGGTCCGGGCCATCGGGCCGAGCAGGATCTTCAGTTCCTCGGTGGTGTAGCCGAAGGTGCGTTGGCGGATGTTCACCGACGCGGCGGTATGCACCACGTGCTCGCGTTCGGGAAGGTCCTTGAGGTCGATCAGGTTGTCCTTGAGCCATTCGGCCCACGGGTTCGCCGCGGCCACCTCGGCCTTGACCTCGGAGTCGTCGATGATCCGGCCGGCCTCGGTGTCCACCAGGAACATCTTGCCGGGCGAGACGCGGCCCTTCTTGACCACCTTGGCCGGTTCGACGTCGATCACGCCGACCTCAGAGGCGAAGACCACCAGGCCGTCCTCGGTGATCCAGTAACGGCCCGGACGCAGGCCGTTGCGGTCCAGGGTGGCGCCCACCAGCGCGCCGTCGGTGAAGGACACCGCGGCGGGGCCGTCCCAAGGCTCCATCAGCAGGGAGTGGTACTCGTAGAACGCCCGGCGGGCGGGGTCCATGGTGGCATGGTTTTCCCAGGCCTCGGGGATCATCATCATGATCGAGTGCGTGATGGGCCGGCCGGAGAGCCAGAGCAGCTCGGCGACCTCATCGAACGACGCCGAGTCCGAGGCGCCGGGGGTGCAGATCGGGTACAGCTCCTCGGGGCTGTCGCCCAGCAGCGGGTTGGCCAGCTGCGACTGGCGGGCCCGCATCCAGTTCCGGTTGCCCTTGACGGTGTTGATCTCGCCGTTGTGCGCGATGGTGCGGAACGGCTGGGCAAGGGGCCAGGACGGGAAGGTGTTGGTGGAGAAGCGCGAGTGCACGATCGCGAGCTTGGTCTTGAAGCGCTTGTCCGAGAGGTCCGGGTAGAACGGCTCCAGCTGCGCGGTGGTGAGCATGCCCTTGTAGACGATCGTCCGGGACGAGAGCGACGGGAAGTAGACGCCGAACTTGTTCTGCGCGCGCTTGCGGATCCGCCAGGCCCGGGAGTCCAGGTCATTGTGGGAGAGCACCTCACCGGTGCTGGAGGCCAGGAACGGCTGGGAGAAGTAGGGCATGCAGGCCCGGGCCATGGCGCCGACCAGGTCGGCGACGACTGGCACCTCACGCCAGCCGAGGACGGTGAGGCCCTCATCGGCGGCGAGGGCTTCGATGCCTGCCTTCGCGGCGTCGGCTTCGCGCTGTTCGGCGGGGAGGAAGGCGGTGCCCACCACGTACTGGCCGGCGGCGGGCAGCTCGAAGCTGGTCACGGCACGGAAGAACTCGTCCGGGATCTGCATGAGGAGGCCGGCACCGTCGCCGGTTCCCTCATCGGCTCCGACGGCGCCGCGGTGTTCGAGGTTGCGCAGGGCGGTGAGAGCGGCATCGACGATGTCGTAGCCGGGTTCGCCGCGGAGGGTGGCAATGATGGCCAGGCCGCAGGCGTCCTTCTCCTGCTCCGGGTTGTAGAGGCCTGCGGCGTCGGGCAGTGCCGCGAAGCGCCGGAAAGGCGAGAGTGCCGTCGCGGGCTGGTCCGGTTCGGACCAGCTGGGGCTGTGCAGAGTTTGGGTCATGGGAGACGTCCTTCCTCCTGATCGAGCGTATGGGAGGGACAACATTGGCCCGTGACGCTGCGCCGGTGTGACGGGCACAACAGTGTGATTTTCCTACTGGAATTGTAGGCCAGGGCCGCATACTGCACGAACAGTTACGCGGGCCGCCGGCCGGACTTGCGCGCGGCTGTTATGTGCCGGACGCGCTGTCCTATGAGACCACGACGCTGTGGGTAACGGGCCCGGCCGGGGGTTTCCCTGCAGCCCGAATGCCGGTCCTGAACTATGGGGTGGCGTCAGTCTCCGGCGCGGTTCCGGCGGCGCGGCGGCCGGTTTTCCCGGTTGCCGGCTTCGCGGCGGCGGCATCGTGGCCGCCGTTGGGTTCGCCCGCGGCTACGGCCTGGGCCGAAGCCCGGTCCGGACCGCTGGTATTCACCGGGAGATTATCACGGGATTCATTATCTGAGACAGCCGAGTCCGAATGGCGGACGGCCGGGACGGTGGCCTTCTCGGCGTCGCGGCCGCCCTCGACGGCGTCGCCGTCGCGGTCCTCCGCGTCCCGTTCGCCGTCGCGCTCTTCCGCACTGCCTTCGGCGGCATCGCGCTCCTCCGCGCTGCCTTCGGTGACGTGGTCGTCGTCGGCATCCTCAGCGTCACCCTCGACGGCGGCGGGTTCGCGGCCGGGCAGGTACACGGTGTCCTCGCCGGTCCTCTTGCGCAGGCCCAGGAGGACGAAGGCCAGCAGTGAGGCGGCCAGGACCAGGAGGCTGGTCCAGACGTTGAGGCGGGTGGTGATGCCGAACAGGTTGATCTGCTCGGCATCGTCGATGCGCATGGCCTCGATCCAGACCCGGCCCAGCGTGTAGTACATGGCGTAGAGCCAGAAGAGCCGGCTGCGGCGGAAGGAGAACTTCCGGTCCAGGGCCAGCAGGATCACCACGCCGACGAGGTTCCACAGGGACTCGTAGAGGAACGTGGGGTGGAAGAGCGTGTCCGCCGGCATTCCTGCCGGGAAATTCGGGTTGGTGGGGTCCACCTGGAGGCCCCACGGCAGGGTGGTGGGCCCGCCGAAGAGTTCCTGGTTGAAGTAGTTGCCCCAGCGGCCGATGGCCTGGGCCAGCAGCAGGCCGGGCGCGGCGGCGTCGACAAAGGCGCTGAGCTTGACGCCGGCGCGGCGGCAGCCGATCCAGGCGCCCACCGCGCCGAGCAGCACGGCGCCCCAGATGCCGAGGCCGCCGCGCTGGATCTGCGGGATGAGCGAGAGGTCGCCGGTGCCGTCGAATCCGGGGCCGAAGTAGGCGTCCGGGGAGGAGACCACGTGGTAGAGCCGGCCGCCGATGATGCCGAACGGGATGGCCCAGATGGCGATGTCCCAGACGCTGCCCTCAGGGGCACCGCGCTTGGCCCAGCGCACGGAGGTGAGCCAGAGGCCGGCGATGATGCCGGCCAGGATGCACAGCGCGTAGGCGTGGATCCGCAGGGAGCCCCAGGGCAGCGGGATGTCGAACCCGGACCAGACCGGGCTCGGTATGCTCGCGGGAACCAGCGCTGCCGCGTGGAGGACTGCCTGCATTGACTACGCTTCTTCCTTGATGAGGCCGGTGCTGAGCTCTTTCGTCAGGGACGCTACCGCATCGACGCCGCCCTCACCGATCGCCGCGACCAGCGCGGTGCCGACGATCACGCCGTCCGCGTAGGCGGCGATCTCGCGGACGTGGCCGGCGTTGGAGACGCCCAGGCCCACACAGACCCGCTCGGCGCCGGCGGCACGGGCCGCGGACACCACGTTCTTCGCGGCGGAGCTCACCGAGGTGCGGGCACCGGTGACGCCCATGATGGAGACGGCATAGACGAAGCCGCGGCTGGCGTCCACGGTCCGCTTCATGCGCTCCGGAGTCGACGACGGCGCCACCAGGAACACACGGTCCAGGCCGTATTTATCCGAGGCGGCCATCCATTCGGCGGCCTCGTCCGGGATCAGGTCGGGCGTGATGAGCCCGGCTCCCCCGGCCTCGGCCAGGCGGCGGGAGAATTCGTCCACGCCCATCCGGACCACGGGGTTCCAATAGGTCATGACCAGGACGGCGGCGTCGGTCTTGCTGGTGATGCCGCGGACGACGTCGAAGACCTGGCTGACCTGGAACCCCTTGGCGAGGGCCTCGGTGGTGGCGGCCTGGATGACCTGGCCGTCCATGACCGGGTCCGAGTAGGGGATCCCGATTTCGATCAGGTCGGCGCCGTTTTCGGCCAGCGCGATGCCGGCGGCGATGGTGTCCTCGACGGTGGGGTACCCGGCGGGGAGGTAGCCGATCAGCGCGGCACGGCCCTGGGACCGGGCGCGGTCGATGGCGGCGGCGGACTTGCTGGCCGTTGCGGCGTTTGCGGCGGCAGGCGTCCCGGCGGCAGGCGTCTCGGAGCTCACAGCTGCTCCCCTTCCTTGGCGATCTCCGCTTCCGGAGAGTTCTTGTCCAGCAGGTCGAACCATTCCGCGGCGGTGGCCACGTCCTTGTCGCCCCGGCCGGAGAGGTTTACCAGCACGATCTTCTCGTGCGCGCTCTCCGGGTTGCCGGACTCGGCAGCTTCAGCGGCGAGGCGCTGGCCGATCTTGATCGCACCGGCGAGGGCGTGGGCGGATTCGATGGCGGGGATGATGCCCTCAGTGCGGCACAGCAGCCGGAATGCGTCCATGGCTTCGCTGTCCGTGATGGGCTCGTAGCTGACGCGGCCGATGTCCGAGAGGTAGGAGTGCTCCGGGCCGACGCCCGGGTAGTCCAGGCCGGCGGAGATGGAGTGCGATTCGACCGTCTGGCCGTCCTCGTCCTGCATCAGGTAGGAGCGGGCGCCGTGCAGCACGCCCGGGCGGCCGAGCGTGATGGTGGCGGCGTGGCGGCCGGTCTCGACGCCGTCGCCGCCGGCCTCGAAACCGTAGATCTTCACGGAGGGATCGTCCAGGAAGCCGTGGAAGATGCCGATGGCGTTGGAACCGCCGCCGATGCAGGCGCAGACCGCGTCCGGCAGCCGGCCGGTCTGTTCCAGCATCTGGGCGCGGGCTTCCTCGCCGATGACCTCGTGGAAGTAGCGCACCATGGCCGGGAACGGGTGGGCGCCGGCCGCGGTGCCCAGCAGGTAATGGGTGCTGTCCACGTTGGCCACCCAGTCGCGCAGGGCCTCGTTGATGGCGTCCTTGAGCGTCTGGGAGCCGTTCGTCACGGGCACCACGGTGGCGCCGAGCAGTTCCATCCGGGCGACGTTGAGGGCCTGCCGGCGGCAGTCCTCGGCGCCCATGTAGACGACGCACTCGAGACCCAGCAGGGCCGCGGCGGTGGCGCTGGCCACGCCGTGCTGGCCGGCGCCGGTCTCCGCGATGACGCGGGTCTTGCCCATCCGCTTGGCCAGCAGGGCCTGGCCGAGGACGTTGTTGATCTTGTGCGAGCCGGTGTGGTTGAGGTCCTCGCGCTTGAGGAAGATCCGCACTCCCCCGGCGTGCTCGGCAAACCGCTTGGCCTCGGTCAGCAGAGAGGGCCGGCCGGAGTAGTTCTTGTTCAGCTCGGCGATCTGGGCGGTGAACTCGGGATCGGCCTTGGCCTTCTCGAAGGTGTCCTCGAGTTCATCCAGGGCGGCGATCAGGGATTCGGGCATCCAGCGGCCGCCGTAGGAACCGAAGTACGGTCCCGGGGCGTGCCGCAGCGAGGGCGTGCCCTGCGCTGCTTCGTCGGGCCGGTTGCCCTGCAGGAACGCGTCCGCGGGGCTTTCCTCTGAGCCGGTCATGGGTGCATCGACCATCAGTCTCACCATCCTGTTCCACTGCTAACTAGATCTTGGGGGCCGCACGGAGGCGCCGGAGGGCCGGACCTCAGAGGTCCGGCCCTCCCGGCGTCAGGCCCGTGCTGCGATTTCCTCGGCGCCCGCGGCCATGAATTCGGCGATCCGCTTCTGCGGGGTCGCGTTCTTGACCAGGGCTTCGCCGACGAGGACGGCGTTGGCGCCGTGCGCCGCGTAGTGCCGGACGTCGTCGACGTCGCGCACACCGGACTCGCCGACGACGAGCGCGCCGGCGGGGATGGCGGCGACGAGGTCGGCGAAGACGGAGCGGTCGACGTCGAGCGTCTTGAGGTTGCGGACGTTGACGCCGATGATCCTGGCGCCGGCCGCCGCGGCCCGCTCGACTTCCTCCGGGGTGTGGGTCTCGACCAGGACGTTCATCCCCAGCTCGTGGCTCAGCGCCGCATAATCGCGGAGCTGGGCGTCGGAGAGGGAGGCGACGATCAACAGGACCAGGTCCGCGCCGTGGGCGCGGGCTTCCCAGAACTGGTACTCATCGATCATGAAGTCCTTGCGCAACAGCGGCACGTCCACCGCGGCGCGGACCGTGTCCAGGTCCACAAGGGAACCGTGGAAGCGGCGCTGCTCGGTCAGGACGCTGATCACGGCCGCGCCGCCGTCGGCGTACTGCCGGGCCAGCGAGGCCGGATCGCCGATGGTGGCCAGCGCACCCTTGGAGGGGCTGCTGCGCTTGATCTCGGCGATCACCTTCAGCTGGTCCCTGGCGGAGTCCCCGCCCAGGGCGGCCCAGGCGTCCTTGGCCGGAGCGACGGCCGCCACGCGGTCCTTCAGCTCGGCGAGCGAAACCAGCCGCTGGCGGGCCTCCATATCCTCCCGGACACCGGCATTGATGTCGTCGAGAACACTCACTCCTAGTGGCCGGAGTTCTTCAGCTTGCTGCCGCCCACGCCGTAGCCGGCCTTGCGCATGGCGAAGCCAACCACCAGGCCGACCAGCATGATGACCGCGCCGGCGACGAAGATCGGGGTGTTGGCGATCACGAAGGCGATCGATGCGATGAGTGCGCCCACCAGCATGATGATCACGGTGGTCCAGGCGGCGGGGCTGTTGCCGTGGCCGGTCGGCTCGCTGTGGTCGACGTCGTCGTAGATGCCGGTGCCGGCGGCGGGCTTCGGTGCAGACATGGGGGCTTTGCTCATGGAAATCTCCTCAGGATCAATACTGCTTACATTCTGCCATTTTTTGGCCGTGACAATGGCCGGGGGCGCGGGCGGGCCGGTCGGCACGTGAGCCGGGCCGCGCGGGGCGCTGCCTACGTCGGGTCGTCGCCGCGGGTGAGCCGGTCCCAGCTGTCGATTTCGTCGGCGGGACCCCCGGTGCCGGCCTTGACGGCGGCGGCGTCATATTTCGTCCGGCTCTTCCAGTGCCGGCTGGCCGGGACGACCAGCAGCGCGGAGAGGCCCAGCAGCGCCCCGGCGATGACGGCCAGGAGGGGGAAGACGGTGGTGGCCACCGAGACGTTGCTGCCGCTGATGCCGGTGGCGGCGGCGATGGATCCCTGCGCGGCGGCCAGCGGGTCCGCCAGCACGGTGCCGGCGGCGGTGACGATTCCGACGGCGGCGAGCAGGATGATGACCGTGATGACCCAGCGGGCCACCTTGCCGGCGATGGCGGCGGCGAGTCCGCCGGCGAGAGCCACGAGGGCCAGCGCCGTGACCGCCGTCGCGGCCTTGCTCCCCTGCACCTGGAGGCCGTCACGGTTGGCGACCGCCTGGCCCAGCTGCCCGGCGTCCAGCCGGACGGTGAGCCAGGTCTGGGTCGTGGCGCCGAAGACCGCCAGGGCCAGCACCACGATCAGCAGGACCAGGCTGGACTTGCGGGCCCAGCGGGGAACCACCGGACTGGTGCTCTTGACCGTGCCGCTCATGACCGGCTCCCCTCGGCGCCCGGCAACGAGTCCGGGGTGATGGTGTGCAGCGACTGGGCCGTGTGGACCGCGCGCATGGGGGCCGCGGCCTTGTTGATGGTTTCCTGGGCCTCCGCGGCGTTGACCGAGTCCGCGACGATGCCGCCGCCGGCCTGGACGTAGGCGCGCCCGTCGCGCAACAGGGCGGAGCGGATTGCGATGGCCATGTCCATGTCGCCGGCGAAGTCGAGGTAGCCCACCACGCCGCCGTAGATGCCGCGGCGGTGGGGTTCCAGCTCGTCGAGGAGACGAAGGGCGCGCGGCTTGGGGGCGCCGGAGAGCGTACCGGCCGGGAAGGTGGCCTTCAGGACGTCATAGGCGGTGGCGTCGGGGGCGAGGCGGCCGACGACGGTGGAGACCAGGTGCATGATGTGGCTGAACCGCTCCACCTCCATGAACTGGGTGACGTCCACGGTGCCGGCGACGCAGACCTTGGAGAGGTCGTTGCGGGAGAGATCCACCAGCATCAGGTGCTCGGCGCGTTCCTTCTCGTCGGCGAGCAGTTCCTCGGCCAGGGCCTTGTCCGCTTCCACGGTCTTGCCGCGCGGGCGGGATCCGGCGATCGGGTGGGTGATGACCTCGTCGCCGGTCACCGTCACGAGCGCCTCGGGCGAGGAGCCGACGATCGAGTATTCGCGGCCGTCGGCGTCGGCCAGGCTGAAGAGGTACATGTAGGGGCTGGGGTTGGTGTTGCGCAGCACGCGGTAGACGTCCAGCGGGTCCGCGCCGCACTCCATCTCGAAGCGGCGGGAGATGACCACCTGGAAGACCTCGCCGTCAACGATCGCCTCCTTGCCGCGGTCCAGGGCGGCGAGGTACTGGTTCTCGTCCCAGCGCTCCTGGACGCTGGAGGCGAAGTCCAGGGCGGCGGATTCCAGCACGGAGACCGGCTGTGCTGTGGGGGTGCTGACCTTGGCGAGCAGTTCCTTGACCCGGGCGACGGCGTCGTGCCAGGCCTCGTCCACGCGCTCGGAGCTGTTGTCGAAGTTGATCGCGTTGGCGATCAGGAGGACGGTGCCGTCCATGTTGTCGTGCACGGCCATGTCGGTGACCAGGTTCAGCGCCATCTCGGGCAGCTGCAGGTCATCCTCGGGCGGGCTGGTGAGCTTTTCCCAGTGGCGGACGGATTCCCAGCCGAGGAAGCCGACGAGGCCCGAGGTGAAGGGCGGCAGGCCCTCGAAGCGCTCGGTGTGCAGGGCGCGGACGGTGTCCCGGACGGCGTCCACGGGGCTGCCGGACAGGGGGACGCCCACGGGCGGTTCGCCGAGCCAGTGCGCCTGGCCGTCCTTGGTGGTCAGCGTGGCGCGCGACCGGGCACCGATGAAGGAGTACCGGGACCAGGATCCGCCCACGGCGGCGGATTCGAGCAGGAATGTTCCCGGCTGGCCCTGGGCGAGCTTGCGGTAGAGGCCGATAGGCGTTTCGGCGTCGGCCAGCACCTTGAGCCGGACCGGGATGACGCGGTTGCCGGCCGCGAGCTCGCGGAACTCCTCCAGGCTGGGGCTGATGATTCCGAGGTCCTGCATGGCTGCGTACTTCCACCTGTTCTGTAGGTCTTAGGTGTGCGGGTTGGTTCGGCTGCGGTAGTTTCCGGCTGCGGCGGCGCCGGCTGCGCGGGATGGTGCCGGACGGGTCAGCCGGCGTGGCCGACGACGGCGTCGAGGTCGCGTCCGTCGAAGCAGGTGCGGGTGCCGGTGTGGCAGGCCGCGCCCACCTGGTCGACGCGGACCAGCAGGGCGTCGCCGTCGCAGTCCAGCGCGAGCGACTTGACCCACTGGACGTGGCCGGAGGTATCGCCCTTGCGCCAGTATTCCTGGCGGGACCGGGAGTAAAAGGTCACCCGGCCGGTGGTCATGGTCCGATGCAGCGCCTCGTCATCCATCCAGCCGAGCATTAACACCTCGCCGGTATCGAACTGCTGGATGATCGCGGCGACCAGTCCGGCGGCGTCCCGCTTCAGGGATCGTGCGAGGTCCTCGGGGAGGGGGCCGGAAGGCGCGGCGGGGGCGGGGGCGGGCTGCTCAGACATCACCCCCAAGTCTAGTGCCTGCGCGGGACACGCCGCCCGCCGGGTCCCAGTGCGAAGCCCCCGGCGCTACCGAACGACCTCCGGGCGACCTCGACGCCGTGCACCGGGGCACCCGCCGGGGCCTGGCCCGCCGTCGTCGCCCTATCTCCTTCATCACCCGCACCACGGGTTACGGCCACGGGTTGCGAAATGACCGCCGTTTCCTGTGCGCAGGGAAGGGCGTCTCGTGCTAGTTTCACAAGTGATGCATTTCGTCGACCCGTCCCGAGAAGTCCTGGCCGAAACCCTGCTTGCGGCCGGCCCCGACTCCCCCACGCTCTGCAAGGGCTGGCAGACGCGTGATCTTGCCGCGCACTTGTACCTGCGTGAGCGCAAGGCGCGCGTGGGACTGGGCCTGCTCATCAAGAGCCTGAGGAAGACCTCGGATGAGGCGACGGCGGAACTCGCGGAGACCCTGAAGAGCCCCGAGGCGTACGCGAAGCTGGTCAACACCTTCCGCGCCGGGCCGCCCGCCCTGTCCCCCATGCGGATCAAGGCGCTGGACGAGAGCTCCAACCTGACTGAATATTTCGTCCACACCGAAGACGTGCGCCGGGCCGTGGACCGCTGGGCTCCGCGGGCGCTGGACGAGGGCTATTCGGATGCGCTGTGGGATGACCTGATCAAGCGCGCCGCCATCCTCTACCGCGGCGTTGATCTGGGCATCGTGCTGGTCAGCCCCTCCGGGCCCCGGCACGTCGCCAAACGCGCCCCCGTCTCCGTGGCGATCGTCGGTGAGCCCGGCGAACTGCTGATGCACGCCCACGGCCGGACCCGGCACGCGCTGGTCACCTTCGAGGGCCAGCCCGACGCCGTCGCCCTCCTGCAGTCCGCCGAGGTCGGGCTCTAGTTTTCGGCACGTCCGCTGCGAATGCGCGGCGGATTTCCCTTGCCCACCTGTAGGCTCACTGGAAACCGAGCCTGAGGGGGCAGCGCTATGCAACTCCACATCCCTGCGGTGGCACTCGCAGTGACAATCCTGCTGAACGGCTGCTCCTCATCTCCAACAATCGACGCACTGAACCGCGCGGCCACGGAGCAAGACCGGCTTCCCGCCGGCGTCACCCTTCAGCCCGAGAATGAGATCCCCGCGGGCAGCGTGAGATTCCTGGCCGAGGACAACGCCGTCAGGTACTTCGGGGCCAAGAGCGCCGACGGCAAACGGGCCTGCGTCGCCGCCGTGCCGGAGGGCTCCAGCGCCTCCTCATGGATAGCCGGCTGTGCAGACCTGCGGGACGACCGGGAGATCGTCCACGTGAGCGGCAAGGGAATCCGTGAAGTTGTCGACGTCAACAGGCTCCTTGCCTCCGGGTGGAAGCCCATCCACAAGAACATCGTGATTTCCCCGAGCTGAGACCGGGACACGGCGTGGGCTCCTTCAACGGCCGCTGGCGTGTCCTCCTCCAGGGTGGCGCGGTCACTGGTCCAGGGTCCGCTGCGGGACCCTGGACCGACGATCGCATCAGTCGTGGGCGAGGACCGTGTTGATCAGCTTGATGAGCTCGGCCGACGCCGCTTGAGTCACCGCCGGCCCCGCCTTCACCGCAGTGACGGCGAGATTGCCTTTGACGCCGGTGACGGTCAATGCGGTTTGGGCTTGGCCGGTGGCAAGGTGCTGGGTGGTGAGCGCCGCGAAGGACGCGTCGCCGTCGGACTTGGCGTCAACGGGCGCGGTCTCGGTGGTTATCTTCTGGCCTCCCACCTCGATGGTGAACGACTTGCACGGAGCGGCCGCAGCCTGTGAGGCAGCAAGCTGTTGGGTCATGGTTTTGGCGTCCTTCAGTGCATGACCGTCACCGCGATCGTCGTTTTGTCGGCCGCGGAGATGGACGTGCCTCCGGCGTAGGTACTGCCGTCCGGGACGTTGGCGTTGCTGTCGACGAGAGGTTTGCAGGTTTCGGGGCTCACCACTGCGGTCTTGAGCAACTCTTTGACCCTGAGAATGCCTTGATCGATCTGCGCGGCCGGAACGACGGTCAGGGGCTGGCCCTGGTCATCCCTGAGCGTGGAGAGCAAGCCGCTGAGGTCCGCGTTGCTGAAGGTCTTCACGGGGGTCGGTGTGGACGAGGATGGCTGGGCCGCCACCGGCGTGGCATCCGCCGTCGCGGTATCTGGACCGGTGCCGGATCCCGTCCCGCAGCCGGTGAGGGAAAGCAAGGCGGCCGTGATGACCGCCGCCGTGGTGGATGTTCGCTGCATGAGGCGTCCCTTCTCGGATCACTGGTCCGCCTCCCGATCCGGGCGGCGCGCTCCGGCACCACCCGGATGCGGTGCCCCATAGGACCCGGACCGTGCGGCGTCTAGCTCATCGCAGGTAAGCAGCACGCGGGTCCGGGCCCCGCAGACTCAACGGCAGGTGCAGCGCGTCCCCCTCGCGCGCCGCTCGCTGGCGCGATGGCGCCCAAACTATCCAACGCGACGGCGAGGCAACAGAGAGTGCACTACTTGTTTTTTGGCCGCCCGACGCAAGTAGAGGGCTACTCAGCCGGCCCTCTGTTCTTCGTCAGGTCCTCAGCCACCATGACCAGGATGCCGCTCGGACCGCGGAGGTAGGTGAGCTTGTAGATGTCCCGGTATGTTGCCACCCCGCGAAGTGGATAGCAGCCGTGCCGGGACGCTATGTCCAGCGCCGCGTCGATGTCGTCCACGGAGAACGCCACCCTGTGCATGCCAATCTCGTTGGGCAGGGTGGGGTCAGTCTCGATGGCGTCGGGGTGGAGGTATTCGAAGAGCTCGATCTGACCGTGCCCGTCCGGCGTCGTCAGGACGGCGATTTTGGCGTGGTTACCGTCGAGGCCGACGGCGGTGTCCGCCCACTCCCCCGCGATTGTGTCCCGGCCGACAAGTTCGAAGCCCAGGTCAACAAAGAAGGCGATCGCCGCCTCGATGTCGCGGACGGCAATCCCGACGTTTTCCAGTTTGATCGTCATCCTTCGCATGCTACCGACCGACGTACTGCGCATGTGGGAAAGCCCAGATTCAAGGCGGCCCGCAGGCCCCAAGCTAGAGTGATGACCTAGGGGGAAGTCATGGAATGGATTCTTTTAGGCATTGCCGCTCTGGTCATCATCGTTGCGTCTATTTGGCGCGATGTCTCAAGAAAGTCGCTACGGCCGCCTGCGGGATCGGACCCGGATTCGGAACGGGCGCTTCGCGACTTTCACCGCGGCCAGACCCTGGGCCATTCACATTTTGTCGGCCTGGATAATACGGGCCACCGCCGATAATTCCGGGCGGCAGCCTCCCACTAGGACTTTTCGGACGCCGAGGATATGCATCGGCTGTAGTCGGTCAGACCCGCCCGCGGCGTAGATTTCGACGACCTCAGCCCCTTACCGCACCGTCCTTCACGTGCGCCTCAAGAACGTCACGGACGCTGGTCCACGCCTGCGGCCCGTAGCGGTCATTGTTCACGTGACGCAGATGGCCCTCGCCACTGAACATGCTCACGAAATACTGCATACCCTGCCAGGCAGGGAACGTCGCGTCCTCGTCCCTCGATATGCGACGCCCGATCCGGGCCATGCCGGACAGCAATCCCGTGGTGCCGGCCCACTGGGTACTGAACGCGGCGCCGGTGAGCTCGGACATAATCCGCGCGATATCCCGGGCTGTCACCCTGTCCCCTGCCACCTCGACGACGCGTGGAGCGGCGTCGTCCAGTGCCACGCGAGCGACGGTGCGGGCGACGTCGTCTTTAGTCGTGAAGTCGAGCAGCTGGTCCGGTGAGGACCAGTAGAGCACCCTGTGCCTCCTGAACAGGATCATCGGAGCCTGACCGGTCAGCATGTCAGCGAAGGCCCCGTTGAGCACGGACGTGGCGCGGAGCGGAGTGGAATCGACGGCGGCGGCGAACTCCCGGCGCAGCTCGAAGTTGCGGTTGCTGCCAGGGGTAACCCGGCGATAATCAGCCGAGTAGTCGGACGGGATGAAGCGTGCCACACCGGCCTCGACGGCCGCCGCCAGCAGCGCCTCCTGGGCGTCGACGATGACGGAGCGCGCGCCACTGACGGCAGACACGACGACGTCGGCGCCGCGGAGGGCGTCGACGAGGCCGACGTGGTCCGAATAGGCCGCTACGCGAACCTCAACGCGGTCACGCCCGCCGTATTGCGCCTGTGCGGCGCCGCCGCCTGGGCGGGTCAAAACACGAACAAGGACATCGGCGTCGGCGGCGAGCAACTCGCGGACGATCCGATGGCCGAGATCACCGGTGGCTCCGGCAACGAGGACAGTGGTCATGATGGGGTGCTCTTCTCTGCTTGGGTGGTGTGCTGGTCACTGCTTGGAGTCACGTCGCGGGGTCACGGCTACCACCCCAAGGCAATGGCGATGGCCAGACCGGCCAGCACCAAGGATGTCGGGGCCATGAGCCTGCGTTCGTCCCGGCTCTTTGATGCAAGGTTGGGCAGGACACTCAGGAGTAGGTAGGCCGCAACACCCCACATTGCCACCACATCAGCTGGCGCGGGCAGGAGGGAAATCAACCCGGACCTGTCGAGGGCTACGGCTGCAAAGACGGCGTAAATAAGAACCGACAGGGCGCTTCCCAATCGGAGGCGCGCCGGGAGGACTTCGTTCTGGCCGCCCCAGGCGAAGCGGCCCAGCGGAAGCCCGACAATGAGCAGCACCTGAAATACTGCGAGGAGGCCGAGCAGTACGCAGTAGGTCAAGGTTATCGTCAGCGTCATAGGCTGAAGACTAGCGTCCGTGACGAGTCGCCCTGACCCCTCCGCTCCTTTGCTCGGCCGTGTCTAAATTTCGGGGGGCGGCTCGCCCTCGTACCCCGACCTATCTGGACTCCAAGGGAGTCCACGCAAGCGTTCTCCTGATGGCCATCGAGTCGTTGGTGGAGACTTCTCATACCCTACGTGCCTCGAATCGCTCGGGACTCGAGACAATCAGGTTATGAGGCACAAATCCCGATGCGGCGACCGGTTCGGGTGTCCGTTAGGGGATCCTTGAACGGGCACTTCGCCCAAAAAATCGGTCCGGCTCTCAAGGTGGGCCTTAGATAAATTCAGACAAACGGGCTCCTGCCCGTGTTTCCGCCGGTAGCATCAGGGCGTGAGCAGCCAAAATCGATCCATGAATGGGCGCAAAACAAAAGAGATCTTGTCATCAGCCCTATGGACAGCACTTCTTACTGTGACGGCTTGGGTCGTAGTGGCGAGTTGGGGACACACCTTCTGGCCCACCGTTGCATTTTTCGCGGTGTGTACGGTAGGTATCGCGATGCCATTGGGCCTGACGCTTGGCGTCCTAATTCCCCGAAGAATCGCCTCGCGCGGAATTCGAGAAACGTCTTCGCCGAGTCCGCGAGGGACATCCAAGACACATGACTAAAGCCGAAACGGTAGCCACGGCGTTCCTGCCGGCAAAGCTACCCTTGTCGCGGTAGGTGATCCTTCACCGGACGCCCTTGTGGGTCTACCTGAGCATCGTGCGGAGAACCATCAACAACACACCGGCAACAAAGAGCAGCACACAAAACAGCATGCCCAGCAGCTCCATGCCTCGCACCTGCTCGGCTGCGTCCCTAACGGGAAGGACTTTGAACTTCTCCGTAATCAGGTACACCTGATATGCCGCTATCCGCTTGCGGAAGACGAACCAAACAGCGGCCACCAGCACGAAAACTAAGCCTTCACCCATTCGCTACCGCCCAAGATGATTTAGCAGGTTGATCCGAGCCGGAGCCTGACCGTCCCATTGGTCCCCCTCTGTGCTACAGACTCCATGTTCCAGGAGACCGTCCGCTTGCCGATCCATCACCGGCACCACCTGCAGCGGAGTCGCTCTCAGAGCTGACGTCCCCTCTGATTCCACCGCTCCCGTTCGGATTCCTCCTCTTCCCATAAAACTGAGTCATGTTGTCGGACATAAGCAAGTCTTGCTACGAAGCCGACTGAAGCCAGGAATACCGCGATGAACAAGTAGTTTCCGTTTTCCCAGGGCAGGGATAGGCGCGTGGCCAGAACGACTAGCTGGAGGGCGGCGACGATAGCCGCCATCGTGATCATGAACCTAAAGCCACCCCGAGTCATTTTGGGCTCGAGTCTTTTGCGGGCTTCGCCTTGCGACATGGCCAAAGCATATTAGTGCCCGCGCCTATCGTGAAGAGTGCGCACCCCAGTCGATACGACCGTCGCTGTCCCGTAAGGGGCCCGCCCGCTAACTGTCCCGTAAGCCGGTCCCCTACTGCGACAACCCACCCCTGACCTGCGGCGTTGCGGGGTCCCGGCCCAGGGTGTCCCGTATACCCCGCCCGCAAAATTGCCCGGTGAAGGTGCCCTATACGCTACACACATATCAGTCTCGAAACCCATGACATACGAGACCTCTCACCCGCGCTCGGTCGGCCAGCCGGGAAGGCGGCAATTCTCTTCGGCCAACGTTCTCATAACGACGTCTCGAAAGCTTTTCGGAAAAGAGATGCACCCAACGTTAGTTAGGAGACACCAACAGCGACCCCAGGCACGCCCGGGACCAGCACCGGCTCAACTCGCCGCCAAGAGAATCGCGGGACCCGAAACCACTTCGGGCGGTTCAGGGCCGGCCGGGACCCTGCGGGCCGTTATCGGACCTCGAACCCAGCGTCGCGGATGGCGGTTTTGACCTGGGCGATCATGTCCACCGGGCCGAAGTGGAAGACGGAGGCGGCCAGGACGGCGTCGGCCCCGGCGGCCACTGCCGGCGGGAAGTGCTCGGGCCGGCCGGCGCCGCCGGAGGCGATCAGCGGGACCTTCACGGCGGCTCGGGCCAGCCGGATCAGTTCCAGGTCGAAGCCGTCCTTGGTGCCGTCGGCGTCGATCGAGTTGAGCAGGATCTCACCCACTCCCCGGTCCGCGGCCTCCCGCGCCCATTCGAGCGCGTCGATGCCGGTGCCCTGACGGCCGCCGTGGGTGGTGACCTCGAAGCCGGAGGGCGTGGGCTTGGACCCGGGCCGGGTGCGGCGGGCATCCACGGAGAGCACCAGCACCTGCGAACCGAAGTGCCGGGTGATCTCGTCGATCACGTCCGGCCGGGCCACGGCGGCGGTGTTGATCGCCGCCTTGTCTGCACCATAGCGCAACAGCTTGTCCACCTCGGCCACCCCGCGGACTCCGCCGCCCACGGTGAGCGGGATAAAGACTTCCTCTGCGGTGCGCCGGACGACGTCGAACGTGGTCTCCCGGTTGCCCGAGGAGGCCGTAACGTCGAGGAAGGTCAGCTCGTCCGCGCCGCCGTTGTCGTAACGGTGGGCCAGTTCCACCGGGTCACCGGCGTCGCGCAGGCCCTCGAAGTTGATGCCCTTGACCACGCGGCCGGCGTCGACGTCCAAACACGGGATGACGCGGACGGCTACTGACATGACTGCTCCTGCTGTTGACGTGCTTCTTCGGGGCCTTGGCTGACTTAAGACTGGCTGACCTAAGACCGGCTGGCTTAGATCCGGCAGGCGTGGATGCTGCTGACCAGGATGGCGCGCGCGCCCAGGTCGTAGAGTTCGTCCATGATCCGGTTGGTGTCCTTCTTCGGCACCATCGAGCGCACGGCAACCCAGTCGGAGTCGCGCAGCGGAGACACCGTGGGCGACTCCAGGCCCGGGGTCAGCGCGGCGGCCTGCTCCACGAGCTCATTGCGGATGTCGTAGTCCATCAGCACATACTGGCGGGCCACCAGCACGCCCTGGAGACGGCGGATGAGGATCTCGACGGCGGGGTTCTGCTCGCCCTTGCGGCCGATCAGCACCGATTCGGACTTCAGGATCGGTTCGCCGAAGATCTCCATTCCGGCGGCCTTGAGCGTGGTTCCGGTCTCGACCACGTCGGCGATCGCGTCGGCCACACCCAGGCGGACCGAGGATTCAACCGCACCGTCCAGGCGGACCACCTTGGCGTTGATGCCGCGCTCGGCCAGGTAGCCGCGGAGCAGTCCGTCGTAGCTGGTGGCCAGGCGCTTGCCCTCGAGCTGGTCGATGGAGCTGAAGTCGCCCACCGGGCCGGCAAAGCGGAACGTGGAGGCGGCGAAGCCGAGCGGCAGCAGTTCCTCGGCGTCGACCTCGGCGTCGAGGAGCAGGTCGCGGCCGGTGATGCCGACGTCGAGCGTTCCCTGCCCGACATAGACGGCGATGTCGCGCGGGCGGAGGAAGAAGAACTCGATGTCGTTGTCCGGGTCGACCATGACCAGTTCGCGGCTGTCGCGGCGCTGGCGGTAGCCGGCCTCGGCGAGCATGGCCGAGGCGGCTTCGGACAGGGATCCCTTGTTCGGGACGGCAACTCTCAGCATGGGGAGGTTTCTTTCTGGGTGGATCGTCATGGGGTAACAGGCACTGCGGGCCACGGACCACTCCGCGTCCGCCGGCGTGAGCCAGGGACGCGGAACCGCGTGGCTAGAGATGCTTGTAGACGTCTTCCAGGGTCAGTCCCTTGGCGAGCATCAGGACCTGCAGGTGGTACAGCAGCTGGGAGATTTCCTCGGCTGCGGCCTCGTCGGATTCGTACTCGGCAGCCATCCACACTTCGGCGGCTTCCTCCACGACCTTCTTGCCGATGCCGTGGACGCCGGACTCAAGTTCGGCGACGGTGCGGGAGCCTGCCGGACGGCTGGCGGCCTTCTCACTCAGTTCTGCGAACAGCGACTCGAAATTCTTCACACCCTCCAGCCTACTTGCTCGGGGCGTGGCCCCGCCTGCCGGGCCTCCGGATGACTCCCCTGATGTGAGGGATTCCACAGCCTAGCGGTACTGCTTGAGCGTGACGGCGGAGGCGACGGCGGCGGTGAACGCCTCGTGTCCCTTGTCCTCGTTCGAGCCGGGCAGGCCCGCCCGGTCGATGCCCTGCTGCTCCGTGTCGCAGGTCAGGACGCCGAAGCCCACCGGGGTGCCGGTGCGGACGCTGACCTCGGTCAGGCCCATGGTGGCCGCCTCACAGACGTATTCGAAGTGCGGGGTGCCGCCGCGGATGACGACGCCGAGGGCGACGACGGCGTCGAAGTGCGCCGCCAGCCGGGCGGCGGCGACGGGCAGTTCGAAGGTGCCCGGCACGCGCAGGACGGTGGGCTCGTCAATGCCGGCGTCCTTGGCCGCGCGGAGGGCTCCGTCGAGCAGGCCGTCCATGATGGCGGTGTGCCAGCTGGCGGCAACGATGGCCACCTTGAGGCTGCTGGCTTCCGCGGACTGGGTGGTCAGGTCGATCGTGGGGGCGCCGTGGCCGCTCATAGGGTGTCCTTGCTCTTGGTTCTGTGGGGAGAAAGTGGGTGGGAGGCGGTGCGGCCTAGCCGGCCTGGACGCCGGATTCGACGCCGGCTCCGGACCCGGCACCAGCTCCCGGGTCCAGCGCGGCCGGCTGCATGTCCAGGACCAGGCGGTGGTCCATCCGGTCCTTCTTGGTCTGCAGGTAGCGGAGGTTCTGTTCGCGGGAGGGCACCTCGGTGGGGACCATTTCGACCACGTGCACGCCGGCCTGGGCCAGCCGGTCCTGCTTGTCCGGGTTGTTGCTGAGGAGCCGGACCTCGTTCAGGCCCATCTCCGCCAGGATCTGGGCCGCGGCCTGGTAGGAGCGGGCGTCCACCGGCAGGCCCAGCTGCTCGTTGGCCTCGACCGTGTCGAAGCCGGCTTCCTGCAGCGCGTAGGCCCGGATCTTGTTCGCGAGGCCGATGCCGCGGCCTTCCTGGCCGCGCAGGTAGAGCAGGGTTCCGCCGTGCTCGTGGATCAGTTCCAGGGCGTAGGCCAGCTGCTCGCCGCAGTCGCAACGGTAGGAGCCGAACACGTCGCCGGTGAGGCACTCCGAGTGCAGCCGGACCAGCGGCGCCTTGCCATCGGTGGCGGGCAGCGGCGAGCTGACCGCCAGGTGCTCGGCACCGGTTTCCAGGTCCGTCCAGGCCTGGGCCACGAATTCGCCGAAGGCGGTGGGAAGCTGCACGATCGGGCCGCCGCTGACCGGATGCGGCTGCTGCGCCGGGGTGGCCGGCTGCGCTGGGGAAGTCGTCATTGTTTCTCCTCTGTCCAAGGTCCTAGGCGGAGGCCGCCGCGTGGCTACCGGTGTTCCCGGCCTCAAGGTACGCCACCAGGTCGGCGATCGAGATCAGCGGGCAGCCGTGCTCCAGCGCGAAGCTGCGAAGTCCGTCCAGCCGCATCATCTCTCCGTCGTCGTGCACTACTTCTGCGATCACACCGACGGGTTCGACGCCGGCCAGCCGGCACAGCTCCACGGCTGCTTCGGTGTGGCCGGGCCTCTCCCGCACACCCCCCTTAACGGCGCGGAGCGGGAAAACATGCCCGGGCCGGGTCAAGGAGCTGGGTTCGCTGGTGGGATCGGCCAGAATCCGGGCCGTGAGGGCCCGATCCGTGGCGGAAATTCCGGTGCTGACGCCGATCGCAGCATCGCAGGAGACGGTGTAAGCGGTGCCCTTGGCATCCTCGTTGATGGTGACCATCGGGGGCAGTGCCAGGGCGTCGGCGCGGTCGTCCTCCAGCGGCACGCAGATCACGCCGGAGCTGTGCCGGATGGTCCAGCCCATCAGCGCCGGGGTGGCGTGCGCGGCGGCGAAGATGATGTCGCCCTCGTTTTCGCGGTCTTCATTGTCGACCACCAGCACCGGCCGGCCCTCCGCCATGGCGCGGACGGCGTCCTCGATGGGGTCCAGCACCGGGGCGCCCGCGCCGGCGGCGCGGACGGCGTCCTCTCGGCGGTTCTGCAGCGTGCTCATGATGCGTCCTCTCCGGCGGTGCGGGTGGGGGCCAAGGCCAGGAGCCGTTCGGTGTACTTGGCCAGCACGTCCACCTCCAGGTTCACGGGCGCGCCGATCTCCTTGGCACCGAGCCCGGTTTCGGCCAGCGTGGTGGGGATCAGGCCCACCTCGAACCATGGCTCGGACGCCGGAGCGGGGCTGACTGCGGTGACGGTGAGGGAGACGCCGTCGACGGCGATGGAGCCCTTCTCGGCGATGTAGCGGGCCAGCGGCGCGGGCACACCGAAGCGCAGCCGGTCCCAGTTGCCCAGCGCCTCGCGCTCCAGGAGCTGTCCGACGCCGTCGACGTGGCCCTGCACGACGTGCCCGTCGAGCCGGCCCCCGGCCGGGAGGCAGCGTTCCAGGTTGACCCGGTCCCCCGCGGCAAGGCTGCCGATGGTGCTCCGGACCAGGGTCTCGCCCATGACATCGACACTGAAGTCGGTCCCGTCGATGTCCGTGGCGGTCAGGCAGACGCCGTTGACGGCGATGGAGCCGCCGTGGGCCAGGCCCTCGGTGCTGGTGGGTGCGTGCAGCCGGAGGGTGGCGCTGGTGTCCCCGTCGCGGGCGACCGAGAGTACCTTTCCTTGTTCGGCGATTATTCCGGTGAACATCAGTTGCCTCCTGGGGCGGTGACCGCGGCATGGCGCGGGGTGGTCTCAGATGAAGAAGGGGTGCCTGTTTCTTTGGCGGCGTTGCCGGTGCGGGGCCGCAGGTGGAGCCGCAGGTCGCGGCCGAGCCGTCGCACGGAGCCGCCGGTGGCCTCGTCCCAGTCCCAGCGCTGGGCGTCTGCGAGGGTGCCGATGCCGAGGTCATCGAGGGCGGCCGTGCCGGAGCCGAGCAGGGTGGGCGCGAGGTAGAGGATCAACTCGTCCACCAGGCCGGCGGCGAGGAACGCGCTGAGGATCCTGGAGCCGCCTTCCACCATCAGGTGCCGGACGCCGGCGTCGAACAGCTGGTCCAGCGCCTCGGCCGGCTCGCGGGTGGGCAGGTGCAGCACCTTGCCGTCGTCGCCGTGCACGGCGGCGTCCTCCGGGATTCCCCGCAGTCCCATCACGGCGCGCAACGGCTGCTCGTCCGCGTTCCGGCCGTCGGGGGTGCGGGCCGTCAGCCGCGGGTTGTCCACCAGGACGGTCTGCGTGCCCACCAGGATGGCGTCGATCCGGCCGCGCAGGGCGTGGTTGTCCTGAAGCGACTCGGGGCTGGAGATCCACTGGCTGGTGCCGTCCGCGGCGGCGATCCTGCTGTCGAGGGTCTGGGCGATGTGCAGGGTGACGAACGGTCGTTGGACGGCGACGGCGTCGAACCACCGCCGGTTGAGCTCCAGTGACGTCTTTTCGGCAAGGCCGGAACGGACGGTGACGCCGGCGGCGCGCAGCGTGGCCGCTCCCCCGGCGGCGGGATCATGCGGGTCGTCCACGGCGTAGACGACGTTGGCGATGCCGGCGTCGATGATGGCCCGGGCGCAGGGGCCGGTGCGGCCCACGTGGTTGCAGGGTTCGAGGGTGACCACCATGGTGGTGCCGGTGAGGTCGAACCCGGCCTGCTTCGCCTGCTCGATCGCGTCGGCCTCGGCGTGCGGGGTGCCGGCGCCGCGGTGGTAGCCGGTGACCAGCGGGGACCCGTCGGGGGCGATGATGACGGCTCCCACCAGCGGATTTGCGCCGCGGGGACCGAGGGCGGCGGCGGCGAGGGCGGCGTCCATCGCCGCCGATTCGGCTGCGCTGAAATCAGGTGTGGTGTGGTGAACGCTCATCGGCCGCCCGCCCGGTCCCGGAGGACCGCGGTGCGGTTGAAGAGCCATCGCAGGGGGTTCATGTGTCTGTCTATACCTTTCCTCTGAACCGCGATGGCTCCGGGGGTATACGACAGCACAGTGCCGCGGCGCGAAAGGGCGCCGCAGTAACAGCTGTACGTGCTTCTCTCATCCAGACTTTAACTGTCGGTACCGGAATTCCACCGGTTCAACCGTCCGCCGTTGCCCTCCTGTGGGAAGGCGCCGGCTCGCGGGTCGCGGACTGTCACCGCCGGTTCGGACTTACACCGACCCCGGAGCACGTATGTGTGTAGCTATTCTGACACAACCGCGCCCGGCGGCCGGGTATTCCGGGCCCGCGGCCGTCACCGGACGCAACAGGCGCGGGGTCGTCCAGAAGCCGCAGCGTCGTCCAGACGCTCGGTCCGGTGTTAGCGCTTTCCGGCCTCGCGGAGCCGCTCGATCGCCTCAGCCGGATCGTCGGCCCCATAGACCGCGGAACCGGCGACGAAGACATCCGCCCCCGCCTCGGCGGCCCGCCAGATGGTGTCCTCGGTGATGCCCCCGTCGACCTGCAGCAGCACGTCCAGGCCGGACGCGTCGATGGCCGCGCGGGCCCGGCGGATCTTGGGCAGGGTCAGTTCCAGGAACTCCTGGCCGCCGAAGCCGGGCTCCACCGTCATGATCAGGATCATGTCCAGTTCGCCGAGCATGTCGAAGAACGGCTCGACGCCGCTGCCCGGGCGCAGCGCCAGCCCGGCCTTTGCTCCCCTGGCCCGCAATTCGCGCGCCAGCTTCACCGGAGCGATGGACGCCTCGGCGTGGAAGGTCACGGAGGCGACGCCGGCGTCGGCATAGGCCGGTGCCCAGCGGTCCGCGTGCTCGATCATCAGGTGGGCATCCAGCGGGATCGGGCTGATCTCCTGCAGCCGCTGCACCACCGGCAGGCCCAAGGAGAGATTGGGCACGAAGTGGTTGTCCATCACGTCCACATGCACCGCATCCGCGGTCCGGATCTTCGCCAGCTCGGTCTGCAGGTTCGCGAAGTCGGCCGAGAGGATGCTGGGGTTGATGCAGGTGTGCGACATGGAAGTCCTTTGCTGTGGTGCCGGTGTGGTGCCAGTATGACCGCTGGATCAGGCCTTTTTGTGGATGAGCGCCAGGAACATCGCATCCGTCCGGTGCAGGTGCGGCCAGAGCTGGGCGGTCGACTCGTGGCCGGCGTCCAGGTGACCGGTGAGGCTCACGGCGTCCAGCGCGGCGCCGGCGTCGAGCAGCTCCAGGTCCTCGCGCTTGCGCAGGGCGTCGCTGACGACGGCGGTGGTCTCGGCCGGGTGCGGCGAGCAGGTCACATACGCGACGACGCCGCCGGGCTTGACCGCGTCGAGCGCGGATTTGAGCAGCTCCCGCTGCAGCGGGCCCAGGTCCGCGAGGTCCTTGGGCGTGCGGCGCCAGCGTGATTCCGGGCGGCGGCGCAGGGCCCCGAGGCCGGTGCAGGGCACATCGACGAGGACGCGGTCGAACTGGCCGGTCATCTCGGCCCCCACCTCGCGGCCGTCGCCGGTACGGACCTGCCAGGTCTCGCGCGGAACGGCGCTGAGGGCCTGACTGACCAGCTTGGCGCGGTGCGGGGCGGGTTCGTTGGCCAGCAGGGTGGCGCCGTGCTGCCGGGCGAGGGCTCCGAGGAGGGCCGCCTTGCCGCCGGGACCGGCGCAGAGGTCAAGCCAGCGTTCGCCGTCGTCGTTCTTGGCTTCTCCGTGGCCTTCCGCTGCGAGGTCCACCTCGGCGAGGGCGCGGGCCACGAGCTGGGAGCCGACGTCCTGGACGCGGGTGCTGCCGTCCCGGACGGAGGCGAGCCGGCCCAGGTCGCCGCCGCTGGAGAGCGCCGAGCCCTCCACCAGCTCGCCGGGGGTGGCGCCGTTTTCCAGCGCCTCGTCGAGGCTGCCGAGGCCGGGGAGGGCCACCAGGTTGACCACCGGGGCGGCGTTGTCCGCCTCCAGCAGGCTGGTGATCTCGGAGACCGGCCGGCCGTGCGCCACCAGCGACTGGCGGAAGGCCCGGACGATCCATTCCGGGTGGGCGTAGCGGATGGCGGCGCCCTTGGTCTCGTCCGCTTCCCCGGTGAGCAGGAGCTCGAGCCACTCGTCGAGCGTGTGGGCGGAGACCTTGCGCAGCACGGCGTTGATCAGGCCGGAGGGGCCGGCGCCGATGACGGCGCGGGCCAGGCCGACAGTCTCGTCGAGGGCGGCGTGCGCCGGGACGCGCATGGCCAGCAGCTGGTGTGCGCCGATCCGCAGGGCGTCGAGGATCGCCGGGTCCAGCTGGTCCAGCGGCCGGTCCACGCAGCGGGCCAGGACGGCGTCATAGGTGCCCTGGCCGCGGAGGGCGCCGTAGCTGAGTTCGGTGGCGAAACCGGCGTCGCGCTTGTCCAGGCCGTGGTGGCGGATCCGGGCCGGGAGCACCAGGTTGGCATAGGCGTCCTCGGCGGCGACGGCGCGGAGCACCTCGAAGGCCACCAGCCGGGCCGGGTCGGCGCGACGGGTGCGCTGGGCCGGGGCGCTTTCGGTGAAGTTGCGCTTGGGTCCCCGGTTGCGTTCGCGGCCCTGCGCGTCGCGGCGCAC
The DNA here is from genome assembly GCF_042668995.1 of Arthrobacter sp. NPDC057259. Classification (NCBI taxonomy): domain Bacteria; kingdom Bacillati; phylum Actinomycetota; class Actinomycetes; order Micrococcales; family Micrococcaceae; genus Arthrobacter; species Arthrobacter sp. NPDC057259. The sequence goes on from NZ_JBHUYA010000007.1 coordinate 30,607, forward strand.
GCCGGCGCGGGAGCTGTCGGCCCCGGCGCCGCCCTTTCCGCGCTGGCTGCCGGAGTTGCCTTGGCCGCGCTGGCTGCCCGCGCCGCCTCCGCTGCGGCCGCGGCCGATTCCGTTCGATCCGGACTCGCTCATTCGAAGACCACGCTTTCCAGTGTTGCCTGCCCGCGCGCCCAGTCGGCGGCGGCCATCATTTTCTTGCCTGCGGGCTGTACCCGGGTCAGTTCCACCGGGTGTGAGCCGGTTCCCACCAGGACGGCCTTGCCATCCAACGCCACGTGTCCCGGCGGAAGCGCCGCGGCGTGGGGCCGCAGCCGGACGGGTTCAAGTTTGATCCGCTGTCCGTCCAGCGTGGTCCAGGCACCCGGTTCGGGGGTGACGCCGCGCGAGCGTCGGCTGATTGCCAGCGCCGGGAGCTGCCAGTCGAGCCGGCCGTCCTCGAGGGTGAGCTTCGGGGCGAGGGTGACATCCCCCTGTTGCGGGACCGCGGCGGCCTTGCCGGCGTCGACCGCGGAGAGCGTCTGGGCCAGCAGTACGGCGCCGCTGTGGGAGAGGCGTTCCAGCAGTTCCCCCGCGGTGTCCTCGGGTCCGACCGACTCGGTGAGGGTGCCGTAGACGGGGCCGGTGTCCAGGCCTTCCTCGAGCCGGAAGGTTACGGCGCCGGTCACGTCGTCGCCGGCGATCAGGGCGCGCTGGACCGGGGCGGCGCCACGCCAGGCCGGCAGCAGCGAGAAGTGCAGGTTGATCCAGCCGTGGGCGGGGACGTCGAGCGCGGCCCGAGGAATCAGGCCGCCGTAGGCAACAATGGCGGCGACGTCCGGGGCGGCGGCGGCAATCCGGGCCGTCACGTCGGCGTCGACCTTCGCCGCGTGGATGACCTCGATCCCGAGCTCGGCCGCCCGCGCCGCCACCGGCGACGGGGTCCTGACGCGCTTGCGCCCCTGCGGCGCGTCGGGGCGCGTCAGGACGGCGACGACGTCGAACCCTGCGCCGACCAGCGCGTCAAGTGAGGGGACGGCGACGGCGGGGGTGCCAGCGAAGAGGACCCTCACTGGGCGGAACCGAAGGAGGCGCCGGCGCCGAAGCTGGAGCCAACGGTCTTGGCGCGCTTCGACGTCGTCTGTTCGGTGATGGAGTCATAGTTGGCGTTGCGGATGGCGCGCAGGGCGGCCTTCCGGTCCTCACCCTCGAGACGGTCCGTGAAGAGGATCCCGTCAAGGTGGTCCGTCTCGTGCTGGAAGACGCGGGCCAGCATGCCCTCGCCCTCGAGCTCCACCGGGTTGCCGTGCACGTCGACGCCGGTCACCCGCGTGTGGCGGAAGCGGCGGACGGGGAAGCCCAGGCCGGGGATGGAGAGGCAGCCCTCCACCTCGTCGGGCTGGAAGTCCTCGCTGTTGTCCAGGACGGGGTTGATGATGTGACCCTCGACGCCGCGGATCCGGTATGTGAAGACGCGCTGGCTGATGCCCACCTGCGGGGCGGCCAGGCCGGCGCCTTCGACGTCCTCCATGGTTTCGAGCATGTCCGCCACCAGCTTCGCCAGCTCGGGCCCGAACTCCGTCACGGGATCGGCTACTGTGCGCAGCACAGGGTCCCCGATGATGCGGATGTTCAAAATGGCCATGGGTGATTTGTCCTTCGAGCTGGGCGGTCAGGGATTCCATCCAGTTTAGTGCCAGATTCGGTAGCGGGGATTTCCCTGCCTTGTGCATCGCCCCGCTAAAAATGTCAGACCCCCGCAGGAGACTTGATGCATGGAAGCCATCGGGGGTTTCATCGCGGATCTCGATTCCGGACCGACGTCGGTCGCCGGAGTTTATGCGGCCGTGTCCCTGATCCGGGAGGCCGGTCCGGAGGCGGTGCGGGACGCCTACCGACTCGACGTCCAGGCGGCCGCTGACCTGGCGGACGCTGCTGAAGAGCTGTCCCGGCTCACCGAATATTGGCAACTCGTGGCCGCAGCGGCGGTGGACCGGAGCCGGAAACTGGCTGCACCCGAAGCCCGCGCCGTTCCCGGCTGGACCAGCGGCTGGCAGGAGCCGGCCAAGCCCACCCGGCCGGTCATCGCGGAGGCGGACGAAGCAGCGACAGCGGTACCCGCGCGACGGTCTGCCTCCGAAGATATTGCCGTCACCCTGTCCGCTGCCTCGGACGACGGCTACCGGAATACCGCGGAATTCCTCCGGGCCAGGCTGCACATCTCTCTCGCCGAGGCACGGAGCAGGCTGCGGCTGGCCGAGGCGGTACTGCCACGGCAGGACCTGACTGGAGAGCTCCTTCCGCCGGTCCGCGAGGAACTGGGAGCCGCGGTGGCAACGGGCGACGTCTCTGCGCGGTCGGCCTGCGTCACCGTGGCGGCCCTGGCAAACGCAAAACCCGTCTGCGACACCGCCACGCTCGGGCGCATGGAACACGCCCTCACCCGCACCGCCGTCGAACATGACCCCGATTTCCTGGTCCGGATCGCGCAGCGGTGGTTGAACGCTGTGGACCCGGACGGGAGCGAACCGTCAGAGGAGCTACTCCGGCAGCTTCAGGGCGCTTTCATCCGGAGGCGGCGGCACGGTCTGCAGCACCTCGAGATTTTCGCCACGGACGAGCAGTTCGAGCACCTGATCACCGTCATGAACACCGCTACAAATCCGCGGATCGGGAACGACGGCGGTGGGTCCGTAACCCCTGCAGAGGGCCGCGATGGCGCCAGCTGCGGAAGGCCGGGCACCGAGGGCGGCGTCTCTGGTTCACCCCCGGATATGGACGGCGGGGTGGGACTCGACCTGCGCTCCCTTGCCCAGAAGCGCCTCGACGGACTGGTCGGTGGCTGCAAGGTTGCCTCCGGCTCAGATGGGCTACCGGCCGCCGGAGGGCTCAGGCCGCAGGTGATGGTGACTATCGACTACCGGGACCTGTTGGAACGGATCGAATCAAGCGAGGGCACGGGGACCATGCTCTTCTCGGGCCCGGTCACCGCCTCGACGGTGCGGAAGATTGCGTGCGACGCGGACATCATCCCTGTGGTGCTGGGCGGTGAGGGCCTCGTCCTGGACATCGGCCGGGCGTCACGGGTGTTCCCGCCGCATATCCGGAAGGCACTGGTTGCCCGGGACCAAGGGTGTGCCTTCCCCGGCTGCTCCATCCCGGCGCCGTGGTGCGAGGCGCACCACATCGACTACTGGTCACGCGGCGGGGCCACAAGTACGGACAACGGCGTGCTGCTGTGCTCGCATCACCATCACGTCGTCCACAAGGAACAGTGGGAGATCCAAGTCCGCCTGGGGGTGCCATGGTTCATCCCGCCACCGCACGTGGACCCCGGCCGAAGACCGTGCCGCAACGGATTCTTCCGTCCTGTTGCTGCCTAGCCGGGATGTCCCCAACTTTGCTGGCTGGCCGGTTTTCCGTCCCGCTACTAACTGCCGCCGTCATCTGGCCAGCGCCGCGGGACGGGAAGCTACCTCCCGCCGGTCATTCGGCCGACGCCGTGAGGCCGCGTGCTACCACCCGCAGTCATCCGGCCGGCGCCGCGGGACCGGCTGCTACCTCCCGCCGTTTAGTGGCTGGCGCCGCCGTCGTGACTGGGTCTGCCCGGGATTGCTGTCACGAGCACATGTTCAGGAAACCGGTGGCTCCCGGCCGCGAATGGAAAGTCACTGCGTGTCCCGCGTCGTCCCGGAAAACCGCCGTGGAGCCACTGACCGTCATCGTGCCGGCCTGGTAGGGGTTGTCCCAGCCTGCGGGAGGGTTGCCACTGCCGTCGTCGAGGATCTTGTCGGCGAGGAAGTACGTCCCGTCGACAAGTGCCTCGCGGATACCGCAATGCGTGAAGAGGTTGAACGGCACGGCCACAGGAGTCTCCGATGCCGGCACGGCCGTAGTGGCTGGGGCGCCCGACGGGGATGCCGGCGTGGTCGGTTGTCCAGGAGCCTGAGCGGTCGGGGATCCCGATTCCACGGTGGGTGCTGCAGATGCCGTCCCCTCGCCCGGACCGCCGGGAGCCGCGCAACCGCTTAGCAGTGCCATGGTGAGGGCACCGACCATGCAGTGATAACGAGAGCTACGACGAACTGCCATGCCCTAGCGTGCCTAGCCGGCGCCGCTTCGCGGAAGGGCGTTTCGGCCCGAAAGAGGCGCTAAGGCGAAGGGTTAGCGTGCCATCGGCGGGGCGATCGGCAGCAGCGCGGGACCCGCCGCCACGGTGTCGGCCGACATCTCCCAGACCCGTCGCAGCGCGCAGAACTTCCACCAATGATGCTTCAGCACGTTGGGGTTGGCGCGTTCCGGACGGACCTCGGTCTCGCCGATGGCCACGGCCAGCAGGATGGGCGAATCACCGTGCTGCCACGGCTCCCACTCCCCCGCCACCGGGTCAACCAGGCTCTCCTCGGCCTTCATACCGGCCACCAGCTGCATCACCACCTTGGCGTCCAGCGGCTTCACCATGCCGTCCCGCGTGGTGCCCTTTGTCTTGTAGTCGATCAGGCAGGTGCGACCGTTGATCTTCGCCACCAGGTCGAGGGTTCCCGCGTAGCCCACGGTCTGGTTCCAGACAGTGATCTCCGGTGCGATCGGTTCGACCTGGAACAGCTCCCACCACTCGTCGAAGCGGGCCGCGAAGGCTTCCTCGCCGTTAGCCGCCAGTGCCTCGCGGGTTTCCTTCATCTGGTGCGGCCGGCCCAAGGCACGCAACGCAACCTGTTCGCAGTAGTTGTGTACCCGGTCGCCGCGCTTGGCCGCGTCGTCCCGATAGGTTTCCGCGGCCTTCGCCGCCCGACTGACGGCCTGGCGGACCTTTGCCGGGCTGCCCAGGATCTCCGGCAGCGATGGATCTGCGGCCAGGCTGTTGGCGCCCATGTAGCCGAACCAGCCATCCAGTCCGTGCGGCTGCTGGCCGATCACTGTGGTGATCGAGGGAACCGTGAACTGGGCCGAGGTGGAACGGGCGTACATCCGTCCATACTCGGTGGCGTGGGCGAGGAGTGGGGCTGTCATGGCAAAAACTCTTTCACAGGGGTCTGACGCGATATGAAACTGTGGAGGCGATCAACGACGACGGCGGTTGCGGGCGCCGCGTGTGCGTAGCCGGTTGCCGGTAGCCAAATACATCGCCGGGAGGCGCTGCCCGCGGTCGGTGTCCGTCGAGTTGCCCGAGACCGTCCTGTCCTCGGCCCGACCGGCCCAGCCGATAACGACGCCTGACCGCCAAAAAACAATGGTCCGCCCCGCTCGGAGAGCGGAACGGACCATCTGTTGGTGGGCGATACTGGGTTCGAACCAGTGACCTCTTCGGTGTGAACGAAGCGCGCTACCACTGCGCCAATCGCCCCGGGTGCCCTTGAATGCTAGCCCACCCCGGCGGAAATCAAAAATCGGCCTTCAACTGGGACGGGGCGGCCTGACGGGTCCCGGGCCGGGCCCGGCAGGGGTGTCCGCGAATCGTGATGACGACGTCGGAACCTCTGAAGAGCCGTCAGCCGTACAGAGCCACACTTCGGATGGCCGGACCAGCGATTCGTGACGCCGGGAGCGGCGCCGTGCTGGTCGTGCCCCCACCCAAGCCGTCACCTCCGCCCCTCGCGACGTTGCCGGGAAACGGCCTCGAATTACAGCCCTGTAATTAGCAAAATCCGCGTGGTTACAGGGATCCGCGGGGGTTGGCAGCCGGCGGAACGCCCTCGATTTGTAGATTGCCTGAACCTCCTATAGAGTTCTTACTCGTTGGAACGCGAGGAACTGCCGAGTGCGGCGGGAAATCAACAATCAACACTGCGGACGTAGCTCAGCTGGTAGAGCACCACCTTGCCAAGGTGGATGTCGCGAGTTCGAATCTCGTCGTCCGCTCGCAGGACACTGTCACGGATAAGGATCTTTACGGATTCTGTCTACACGGTGGGTTGGCCGAGAGGCGAGGCAGCGGCCTGCAAAGCCGTATACACGGGTTCGAATCCCGTACCCACCTCGGTGAAAACCCTGGTTTCCGGTTCCGGCCGGATGCATAGGGGCGATTGGCGCAGCGGTAGCGCGCTTCCCTGACACGGAAGAGGTCACTGGTTCGATCCCAGTATCGCCCACCAAAGCAAGGCAACTTGCTTGATCCAGTACCGCCGGCATTGCCGGACGGACTAAATGCGGACGTAGCTCAGCTGGTAGAGCACCACCTTGCCAAGGTGGATGTCGCGAGTTCGAATCTCGTCGTCCGCTCTCTTTACCATCCACTCCGGATTCTTCCGGTTGCGGGCGATTGGCGCAGCGGTAGCGCGCTTCCCTGACACGGAAGAGGTCACTGGTTCGATCCCAGTATCGCCCACTCTCAGAGCAGCTCCCCCGGGAGCTGCTTTTTTCGTTTCCTCGCCTCCCGGCACCGCGACCGGCCGCCGTCGTGATGCCCCTTCCATCATGGCTTTCTCCTCTGGGCGTACAAACCGTCAGTTCCCTTGGCATGCCTCCGGGCCGGGGCTAGGATCGAAAGCGCTAGGAGCGATCTGGCTCCGCGACTGAAAGGAGGTGCCCGTGGGTTTACTTGACGATCTAAAGGGCAAGGCTCAGAAGCTGATTGATGGCAACGAAACGGCTATCAAGGACGGCATCGAGAAGGCCGGTGACTTCGTCGATTCCAAGACCGGCGGAAAGTACGCCGACCGCGTCGACACCGTTCAGCGGAGCGCCTCCGATTACGTGGACAACGCCAACGGACGGCCCGAAACGGGTCCCGCCAGCGAACCCCACGTCGCGGGGGTCCCGCCAGTAGCCGGGGAACCCCGGCAGCAGGGCCTTTAGCCCAGGTACGTCAGCGAGGTGCCGGTCCCGCCGTGAGGCGGCGCCGGCACCTTCGTCGTTTAATCAGTGACACCGAGACGCCGACGCGGCGCGGCTGCCGCGGGCAGCCGGCGGCGCCGGGGCGGACGGCGGGACCACCGCCGCCGTGAGTCCTACGACGGTTCGTGGTTCTGGCCCTCGCGGGCCAGGGCGGTCAGGCGCGAGACCGCCCGGAAGTACTTCTTCATGTAACCGCCGGTCATCATCTCTTCAGTGAAGAGCCGGTCGAAGGGCACACCGCTGGCCAGGATCGGGACGTCCTTGTCGTACAGCCGGTCGGCGAGCACCACGAAGCGCAGCGCCACGGCCTGCTCGGTGATGGTCTCCACGTTGCGCCACACCACGGCGTCGATCCCGTCGATCAGCTGCCGGTAGCGGCTGGGGTGCACGCCGGCCAGGTGGTTGATCAGGGTACTGAATTCGTCCTTGGCCACGGTCTTGCCGTCGAATTCCCGCTGCATGTGGTGGGTGAGTTCATCGTTGCGCAGCGGCGACGGAGCCTTCGGCAGGCCGCGGTGGCGGAAGTCCTCGCCGTCGATCCGGACGACGTCGAACTGGTCCGCCAGCACCTGGATCTCGCGCTGAAAGTCGACGGCGGCAAAGCGGCCGTCGCCCAGGGAACCGGGCAGGGTGTTGGAGGTCGCGGCGAGCTTGACGCCGGCGTCGGCGAGCTCGCGCATCAGCCGGGACATCAGCACGGTGTCCCCCGGATCGTCGAGTTCAAACTCGTCGATGCAGACCAGCTTGTAGCTGCTCAGGGCCTCCACGGTCTTCCGGAAGGACAGCGCACCCACCAGGTTGGTGTACTCCACGAAGGTGCCGAACGCCTTGGGCCCCGGCGCCGCGTGCCAGAGAGAGGCCAGCAGGTGGGTCTTGCCGACGCCGAAACCGCCGTCGAGGTAGATGCCCGCGCGGGACGTTTCCTTCTTGCCGAAGAGCCGCTTGAACAGGCCATCGCCGCTTCCGGCGCCGACGCCGGCCGCGAAGGTTTCCAGCGCCCGGACGGCGTGAGCCTGGCTGGGCTGGGCCGGATCGGGGCGGTAGCTGGCGAAAGAGACCTCACCAAAGCGCGGCGACGGATAAAAACCCTTGAGGAGTTCATCCACGGAAACCGCCGGGGTTCTGGCGGCGAGCTGTTCGATCTGTACCAAGGTGGTCCGTTCTGCTGGTCTCGTGTCCCCAGAAAGACTACCGGCAAAGCCGCAGTGGCTACCGGCGGCGGCCGCGGCCGTGACGAAGACCATATTTCCCCCTGAGAACCCCGAAGGAACAATCCCGCGCGCCCGTGGTTAGTGTTGTCATAGGCCCGGGGCCGCGACACGCGTCCGCCCGGCACCCCCGACTTCCAGTGAAAGGCGCTCTTGATGCCCTACCCCGTTGAGCAGAACAAGAAATTTGCCGGCTACGCCCACCCCGAGCGGCTGGTCTCCACCGACTGGCTCGCCGCCGCGCTGGAGGACGGAGCCGTCGGGAACGGTCAGCTGGTGGTGGTCGAATCCGACGAGGACGTGCTGCTCTACGAGACCGGCCACATCCCGGGCGCCGTCAAGATCGACTGGCACACGGACCTGAACGATGAGGTCACCCGCGACTACGTCGACGGGGAAGCGTTCGCCGCCCTGGCCTCCGCCAAGGGCATCTCCCGCGACAGCACCGTGGTCATCTACGGCGACAAGTCCAACTGGTGGGCCGCCTACGCGCTCTGGGTCTTCACCCTGTTCGGCCACGAGGACGTCCGGCTGCTCGACGGCGGCCGCGACAAGTGGATCGCCGAGGGCCGGCCGCTCACCACGGACAAGACCGCCGTCGAACCGGCCGAGTACCCCGTGGTCGAGCGCAACGACACCCCGATCCGTGCCTTCAAGGACGACGTGCTGGCCCACCTGGGCAAGCCGCTGATCGACGTCCGCTCCCCCGAGGAATACACCGGCCAGCGCACCCACATGCCGGCCTACCCCGAAGAGGGCGCCCTCCGCGGCGGCCACATCCCCACCGCCGCCTCCATCCCCTGGGCCCGCGCGGCCGCTGAGGACGGCACCTACCGCGACCGCTCCGAGCTTGAGGCGCTGTACCTGGGCGAGGCCGGGCTGACCCCTGGCGACGACGTCGTGGCCTACTGCCGGATCGGCGAGCGTTCCAGCCACACCTGGTTTGCCCTGAAGTACCTGCTGGGCTTCGAGAACGTCCGCAACTATGACGGCTCCTGGACCGAGTGGGGCAACGCCGTCCGCGTCCCGATCGCCAGGGGCGCCGAGCGCGGCACCGTCCCCGCGGGAAAGTAAGCTGGAATCGTGACTTCCACTGCCCTGCCCACCGCCCTGGCGGAGATCGTTGACGACTTCCAGGCACTCGAGGAATCCGAGCGCCTGCAGCTGCTGCTGGAGTTCTCCCGCGAACTGCCCGACCCGCCGGCCCGGCTCCTGGACCACCCGGAGCTGCTGGAGCAGGTGGTCGAGTGCCAGTCGCCGCTGTTCCTTACGATCGAAACCGAGCCCGCCGCGGATCAGTCGGGGGCCCAGAGCGTCCGGCTGTTCTTCAAGGCCCCGCCGGAGGCTCCGACCACCCGCGGATTCGCCGGTGTCCTGCACGAGGGACTGGACGGGCTCAGCCCCGCCGAGATCCTGGCGGTGCCGGACGACATGCCCGAGCTGCTGGGCCTGACCCGCGCCATCACGCCGCTCCGGATGCGCGGCATGACCGCGATGCTCGGGCGAATTAAGCGCAAGGTCGCCGAATTGCCGCAGCAGGGCTGACCGGCACCATGGCACGCAAGACTGCCTCGCAGGGAACCCCGGCCACCGCGGCACTCGCGGCGGCCGGGGTTCCCTTCACCGCGCACCCCTACACCCACGATCCGGCGGCGGCCAGCTATGGCATGGAGGCGGCGGAGGTGCTGGGCATTGATCCGGCCCGGGTGTTCAAGACCCTGATGGTCGACGTCGACGGCCGGCTCGCCGTCGGCGTGGTGCCGGTGAGCGGCAACCTGGACCTCAAGGCCCTCGCGGCGGCCCTTGGCGGGAAGAAGGCTGCCATGGCTGACCCGGCGACCGCAGAGCGCCGCACCGGATATGTGCTCGGCGGCATCTCCCCGCTGGGCCAGCGGCAGTCCTCCCCCACCGTGCTGGACGAGAGCGCCCTGGCCCTCGAGACCATCCTGGTTTCCGGCGGACGGCGCGGCCTGGACCTGGAACTCAGCCCGCAGGACCTGGTTCGGCTCACCGGCGCCAGCACGGCCCGGATCGGCACCGGCCGCTGACGGCCGGGCGTTCCGCCTAGTCCACCGGGGTGGCCCGCGGGGCCAACCGCTGTCCCAGCCACGCCGTCACCAGGGCTTCCCAGCGCTCCGGGTCCACGTTCCACTCCTTCGTGTGCCGCGCGGTGGTGAACGATTCGAACGTGACCATCTCCGGGTTCTTCTCCGCCAGCACCGCGGACGGGCCGTAGGGAACGTACTCGTCGTCCACCGAGTGGATGATGAGCGTGGGCGTCCGCAACTCCACGGCGCGGGACACCCAGTCCATCGCCTTGAGGTCCACCGGCGCCGCCAGACCGGTGAGGCGCCGGCCCAGCGGGTGGCTCATCATCAGCTGCCCGTAGCGTCCGATACCCGAGGGAATCCGGTTCAGCTGGGCGTGGTGGGCCAGCACGTCCACCCAGTTGATCACCGGAGCGTCCAGCACCATGGCCCGGATCAGGTGGTGGTAGCGGGAGAGGTCGGCGGTCTGCAGGCTGATGGCGCCGCCCATGGACCAGCCAAAGAGCACCACCTCGCGGGCGCCGTGCTCCAGGGCGTAGCCGATGGCCGCCTCGACGTCGCGCCACTCGGTCCAGCCCAGACCGTAGCGGCCGTCCGGGGCGGAGGGCGCCTGGCCGTCGTTGCGGTAGGTGATCAGCAGGCTGGTCAGGCCCAGGTCGCGGGCCACGCGGACGGCCCGCAGGCCCTCCTGCCGTGAGGCGCCGCGTCCGTGGACCATGATCGCCCACACATCCGACGGCGGCGCCGATTCCCTCGACGGCGCCTCGGCACCGGGAGTGGCGGGGGCTTCGCCTGCGGCGGGTGCGAAGGATGCGTCGGGAGCGTCTCCGGCAGCAGAGGATGCGACGGGAGCGCCGGACGGGGCGTCGACGGCCGGGGCGGGGCGGACCAGCCATGCCGGCGCCGTGCCGCCGTCGACCTCGATCTCGACGTCCTCCGCCGGCAGGCCCAGCGCCGCGGGATCCGGGTGTACGGCGCCACTCCAATAGGCCCGCCGGACCTGGCTGAGGTCTCCAGCGTAGACGGCCTCCACCTCGCGCAGCACGGTCTGTTCCGCCGGGGAGTAGGAGACGATCCGGCCGATCCGGGCGTGCCCGCGGCCGCCGTCGAAGAACAGTCCGTAGACGCCGTCCACCACGGCGTCCGGGGTGGCCTTGAGGATCACCTGCGGCTTCCCGCCGGCGTCGCGGATCACGGCCAGGACCTCCTGGTCCTCCTCCCGGACCCGGACGGGGGTGACCACGCGGCGGGCGAAATACAGCGCCAGCGCCGACGAGCCGGCGGCCAGCAGTCCGGCAGCGGCTCCGCCGCCGGCAATCCCGGCCGCCGCCCACTTCGCGTTGCGGGTCAGGGACGCGGCCGGCGCGGGGGCAGCCGCCACCGGGACGGGCAGGACGCGGCGGCTGGTGCCGCGTCGGAATGCTCCGCCGGAGAAACGCTGCATGGCGCGCGACGCCGGAGGCGGACTCTGCCAGGCGAGGGCGGCTGACATCGGTACCGGCACCGGACGCCGGGAGGGACGCGGAAGGGAGACCATGCCATCATTCTCACCCACCCGGCACGCCAGTCCGGCATCGGGCGCGGGACCCGCCCGGATGCTGACCGCGGGGACTAGGCTGGGGGCATGAGCGACCCGATTGTCATCCTGACAGAAGAGCCCCTGAACGCGGACGACCGCGTCAACATCGAGACCCTGGTCGCCGACGGCGACATGCCGCTGGTGGTCCTGGTCCCGGCCAACACCGAACGGCACCTGCTGGTGGACTTCTTGGAGAACCTCTCCATGCTGGAGTTCGCGAAGGCATTCCGCGAGCTCTCCGGCAAACAGCCTGATCCGGAGCACGAGCGCACGGCCGCAGCGGAGACCCTCGCGGCCTCGCTGACCGCCCTGGGCGGGATCGGCGGCGGCGTGACCGGGGAGGTGGTCGAAGGCAAGCCGGTGGACGCTCTGGTTGCCAAGGCACGGGAGCTCAACGCCGGCCAGGCCGTGGTCATCACCCGCCCGCACGCGGTGGCGGACACCTTCCACACCGACTGGGCCAACGAGGCGCAGGACAAGCTGGGCCTGCCGGTGTTGCACCTGTACGCCGGCTCGGGATTTATCGGGGACTCCTAAGCGTTATGGATGCCATGAGTATCTTTGGCAACAAACCCAAGAATTCACCCGTCCCCTCCCCCGTCACCGACGCCGAACCCGACACGGAGCAGACTGCCGGCTCCGGCGTCCAGCCGGTGGTCAAGTCCGAGGATGAGTGGCGCCAGGAACTGAGCCCGGCCGAGTACCAGGTGCTCCGTCAGGCCGGCACCGAACGGCCCTACACCGGCGAGTACTGGGACACCCACACCCAGGGCGTTTACAAGTGCCGCGCCTGCGGCACCGAGCTCTTCACCAGCGCCGAGAAGTTCGACTCGCACTGCGGCTGGCCCTCCTTCTGGGCACCGCTCGCGGAGGGCAACGTCCGCTACATCCGTGACCGTACCCTGGGCATGGAGCGTATCGAGGTCCGGTGCGCCGCCTGCGATTCGCACCTCGGCCACGTCTTCGAGGGCGAGGGCTACGGCACCCCCACGGATCAGCGGTACTGCATCAACTCCGTGTCGCTGACCCTGGTTCCGGCCGAGGACTAGCCAAGGGCGCGGACAGCTTGAGCTGGAAGACTGGGGCAGCCACGGTTGCCCCAGTCTTTCTTATGCTCGCGCTAATTTTGCGTTAGGGATGCTGCTTGCTTGCTACGCTCGCCGTAGATTCCCGAGCAACCAGAAAGGCCGCCGACGTGACCGCTACCGCCCTCACCGTTTCCGCCCCGATCACCGCCGAGTCCCCGGACTGGCAGCGCCTGAAGTCCGCCGCCACCGCCCTGCAGGCCCTGCAGATCAAGGACGGTTCGGTCCCCGAGGCGGCGGACCACGCCGCCGCCGCGGATCAGGTCGCGACCATCACGGACGCCGTCGCCGCACTGGCCCCGGCCTTCCCGCACGACGCCGCCTACCTGGACCTGCTCGTCACGGACTTCCGCCGCTGGGCCGACGGCGGCTTCGGCGTCCCGGACTTCCTGGACTCGCTGCAGGCCTTCCAGCCGCAGCGGCACCGGGTCAACGGCCTCCAGCACCTGGTGGTCTTCCCGATGTACACCCAGAACGGCAGCACCAACCGGCTGGTCGAAGCCGTCCTGATCGAGGTCATCTGGCCGGAATTCATCGACGGCCTGGAAGCGGGCGAGTACTCCAACAAGCTCTTCGTGCCGATCCGCTTCCTCGACTTCACCCCCGGCTACGACACCAACTCCGCGGTGCTCTTCCCGGAAACCGTGGCCGTCCGCGAGACCCCCACCTTCACCTGGGGCGCCATCTTCGCCGACCGTGAGGCCGCCCGCTTCCGCCGGGTGCTGCACGCCGCCGCGGACATCGCCTCTTTGGAGCTGCCGGCCGACGCCGCTGCCCTGCTCGAGGACCAGGAGCTGACCCAGGAAACCTTCGTGATGTGGGACCTGATCCACGACCGCACCCACATGCGCGGCGACCTGCCCTTCGACCCGTTCATGATCAAGCAGCGCATGCCCTTCTTCCTCTACTCCCTGGAGGAACTCCGCTGCGACCTGACCGCCTTCCGCGAATCCGTGAAGATCGAAAAGGACGAGGACGCCGATCCGGAAGCCCGCCGGCACGCCAAGCTGGTGCAGTACGCCGTGATCTTCGACCGCATCTTCCGCTTCGCCATCACCGGCAGCCGGGTCCGCAACTACGACGGGCTGGGCGGCCAACTGCTCTTCGCGTGGATGCACCAGCACCACGTCCTGCACTGGACCGACAGCAAGCTCAGCATCGACTGGGACGAGGCCGCCGACGTCGTCGTCGAACTCGGCGCCCGGATCGAGGAACTCTACTGGCGCTCCATCGACCGGCCCAAGACCGCCCACTGGCTGGCCGCGTACGAGCTCATCTCCTCGACCGTCACGCCCAACCCGGCCTCGGTCTGGGCGAAGGGCCCGGAGGCGCTCCCCCTGGACGGCCCGCCGCGCGGCCTGACCGACCAGGTCCTCGACGACGAGTTCCCGCTCTCAATGTTCTACGAGGCGCTGGAGAAGAAGATGCGCACCGTCATCGAGTCCACCGCGGGCATCACCGGCACCTCCGAAACCGCCGCATGAGCGCTGACGTGTTGAACGTCCTGGTCGCGGGCGGCAGCGGTGCCTCCGGCATCGCCGTCGCCCGCGCCCTCCGCGGCGCCGGGCACGCGGTCTTCACCGTGGGCTCGGACGCCTCCCGGATCACGGCCGCCGCGGCCGCCGCCGGCGAGGGCGTGGTCCCGCTGACCTGCGACCTGGCCGACCCGGCCGCCGTCGCCGCACTGCGCGCAGACCTCGCCGGGCGGGGCGTCCGGCTCGACGGCGTCATCCACCTGGTGGGCGGCTGGCGCGGCGCCAAGGGCATCGCGGACCAGCCGGATGAGGACTGGGACTTCCTGGAACGAAACGCCGTGACCACGCTTCGCAACGTCAGCCGCGCCTTCTACGACGACCTCGCCGCCTCCGGCACCGGCCGGTTCGCCATGGTCTCCTCCACCACCGCGGCCGCCCCGACCGCCGGCGCGGCCAGCTACGCCGCGGCCAAGGCCGCCGCCGAAGCCTGGACCCTGGCCATGGCCGACGGCTTCCGCCGCGAGCAGTCCGGCCACAAGGAACACCCGGTGGAACAGCACAGCGCCGCAGCCGTCTTCGTGGTCAAGGCGCTGCTCGACGACGCCATGCGCGCCGCGGCACCGGAACGAAAATTCCCGGGCTACACGGACGTCACCGACCTGGCCGCCGCCGTCGTCCGGCTCTTCGACACCCCTGCCGGGGAACTCAACGGCCGGCGCCTGCCGCTTAGCCGCTGAACCGGCATCTGCCTACACTGAAAGCGTGAACGAAACGATGACCAGCGCGGTCCACACCCCCGAACAAGCACCCACGATCGCCCGGCTGCACAACCCCGCGGTCCGCGGCTTCGCCTCCGACAACTACTCCGGCGTGCACCCCGAGGTGCTGGCCGCCCTGGCCGCCGCCAACGAGGGCCACCAGGTCTCCTACGGCGAGGACGACTACACCGCCCGCCTCCAGCAGCTGATGGAGGAACACTTCGGCACCGGCATCGAGTGCTTCCCGGTCTTCAACGGCACCGGCGCGAACGTGCTCTCCCTGCAGTCGCTGCTGCCCCGCTGGGGTGCGGTCATCTGCGCCTCCACCGCCCACATCAACATGGACGAGAACGGCGCCCCGGAGCGGATCGGCGGCATCAAGCTGCTGCAGGTCTCGACGCCGGACGGCAAGCTGACCCCCGCGCTGATCGACCAGGAGGCCTGGGGCTGGGGCGACGAGCACCGCGCGCAGCCGCTGGCCGTCTCCATCACCCAGACCACTGAACTGGGCACCTGCTACACCCCGGAGGAAGTCCGGGCCATCGCCGAGCACGTGCACGCCAAGGGCATGAAGCTGCACATGGACGGCGCCCGGCTGGCCAACGCCGCCGCCCACCTCGGCGTGCCGCTGCGCGCCTTCACCCGCGACGCCGGCGTCGACATCCTCTCCTTCGGCGGCACCAAGAACGGCCTGCTGTTCGGCGAGGTGGTGGTGGCCCTCAACCCCGAGGCCGCCCACGGCCTGATCTACCTGCGCAAGATGAACATGCAGCTCGCCTCCAAGATGCGGTTCATGTCCGCGCAGTTCATCGCCCTGCTGGAGGGCGACCTGTGGCTGCGCTCGGCCTCGCACGCCAACGCCATGGCGGCCCGGCTGCGCGCCGGCGTCGAGTCCGTCCCCGGTGTCGAGCTGAGCCAGAAGACCGAGTCCAACGGCGTCTTCGCCATCCTGCCTCCCGGCGTGGCGGACCGGCTCCGCACCTCGTTCCGGTTCTACGACTGGGACGAAGCGCGGCGCGAGGTGCGCTGGATGTGCTCCTTCGACACGACCGAGGACGACGTCGATGCCTTTGTCGCCGCCATCCGGCACGAACTCGCGGACCACTAGGCGTCCCTCCGCTCCGGCCCGGCGGCGAGCCTGCCCGGCCGGGGCGGACCCCGTGCTTACCCTGTCCCTGTGACTGCACTCGACCAGGCGCCGGCGGATTTCCTCTTCGCCCTGGGCACCCTCCGCGAAGCCCGCTGCCGCAGCGAATTGCGTCTCGACGAGATCCCCGCCCCCGCCCGGCTGGCCCCCTTTGCCGTCGCCCTCGGCGCCGAGGTAATGGGACCCGGCGACGGCACACCGGGCGCGGTCCACGGCCCCGCGGCCGCGGCGCTGGCACCGGCCGCCGGGAGTGACGACGTCGAACTCGCCACCGGCCGCTTCATCCTCCTGCACGACCCGGACGGGTCCGAGGTCTGGGACGGCGAATTCCGGATCGTCACCTACATCCGCGCCCAACTCGAACCCGACATGGGCAACGACGAAATGCTCGGCTCCGTGGCCTGGACGTGGTTGGTCGAGGCACTGGAAAACCACCGGGCCCCGTACCGCTCCGCCGGCGGGACCGCCACCCGCGTTCTCTCGGAAAGCTTCGGCACGCTGGCGGACCGTCCCGGCGCCATCGACATCGAGCTGCGGGCCTCCTGGACCCCGGAGGGACGGGACATCGGCGCCCACCTGGAGGCCTGGGCCGACATGGTCTGCACCTTCGCCGGGCTGCCGCCGCTTCCCGAGGGCGTGGCCGTGCTCCCGCGCCGGCGCCCCCGGCCCGCCTGAGCCCCCTCCCGGCGTCCTTTCGTGCCCCGATTACACCCTTTGCCGGACCCTGCCGCGGTGTGCCGTCAAGCGGCTTTCGGCCTGCTCAGCGGGGTTATCGGTAAACTGGAGTCACCATGACCGCTCAGATACCGGACTCCAGCCCCGCAGACACGGCTGACGCACCAGCCGCCGCCCCCACCGCCGCCGCCACAGCGGGCGGCACGCCGGAGCCCGGAGGAGCCGAGCACATCACCGTCGAGGGCTTCGACAGCCTGGTTCCCGCGGTCATCGACCTGGACGCCCCGCGCGACGGGGTCCCCCTCGTGATCGAAACGCAGGCCGGACTGGAACGCTGCGCAGCGGCCCTCGCCGCGGGCCATGGCCCCGCCGGCGTCGACGCCGAACGCGCTTCCGGCTTCCGTTACGGCCAGCGGGCCTTCCTGGTCCAGATCCGCCGCGAGGGTGCCGGCACCTGGCTAATCGACCCGGAACCGTTCCGCGACCTGACCATCATCAACGACGCGCTCCGCGGCGTGGAATGGATCCTGCACGCGGCAAGCCAGGACCTCCCCTGCCTCTCCGAGCTGGGCATGTGGCCGGACAAACTCTTCGACACCGAACTCGCCGCCCGGCTGGCCGGACTTCCCCGGGTGGGCCTGGCCGCCGTGATCGAACAGCTCCTGGGCTTCGGCCTGGCGAAGGAACACTCCGCCGCAGACTGGTCCACCCGGCCGCTGCCCGAACCCTGGCTGCGCTACGCCGCCCTCGACGTCGAGGTCCTCACCGAGCTCCGCGAGGAACTGATCGAACTGCTGGCCGCGGACGGCAAGCTGGAGTACGCCGAGCAGGAATTCGCCGCGATCCTCGAGGCCGGACAGGCGCCGCCGCGGGTGGACCCGTGGCGCAAGACCTCCGGCCTGCACCAGATCCGCGACCGCCGGCAACTCGCAGCGGTCCGCGAACTCTGGCTCGAGCGTGACTCGCTGGCCCAGAAGCGCGACGTCGCCCCCGGCCGGCTGATCCCCGATTCCTCCCTGGTGGCCGCGGCGAAGGCGATGCCCACCACGGTCCCGCAGCTGCTGGGCACCAAGGGCTTCCACGGCCGGGCCGCCCAGCGCGAGGCCCCGCGCTGGCTCCGCTGCATCAGCACCGCCCGCAACCTTGAGGACCTGCCTCCGCTGCACCTGCCCACCAACGCTCCCCCGCCGCCGCGCGTCTGGGCCGATCGTGACCCCGAGGCCGCGGCACGCCTCGCCACCGCACGTCCCCGGCTGCAGGCCCTGGCCGAGGAACTGAACCTGCCGGTGGAGAACCTGCTCACCCCCGACTTCCTGCGCCGCGTGGCCTGGCGCCCGCCGGCCGAGGTCAGCGAGGAGGGCATCGCCGAGGAGCTGCAGAACCTCGGCGCCCGCCAGTGGCAGATCGAACTCACCGCCGGGCTGATCGCGGACTCGTTCCTCAACCCGCAACCGCTGCCGCCCAAAGAACCCAAGCCGGTCACGCCGCCAGCCGTGTGACGCCTAAGTTCCGGGGCAGGGCTCCTTGCTTGTGATGTTACTCACGAGTAACATTGCTAGCGATGCCGCCAGGGCCATCCCGCGCACCAGCCGTCACCGGCCGCGGGGACGGGCCCGGCACCCCTGTCTCAATGAGGAGTTACACGTGAGCCAAGACAGCCCCAGCGGAGCCCGCAGCAGCGGCACCCCCCGCTCCGCCCACCGCGCCGTGCGCGACGTCGTCTTCGTCGACGGCGTGCGCACCCCATTCGGCCGCGCCGGCGAGAAAGGCATCTACGCCGGGACCCGCGCCGATGACCTGGTGGTCAAGTGCATCCGCGAGCTGATGCGCCGCAACCCCTCCCTCCCGGCCGGGCGGATCGACGAGGTCGCCATCGCCGCCACCACGCAGACCGGTGACCAGGGCCTGACGATCGGCCGCACCGCTGCCCTGCTCGCCGGCCTGCCCCGCACCGTTCCCGGCTTCGCCATCGACCGCATGTGCGCGGGCGCCATGACCGCCGTGACCACCACGGCCAGCGGCATCGGCTTCGGCGCCTACGACGTCGTCATCGCCGGCGGCGTCGAGCACATGGGCAACCACCCGATGGGCGCCGGCGCGGACCCGAACCCGCGGTTCATGTCCGAGCGGATCGTGGACCCCGCCGCCCTGAACATGGGCAACACGGCCGAGAACCTGCACGACCGGTTCCCCGCCATCACCAAGGAGCGCACCGACGCCTACGCCGTCGCCTCCCAGGACAAGCTCGCGGCGGCCTACGCCAAGGAGCAGATCCAGCCGGACCTGGTCCCCGTGGCCACCATGAAGCCAGGCCAGGGCTGGACCGTGAACTCCGTGGACGAGCCTCCCCGCCCCGGCACAACGGTCGAGGACCTCGCCGGGCTGCGCACGCCGTTCCGCGCGCACGGCCGGGTCACCGCCGGCAATGCCGCCGGCCTCAATGACGGCGCCACCGCCGCACTGCTGGCCTCCGCCGACGCCGCCGAGGAACTGGGCCTGCCGGTCAAGATGCGCCTGGTCAGCTACGCCTTTGCCGGCGTCGAACCCGAGGTCATGGGCATCGGCCCGGTCCCGGCCACCGAAAAGGCGCTGAAGAACTCCGGCCTCGGCATCGAGGACATCGGCCTGTTCGAGATCAACGAGGCCTTCGCCGTGCAGGTGCTCAGCTTCCTGGACCACTTCGGGATCGCCGACGACGACCCCCGGGTCAACCGCTACGGCGGCGCGATCGCCGTCGGCCACCCGCTGGCCTCCTCGGGCGTGCGCCTGATGAACCAGCTGGCCCGCCAGTTCGAAGAGGACCCGTCCGTCCGCTACGGCATGACCACCATGTGCATCGGCCTCGGCATGGGCGCCACCGTCATCTGGGAGAACCCGCACCACGCCGACTACGGCACCGAGACCACCACCACGGGCGACACCGCCACCGAGACGGGAGCAGCAGCATGAGCGCCGCCGATTTCCAGAAACTTGCCACCCTGTTTCCGAACGAGACGGTGACCCACTCCTACGTCCAGGACATCGAGCTTCCAGCCGTGAACGGCACCAGCCCGGGCACGTTCGCGCTGGTTACCCTCGACAATGGCCTGGACCACTCCAAGCCCACCACCCTTGGCCCGAACACTTTGGTGGAGCTGGGCACCGTCCTCGAAGGCCTGCGCGAGCGGGCCGCCCGCGGCGAGATCGTCGGCGTCGGCGTCACCGGCAAGCCCTACTTCCTGGTCGCCGGCGCGGACCTGTCCACGGTCAAGTCGGTCAGCGGCCGCGAGCAGGGCCTCTGGATGGCCCAACTGGGCCACGAGGTCTACTCCACCCTGGCGAATCTGGGCGTGCCGAGCTTCGCGTTCATCAACGGCCTGGCCCTGGGCGGCGGGCTGGAGATCGCGCTGCAGTCGACCTACCGCACGGTCTCCACCGGTGCGGGTGCCCTGGCGCTGCCGGAGGCATTCATCGGCCTGGTTCCGGGCTGGGGCGGCGTGTACATCCTGCCGCGGCTGATCGGGCCGGAGAACGCCGTCAAGGTGATGATCGAGAACCCGCTGAGCAACAACCGCACCCTGACCGGACCGCAGGCCTTCGACCTCGGCGTCGCGGACGCGATCTTCGAACCGGCCGACTTCGTGGAGCAGTCCGTGGCCTGGGCCGCGAAGGTGATCGCCGGCGTCGAAACCCCGGCACGCGCCGCCGCCGTCGACCCCGCCGATCCCGCGGTCGCCGAGCGCTGGGCCGGCGCGGTCGCCGCGGGACGGGCGTTCGTGGAGGCCAAGACCTCGAACGCTTCCCCCGCCCCGGCCAAGGTCCTGGACGTCCTCGAGGCCAACCGCACCATGACCCAGGCCGAGTCGGCCGAGCTGGAGTGCGAGACCCTCGCCGACCTGATGCAGACCGACGAGTTCCGCTCCACCGTGTACGCCTTCCTGGATCTGGTGCAGCGCCGGGCCAAGCGGCCCGCAGGCGCCCCGGACCGTAAGCTTGCCCGGCCGGTGACCAAGGTCGGCGTCGTCGGCGCGGGCCTGATGGCCGGCCAGCTGGCGCTGCTGTTCGCCCGCCAGCTCAAGGTCCCCGTAGTGATGACGGACATCGACCAGGCCCGAGTGGACAAGGGCGTCACCTACGTCCACGGCGAGGTGGACAAGCTGCTGGCGAAGAAGCGGATCAGCCCCGACGCCGCGAACCGCACCAAGGCACTGGTCAGCGGTTCGGTGTCCAAGGAAGCCTTCGCCGACGCCGACTTCGTGATCGAGGCTGTCTTCGAAGAACTCAACGTCAAGAAGCAGGTGTTCAAGGAGGTCGAGGCGATCGTCTCGCCCGAGTGCATCCTGGCCACCAACACCTCCTCGCTCTCGGTCACCGCCATGGCGGAGGACCTGGAGCACCCGGAGCGCCTGGTGGGCTTCCACTTCTTCAACCCGGTGGCCGTGATGCCTCTGCTGGAGATCGTCCGGGCGCCGAAGACCGACGACGCCGTGCTGGCCACCGCGTTCGTCCTCGCCAAGGGACTCAAGAAGTCCGCCGTCCTCGTCAAGGACGCCGCGGCGTTCGTGGTCAACCGGATCCTGCTGCGGCTCATGGGCGAGGTCACTGCAGCGTTCGACGAGGGCACCCCGGCCGATGTCGCGGACAACGCCCTGCGCCCGATGGGCCTGCCGATGACGCCGTTCGTCCTCGGCGCCATGGTGGGACTGCCGGTCGCGCAGCACGTCCAGGAATCCCTGCACGCGGCCTTCGGCGACCGCTTCCCGGTCTCGAAGAACCTGCAGGCCCTGATCGACAACGGCGTGACCTCCGTGTGGGACCCCGCCTCCGTGAAGGCCGGCTCCCCCCGGATCCCCGAGGAAACGCTGGCGCTGATGAGCTTCGGCGACTCGCCCTCGACCGGCGAGGAGGTGCTGCGCCGGGTGCAGGACGCCTTGGCCGAGGAGATCGGGCTGATGCTCTCCGAGGGCGTCGTGGCCGGGCCGGAGGACATTGACCTCTGCATGATCCTGGGTGCCGGCTGGCCGATGTTCCTGGGCGGCATCACCCCCTACCTGGACCGGGTGGGCGCCTCGGAGCGGGTCAACGGGAAGAAGTTCCTGCCCGCGGGCGTGGCCTCGGAGCCAGCCGCGTAGGCTGCCGGATCACCCGGCAACCAAACGCCGCCGTTCCCTGCCCTTCCGGGCGGGGAGCGGCGGCGCTTTGCGTTCGGACCCTACCGTTGCAGCAGCTGGCGGCCTAGCACTCGCAGATCATCAGGAGGTTGCCGTCCGGGTCGCGGAAGGTGAACCACCGGCCGTCCGTGATGTCCATGACTTCCCCGCCGAGGCCGGTCAGGTGGCGGTGGGCGGCGTCGATATCGCCGGTGTTCAGGTGGAAGGCCGGCGCCCGGAACACGGCGTCCGGGGAGAAGATTTTGCTGTCCAGGACCAGCCCGGCGCCCGTCATCGGCAGGAAATAGAGGTGGTCGAAGAGGATCTCACCGTCCGCCGGTACGCCCATGAGGCCGCAGTACCAGTCCCTCGCGGCCGCGATGTCGCTGACGGGGACGAAGACTGTACCGATCTCGGCGCGGACGGGATTCATGGGCGGCGGACCTCCGGTTGGTTGATGCGCCTCTCCTCGGGACGGGAGAGGGATAGGAAACTGCCGCGCACTCTACCAGGAGGGGCGGACCGCACCGCGGAAGCCCGTACGGTGCGCCGGCACGTTCTGCACGTTCTGCACGTTCGGCACCACCGGGACCGCCCTACTTGCTCCCGCCCTGGGCCGGCGCCGACGACTGCCCGCCCGCGCCGGTTCCACTGCCGCCGGCGGTGCCGGTGGTCCCGCCGGTGCCCGTCTGTCCGCCGCGGCGGCCCTGGCCCGGCGTCGTGCTACCGGCGCCTCCGCCGTTCTGGGATCCGGCGTTGCCGCCGTTCTGAAAGGTCCCGAAGTTGGCCCGCTGGGAGCGGTTGCCGGCGTCGATCTGCTTTTGCACGGCGGAGCCCGCGAACATGCCGCCGGCCACGAGGGCGACGCAGACGAGGATCTTGGTGGACCGGCCCATGACGTAGCGGCTGCGCGGGACGAACGGCTCGTCCGCGGCGTCCGGCAGTTCCGGGGCCGACGCCGGCAGCGCCGCCGTGTGCAGCGCCTCCGTCGCCGTACCGGCGGGCAGCGCGTCCGTGGCCGGGTGCGGGCCTCCCCAGGACCCGGTCTCCGCGGTCACCGGCAGCGCCTGGGTGCCGGCGGCTTCGGCGTCCGTCCCCCCAAGGGCGGCCCCGCCGTCGTCCTCCCCAACGGTCCCGCGGCGGCGGCGTGCGCCCTCGGCGCCGGCAAATACGTTCTTCATGGCTGTCCTATTCATAGCGGAGGGCGTCGATGGGCCGCAGCTTCGCGGCCTTGTTGGCGGGATAGACACCGAAGACCAGGCCGATCACGGCGGAGACGGCCAGCGACAGCCACACCGTCCACGGCTGGACCTCGGGCTGCACACCGAGCACCGGGAAGGCGCTGCCGGCGAACCCGATCACGATCCCGGCCACACCGCCGATCACGGAGATGATCAGCGACTCGATCAGGAACTGGGCGACGATGCTGCCGCGGGAGGCGCCGATCGCCTTGCGGATGCCGATCTCCCGCGTCCGTTCGGTGACCGTGACCAGCATGATGTTCATGACGCCGATGCCGCCCACCAGCAGGCTGATCGCCGCCACGGCGCCCAGCAGGATGGTCAGGGTCTGGGTGGTGTTGGTGGCGGTGGTAAGGATCTGTGCCTGGTTCCGGATCTGGTAATCGCGGTTGGTCGCATCCACGCCGTGCCGGGCGTCCAGGATCATCTGCAGTTCGTTCTGCGCCTGGTTCATCACATCCGCGGACGCCGCCTGGACCGTGATCGAGGCGAGCGTCGGCGCGTAGCCGGTGAACTTGCTCTGCGCCGTCGAGAGCGGGACAACCACGATGTCATCGGGATCGTTCAGGCCGGAGGAGCCCTTGGCGGTGAGCACCCCGGACACGGTGAAGTTCTGCCCGTTGAGCTGGATGGTCTGGCCGACGGCGGAGGCGGTGGAGGCGCCGAAGAGGTCCGAGGCAACCGTGGCTCCGATCACCGCGACCGGAGCGGCCCCCTGCTGGTCCGCGTCGGTGAAGAGGCTGCCGGTGGCCACCGTGCTGTTGCTGATGGTGAAGTAGGGCGCCGTGGTGCCGAGGAAGCTCGCCACCGAGTGCGTGGCGTTGTTGTACGTCCCGGTCACCCCCTGTGCCTGCACGATCGGCGCGGTGCGGGCGACGTCGGGCGCCAGCACCGGGTCCGTCAGCGACTTCTCGTCGTCCAGTGTGAGGTTGGTGCTCCTGGTCCGGGTGCCGCTGACCGCGGTGCCGGCCCCGGCCCGTCCGCCCACCGACGTGGAGCGGCTGACGGTCAGCACGTTGGTGCCGAGTTTGCCGATCTGCGCCTTGATGGCGTTGCTGGTGCCGGCGCCGACGGCGAGCAGGACGATCACCGCGGCGATGCCGATGAGGATGCCCAGCGTGGTGAGCACCGAGCGCAGCTTGTTGGCCGCGACGCCGGCCAGGGCGAAGCGCGCGGCCTCCAGGAGGCTCACTGCGCCGCCGCCAGGGCGGGGACGCGGAGCGGACGCTGCCGGACGTCGGAGATGATCCGCCCGTCCTGCATCCGGACCACGCGGCCGGCGCGCTCCGCCACGTCCATCTCGTGGGTGATCATGACGATGGTGCGGCCGGCCGCGTGCAGCCGTTCGAACAGGTCGAGGATCTCGTCGGAGGACCAGGAATCGAGGGCGCCGGTGGGTTCGTCGGCGAGGAGCAGCACGGGGTTGGTGACCAGCGCCCGGGCGATCGCCACGCGCTGCTGCTGGCCGCCGGAAAGCTGGGAGGGTTTGTGGTCGGCGCGGCTGGCGAGGCCGACGGCGTCGAGCATCGCCAGCGCCCGGGTGTGCCGTTCCTGCCGGCCGACGCCCGCGTAGGCGAGCGGCATGGCCACGTTGTCCGCGGCTTTGGTGCGGGAGATGAGGTTGAAGTTCTGGAAGACGAAGCCGATCTTGCGGTTGCGGATCTGCGCCTGCTGGTACTCGTCCAGGTCAGCGGTGCGGATGCCGTCGAGGAAGTAGCCGCCCGAGGTGGGGGCGTCCAGGCAGCCGATGATGTTCATCATGGTGGATTTGCCGGACCCGGAGGCGCCGATGATGGCCACGAAGTCACCGCGTTCGATGCCGATGCTGACACCGTCCAGGGCCCGGACCTCGGCCTCTCCCCTGCCATAGACCTTGCTGACGTTGGTCAGCTCGATGACCGCCGCCATGGCCTACTGGCCGCCGTTCCGGCTGCCGCCGCCGCGGGTGCCGCCGCCGAACCCGGCCCCGCCAAAGCCGGCGCCGCCCTGCTGGGTGGTCCCGGTGCCGCTGTCCAGGGTATTGGAGATGGCGGGCAGCTCGATCTGGTCGCCCTCGGAGAGCCCGGTCAGGATCTGGGTCCTGCCGTTGGCGGTGATTCCGGTGGTGACCTTGGTGGGGGTGGTGACGCCGTTCCGGGTGACGTTCACGGTCTGCCGGTCGCCGCTGGTGGTCACCGCGAGGCTCGGGACCAGGAGCGCGTTGTCCGCGACGGCGGTGGTGACGGTGATGTTGGCGCTCTGGCCCAGGCGCAGGCCCGCGGGCGGGTTGGCGATGGACACGGTCACCGGGTAGGTTACGACGCCGTTGGTGGTGCTGGAGGTCTGCGCGATGGAGACCACCTTGCCGGTCACCGGTGCGGCGGTGGCCGGCTGGGCGTTGCCTTGGGCGTTCAGGGCCGGGAAGACGAACTGGGCGGTCTGCTCCGGCTTCATGGCGGCGATGTCCGACTCGGAGAACCCGGCCACCACCTGGAGGTGCGTGGTGTCGCTGATGGTGACCAAGCCCGCGGAGGAGCCGCCGCTGGCCGCGGTGGTGCTGCTGCCGGCGGAGGCGGCGGACCCGCCGGACGCCCCGCCGCTGGTTGCGCCGCTTCCGGTGGACCCCGCTGCGGCGGAGCCCGAGCCGCCGGAGGAGCCGGCGAGAGCGCCCACCGTGGCGTTGACGGCGGTGACCGTGCCGGCAGCGGGGGCGTTGACGTTGCAGGAGGCCAGGTTGGCCTGCGCGGTCTCCACCGCCACCTGGGCACTCGTGATGTTGGTACCGCCGGCGGAGGCCGCGGAGTTCTGGGCGTTACCCAGCGCGGTGGACGCGGTGGCGAGCTGCTGCTTGTCCTTGAGCTGGGTGGAGGAGGACTGGTTCTGCGCGGTGGTGAGCGCCTGCTGGTCCTTGGCGAGCTGGTTCTGGGCCGCGACGACGGGGTCCGTCCAGTTGGCCGGCTTGGGGTTGGGCACCGGCTGTGTCTGGGCCGCGGTGACGGCGGCGTTGTCCGCGTCCACGGCCTTCTGCGCCGCCGCAACGGCCGCGGCCTGCTGGGCGGCGTCCAGGTTGGCGGACTGCTGGGCGTTGACGAGGCTCTGGTTCGCCGAGGACACCTGCCCGGCGGCGCTGACCTCCTGCTGGTTGGCCTGCGCGGTGACGGAGGCGAGCTGGGCCTCGGCGGTCTTGAGCGCGTTCTGGGCGTTGGTGGGATCAATGGTCAACAACTGCTGGCCCGCGGCGACCTGCTGGCCGGCGGCGGCGCTGACGGAGATGATGGCGCCGGTGCAGTTCTGGGCGTTGACCACGGTGGTGGTGGCGGAGGTGACGTTGCCTGAGGCGGTGGCCACCGAGGAGATGCCGGCCTTGGTCACCGCAACCGTCCGCACCGAGGCGGCCGGGGTGGTGGACCCTGCGGCCGTGACGGAGAGGTAGGTGCCCGCTCCGAGCGCCAGAATCAGGGCGCCCAGGGCAGAGTTGATGACAAGGGTTTTTGAGGTCATGGCTGGACGGTATCGGCCGTGGCTGGGGGAATACCGGGAAAAGGGTTGGAGATCGCCAGCGATCAGGGCGCGGGCCGCCGCCACGTCTCCCGGAGCCTCCCGCCGTCGAGGTCCAGGACCCGGTGCGCGGCCGCCCGTGCATAGGCGGCGTCGTGGGTGACCAGCAGGACCCCCGCGCCGCGTCCGGCCGCGTCCGCGACGGCGGCGTGCAGCCGGGCCAGGCCGTGCCGGTCGAGGCCGACGGTGGGTTCATCGAGCGCCAGCAGGGCCGGGCGGCGGGCCAGCACGGTGGCCAGGGCCAGGAGCCGCTGCCGGGACGAGGGCAGCTCGGCGGGGTGCGAGGCGGCGGAACCGGCCAGGCCGACGGCGGTGAGGGCATCCATGGCGCGCGCCGTGGGGTCTCCGTCAGGGCCGGTCAGCCGGCGCAGGCCGAAACCGACCTCGCGCAGCACGGTCCGCTCGAATAACTGGTCCCGGGGCTGCTGGAAGAGCAGGCCCACCGAGTCCGCCACCAGGCCGGCGGAGACTCCGACGATGGGATCGCCGAGGACCCTGACCTCACCCTGTCGCGGCCGCAGGAGCCCGTTGGCCAGCCGCAATAGTGTGGACTTCCCGGCGCCGTTGGGGCCGGTCACGGCAACGATCTCGCCGGGCCGGACCGCGAGGTCCAGCCCCCGCAGCAGCGGAGAGATGTCGGCGTCGTCCGCCCGCTCACGCCAAAGCCGGGGCCGGGACAGCAGGCGCCTCGAACGCGCCGGGCCGGTGCCGCCGCGCGCGTAGCCGAAGCCGACGTCCCGCAACTCCAGGACGGGGGCGGCGGCAGGGTCGACCGGCGCCGGGTGCCGGACTCCCCCGGCCGCGTCGCCCGCTAGGACCCCGGCGTCCCGGAGCACCTGCTCCGGGATGTCGCAGGGCTCCCCGGCCGCCACGGCCGTTCCATCCGCCAGGACCAGCCAGTGGGCGGCGCTGCGGGCGAGCCCGTCGGCGGCCTGTCCGAGCACGACGACGGCGGTCCCGGCCGCCCGGAGGTCGCCCACCAGGCGCGCGATGCCCTGGGCCCCGGCCCGGTCCAGCGAGGCGAGCGGTTCGTCCAGGATCAGCACCTCGGGCTCGCCGATCACGGCGCAGGCGACGGCCAGGCGTCGCAGTTCCCCGCCCGAAAGCCGTTCCGGGTTCCGTTCCAGCAGGCCGCCGAGTCCGGTCCGTTCGGCCGTGAGGGCCACCCGCCGGAGCATCTCGGGGCGGGGCACACCGCGGTTCTCCAGGCCGAAGGCAAGTTCGTCCGCCACGGTGTGGCGGACGGTGGAGAGCATGGTCGCGGCGTCCTGCGGCACGTAGCCCACCCGGCCGGACCAGGCGGCGGGGTCGATCCGGGGGTCGCCGTCGTCGCCGGAGAACTCGAGGCGTTCCCCGCCGAGCGCCAGGCCGCCGCGGAGGGTGCCCGCGGAGCCGGCGCGGAGCCAGCCGGCCAGGATCTTGCCGAGGGTGGTCTTGCCGCTGCCGGAGCCGCCGAGGACGGCGGTGAGGGTGCCCGGCCGCAGGGTGAGGTCGACGTCGCGCAGCGCCGGAACGTCGTCGCCGTGGTAGCTGAAGCCACGGATCTCGGCGGCAAGGAGGCTCATGCTCCAGCCCCCAGCAACCCAATAGCCAACCAGCCGCCGGCAAGCCGGACCGCAACGGCCGCGGCCGCGATCAGCAGGGCGCAGGCGCGGAACACCCGCTGCCCGACCGGGTCCTCGAGTTCCCGGTAGCTGGTCCGCGGGCCCGGGTTGCCGAAGCCGCGCGCGTCCAGGGCCTGGGCACGGACGCCGGCGTCGTCCACGAGGGCCAGGACCAGCGGGACAGCCTGCAGCCGGGCGGCAACGAGCCGGGAGAGGAAGCCGCCGGAGACCACCAGGCCGCGGGCTTCCTGGGCCTGCCGGATGCGTTCCA
The DNA here is from genome assembly GCF_042668995.1 of Arthrobacter sp. NPDC057259. NCBI lineage: Bacteria > Bacillati > Actinomycetota > Actinomycetes > Micrococcales > Micrococcaceae > Arthrobacter > Arthrobacter sp. NPDC057259. The sequence goes on from NZ_JBHUYA010000007.1 coordinate 59,174, forward strand.
ACCGGGCGGCCATCCCGGGCGCCAGGGTCAGGGCGGAGGCGAGCACGAAGCTGAACTGTGGCGGGATCCGCCGGGCGGCGAGGGCGGCCAGCAGGTCGGGCACGCTGACGGTGAAGGAGAACAGCAGCAGCACCAGCACCGAGGCGGTGGTGCGGGTGGCCAGCTCGAGGGCGAAGCCCAGCCCCTCGGTGGTGACCCGGGCCGGACCCCACTGGGCCAGGACCGTGCGCCCCTCCGGAAAGAAGAGCCCGTGCAGCACCAGCAGGGAGAGCAGAAGCGGGGCGAGGATCACCGCCGCCGATCCGAGCACCCGTCCGGCCACGCCGGCCCCCGCGGCCAGCAGCGCCGCACCGGCGGCGACCGCCAGGGACAGCGGCCAACTGCCGGCCGCCGTCGTCACGACGGCGGTGCAGGCCGCCGCCGTAAGCGCGGTGAGCGGGTGCAGCCGCACCCTAGGCGTCGGGCGCGGCCGGGGCCTTGCCGGCCAGGACCCGGAAGCGGCGGACGAAGGGGAACTGGAAGGTGGTGCGGCGCGGCAGGGCGTAGGCCAGGAGGGCGGCGATGGTGAAGACGATCGCCTTGTCCATCGGGTCCGAGATCAGGGCCTGCTTGGTGATGGCGGCCAGCAGGGTGTCCCCCATGACCCGGAAGGCGCTGACCAGGGCGCCGGTGCCCAGGCCGGCGGTGCCGCCGTAGACGAAGGCCGCGATGGGCGCGGAGACGACGCCGGCGAGGATGCCGGTGACGAACCCGGCCACGGGCGCAAGGTAGAAGCGGCGGAACAGCCCGGCGCGGGCGGCCATGCCGGCGAGGAAGCCGATCAGCGCGGCGCCGGCGGCGAACGGCAGGACGGTGGGGTTAAAGAAGGACCAGATGATGCTGCCCAGGACGCCGGTGGCGGCGCCCGCGGCCGGTCCGGCGAGGACCGCGACCAGGACGGTACCCACCGCGTCGATGTAGAACGGTAACCCGATGGTGCCGATCAGCTGGCCGAGGACGACGTTGAGCACGATCGCCACCGGCATCAGCACCAGGGTGGAGGTGGGCAGGGTCGGCAGGACGGCCACGAGCAGCAGCACGGCGCCGAGCAGGAAGCCGCCCAGGGCCACGAGGGCGGAGGCGCTGGTGGGGCCGTCGGCCAGTTCCACGGGCTGGGTCAGGACCAAGTAGACGTAGGTGGCGGCGATGGACAAGGCGCCGGCGATCTCCAGCAGCAGGCTACGGCGGCCGCGGGGTTCACCGTCGCGGGGTCCGGTCGCGGGGAGAGTCAGGGGCTGCTGTGACATGAGGATCCTTCGGCTGGGGTCGGAAAAGTCCGCCTGATGTCACCTCGGCGCAGCTACCATCTTAGCCTTTGGCCGGGCCAGGAGTGGGGCCCAGGGTGCGGGCCAGCGCCCCGACCGAGCCGACCAGTTCGGCGAAGCAGGCATCGGGGTCGTTGCCGGAGACAATCCGGGCGTTCGGCGGCAGCCCCCAGAGGCCGCGGAAGTCCGCCACCGTGGTGCCCATCAGCAGCGGCGAGTCCGCCTCGACGTCGACCGTCGCCAGCCGGGTGCTGAACGGGGTCCGCCCGGCGGCGGCGCAGGCGGCAAACGCGTCGTGCACGTGCGCCACGTACCCCTGGTCGTAGAGCCGGTGGAACTCCATGTAGAACCGGAGCGCGTCCGAGAGGCAGGCCACCAGCGGATTCGCGGCGGTGCTGCGCAGGCCCTCGGGCTGCTCCGGCAGCACCAGCTCCGGCTCCGGCAGCCCGGCGGCCTCCCCCAGCCGCCGCAGGTGTTCGGGCCGCATCTCGATCCGTTCCGTGGTCTCCAGCGCGCAGACAACGGGCAGCTTGTCCTCGGGCAGGCCACGATAGGCCGCGTAGACCTCCTTGGCCGCGTGCGGGTCCACGTGGGTGTTCCACTCCGCCGTCGGCGTCGTATTGCCCTGGTAGTAGAAGCTGCCGCCCATGATCACGAGGGACTTCAGCAGCCGCGGCAGATCGGGTTCCCGGCGCAGGGCCAGGGCGAAGTTGGTCAGCGGTCCGGTGATCAGGCCGGTGAGCTCGCCGGGATGCGCGCGGGCCTCCTCGATCCAGAGGTCGACGGCGTGCCGTTCCGAGATGGGCTGGGCCGGGGCGGGGAGTTCGGCGTAGCCGATGCCCTGCGGCCCGTGGGTTTCCTCGGTGGTGACCAGCGGGACCTGCAGCGGGACCTCGGCGCCGGTGGCCACCTCGATCCCGCCGCGGCCACAGAGTTCCAGCAGCGAAAGGGTGTTCAGAGCCACCTGCCGGGCGCCCACGTTCCCGGCGGTGCAGGTGATGGCGTGCACCTCCACCTCGGGGCGGGAGAGCAGGTAGACGATGGCGAGGGCGTCGTCGATCCCGGTGTCGACGTCCATCAGGATGCGGGGACCGGCGGCCCGGGCGCCGGGGACGGGCTCGCTCAGAACAGGGCAACCTTCGGCGTGCGCGGGAAGATCTCGTCCAGCTCGGCCCGTTCGGCGGCGTCAGGGACCCAGGCGACGGCCGCGGCGTTCTGCCGGACCTGTTCGGGGCGGGTGGCGCCGGCGATCACGCTGCTGACCGAGGGCTGGGCGGCGAGCCAGGAGAATGCGACCTGGATCTCGGTGAGGTCCCGTTCCGCGGCGAAGGCGGAGAACCGGCCCAGCTGGTCCCAGTCGGCGTCGTTGACCAGGTTGGTGCGGGTGTGGCTCAGGCGCGAGCCCTCGGGGGCCTGGCCCTTGGTGTACTTGCCGGTCAGCAGGCCGTTGGCCAGCGGGAAGTAGGGCAGGACGCCCAGGCCGTAGGCCTCCGCGGCGGGGGTGACTTCCTGTTCGGCCCGGCGGTCCAGCAGGTTGTAGTGGTTCTGGCTGGAAATGAAGCGGGCGCCGCCGCGGGCGCGGGCCACGTATTCGGCCTCGGCGATCTGCCAGCCGGCGCGGTTGGAATGGCCGATGTAGCGGACCTTGCCGCTGGCCACGAGCTCGTTGAGCGCTTCGAGGGTCTCCTCGATGGGGGTCTGCGGGTCCGGGGTGTGGAACTGGTAGAGGTCGATCCAGTCGGTGCCGAGCCGGCGCAGGGAGGCCTCCACGGCGCGGATGATGTACCGGCGGGAGCCGCGGGCACCGAAGTCGTTGCCGTTGGCGCCGTTCATGTCGAGGCCGAACTTGGTGCCGATGACGGCGTCGTCGCGGCGGCCGGCGAGGGCCTTGCCCAGCATGGTTTCGCTGAGGCCCGGTTCGCGGCCGTAGACGTCGGCGACGTCGAAGAAGGTGATGCCGGCGTCGAGCGCGGCGTGGACGACGGCGTCTGTTCCCTCCTGCGTCTCGGTGGCGGTGCCGGCCCGGCCCAGGTTGTTGCAGCCGAGGCCCACGGCGGAGACGGTCAGTCCGGAATTTCCTACGCGTCGGTAATCAGTCATGGAATTCAGCCTATAACGGCCTACCCGGGGGGGAGTTCCAATCCGTGCTCGTCCATGGCGTCCTGCAGCTGGGCCAGGGTGCGCGGGCAGATGCCCGGCATGCCGGCGAGCTGGCGGCGGCCCAGCGGGACCAGGTGTTCCAGCGTCTCCACCCCGGCGTGCGCCAGGTAGCGGCGGGCCGGAGCGGCCAGTCCCGCGGGGAGAGGGGTGCTGCCGGGTCGTGGGGATTTGCGCGTCATTGCGTGTCCTTCCAGCGCTGCCCCCAATTCCAGGTGAGCCGGGTCCGGCTCCGTGCAGGTGCCGCCGGCTACAGCGAGAAGCTGGAGGACGGCTTGGCGGAGTGTTTCAGTTTATAGTCCGTGGAGCCATAAGGCGCCGCCCCGATGCTGAGTTTGGTGAAGTCCAGGGCCTCGCCGCGGATGCAGACCTTGATCGCGTTGACCGTTTTGGCCACGTCCGGGGTCAGGCAGAAGATGTTCAGCTTGGCGTCCGAGAACTCGGACCGGTCCACCACGCCCAGGCCGCGCCAGGCCAGGTGGCTGATCAGCGCGTCCTTGGCCTTCTCCTCGAGGTAGCGGTCCCGGCTGGTGCCCTCCTTGGTCTTGAGGGCGTACTGGGCCACCACCCAGGACTGTTCCTCCTCGGGGATCTCGGCGTAGCCGTCCTCGGCGCATTGGGCGGCGAAGGCCTCCATGAGGAATTCGCCGGCGTCCGGGTCGGCGACCTCGGTCTCCTCGGTCTTGCTCTGGTGTCCTACCACGCCGTGGTTCATCACGAACTCGGAGTATTCCTCGTCGATCCAGGCCTCCCGGAAGTGCAAGACCCCTTCCTCGTCGCGCTTGTAGACGCGGATGATGCCGCTCATGCTGTGTGTCCTTTGGTGGTTCGGTCAGAGGATCGGCAGGCTGCCGGTGCTGGGGTGTTCCTGGCCGGGCAGCGGGCGCGCGAACGGCACCTTCGTGCCGAGGACCTGCGCGACGACGTCGTGCGTGATCTGCTGGGCGGTCAGGCCGACGCGTTCCAGCACCTGGCTGCGGGTGCCGTGGTCCAGGAATTCGACCGGCAGGCCCACCTCGTTCAGGGCGGTATCGACGCCGGCGGCGCGCATCTCCTGGCGGATCCGGGAGCCGACGCCGCCGGCCCGGACGCCGTCCTCGATGCAGATGACCAGGCGGTGATGGGAGGCCAGGGCGATCACCGAGGCGGGCACGGGCAGCACCCAGCGCGGGTCGATGACGGTGGAGCTGATGCCCTGCGCCCCGAGCCGGCCGGCGACGTCGAGGGCCAGCTCGGACATGGCGCCGACGCTGACGATCAGCACGTCGTTGTCGGTGGAGCCGGCGGGCCGGCGGGCGAGCACGTCCACGCCGTCGGCCAGGCGTTCGAGCGCCTCGACCTCGGCGCCGACGCTGCCCTTGGAGTAGCGCAGTACGGTGGGGGCGTCCTCGATGGCGACGGCCTCCCGGAGTTCTTCCTTCAGCCGGGTGGCGTCCCGCGGGGCGGCCAGGTGCAAGCCGGGGACGATCTGAACCATCGCCATGTCCCACATGCCGTGGTGGCTGGCGCCGTCGGGCCCGGTGACGCCGGCGCGGTCCAGGACCACGGTGACGCCCGCCTTGTGCAGGGCCACGTCCATCAGCAGCTGGTCGAAGGCGCGGTTGAGGAAGGTGGCGTAGACGGCCACCACGGGGTGCAGGCCGCCGAAGGCCATGCCCGCGGCGGAGGTGAGGGCGTGCTGTTCGGCGATGCCGACGTCGAACACGCGCTCCGGGTGCCGCGCTGCGAACTTGTGCAGGCCCACGGGAATCAGCATGGCGCCGGTGATACCCACGATGTCCTTGCGTTCGTCCGCGATATCGGCGATCTCGTCGGCGAAGACGGAGGTCCAGGACTTGGCGCCGCCGGCCTCGGTGGGTTCGCCCGTTTCCGGGTCGATGATGCCGACCGCGTGGAACTGGTCCGCCTCGTGGGCGCGGGCCGGGGCGTAGCCGTGGCCCTTCTCGGTCATGGCGTGCACGATCACGGGACCGGCGTAGTTCTTGGCCGTGGAGAGGGCGTTTTCCATGGCCTGGAGGTTGTGGCCGTCCACGGGGCCGATGTACTTCATGCCGAGGTCCTCGAACATGCCCTGCGGGGCCCACCAGTCCTTGATGCCCTTCTTCATGGCATGGAGGCTCTTGTAGGTGAACTGGCCCACCGGGCCGCCGCTCTGCAGCCGCTTCTTCCACCAGTCCAGGGCGCCCTCGTAGGCGGGGGCGGCGCGGAGCGAGTCGATGGTGGGGCGCAGCGAGGCGAGGTAGTCGGCGAGGCCGCCGACGGTCGGGGCGTAGGAGCGGCCGTTGTCGTTGACGACGATCACGACGCGGCGCTTCTTGTCCGCGGCGATGTTGTTCAGGGCCTCCCAGGCCATGCCGCCGGTGAGGGCGCCGTCGCCGACGACGGCGATCACGTACCGGTCGCCGTCGCCGGTGAGCCGGCGGGCGCGGGAGATGCCGTCCGCCCAAGACAGCGAAGAGGAGGCGTGGGAGCTTTCGACGATGTCGTGCTCGGACTCGCCCCGGTCCGGGTAGCCGGAGAGGCCGCCCTGCTGGCGGAGGGTGCTGAAGTCCTGCCGTCCGGTGAGGAGCTTGTGCACGTAGGACTGGTGTCCGGTGTCGAAGACGATGCTGTCGCGCGGCGAGTCGAAGATGCGGTGCACGGCGATGGTCAGTTCGACGACGCCGAGGTTCGGCCCGAGGTGTCCGCCCGTCTGGGACACATTGCCGATCAGAAATTCCCTGACCTCGGCGGCCAGCTGGTCCAGCTGCGCCTGGGACAACGTGTTCAGGTCCTGCGGACTCCGGATGCTCTCCAAGATTCCCAACGGCCCTCCTTGCGGGTAGTAGACATGCCTTACAACTCTAACGCCTCGGCGTGTCCGCAGGTTGCGCGCCCCGGATCCGCGGGCGCCGCTCCCCCGCCGGGCCGGGCAATGCCGACGTCCCGGGAACGCCGAAGCCCCGGCCCGTCTGTGACGGTCCGGGGCTTCGGGTGGCCTCGCCGGGAAGGCTCGGCCGGTGGTGCTAGCTGGCCGAAATCTGGCGCAGCACGTACTGCAGGATGCCGCCGTTGCGGTAGTAGTCGGCTTCACCCGGGGTATCGATGCGCAGGACCGCGTCGAAGCTCGTGGTGGTGCCGTCTTCTGCCGTGGCGGTGACCTTGAGGGTCTTCGGCGTGGTGCCCTCGTTGAGGGCGGTGACGCCCTCGACGGAGAAGGACTCGGTGCCGGTCAGGCCCAGGCTGGCGGCGTTCTGGCCGGCCGGGTACTGCAGCGGCAGGACGCCCATGCCGATGAGGTTGGAGCGGTGGATGCGCTCGTAGCTTTCGGCGATGACGGCCTTGACGCCGAGCAGAGCGGTGCCCTTGGCGGCCCAGTCACGGGACGAACCGGAGCCGTACTCCTTGCCGGCCAGGACCACCAGCGGGGTACCCGCGGCCTGGTAGTTCTGCGCGGCGTCGTAGACGGCGGCCTGCGGGCCGTCGGCCTGCGTGAAGTCGCGGGTGAAGCCACCCTCGACGCCGTCGAGCAGCTGGTTCTTGATCCGGATGTTGGCGAAGGTGCCGCGGATCATGACCTCGTGGTTGCCACGGCGGGAACCGTAGGAGTTGAAGTCCTTGCGCTCCACGCCGTGCTCCAGCAGGTACTTACCGGCCGGGGTGTCCGACTTGAAGGAACCGGCCGGGGAGATGTGGTCGGTGGTGACCGAGTCGCCGAGCTTGAGCAGCACGCGGGCTCCGCTGATGTCCTGGACCGGCTCCGGCTGGGCCTTCATGCCCTCGAAGTACGGGGGCTTCCGGACGTAGGTGGAGTCCTGGTCCCAGGCGAAGGTGTCGCCGGCGGGGGTGTCGAGGGCCTTCCAGCGCTCGTCGCCTTCGAAGACGCCTTCGTAGCCGCGGGCGAACATGCCCTTGTCGATCGAGGAGTCGATGGTCTCCTGGACCTCGGACGGGTTCGGCCAGATGTCCTTGAGGAAGACGTCGTTGCCGGCTTCGTCCTGGCCCAGCGGGTCGCTCTCGAAGTCGAAGTCCATGGTGCCGGCCAGGGCGTAGGCGATGACCAGCGGCGGGGAGGCCAGGTAGTTCATCTTTACGTCCGGGTTGATCCGGCCCTCGAAGTTGCGGTTACCGGAGAGCACGGCGGTGACCGAGAGGTCGTTGGCCTGGATGGCCTCGGAGATCTCGGCGTCCAGCGGGCCGGAGTTGCCGATGCAGGTCGCGCAGCCGTAGCCGACGATGTAGAAGCCGAGCTTCTCCAGGTACGGGGTGAGGCCGGACTTGTTGTAGTAGTCGGTGACGACCTTCGAGCCCGGAGCGACGGAGGTCTTGACCCACGGCTTGGCGGTGAGGCCCTTTTCGACGGCGTTGCGGGCCAGCAGTGCGGCGGCCAGCATCACGGACGGGTTGGACGTGTTGGTGCAGGAGGTGATCGAGGCGATCGACACCGCGCCGTGGTCCAGTTCGAACTCGCGGCCGTCGGCGGTCTTGACCGCCACGGTCTTGGACGGGCGGCCGTTGGCCTTGGGTCCGTGCGAGTGCGGGGCCTCCTCGGTGAGGTGGCTGGCGTTGGCGGTGAATGACGGGGCGTCGGAGGCCGGGAAGCTCTCATCGATCGCTTCGTCGAGGCTGCCGTCGGCCAGGTCAACCTTGACGTAGTTGCGCAGGTCCTCACGGAACTGGGCCTTGGACTCGGAGAGGATGATGCGGTCCTGCGGGCGCTTCGGGCCGGAGATCGACGGGACAACCGTCGACAGGTCCAGCTCGAGGTACTCGGAGAACTTGATCTCACGGGACGGGTCGTGCCAGAGGCCCTGCTCCTTGGCGTAGGCCTCGACCAGGGCGACGTTCTCGTCCGCCCGGCCAGTGAGGCGCAGGTAGTCGAGGGTCACGTCGTCGATCGGGAACATCGCGGCGGTGGAACCGAACTCGGGGCTCATGTTGCCGATCGTGGCGCGGTTGGCCAGCGGCACGGCCGCGACACCCTCGCCGTAGAACTCGACGAACTTGCCGACCACGCCGTGCTGGCGCAGCATCTCGGTGATGGTGAGCACCACGTCGGTGGCGGTGGCGCCGGCCGGGATGGAACCGGTCAGCTTGAAGCCGACGACGCGCGGGATCAGCATGGAGACGGGCTGGCCCAGCATGGCCGCCTCGGCCTCGATGCCGCCGACGCCCCAGCCGAGCACGCCCAGGCCGTTGACCATGGTGGTGTGGGAGTCGGTGCCGACGCAGGTGTCCGGGTAGGCGCGCAGGGTGCCGTCAACCTCGCGGGTCATGACGGTGCGGGCCAGGTATTCGATGTTGACCTGGTGCACGATGCCGGTTCCCGGCGGGACGACCTTGAAGTCGTCGAACGCGGTCTGGCCCCACCGGAGGAACTGGTACCGCTCGCCGTTGCGCTGGTACTCGATCTCCATGTTGCGCTCCAGTGCGCCGGAGTTGCCGAAGGCGTCGATCTGCACGGAGTGGTCGATGACCAGTTCGGCCGGTGCCAGCGGGTTGACCCGGGTGGGGTCGCCGCCGAGGTCCTTGACGGCCTCACGCATGGTGGCGAGGTCGACAACGCAGGGCACGCCGGTGAAGTCCTGCATGATCACGCGCGCCGGCGTGAACTGGATTTCAGTGTCGGGCTCGGCGTTGGGATCCCAGCCGGCCAGGGCGCGGACGTGGTCGGCCGTGATGTTGGCGCCGTCCTCGGTCCTCAACAGGTTCTCAAGCAACACCTTGAGGCTGAACGGAAGGCTGTCTGCGCCTTCGACGGAGTTCAACCGGAAAATCTCGTATTCGGTACCGGCTACATTAAGTTTGCCTTTTGCACCGAAGCTGTCCACAATGCTCATCGCAGGACTCCTCTCGCAACTGTTTCATCTTTGTCGCGCCGCAGACCCCTAAGCTAGTTAGGCAAGCCTAACCAAGCGCTTTGTGGGGTGCTGAGCCCGCGCGACGTCGGACTACTCCGCCCATCCTAGTGGCCCGGGCCCCCAGGAGTCAGCAACGCCACCGTCTCCAGGTGGTGCGTATGCGGGTAGAGGTCGAACCCGCGCAGGGACTTCAGTGCCCAGCCCCGCTGCTGGAAGTAGCCGACGTCGCGGGCGAACGACGCCGGGTCGCAGGAGACGTAGGCGATGGCGCGCGGCGCGGAGTCCACGAGCTGGCTGACCACGGCCTTGCCGGCGCCGGCCCGGGGCGGGTCCAGGATCAGTGCGTCGAAGCTGCGCGGCTTCTGCCGCAGCACCCGTTCGACCTTGCCCTGGACAATTTCCACCTGCGGGGCGTGGTGCAGGTTCTTGCGGGCGTCCCGGCTGGTGCCGGGCGAGCCTTCCACGGACAGCACGGAGCCGGTGACCCCGACGGCGTCGGCCAGCGCGGCGGTGAAGAGCCCGGCGCCGGCGTACAGGTCGGCCACCGCCGAGCCGGGGGCGAGGTAGCCGCCGTCGTGCAGGGCCTCCTTGACCGCGCCCACCAGGGTCTCCGGGGCGTGGCGGTGGATCTGCCAGAAACCGTCGCCGGTGACGCGGAAGTCATGGCCGGCGGCGGTTTCCTGCACCCAGGTACGGCCGCGCAGCTGGGTGACCTCACCGGTGGCGGGGTCCAGCCGGGCGACGGAGACCCTCTCCGGCAGGCGGGCCGCGATGGCGGCGACCCGCTGCGGGCGGGTGCCGGGGGCGGGAACCAGCAGCACCAGCGGCCGGGAGCCATTGGCCGGGGCCGCGACCTCGATCCGTTCGATGCCCTGCAGGTCCTGGTCCCAGAGGCGCAGGTCATTGATGCCGTCCACGGCCAGCGGCATCTCGCGGACCGCCAGAACGGCCTCGGAGCGGTAGGCATGCATGCCCAGCTGGCCGGACGGGGTCATCGCGAAGCCGGTGCGGGTGCGCCAGCCGAGCCCCGGCGCCGCCGAGGACGCGTCCTCCCCCACCGCTTCGACGTGGCCGGCGCCCGGGAGGCCGGCCAGGGCGTGGGCGTCGATGCCCGCGAGGCGGTGCAGCTGCTCGGCCAGGACCTCGGCCTTCAGCCGGCGCTGCCGGGCCAGGGAGATGTGGCCCAGTTCGGCGCCACCCACCGGCGGGTGGCCGTGGGCCCAGGCGCGGCGCGCGTCGGCGGCGTGCCAGAAGTGCTCCACCCGGTCCTCGGAGGCCTCGAGCACCTCGATGACGTCACCGCGCCAGAACTTGGCACCCTCGGCGTCGTCGGTGAGCCTGATGCGGACCTTCTCCCCCGGGATGCCGTGCCGGACGAAGATGACCCGGCCCTCGTGCCGGGCCACGGCGTGGCCGCCGTGGGCCACCCGGCCGACGTCGACGACCAGTTCGGTGGCGGCGGGGGTCCGGGGGTCGGTGCTCATTGAATATCCTGCAGTCTCTTGGCTTCTTCGGACGATTTCAGCTGCCACGGCACGCTGGCGACCATCACTCCGGGTTCGAAGTGCAGCCGGGTCTTGATCCGCAGGGCGGTCTGGTTGTGCACCAGCTGCTCCCACCACTTGCCCACCACGTACTCGGGGATGTACACCACGATCAGGTCCCGGGGTGAGTCCCGGCGCATGTTCTTGATGTATTCCATGATGGGCGTGACCGTTTCCCGGAACGGGCTGGCCAGGACCGTGATGGGCACCGGGATGTCCAGCTTCTCCCAGTCCGCGAGGGTCTGTTCGGTCTCCTCCGGGCTGATGTCCACGGTGATGGCGTCCAGCCGGGACGGCCGGGACGCGCGGGCGTAGGCCAGGGCGCGGAGCACGGGCTTGCGGACGTGGGAGACCAGCAGCACGGCGTGGACGCGGGTGGGCAGGGCCCGCGGCGAGGAGTCCTCGTCCACGGCGAGTTCCTTGGCCACGTTGTCGTAGTGCGCCCGGATGCTCCACATGATCAGGAACAGGATGAACATGGCCAGCAGGGCGATCCAGGCGCCCTGTTCAAACTTGGTGATCAGCACGATCACCAGCACCAGGCCGGTCATGCCGAAGCCGATGGTGTTGATGGTGCGCGACTTGAGCATCCGCAGCTTCGCGGCCGGGTCCTTGGCGAGCTTCAGCTCCCGGCCCCAGTGCCGGATCATGCCGAGCTGGCTGAGCGTGAAGGAGATGAAGACACCCACGATGTAGAGCTGGATCAGCTTGGTGACGTCGGCGTTGAAGGAGATGATCAGCACCAGCGCACCGGCGGCGAGGGCCAGCACGCCGTTGCTGAAGGCCAGCCGGTCGCCGCGGGTGCGGAGCTGGCGGGGCAGGTAGCCGTCCTGGGCCAGGATGGAGCCGAGCACCGGGAAGCCGTTGAACGCCGTGTTGGAGGCGAAGACGAGGATGACACCGGTGGCGGCCACCACGATGTAGAACGGGATGGAGCCGGCGCCGAAGACCGTCTGCGCGATCTGGCTGATGGCCGGGTTCTGGATGTAGCCCTCGTCCACGGGCTGGCCGTTGAGCAGGAACTCCTTGGCAGGGTCCTGCACGATGTGCACCTTGGTGGCGTTGGCCAGGTAGATGATGCCGGCCAGCATGGACGCCGCGATGACGCCGAGGAGCAGCAGCGTGGTGGCGGCGTTCTTGCTCTTGGGCTTCTTGAAGTTGGGCACGCCGTTGCTGATCGCCTCGACGCCGGTGAGGGCGGCGGCGCCGGAGGAGAAGGCCCGCAGCAGCAGGAACGCGCCGGTCAGGCCCACCAGGCCCTCGTCGAAGCCGGCCGCCGGGACGATCTCGAACTCGGCCGACGGCGCCTGGCCCAGCTGGCCGGTGACGGCCTGGAAGACGCCGACGGCGGTCATGCCGAGGATGGAGACCATGAAGATGTAGGTGGGGACGGCGAAGACGCTGCCGGCCTCTCGGATGCCGCGCAGGTTCACCAGGGCAAGGATCACGACGCCGATGGTGGCGATCGCGGCCTGCTGGCCGTGCAGCGAGGGCACGGCCGTGGTCAGGTACGCCGCGGCCGAGGACATGGAGACCGCCACGGTCAGGACGTAGTCCACCAGCAGGGCCGAGGCGACGGTCAGGCCGGCGTATTTGCCGAGGTTCTCGTTGGCGATCTCGTAGTCGCCGCCGCCGGAGGGGTAGGCGTGGACGTTCTGCCGGTAGGAGGCGACCACCGTCAGCAGTACCACCATCACCGCCAGGCCCACCCACGGCGAGAACGCCACCGCGCTAACGCCGGCCAGGGCCAGGGTGAGCAGGATTTCGTCCGGGGCGTAGGCCACCGAGGACAGCGCGTCCGAGGCGAAGATCGGAAGCGCGATCCGCTTCGGCAACAGGGTGTGGGCCAGACGGTCGTTGCGGAAGGGACGCCCCACCAGCACCCGCTTCACGGCATTGAAAATTGTCAGCACCAGACAAAGTTAGTCTGATTCGCACCCGATGTCATGGCGGCCGGGGCGCGGCTGCCGGGCCCCGGTGGCCGGTAGAGTTTACGCAGCAACGTGAGACAGACCCTTTAGGAGGCACATGTGGCGCACTTCGTGATCATGGGTTGCGGCCGGGTGGGTGCCACCCTGGCGCACACTCTTGAGGACGCCGGCCACTCGGTCGCCATCATCGACCAGGACGACCGCGCCTTCCGGAGGCTCCGCACCGGCTTCACCGGCCGCAAGGTCACCGGCGTCGGCTTTGACCGCGAAACGCTCAAGCGCGCCGGCGTCGAGGAGGCCTACGCCTTCGCCGCCGTCTCCAGCGGTGACAACTCCAACATCCTGGCCACCCGCGTGGCCCGGGAGACCTTCCACGTCCCGCACGTGGTGGCCCGCATCTACGACCCGGGCCGGGCCGAGATCTACCAGCGCCTGGGCATCCCCACGGTCGCGGCCGTGCGCTGGAGCGCGGACCAGGTGCTGCGCCGGATCCTGCCCGAGCAGCACCTCGCCGGTGACTTCCGCGATCCCTCCGGCCGGCTGGTGCTGGCCGAGGTGGACCTCGACGCCGGCTGGGTCGGCCACCCGCTGACCGCCATCGAGAAGGCCGCGGACATCCGCATCGCCTACCTCACCCGCTTCGGCGAGGGGATGCTCCCGACGCCCGGCATGTCGCTGCAGGACGGCGACACCGTCCACGCCATGCTCAGCGTGGACCGCACCTCCGAGGTGGCCCACATCCTCGCCAAAACCCCCGCCAAGGAGTCCTAAGTGAAGGTCGTCATCGTCGGTGCCGGCAGCGTCGGTTCCTCGATTGCCCGCGAACTGCTCTCGCACAAACACGAAATCCTGCTGATCGACCTCAAGCCGGAGGTGATCGGCCGCAGCGGCCTGCGCGGCGCACACTGGCTGGTGGGCGACGCCTGCGAGCTGAGCACCCTCAAGGACGCCCGGCTGGAGGACGCCGACGTCGTCGTCTCCGCCACCGGCGACGACAAGGTCAACCTGGTGGTCTCGCTGCTGGCCAAGACCGAATTCGGCGTGGGCCGCACGGTGGGCCGGGTGAATAACCCGAAGAACGACTGGATGTTCGATGACTCCTGGGGCGTCGACGTCGCGGTCAACACCCCGCAGCTCATGACGGCGCTGGTAGAGGAGGCCGTGGAGATCGGCGACCTGGTCCGGCTGCTGACGCTGCAGACGGGTGTATCCTCGCTGGTGGAATTCACCGTGCCGCACGATTCGCACGTGATCGGCCTAACGGTGGGCGCCATCGAATGGCCCGAGGACGCGACCCTCGTGGCGATCCTCCGCGACCAGGCCCCCATCACCCCCAGCCGGGACGACGTGATCGACGGCGGCGACGAGCTGTTCTTCGTCACCACCATAGCCGCCGAGGACGAGCTGCGGGCCCTGCTCTCGGCCCCGGAATCCGGCAACGGCGACGGCGACACTGTGGCGGATACCGCCGGGTCCGGCGATGACTACGACGGCCGCTCCGGCCAGCCCTCGCACAGTCACGCCATCGAGGACGACGGCTTCGACGGCTAAGGCCCCGACCGCCCGCGTGCCGCCGACGGGCCGACCCACCTGACTGACAGCTGAGGCCGTTATGAGCGTTCATAACGGCCTCAGCTGCGAGCTAGATGGGTTCGACGGGATGCCCGGCGTCGGCTGCCGGCGCGGCGGGCCGGGTCAGGAGCCAGGCCACCCAGAGGCCCAGGATGTACAGCGGGGCGCCCATCAGCAGCCGGGTGGTGGCGAGGGCGGCGAGGCCCTGCTCCCCCATGTAGTACAGCGGCACCTGGACCAGCAGGCGCAGGGCCAGGACGGTGATGATCACCCAGGTCCCGATCCGGTACGCCTTCACGCGGGCCGGGTCCTTGCGCCAGTGCAGTCCCTCGTTGCGGATGAAGCCGAACAGCAGCCCGGCGATCGGCCAGCGGACGGCGATCGAGATGCTCATCGCCACGATGTAGCCCAGGTTGGTGAAGAAGCCCAGGACGTAGAAGTCCTCGGCCTTGCCGGTGGTGTTGGCAAGCCAGGCGGAGAGGCCGACGCCGGCGATGCCGGCCAGCGCCTGGGTCAGCGGCTTGCGCTGGACCAGCCGGGCGACGGTGAAGGCGGCGGCGACGGCGAGGGCGCCCACCAGCGCCGGGGTCAGCTCACGGGACACGGTGAAGGCGATCAGGAAGACCAGGCCGGGCAGGATGCTCTCCGCCAGGCCCTGGACGCCGCCGGCGCTTTTCAGCACGTCGATGTTGCCGTTGCTGGTGCGGTGCAGGCCCGCCTTCGCGGCGTAGTCCTCGGCCAGCTGGGCCACGGTCGGTTGGGTGCCCGCGGGCTGCGCCTCGCCGGGCCGGGTGGAGCCGGGCTGGGATTCGCGGGGGCGGGGGTCCTGGAACGGGGAGCTCTCGGGCATGGTCAGTGTTCCTCCAGGCGGGACAGGATTTCGTAGCGCGGGTTGAACATGGTGGGCAGGCCGTCGCGGACGGTGACCATCCCCTCCAGCTTCAGCTCCAGTCCGGCGTGGACACCCGGGATGCGGCGGCGCCCCAGCCACACCACGCGGAGCCGGTCCGCGGCCACCTGACGGCGGCGGCGGGCGGTGGGCGGTGCGGCGTCCGCCGGGACTCGGCGGGGCCTCGCCGCGGGGGCGTCGTGGTCCGTGATGATCGCGGTGAATGCCGCGACCTCGCCCGCGGGGGCGTAGGTGACGGATTCGATGAAGCCGCGGCAGAGGACGCGGCCGCGCTCGGGCAGGCCGCGGACCGGGACGGCGTCGGAGGACAGGCCTCCGGGGGCGTCACCCAATCTGGGTGGTCTCCGGTCCGCGTTCGGGCTGGTCCAGGGTGGGGCGTCCGGCCGTGCCGGGGACCGTGGCGCTGGTGTCCTTGGGCAGGCGCAGCTGCAGCAGGTCGCGCGGCGGCATCGGGTTGTCTCCGCGCACCACCACGATCCTGCGGAAGAGGTCCTCCAGGTCACGGGAGGCTTCCCGGTCCAGGGCCGCTTCGCCGCCGAGCACACCGCGCAGGAACCAGCGGGGGCCGTCGACGCCGATGAAGCGGGCCACCCGGTAGCCCTCGCTGCCGTCGCCGGCGGGGAGCTTCGCGACGAGTTCGATGCCGAAGTGGCCCTCGATCTCCTCCACCTGGCCGCCCTGGCTTCCGACGGACTGGCCGATCTGCTCGCGGATCTCGTCCCACAGTCCTTCGGACCGGGGAGCCGCGAAGGCCTGCAGCTGCAGGCTGGAGCCCTCGAGGTCCATGGTCACGGCGACGACGCGCTGGGTGGCCTCCTCGACCTCGAGCCGCAGCTGCAGGTTCTCCCGCGGTGCGATCAGCAGGGCGCCGAGGTCCACGTAGCCGTCCTGGTTCTCAATCTCCGAGACGTCGTACGGGCCGGACCCGCGGACGGCCGTGTCCGCGGCGGCGTCGGCGCCGGTCTCCGGGGCCTCGACGGCCTCGCTCGGCTGTTCCTGCTTGGCTTTCCTGCCACGCCCAAAAACCATGGGGTTGTCTCCTTCGTTGTGTTCCGGCGCTGCTCGTCCGGGGCGGCCCGGGTGTGCCGGCCTGACGGGCCGGGCCCGGTGTAGCTGGGGCCGGTCAGGCCTGCGTCGCGCCGAACCCGCCGGTGGAACCGAAACCGCCGGTGCCGCGGACCGAATCGCTGAGCTCCTGGACCGGAACGAACTCCGCGTGCTCCACACGCTGGATGACCATTTGGGCAATTCTATCGCCGCGCCGGAGCTCGATGGACTCGGAGCGGTCCGTGTTCAACAGGGTTACCGCAATTTCTCCGCGGTAGCCGGCGTCGACGGTGCCGGGGGCGTTCACCACGGTCAGTCCGTGCTTGGTGGCGAGGCCCGAGCGCGGGTGGATCAGCGCCACGTAGCCGACAGGAAGGGCTATGGCGACGCCGGTGGGCACCAGTTTCCGCTCGCCGGGTTCCAGGACGACGTCCTCGCGGGCGCGCAGGTCCGCGCCTGCGTCGCCGGGGTGCGCGTACGACGGCGGTTCCAGCCCGTCGTCGAGCATCTTCAACTGGACCGCCAGGGTGGGACCAGGGACGGCGTGCGCGGGGGTTGTTTCTTCAGTCACAGTCCCCCACTGTAACGCCCGCGGAAAGGTTCGGCCTACCACGGCGCCGGGCGGGAGGATGCCTTGGGCGCCCGGGCATCGGGGCCCTCCCGTGACGTCCCGCCAAGGTGAAATAGCCCGGGAAAAGTGGAAAGCTGGCCTCATGCCCGAATCCAGCGCCGCTGTGCCTGCCTCCAACCAGACCCCCGACGAATCCACCGTCCTGTTCAGCGAAAAGCTGTGGCCGAGCTTCTGGATCTGGCTGGTGGCGGCAGGACTGTCGGCGGCCGGCATCCTGGTGTTCGCCCCGATCAGCATGACCGCGGGCATCACCGCGGCGGTGGTGCTCTTCGTGATCCTGGCCGTGCTGCTGATTGTCTCCACCCCGTCCCTTCAGGTCACCGCGGGGACCCTGCGGGTGGGCCGGGCGACGATCGAGCGCCGCTTCGTCGGTGCCGTGGAGGCCTTCGAGGGCGGGGAGGCGACGGCGGAACGCGGCCCCCGGCTCAACGGGCTGGCC
The DNA here is from genome assembly GCF_042668995.1 of Arthrobacter sp. NPDC057259. NCBI lineage: Bacteria > Bacillati > Actinomycetota > Actinomycetes > Micrococcales > Micrococcaceae > Arthrobacter > Arthrobacter sp. NPDC057259. Next base: position 76,549 of record NZ_JBHUYA010000007.1, read on the forward strand.
TTCATGTGCATCCGCGGCTGGATCGATCCGGTGGTGCGGATCGAGATCACCGACCCGATGGACCGGACGCCGTACTGGCTGGCCTCGACCCGCCGTCCCGCCGAGTTCGTCGCCGCGCTCAAGCGCTAAGGCCCCTGGGCCGCTGAACCGCTGACGTCTTAACCGCTAATCCGCCGCCGGGGCGCTTCGCGGGCCCGCCTCAGCCCTCGCACTCCACGCAGTACTTCAGGCCGTCCTTTTCCCGGGCGATCTGGGAGCGGTGCCGGACCAGGAAACAGGACGCGCAGGTGAATTCGTCGGCCTGGGCGGGCATCACCCGGACCAGCAGCTCCTCGCCGGAAAGGTCAGCGCCGGGGAGCTCGTACCCCTCGGCCAGATCGGTCTCGTCCTCGTCCACCACCGCGGAGGGCTTCTCGGTCCGCCGGGACTTCAGTTCCTCGATCGAGTCCTCGTTGAGGTCCTCTTCGCTCTTCCGCGGCGCGTCGTAGTCTGTCGCCATTACTTTTCGCTCACACTCCGCACTTGTTGGGGTTGTCGCCGTCGCCGTCCGCCGGGCTGGTGCTCTCCCCGTCCGGTCCGGATCCGGTTCACCGGCGTCAACGCCGGGCGGATGTTTTTTGTGCCCGGCGTCGGGTCATTCTTGCCTACCCGGGTTCAGCGCGCCAGAGTCCGGCGGACGCCGTCGGGACGTGATGGCCCGGGCGTTCACCCAATGCCCGCCGGCGGCGCCTTCGAAGGGCGGAAAATGCCGGAAATTCGCGGCGCGCCCTCCCTCTTCACCGCTTTTGGTCCCCGGCAGTGGCAGAGTTTCGAGTGTTAGCAATGCCAGGGTGGAGGATTTGTATGCAGGATCTACGGCTTGTAGGCGTCCACGACGATGGAGAGCATCTCCTGTTCAGTGGCGCCGGCGGCGAGATGTTCCAGCTGCCGATCGATGAAACGCTTCGGGCTGCCGTGAACCGGCCCTCGAAGACTGCCCCGGGCCCGGCGCCGGAGCCCATTGCCATGTCCCCGCGGGACATCCAGGCCCGGATCCGCAGCGGCGCGACGGCCGCGGAGGTCGCCGAGCTCTCCGGCCTGCCGCTGGCCAAGGTTGAGCGCTATGAAGGTCCGGTGCTGGCCGAGCGCGAATACGTCGCCCAGCAGGCGCGCCGGATCGAGGTTGCGTCCCCCACCGCGGGCCACGAGGGTTACCGCTCCCACTTCGGCGACCAGCCCGCCACCCTGGAGGAAATGGTCAGCCACCGGCTGCGCGCCTACGGCGTCGCTCCGGAGACCGTGGAGTGGGATTCCTGGCGGCGCCCCGACGGCCTGTGGAACGTGGTGGCGGCGTTTTCGCTGCCGGCCGGCGGCCACACCGCCATCGGTGAGGAACCGCCCGCCACGTGGACGTTCAGCCCGGCGCTGAAGTCCCTGCAGAACGCCAACCGCTGGGCGCAGCAGCTCAGCGAACTCGAGCCAATGGACGGGCCGGTCCCGTCCCGCCGGCTCTCGGCCGTTTCCGACCGGCCCTTCGACTTCGAGACCGATGCCGAGGCCGCCGCGCGCACGGCGACGGCCCAGCTCAGCATCGTGCCCGCCGACAGGTCACTGCCCGGGGACACCCGCCAGGACCGGGACAACGACGGGCTGCTGGACATGCTCCGCTCCCGCCGCGGGCACCGGATCGGGGTGGACGAGGACGCTGATGACGCGCTGGCACTCATGCTGAGCCAGGGCGTCCCGGCGGCCCACCCCCGGCCCTCCGAGGTTCCCGCCCCTGGCGATGCCTCCGACAGTGACAGTGACACCGACACCGGGTCCGACGCCGGTACCGCCGATGACGCCGACCTTCACGCGTCCAATGGCGGCGGCGCGGACGCCACCGGCGACGCCGACACGACCGCGGAGCCGGAGAAGCCTTCCACTCCGGCGGCGGCCAAGGCCGAACCGCATTCCATCCCCGGGCCTGATGCCTTCACCCGCCGCCGCGATGCCCGGCCCTCGATGCTCTCCCGGCTGACGCTGGCGCCGCGGCACGACGCCGCCGACGCCGGCGACGCGTTGCGGCTGCACGACGGGGTCAGCACGGAGACCCGGGAAATCACCATCGCGGCCTCCCAGCTGCGCCCGGTGCGCGGCAATGGCCAGGGGCCGACGTCGAGCCCCGGACTGGACGAACTGCTGGGCGGCGGCACCTCGCGGCGCGCGGCACGGCCGGAGTCCCCCGAGCAGCCCCGGACCCCGGACGGCATCTTCCCCGCCGGCAACCGGAACCCGGAACTGTCGCGGTCTGAGGCGCGGGCCGAGCGTGCCGCTGAGACGCCCGAACGCCAGCCTGCCAAACCCAAGCGCTCCAGCGTCCCCAGCTGGGACGACATCGTTTTCGGCACCCGCAGCGAGTAGCCTCCGAGTGATCGAACTGTCGCCGCCCCGCTTCGGCCTGTTAGCGGCGGCGGGCCTTGCTGCCGGTCTTGCCGGCGGCGCTGAAGCATAGCAGCGGGACTTCCCGTTCGGCCTTGGTCAGCGATCCGTGTTGGCCCACCACCTCGAGCGCCCGTGCGGGGACCCGGCGGGTGTCGTAGAGCGCCAGGGCGTCGCGGGCGGCAATCATCACGTCGCCGATCCTGGGGCCAACGGCGTCGCGCACGTCGCCAAACAGCCCCGCCGCAATAGCCTCCTCGCGGGTGAAGGCCCAGATCCGTTCGCCGAACCGCGCCCGCCAGGCCGCCAGCAGCCGGCTGCGGCCGGCCTCCCCCGCGTCCTCTTCCAGGTAGAGGTGGACCATCCGGGGTTCGCCTGCGGTGTGCCGGACGCCCTCGATCAGGGCGGGGGCGGCGGAGTAGTCCAGGCGCCGGGACTCGGGCACATCCACCATGCCGTGGTCGCCCGTGACCAGCACGGTGGTCCCCGGCGGGAGTGTCGAGTTCAGCCGGCTGACGGTCGCGTCGAGCTCCTCCAGCTGGTGTTCCCACTGGGACGACGCGGCACCGTAGCGGTGGCCGGCCTTGTCCAGCTCGTGCACGTAGAAGTACATCAGCGCGCTCTCCGCCCCGGCCATCGCCTCGGCCGCGGCGGCGGTGCGGGCGTGCGCGGTGGTTCCGGCGATGAACCGCCCTCCGCGCAGGGCCGCCTGGGTCATGGCGGAGTCGCTGAAGCGGGGCAGGGCGACGGTGCTGACGTCGGCGTGCTCCGCGGCGCGTTCGAAGACGGTGGGCAGCGGCTGCCAGCGTCGCGGATCGACGCCGTCGTCCCAGTTGCTGAGCATGTTGACCACGCGGTCCTGGTCCGGGTCAACGACGTCGTAGCCCACCATGCCGTGCTGCCCGGCGGACCGGCCGGTGCCGAAGCTGGCCAGCGACGCCGCGGTGGTGGACGGGAAGGCTGCATCGATGCCGGCGGGGACCTCACCCTGCCCGGACTGGAGCACCGAGCGCAGGAACGGCGTGTGGGCGGCGCGCTGCTTCAGCAGCTGCCGGCCCAGGCCGTCGGCCAGGACCACGCACACCCGCCGCGCCGGGGGCAACGACAGCCGGTTCTCGAAGCCGGGCACGCCGATGCTGGCCGCCGCACTGCCGAAGACCTCGGCGATGGACTTCCTGCCGTAGGCCGGCGGCGAGGGCAGGGCCGGGCCGGAGGGCAGGGCTGGGCCGGTGGTCAGGGCAGGGCCACCCGGCCCCGACGTGGAACCGGCCGTGCTGTCGGCGCCCATCTCAGCGCTGATGGCCGCGGCTCAGGCGGTTGGCGAAGACGCCGGCGCGGGAGCGCGGCGGCAGGGTGGAGACGCCGTGGCCGGCCGGGGCACCGGATCCGGTGTTTACGGCCCGCAGGGCGCGGGCGAAGAGCTTGGCGTCCTGGACCGCCTGGAGGCCGTCCGCCTCGGCGCTGATCCGCAGGACGATGTCCTCCTGGGCGATCGTGCCGCTGTAGCCGTGGTCCGCCTCGCACTGGGGGTCCCCGCAGCTGGCCGGGCCCATGTCCAGCCGCTGGCCGCCGGACCAGGCGATGGAGAGCGTGAGTTCGCGGACCGGGTCCGAGGGCTTGTAGTCCTGCGGCTGGGCGTAAATGTAGCTGAGCACCACGGAGCGGATCTGGGCCACCGGGACGGACTCGGTGGAGACCTGGGCGACCATCTGCTCGCCGGCCTCGTCCAGCTGCTGGTCGTCCACGTGGGTGATCACCAGCATGTCCTCGGTGAGCACCAGCACGGTGATGTGGCGGCGGACCTCGGCCCGGTCGAAGTGGGTTTCGAGGTGCACCAGGTGGGAGACGCAGTCCCGGCCGTCGAGGGCGTCGGCCACCACGTCGGCGACCAGCCGCGGGTAGAAGCCGGCCTGCTCCAGCGCATCCGTGAGGCTCTGTCCCTGCGCGCTGTGGTCGTGCAGGCCGGCGTGCGGCGCACCGTGGCGGGCGGAGACGGAAGCCTGTGGCTGGGATGCTGGGGGCTGGGAGGTCATGGGTTCCATTTTCACAGATCGGCTAGTCACTTGCTAACCGCGGCGCCCCGATGTGGACAAGACCGCAGGCACCTGAGCCTCAGGCCCGCATGGCGCGCCGGGCCGTGTCGGTGCGCTGGGCGGCGTTGGCGATCCGCACGTCGGCGGCGAGGATCACCGCCCCCTCGGTGCCGGCGAGGACCGGGTTGAACTCCACGAGGGCGATCTCCGGGTGGTTGTCCTTGAGCCGGGTCAGCCGCGCGGCGAGGTCCTCCAGCGCGGCGACGTCGACGGCGGGCAGCCCCTGGTAACCGAAGAGCTTCCGCGAGGCCCGGGGCGAGCGGATGAAGTCGTGCACGTCCGAGCCGGAGAGCGGCGGAACGCGGTGCGCCCAGTCGTCCAGCAGGTTCACAGCGTCCCCGGCGAGGCCGAAGGAGACCACCGGTCCCAGCAGCGGGTCCTCGATGGCCCGGAAGGTGCACGCCTGGCCCACCGGAGCCATGGTCTGAACCTCCAGGGAGGGCGAGCCGTAACGTTGCAGGGACCGTCGCATCTGGGCGATGTTGGCCCGCAACGAGTCGGCGTCCTGAATGTCCAGCCGCACCCCGCCCAGGTCCAGGCGGTGCCGAAGCGCCGGGTCGGTGGTCTTGATCGCCACCGGCCAGCCGAGCCGCTCCGCCGCGGCGACGGCGTCGTCGTCGGTCTCGAAACCCGCCGAGGGAAGCACGTGGATGCCGTAGTGGCCCAGCAGCCGGTCCGCGGCGGCCGGGTCCAGCCGGACCAGCTGCTCGCCGCCGACGGGGCGCAACAGTTCTTCGAGGTCGTGGTGCGCGGCGTCGGGGTCGCAGCCCTCGGGTTCGACGAAGAGGCCCTGGTCCCGGACCTTCCACTGGGCGTAGCGGACGACGGCGGCCAGGGCGGCGACGGCGGCGCCCGGGTTCGAGTAGCAGGGCACGGGCGGGGCCTCGCCGGCGTCGCCCACCATGCCCTCGACGTAGATAGACGGGTCCAGGATGCCGGTGAACGCGGCCACCACGGGTTTCCCGGCGGCGGCCGAGCATTCGGCCAGCACCGCGCCGATCTTCTCCACGGTCAGGCCCCGGGCGGGCAGCAGGGCCACGACGACGGCGTGCACGTTCTCCAGCGTCAGCGTCTCCTGCAGGCTGCGGCGCAGGGCGGGGAGGGCGCGGGACATGCCGGTGTCCAGGTCGACGTCGGCGACGATCCGCTCGACGCCGAGCCCGGCGGCCTCGGCGCTGTCCGAGACCACCTTGCCGAGGGCCCGGGAGTTGCTGAAGACGGCCACACCGGGGCCTTGCGGCAGCGGCTGGCTGGAGACGATCTGCGCGACGTCCATGAGTTCCTCGATGGTCCCCACCCGGATCACGCCGGCCTGGCGCATCATGGCATCGAGCGCTTCAGGCGGCGCCTGGGTAGTGCGGACCGAGTGGCCCGGCGGCAGGTTCAGGCCCATCGCGTCGGACTTGGCAACAATCACGGGTTTGGTGCGCGCCAGCCGCCGGGCCAGGCGGGAGAACTTACGCGGGTTGCCGATCGATTCGAGGTAGAGGCCGACGGCGGTGGTGTCCGCGTCGTCCTCCCAGTACTGCATCAGGTCGTTGCCGGAGACGTCGGCGCGGTTGCCGGCGGAGAGGAAGGTGGAGATCCCCACCCGGCGGCGGCTGGACGCGGCGTAGAGCGAGACGCCGATCGCCGCGGATTGGCTGAACAGTCCCAGGCCGCCGCGGCGGGCCAGCGAGGGGGCCATCGAGGCGTTGAGGGAGACGGCGGGGTTGGTGTTGACGATCCCGAGCGACGCCGGGCCGATCACCCGCATGCCGTTGGCCCGGGCCTGGCGGACCAGTTCCCGCTGCCGCGCCAGGCCGCGTTCGCCGTCGTCGGCGTAGCCGGCGGTGGCCACCACGATGCCCTTGACCCCGGCCTCGCCGCACTCCTGCACCACCTTGGGGACCTCGTCGTAGGGCACGGCGATGATGGCGAGCTTCACCGGGCCCGGCACCTCGGAGAGCCGGGCGAAGGAGAGCATGCCGGCCAGTTCCAGCGCCTCGGGGTTGATCGCATAGACCGGACCGGTGAAGCCGCCCTCGATGATGTGTTCAAGCAGCTGGTAGCCCACGGTCCCCCAGCGGCGGCTGGCGCCGATCACGGCGATGGAGTCGGGGGCCAGCAGCTCCTGGATGCTGCGGGCCTCGGCGCGGTGCTCGCGGGATTCCATCACGGCGCGGGACTTGTCCGTGGGGTCGATGTTGAATTCGAGGCTGACGACGCCGTCGTCGAAGTGCCGCTTGACGTCGTAGCCGGCGTCGGAGAAGACCATCAGCATCTTGCGGTTCTCCGGCAGCACCTCGGCACTAAACTTGCGGATGCCGTTTTCCCGGGCGGCGGCGGCGAGGTGTTCGAGCAGGATGGAGCCGATGCCGCGGCCCTGGTGGGCGTCGGCGATGTTGAAGGCCACCTCCGCCTCGGCCGGGTCATCGAGCCGGTCGTAGCGGCCGATGCCGATGATGTCGCCGCCGATGGTGATCACCAGCGCCACCCGGTCCTTGTAATCGACCTCGGTGAAGCGCTTGAGTTCCTTGCTGGAGAGCTTGGACTTGAACGCGAAGAAGCGCATGTAAATGGACTTCTGCGACTGGCCGACGTGGAAGGCCTGCACGGCGTCGGAGTCGGCGGCGTGGATGGGCCGCAGGTGGGCCGTGCCGCCGTCGCGCAGCACGACATCGGCTTCCCAATGTTCCGGATATACGCCGTCCACGGGCTGATCCACCATAGGCTTAGCCTAGCCATAAACTTACGCAGCACCCGTTGAGCACCACGCAGAAGGACCCACCAGCCCCATGGCACGCCGCCAAACCACGCCCCCGGCAGGGGAAGCCCAGGATTATCACGAGAACATCGTCGACATCGATGTCACCTCCGAGATGGAAGGGTCCTTCCTGGAGTACGCCTACTCGGTGATCTACTCCCGGGCGCTTCCGGACGCCCGCGACGGCCTGAAGCCGGTGCAGCGGCGCATCCTCTACATGATGAGCGAGATGGGCCTGCGCCCGGACCGCGGCCACGTCAAGAGCGCCCGCGTGGTGGGCGAGGTGATGGGCAAGCTGCACCCGCACGGCGACACCGCCATCTACGACGCGATGGTCCGCATGGCGCAGGACTTCTCGCTGCGGCTGCCCCTGATCGACGGGCACGGCAACTTCGGTTCTCTCGACGATGGTCCGGCCGCGCCCCGGTACACGGAGGCCCGGCTCGCGGCGGCGGCGCTGACCCTGACCGACCACCTGGACGAGGACGTCGTCGACTTCGTCCCGAACTACGACAACCAGCTCACCCAGCCGGACGTGCTGCCGGCGGCGTTCCCGAACCTGCTGGTCAACGGCGCCACCGGCATCGCCGTCGGCATGGCCACCAACATGGCCCCGCACAACCTCGGCGAGGTCATCGCGGCGGCGCGGCACCTGATCGCCCACCCGGACGCCACGCTGGAGGACGTGATGAAGTTCGTCCCCGGCCCGGACCTGCCCACGGGCGGCCGGATCGTGGGCCTGGACGGCATCCGGGACGCCTACGCCACCGGCCGCGGCTCATTCAAGACCCGGGCGAAGGTCGACGTCGAGCAGCTCTCGGCCCGCCGCACGGGCCTGGTGGTCACCGAACTGCCGTACATGGTGGGCCCGGAAAAGGTGATCGAGAAGATTAAGGACGCCGTCAACGGCAAGAAACTCTCGGGCATCAGCGACATCGTGGACCTCACCGACCGCAAGCACGGGCTGCGCCTGGTGATCGAGCTGAAGAACGGCTTCAACCCCAACGCCGTGCTGCAGCAGCTGTACCGCTACACGCCGATGGAGGACTCCTTCGGCATCAACAACGTCACCCTGGTGGACGGCCAGCCGCAGACCCTGGGCCTGCTTGAACTGCTCAGCGTCTACGTCACCCACCGCATCACCGTGGTCCGGCGGCGCACCGCGTTCCGGCTGGCGAAGAAGCAGGACCGGCTGCACCTGGTGGAGGGCCTGCTGATCGCGATCGTCGACATCGACGAGGTCATCCAGATCATCCGCTCCTCGGACGAGGCGGCCGCGGCCCGGACCCGGCTGATGTCCATCTACGACCTCTCCGAGATCCAGGCCAACTACATCCTGGAGCTGCGGCTGCGGCAGCTGACCAAGTACTCCCGGATCGAACTGGAGAAGGAACAGGACGAGCTGCGGCGCGAGATCGCCGAGCTGCAGGCCATCCTGGACTCCCCCGAGCTGCTGCGCGGCCTGGTCTCCGACGAGCTCGGCGGGATCGCGGAGAAGTACGGCACGCCGCGCCGGACGGTGCTGCTCGAATCCGAGGCCGTCTCCCCCACCCTGGCCGCCGCGGCCGCCGCCCCGGTCAAGGGCAAGGCCGCGCCGCTGGCCCTGGAGATCGCGGACGACCCGTGCTGGGCCATCCTCACCGCCTCCGGCCAGATCGCCCGGACCGCCAACCAGGACAGCCTGGCGGAGGCCGGACCGCGGGCCAAGCACGATGTCTTCCGCTCCGTGGTGAAGACCTCGGCCCGCGGTGAGATCGCCGCCATTACCTCGCAGGGCCGGATGCTGCGGCTGCAGGTGGTGGACATGCCAGTGCTGCCGCCCACCAACGGCACCCCGAACATGGCCGGCGGCGTCCCCGCCAAGGACTTCATCACCCTGCTCAAGGGCGAGACGCTGGTGGCCTTCGCGCCGCTGGACCGGGTCCTGGCCATCGGCACCGCGCAGGGCGTGGTCAAGCGCGTCCAGCCGGACTACCCCCTGAACCGCGAGGACTGGGAGGTCATCGCGCTCAAGGACAAGGACACCGTGGTGGGCGTTGAGGCGGCCGACGGCGACGACGTCGACCTGGTCTTCATCACCCGGCAGGCCCAGTTGCTCCGCTTCGGCGCCTCCGCGGTCCGTCCGCAGGGCCGGACCGCCGGCGGCATGGCCGGGATCAAGCTGGCCGCCGGGGACCGGGTGCTGCACTTCGGCACCGCCCGCGCCGATGACGAGGCCGCCGTCGTCGTCACCATCGCCGGAACCGAGGGGGCCCTGCCGGGTACCGCCCCGGGCGCCGCGAAGGTGACAGCACTCTCCGAATACCCTTCCAAGGGCCGCGGCACCGGCGGGGTCCGGGCGCACCGGTTCCTGAAGGGCGAGGACACGCTCCTCCTGGCCTGGGCCGGGCACGGCCCGGCCAAGGCCTCCTCGCTGGCCGGCGTGGCGCGCTCCCTCCCGGTGGAGCACGGCCGCCGGGACGGTTCGGGCATCCCGCTCTCCCAGGCCGTCGACGCCATCGGGCCGAGCATGGCCGGGGCCGAGGCTCCTTCCGGCGCCGCCCCGGCGCCCGCGGAGGGCTGACCCTCCCGGTCGCGGGAGTGGCTCTGAGCCACCTGGAGGACGGGCCGAGTCCCCTAGACTGCTGGCATGCCTATCGTCCCGGACGCAAAAGACTGGACCTGGGTGCTCGGCACCCCTTGCCCCGAGTGCGGTTTCCACGCCTCCGCCTGGACCCCGGCCACGGCGCCGGACCACATTACGGCCATGTTGCCCCGCTGGCAGGCCGTCCTCCGGCGACCGGACGTGGCCGTGCGGCCGGATAATGACACCTGGTCGCCGCTGGAGTACGCCTGCCACGTCCGCGACGTCTTTGCGCTCTTCAACCAGCGCCTCCACCTCATGCTCAGCCAGGACGACGCCCGCTTCGAGGACTGGGACCAGGACCGGACCGCGATCGAGATGGATTACGCCGGAGCCCACCCGGCCACGGTGAGCGACGAGCTGACGGCCCGCGGCCAAGAGATCGCGGCGTCCTTCGCCCGCGTCCCGGAGAGCGACTGGGGCCGGAAGGGCACCCGCAGCAACGGCTCGGAGTTCACCGTGCTGACCTTTTCGCAGTACTTCCTGCACGACGTCGTCCATCATCTCCACGACGTGGCCGGCTAGCGCGGCCTGACCGCCCGGCGTTCAGGCCGGGATGTCCCGGCGGCGGAAACCGACGACGGCGGCCCCGGCCAGGACCGCAATGGTCGCCACCGAGACCAGCACCGAGTCCCAGGCGATGCCTGTGCGGAGCGGGTCGTGGTCGATGTACTGGTAGAACGGCGAGAGTTTCTGCAGCCGGTCGAAGACGTCCACCAGCGGGGCCAGCGCGTTCACGATGTAGGCCAGGACCGCCAGGGCGGCGGGGATGCCGCGGCTCAGCCCGGTCCGGCCGGTGGCGGCCGAGAGCGCCAGCGCGAGGGTGCCGAAGACGACGCCGAGCAGGGCCAGGTGCAGCATGGTGGCCGCCACCTTGTCCGCGGGCAGGTCCAGCTCAACCAGCCGGCCCTCGAGCACCAGCGCGGCTCCGGTCACGACCGCCAGCAGGAAGGTGCCCGCCGCCATCGCGAGGAACTTCTCCAGCACCACGCGCCAGCGGCCCACCGGGTTGGACAGCAGCAGGTCCATGGTGTGCCGGTCCTCCTCGCCGCCGATCGCGCCGGCGCCGGTCCCGACGGCGTAAATCAGGACGGCGATCGGCCCCATGAAGGACAGCAGCTCGATCTGGATGTAGCCGGTGGGCGTGGACATGTCCGCGCCGGTGGTGGCGAACATGGAGCGGAAGGCCTCGGGCATTTGGTCGATGAAGTCGCTCATGGACGGCTGGCCCCGGATCGAGGGCCAGACGGCGGCGTACATCGCCACAATCAGGGCCAGCGACACGGACCAGGCGGCGAGGCCCCGCGCCTGGTCGCGGAGGGTCTTCAGCAGCACGTTAGGACGCACGGGAGTCCTCCCCGTCGTCGCCGGCCCCGACGGGTTCCCCTGTGCCTGCGCCGGCCGCTGCCCTGGTGCCGGTGCCGGTCCCGTTTCCGCCGTTGCCGTAGTAGGTCAGGAAGGTCTCCTCCAGGGGCGCCTCGGCGCACTCGAAATCCTCCACCCGGCGGGCGCTGATGCGCTTAAGCAGCGCGTCCAGGGCCGCCTGCGGTGCGTTGCAGCTCAGTGCCCGCTCCTCCACCACGATGTCCCGCACGCCGGGCAGCCCGGCGAAGTCGGCGGCGGAGACGTCGTCGCCGAAGCGGGCCCGCACCCGGTGCAGGGAGCGGGCCGCGAGATCCTGCAGGCGTTCGACGGCCACCAGGCGCCCGGCCCGGACGACGCCGATCCGGTCCGCGACCCGTTCCACCTCGCCGAGGACATGTGAGGAGAATAGGGCGGAGCCGCCCTCGGCCGTGTGTTCGCGCAGGATCTCGTGGAAGACCTGCTGGACGAGCGGGTCGATGCCGCTGGTGGGTTCGTCCAGGATCAGCAGCCGCGGCCGGGACATGACGGCGAGCACCACCGCCAGTTTCTGCCGGTTGCCGCGGGAAAGCGTGCGGGCCGGTTTACCGAGATCCAGCCCCAGGCGGGCCGCCAGCTTAGCGGCCCGCCCGGCGTCGTCCCGGTGACGCAGCCGGGCGCAGTAAGCAACGTGCTGGTGGCCGGTGAGCCGGTCATAGAGCGCCGGTTCGCCGGGGACGTAACCCACCCTCCGGTGTGCCTCCACCGGCTGGCGCCAGGCGTCCAGGCCCAACACGCGCGCGGTCCCGGCCGTGGGGCGCAGCAGCCCCATCAGCAACCGGATGGTGGTGGTCTTGCCGGCGCCGTTGGGTCCCAGGTAGCCGAAGACCTCGCCGGGTTCGATGCCGAAGCTGACGCCCTCCAGCGCCGTGTTCCGGCCGAATCTCTTCGTGAGGCCGTCCAGCCGGACCAGGGCTTCCGCGCACATGCGACGAGTGTCTCCGGCGTTCCCCGTCCCGGCCAGAGTCCTAGGACCCGCCGGCAGGGCTCACATGCCGGAGTTGAGGTTCAGGATGTTCCCCTCGCTGTCCAGGAACCAGGCCGCGGAGTTGCCGTCCGGCAGGGTCGCGATGCCGTTCTCGGTTTTCAGGCCCGGGAAGTCGTAGTCCTCGAAGACCACGCCCTTTCCGCGCAGTTCCTCGACGGCGGCCGGCAGGTCCGGCACCATCCAGCCCATCTGCGTGTTCTTCGCAGTCCCGGCGTTCGGCGTGAGGTACAGCATGAATCTGCTCCCGGAGCCGCAGGTGTACTGCAGGTTGTCCTGGGCATCCTGGTTGTCAGGTTCGAGTCCGAGTTTGTCGCGGTAGAAAGCGCGGGCGCGGGCGATATCCGCGGCCGGCAACACGGCGCCGACCGGCTGGTCTTTGAGCATGGTCATATCCCTTTCCAGGCCCTTCCCCCACTTAGGATTTTACGCCTCCGCGGGGCTCAGAGCTCCTTGTCCCAGGCCATGCTGCGGTTGACGGCCCGGTAGCCCAGGGCGGTGTAGAGCGCCAGGGCGCCGGTGGGGTTTTCGGAGTCGACGTCGAGAGAGGCCTTGTCCATGCCCGCCGCGGCGAAGCGGCGCATCGCCTCGGCCAGCAGCGCCCGGGCGATGCCCCGGCCGCGGTAGTCCCGGCGGACCCCGAGCAGGTCCGTGTACCCCTCGGTGAAGCCGCGTTCGACGGCGATGTCCGGGTCGTGGCTGGCCAGCTGGTAGCCGGCGACCCGGCCGTTGTCGGCGTCCAGGACCACGCAGCTCAGGTCCGGCCGGGCCAACGGGTCGTTCACGACAAAGCCCCAGGCCTCCTCGTCGCGCGGTTCGCTGCCCCAGTGGTCGCGGAAGGCGTCGTTGTGGGCCTGCCGCACCTCCTCGTGCAGCGCGGGACCGAAGTCGGCCAGCTCGAGCCCGCCGCCGAGGCGGTAAGCGGGCAGTGGGTCCGTCAGGGGGCGGTGCATCTCGTTGTAGTAGCGGACCACCCGATAGCCGTGCCGTTCGAAGAGCCGGGCCTCTCGGGCATGTGCTTCCTCGGAGTGGAGGCGGAGCCTGGGGGTTGCCGGTTCCACGTTTGCTTCGGCGTCGTCGGCAAAGCGCCGCCGGGTCCGCTCCTCCAGCCAGGCCAGGACGCCGCCGCCCACCCCGCTGCCCTGCCAATCGGGATCCACGCAGCCGAACCCGACGGCCTTCCCGCCGTCGGTGTTCTTCGTCAGCCGGCCGTAGGCGCGCGCGGTTCCCTGCCCGTCGAAACCAAGGATGGTGTTCGCGGCGGCCGGGTTCTGCCGGGAGGACAGGATCTGCGCCAGGTCCTCGCGGCGTTCGTACCAGACGGGGTGTTCGACGGCGGCGGTCCGGGCGATCAGCGCCGCCCAGGCGTCCAAGTCGCCGGGCCCCGCGGGGCGCCAGGACAGCCGGCCATCCAGAGCCTGGCGGGCGTCAACGGCGTCAATGTCGTCATGGCTCATCATGGGGTCAGGCTATCCGACCCCTCGGGTCCGCTCCAGCAGTGGGCGGCTCCCGGCTCCCTCCCAGGGTACTGGTCATAGAGTAAGTAGCCTGACGATCTACGCGGCGCCAGGCCGTGGGAGCTGTGGCCGGGTGTTCCTCCGGCCGGGATGGGAGCACGTGATGGAGTCGTTGCCGCTGTGGGCCTTGGCCTTGATCTTCGCCGGGGCCGCCGCCGTGATTTGGGTGGCCGGCATCCAGTTGTCCAAACAGACGGATGTGCTCGATGCCCGCTTTCGGCTGGGCTCGGCCCTGGGCGGGTTGATCCTGTTGGCGCTGGCCACGAACCTGCCGGAGATCGCCATTACCGTCAGCGCCGCCCTGGCCGGGAATGTGGGCGTGGCGGTCGGCAACATCCTCGGTGGCATCGCCATCCAGACGGTGGTCCTGGTCGTCCTCGACGTCGTCGGAACCAAGGGCGGCAAGCCGCTGAGTTACCGCGCGGCGTCGCTGACCCTGGTCATCGAGGCCATCACGGTGGTGGGTGTGCTGGGCGTGGTCATCGCCGGGAGCCAGATGCCTCCGGGGCTGGTCCTGTTCCGGCTCACCCCGGCCGCGGTGCTGATCGCCGTGATCTGGCTGCTGGGCCTGCTCCTGGTGCAGCGGTCGCAGAAGTCGCTGCCCTGGCACGCCCAGGGTCAGGCCCCCGATGGGCAGTCCGCGCCCAAGGGCCACGCGAAGGCCTCGGCGCAGAATTCGTCGCAGACGTCGGGACGGTCCGACGCCGGGTCGTCCCGGAATAAGACCGGCACCGGCAAGGCGCTGGGGATCTTCCTGGTCGCGGCGGCTGCCACGCTGGGATCCGGCGTGCTGCTGGAGCGCAGCGGGGACGCGATCGCCGGCCAGATCGGACTGTCCGGCGTCCTCTTCGGCGCGACGTTCCTGGCCCTGGCCACCTCCCTGCCGGAAATCTCCACCGGCCTGGCCTCGGTCCGGCAGGGTGACTTCCAACTGGCGGTCAGCGACATCTTCGGCGGCAACGCCTTCCTGCCGGTGCTGTTCCTAGTGGCCGTCCTGATCTCGGGTACGCCGGTCCTCCCCCAGGCCCACGCCTCGGATATCTATCTGACGGCGCTGGCCATCCTGCTGACGCTGGTCTACATGCTGGGGCTGCTGTTCCGCCCGGCGCGCCGGGTGCTGGGCATGGGTGTGGACTCGCTGGTGGTCCTGGTGCTGTACTTGGCCGGCGTGGCAGGGCTCTTCGCGGTCGCCTCCTCGGGCTGAGCACCTGGCCCGGCCCGGTGACGGGCGTCAGGCCCCGCCGGAGACGGGCGTCAGGCCCGGCCGCTCACTCCGGCCGGTTCCCGCACAGCGGCGTTGTCGTCCAGGTCCAGCCTTGCGTCGGCGGGGTCGACGTCGTCCGGGTTGTGGGTGACCAGGACGACCGTCCGCTCCGCCAGCCCGCGCCGCAGTTCGGCCAGCAGGGCGCGGCCGGCCTCCGCGTCCAGGTGGGCGGTGGGCTCGTCGAGCAGGATGATGTCCGCCCCGGTCAGCAGGGTGCGGGCCACGGCCAGGCGCTGGCGTTCGCCGCCGCTGAGGAAGGCCCCGCCGGGGCCCACGGGAGTGTCCAGTCCATGCTCCATGCGGGCCAGCAGCGGCGTCAGGCCCACGGCGGCCACCGCGCTCATCAGCCGGCGCTCAACGTCCGCGCTGTCCGACGCTCCGTCAGGTGCACCCTCGGCCGCGCCGTCGCCGGGGCGGGTTCCCCCGGGCAATCCCAACATGAGGTTGCCGCGGATGGTCGAGTCGAACAGGTGGGCCTCCTGCGGGCACCAGGCGGCGCGGCCGGTCAGCCTCAGTTCGCCGCCGGCGGCCGGGAGGAACCCCAGCAGGACGGCCAACAGCGTGGACTTCCCGGAGCCGGATCCGCCCGTGACGGCGAGCCAGCGGCCGGGTTCCGCCGTCGCGGACAGGCCTTCGAACACCGCCGGACCGCCCGGCCAGGCCGCGGCCAGGTCCACGGCGGCCAGGCCGGGACGGTCGTCCTGCCGCGGCGCCAGCGCCATCAGGCCGACGTCGGAACCGCCGGCGCCGGACGTGCCCCGGGCCGCTTCCAGGACGCCCGACTCCCCGATCCGCCGCAGCACGGTGCGAAGCGCGGGGTACTGCCGGACCGCCGTCGTCATCGCCGCATAGGGTTCGATCAGCGCCAGTTGGAGCAGCACCACCACCGCCACCACGGCCGGCTGCGCGGACCCGGCGAGGGCCTGCGGGGCGGCGAGCACGGCGCAGCCCAGCGCGGCGGATCCGCCGGCCAGGACCGTCAGGGCGTGTCCCAGCCCCTCGGCAACGGCGGAGCGCCGGACCGCATCCGTGGCTGCCCGGTCATCGCGCCGGATGGCGTCCAGCACGGGACCGCCGACGCCGTTGGCCTGGAGTTCGGCGCGCGCGTCCAGGGCGGCGGCCACCCGGCGCAGCACGTCCGAGCGCAGGCGCTGCTCGGCGCTGGCGGACCTGCGGTCGGCGTAAAGGGCCAGCGCCGGTGCGGCCACCAGGCTGGCAACGGCGGCGGCGGCCACCGCCGGGAGTACCTCCGGCAGCAGGAGCCCCACCCCGGTGAGGGCTGCGGCTGCGACGGCGACGGCGGTCAGCGGCGGCAGCACCACTCTCGGCAGCAGATCCCGGACGGTGTCGACGTCGTCGACGACGGCACCCAGGACGTTGCCACCCTGCAGCAGGCGGCGCAGTGACAGGGCCCGGCGGCTGAGCGACTCCCACAGCTCGCCCCGGAGCCGGGTCAGGGCGGTGAAGACGGCGTCGTGGAGCAGCAGCCGTTCGGCGTAGCGCAGCGCGGCCCGGCCCACGCCGAAGAAGCGCACCCCCACGATGGCGGTCAACAGGTAGAGGATGGGAGGCTGCTCGCTGGCGCGGATGATGAGCCAGCCGGAGAGGCCGGCGAGGGCGACGGCGAACAGCGCGGCCAGCACGCCCACGACGCCGGCGGCGGTGAAGCGTCCGGCCACCGGTGCCAGCAACCTCCCCAGCCGTGCGACGGCGCCGGGGGTCCCTTCGGAGGCCGAGGGGGCGTTCGTTTGACCCGCGCGGTCGGAATTCAGGCCATCGGAGAATTCCGGGCGGCCCGTGGCGGCCAGGTCGGCGCGCGCTGCGAGGCGGTTCGCAGGAGGTGTGCTGGCTACGGCCACGCTGGATACGGCTACGGTTGAAGGGACAGCCAGTGCGGGGCCCGCCGATGCCGCTTCGGCACCGCCGCCGGCCGTACCGCCGTCGGAAGCGGGAGCGCCGATCCGCACCACGGTATCCGCCAGTTCGCGGGTCTGCCGGTCGTGGGCCACCAGCAGCACGGTAGCCCGGCCGCGCAACCCGGTGAGGGCGGCGCTGACGGCGTCGGCGGAAGTCCGATCCAGGTGCGCTGTGGGTTCATCCAGCAGCAGGACGGTGGCGCCGGCGTCGATCCGTGCGAGGCCGCGGGCAACGGCCACCCGGCGCAACTCGCCGGGACTCAGCTCAGCGGGGTGCTTCGCGGCCAGGTGTTCCGCCGCACAGGCGGCAAGGCAGCGCCGCGCCCCGGCCTTAGCCTCGGCCTCGCGGGACGCGTCGTCCGGGGCCGTGTCCTCGCCGCTCAGGTACAGCAGCACCTCGTCCAGGACCGTAGTGGCCACCATGACCGGGTGCTGCGGCACCCACGCCACGTCGGCGGCCGCATACCCGGACACGCGGCCTTCCAGGATCGTCCCGGCATCGGCGCCGATGGTGCCCGCCAGCACGCCCAGGATGGTGCTCTTGCCGGCGCCGCTGGGACCATCGAGGGCCGTGATGCGTCCCGCGGGCGCGGTGAAGTCCAGCGGCCCGACAGCGTCGCCGTCCCGGCCCGGGTAGCGCACCCGCAGCCCGCTGACGGTGACAACAGGCGGCACAACCGCAGCGCGCTCCGGAGTATCGGCCGCCGGCAACAGCGGCTCCGGCCGGGGGGCATCCAGCACCTCGGTGGTGTCGGCGAGCGCGGCACGGCCCTCGTCGCTGGCGTGGTGCGCGGTGCCGAGTTCGCGCAGCGGAAGGTAGCAGTCGGGAGCGAGGATCAGGGCCAGCAGGCCGGCCTCGAGGCCCATCTCCCCGTGGACCAGGCGGACGCCGATGAACACCGCTACGACGGCCACGGACAGGGTGGCGATGAGTTCCAGCGCCAAGGCGGAGAGGAACGCGGTGCGCAGGGTACCCATGGTCCGGGTCCGGTATTCCTCGGAGATGTCCTCCAGGGCCTTGCGCTGGGCACTGGCCCGGCCCAGGCCCACCAGCACGGGCAGGCCCTTGGCCAGTTCCAGCATGTGGCCGGAGAGCCGGGCCAGCGTGGACTGTGCCTCCCGGACCCGCTCCTCCGTATACCGGCCGATCAGGATCATGAACAGCGGCACCAGGGGCACGGTCAGGACGATCACCACGGCGCTGACCCAGTCGGCGAAGAGGATCCGGGCGCCCAGCAGCAGCGGGATGGCCGCGCAGTTGACCAGCGCCGGCAGGAACTGCGTGTAGTAGTTATCCAGCGCGTCCAGTCCGCGCGTGGCGAGCACCGCCAGTCCGCCGTCGGACGGCCCGGCGGCGCGGGTGCCCGTCTGCAGGGCCCGTTCCAGAAGCTGCGAGCGCAGCTCCTCCTTGACCCCCAGCGCGGCACGGCGCGCGGCGACGGCCTGTCCCCACGTGGCGAGTGCCCTCAGCACCACGCCGGCCAGGCCCCAGCCCAGCTGTTCGGCCCACGCCTCCTGGTGGCCGGCCAGTCCCGTCAGCATGCCTGCGACCGCCTGGCCCATCAGCACAAGGGACAGGGCCTTCAGGGCGGCGAGGAGCCCCAGCAGGTAGAGCGCGGAGCGGGTGGCAGGGCCGGAGGGGAACTGCGGTCTCATCGGCGCCTAGTCCTTGGGCGCCAGGGCCCGGGAGGCGATGGCGGGCAGGAAGCTGTGCGCCTCCGGGATGTGGGCGCTGCTGACCCGGCGCCGGAACACCCAGTAGGTCCAGGCCTGGTAGGCGAGCACCAGCGGCAGGCCGATGCAGGCGACGATCGTCATCAGGCCCAGCGTGTAATCCGAGGAGGAGGCGTTGGAGATGGTCAGGTTGAAGGCCGGATCCAGGGTGGAGGGCAGCACCACCGGGAACGCGGCACCGAACACCGAGGCAGTGCCGAGGACCAGGAACACGCCCAGGGAGAGGAATGCCTTGCCCTCGGCGCCGCCGCGGGCGAAGTTCCAGGCTGCGGCGGCCGCGACGACGGCGGCCACCACGGCGGCGATGGTCCAGGCCTTGCCGCCCTGGAACTGCATGACGACCGCCCAGCCGGCGATGGGCAGGAGGAGCACCGGCAGCAGCCGGACGAACCACTGCCGCGCCCGGTGCCGGACCTCGCCGTCGGTCTTCAACGCCAGGAACGCCAGCGCGTGGACCAGGGAGAAGCCGACGACGGCGAGCCCGCCGAGCACGGCGTTGGCGTTGAACCAGGCGAAGGGGCCGCCCACGCGGTCACCGTTGGCGTTCACCGGCAGGCCGGTGGTGGTCAGGCCCAGGGCGGCGCCGACGCCGAAGGCAGCCACCAGGGAGCCGAGGGCGATCGCCCAGTCCCAGCGGGCGCGCCACTGCGGGGTGTCCACCTTGCCGCGGTACTCGAAGGCCACGGCCCGGAAGATCAGCGCCACCAGCACCAGCAGCAGCGGCAGGTAAAGGGCGGAGAAGAGCGAGGCGTACCAAAGCGGGAAGGCCGCGAAGGTGGCCCCGCCCGCGGTCAGCAGCCAGACCTCGTTGCCGTCCCACACAGGTCCGATGGTGTTCAGCAGCACGCGGCGCTCGGTGTTGTTCCGGGCGAAGAGCTTCATCAGCATGCCGACGCCCAGGTCGAAGCCTTCGAGGAAGAGGTAGCCGGTCCACAGCACCGCAATGGCGATGAACCAGATCGTGGGGAGCAGTTCCATGCTGGGTGTCCTCTGTCAGTGTCGGGTCAGTACGTGGTGGGCGGGGCGTTCAGTAGGCGAAGGCCAGGACGTCGTCGGCTCCCGGCGTTCCGGGGGTGCCGCCCGGGGGCGTCTTGTCCTCGTTCTCGTCCGCCGGGACGTGCGCGAGTTCCGGCATGGCGGAGACCACGCCGCCGCGGACGTACTTGACCAGCAGCTTCACCTCCACCACCAGCAGGAGGGCGTAGACGGCGGTCAGGACCACCAGCGATGTGATCAGTTCCCCGGCGGACACCCCCGGGGAGACGGCGGCGGCGGTGAACATGAAGACCTGGTCGATGCCGCTGGCGTCCGGGTTGGGGGCGACGACGAAGGGCTGGCGCCCCATCTCGGTGAAGATCCAGCCGGCGGCGTTGGCGCCGAAGGGGGCGAGGATACCGAAGACGGCCAGGCGCATCAGGCCGCGGGAGGCCGGGACGGTGCCCTTGCGGGTGGCCCAGAGCGCGGCGGCGGCAGCGGCAGCGGCGAGGCCGCCGAAGCCGATCATCATCCGGAAGCCCCAATAGGTGACCTCCATGACGGGGACGTACTGGATTTCCTTGCCGGCGCGGTCGCCGTATATGGGGCTGTCCGGCAGGTGGGTGCCGTAGTCGGCCTTGTACTGTTCCAGCAGGCTGTTGACGCCCTTGACCTCGGTGCTGAAGTCGCCCTTGGCCAGGAAGGAGAGCAGGCCCGGCACCTCGATGACGGCGACGACGTCGTCGCAGTTCTTGGAGCCGACGTTGCCGACGCTGAGGATGGAGAAGCCGGTCCCGTCGTGGCAGGCGGCCTCCGCGGCGGCCATCTTCATGGGCTGCTGGACGAACATCAGCTTGCCCTGCAGGTCGCCGGTGACGGCTGTACCGGCGAAGGAGATCATGGCGACGACGGCGCCGATCCGCAGCGAGCGGATCCAGACGGCGTGGTCGGCACGGTCGCGGCCCGGGACGGAGGACTCGCCGGGGATGACCCTGCCGTCGGTCCCGATAGTGTCGATCCCGTCATACCGGCGACGCCACAGGTGGTACCAGGCGATGCCGAGCAGGAACGCGCCGGCGACGGCGAGGGCACCGAAGAGCGTGTGGGGCACGGCCACGAGGGCGGTGTTGTTGGTGAACACGGCCCACGCGTCGGTCATGACGGGGCGGCCGTTGATCATCTCGACGCCCACCGGGTGCTGCATCCAGCTGTTGGCCACGATGATGAAGTAGGCCGAGAGCGCGGAGCCGATGACGGCGATCCAGAGGCAGGCCAGGTGGACGCCGCGCTTGAGCTGCTTCCAGCCGAAGATCCAGAGGCCCAGGAAGGTGGATTCGACGAAGAACGCCAGCAGCGCCTCGAGGGCCAGCGGGGCGCCGAAGACGTCCCCGACAAAGCGGCTGTACTCGCTCCAGGCCATGCCGAACTGGAATTCCTGCACGATGCCGGTGGCGACGCCCATGATGAAGTTGATCAGGAACAGCTTGCCCCAGAACTTGGTCATGCGGAGGTATTCGGGCTTGCCGGTGCGGTACCAGAGGGTCTGGATCACCGCCACCACCAGGCCCAGTCCGATCGTCAGCGGCACCATCATGAAGTGATAGACGGTGGTGATCCCGAATTGCCAGCGTGCAATTTCCAAGGCGTCCATGGCAGTCCCTTTGGCTAGGTTCCCGAGAGTTTTCTACAGTTCGTAGAATTGCTACTTCTACAGAGTGTAGAACATTGGCCGGACCGTACGCACCCAGCGTGGCACGGCTCACCCCGGGCCGCAACGGATCGCCACCGGGGTCCGCCCGGGGCCCCGGTGACACGCCAGGGGCCCTGTTCTACTGCATGTAGAAAGTCAAGCGAAAAAACGGTAAATTGAAAGCTGTAGTAATTAACGACCTCCCGCGGCAGCCGCCGGCGGGGAGGCATCTTAGAAGGACACAGGCAATGGCAAGTCTTGGGGAACTGGAACGGGCAGTCATGGACCTGCTCTGGGCGGGACAGGAGGCCGCGACGGCCAACACCCTGCGCGACCTGCTGGCCACAAGCACCCGCACCCCCGGCGGTACCGAGGGCCACGAGGGCAAGGACCTGGCCGTCACCACGGTCCTGACCGTCCTCTCCCGGCTGGAGCGCAAGGGCCTGGTGGAGCGTGAACGCGGCACCCGTCCGCACCGCTACCAGGCCGTGTCCAGCCGCGCGGACCACACCGCCGAACTGATGCACGAGGTCCTCGGCTCCGCCCCGGACCGTGAGGCCGTTCTGGCCCGCTTCATCGGCTCCGTCTCCCCCACCGAGGCCGAGACCCTGCGCAAACTGCTGGACCACAGCTAACAGCGGTGTTCTGGACCTCATATTTTCTGGCGGTCCTGGCGATAGCGCTGGCCTGGCCGGTGCCTATCCTCCTGTCGCGCGCCCAGTGGCCGGCCCGCTCCCCGTCGACGGCGATGCTGCTCTGGCAGGCGATCGCCCTCGCCGGTGGCCTGTCGATGATTGGCGCGATGCTGGTCTACGGGCTGGAACCCATCGGGGACAACCTGATTGCCGGCCTGCGCGGCCTCGCCGGCATGGTCTTCCGTAACGAACCCACCACCGAATTGGGCTTCTGGCACATCTTCGCACTGTCCGCGGCCGCGCTGCTGAGCGCGCACCTGGTTTTCACGTTGCTGCTGACGTACTACAAGATCCAGCGGCAGCGGCGGCGGCACCGTGAGCTCCTGGCCCTGCTGGCCTCCCCGTCGGCTGAGGCCGCCCGGACCATGGTGATCAGCCACGACTCCCCGGTGGCCTACTGCCTGCCCGGCGGCGCCCGCTCCGTGACTGTCCTCTCCGACGGCCTGATGGCGGCGCTGGAACCCGGCGAGCTGCGGGCGGTCCTCAGTCACGAGAACGCCCACCTCAGCCAGCGGCACCACCTGCTCCTCTGGGCGTTCGCGGCCTGGCGTCAGGCCCTGCCCTGGCTGCCGACCACGCGGCTGGCCCAGGAGGCGGTCAACTCACTGATCGAGATGCTGGCCGACGACGTCGCGCTCAAGACCGAGAGCAAGGCCACGCTGATCAAGGCGATCGCCATCGTGGCCAGCGGCTCGGCCACGGGCACCGGACCCGGCGCGGCACCGGCGGCGCGGATGGCCTTCGGCAGTTCCGAGGCGGACAGCGCCCAGCCCGGGGCCACCGGCGGGGCGGGTGCCATGGTGACGACGGCGACCCGGGTCAGCCGGCTGCTCTCGCCCCAGCCACCGCTGCCGCAGGCGCTGCGCTACGCCGTGCTGGCCGCCTGCATCCTGCTGCTCGCGGCGCCGACGGCGCTGCTGATTGTGCCAGGCCTGCTCGGCTGAGCTGATGCGGGCGGCGCCTTCGACCCTTGCGCCTTAGGCGTCGATGCGTTCCCGGTCCAGGCTGGCGGCGCCGGCGATGATGAAGTCCTTGCGCGGGGCGACGTCGGAGCCCATCAGCAGGTCGAAGATCTCCTCGGCCTGGCGGGCGTTCTCCACCCGGACCTTCCGCAGCGTGCGGTGCCGCGGATCCATGGTCGTCTCCGCGAGCTGCTCGGCGTCCATCTCGCCCAGGCCCTTGTAGCGCTGGATGGGTTCCTTGTAGCGCTTGCCCTCCTTTGCGAGCCGGCCCAGCAGCTGGTGCAGCTCGGCCTCCGAGTAGGTGTAGATCATCTCGTTGGCCTTCTGGCCGGCATTGATGACCTCCACCCGGTGCAGCGGCGGGACGGCGGCGAAGACGCGGCCCTCGTCGATCATGGGCCGCATGTAGCGGAAGAACAGCGTCAGCAGCAGCGTGCGGATGTGGGCGCCGTCGACGTCGGCGTCGGTCATCAGAATGACCTTGCCGTACCGCGCGGCCGAGATATCGAAGCTGCGGCCGGAGCCGGCGCCCACCACCTGGATCAGCGCGGCGCATTCGGCGTTGGAGAGCATGTCCCCCACCGACGCCTTCTGGACGTTGAGGATCTTGCCGCGGATCGGCAGCAGCGCCTGGAAGTCCGAGGAGCGGGCCAGTTTGGCGGTGCCGAGCGCGGAGTCGCCCTCGACAATGAACAGTTCGGAGCGTTCGACGTCGTCCGTGCGGCAGTCCGCGAGCTTGGTCGGCATCGAGGAGGTTTCCAGGGCGTTCTTGCGCCGCTGGGTTTCCTTGTGGACGCGGGCCGAGATGCGGGACTTCATCTCGCTGACGACCTTTTCCAGCAGCAGCGCCGACTGGGCTTTGTCGTTGCGGTTGGCGGAGGTGAGCTTGGCGTTGATTTCCCGCTCCACCACCTTCGCGACGATCGCCCGGACCGCGGAGGTGCCGAGGATTTCCTTGGTCTGGCCCTCGAACTGCGGTTCGGCCAGGCGGACGGTGAGCACGGCGGTGAGCCCGGCGAAGATGTCGTCCTTCTCCAGCTTGTCGTTGCCGGCCTTGAGCTTCCGGGCGTTGGCCTCGACGGCCTTACGGAAGGTCTTCACCAGGGCCTGCTCGAAGCCGGACTGGTGGGTGCCGCCCTTCGGGGTGGAGATGATGTTGACGAAGCTGCGGACCGTGCTGTCGTAGCCGATGCCCCAGCGCAGGGCCACATCAACTTCGCAGTCGCGTTCGACCTCGGCGAGCTGGCTGTGGCCGCGCTCGTCCAGAACGGGGACGGTCTCCTTGAACTTGCCGGCGCCGTGCAGCCGCCAGACGTCGGTGACGGCCGGGTCGGCGGCGAGGAATTCGACGAATTCGGAGATGCCGCCGTCGTGGTGGAAGACCTCCTCGTGCGGGCCGGCCTCCCCGGGCGTGCCCGGAACCTTCCGCTCGTCGCGCACGGTGAGTTTGAGGCCGGGCACCAGGAAGGAGGTCTGCCGGGCGCGGGCGGCGAGGTCCTCGTAGGAGAACTTGGCGTCCGGGGTGAAGATCTGCCGGTCCGCCCAGTAGCGGATGCGGGTGCCGGTGACGCCGCGCTTGGCCTTGCCGACGACGTCGAGCACGGAGCCGTCGACGAAGGGCTCGAAGACGGCGGCCGGGTCGGGGCGGGTGCCGGGGTCCTTGAAGCGGCCCGGTTCGCCGCGGCGGAAGGACATCTTGTAGGTCTTGCCGCCGCGGTCCACCTCGACGTCCAGGCGGGAAGAGAGGGCGTTGACCACGGAGGCGCCGACGCCGTGCAGGCCGCCGGAGGCGGTGTAGGAGCCGCCGCCGAACTTGCCGCCGGCGTGCAGCTTGGTGAAGACGACCTCGACGCCGGTGAGGCCGGTCTTGGGTTCGACGTCGATCGGGATGCCGCGGCCGTCGTCGTGGATCTCCACCGAGTTGTCCGCGTGCAGGATGATCTTGATGTCGTGGCCGAAGCCGGCCAGGGCCTCGTCGACGGAGTTGTCGATGATCTCCCAAAGGCAGTGCATCAGGCCCCGCGAGTCCGTGGATCCGATGTACATGCCGGGGCGTTTGCGGACGGCCTCCAGGCCCTCCAGCACGGAAAGGTGCCGGGCGGTGTAATCAGAACTTGGTGCCACGGGTGGGGAACTCCTTCGGTGAAACGCGAAAAATACGCTCTTCCTAGCGTAGTCGGCCGCGGGCCGCTCTTTTGGTTGCCACTCCCCGCCGGAATGTGGCCCGGCGCACGCCGTTACGGGGACGTGATACGCGCACAGCGAAAGTGGCCCATCCGTGCCATGGATTGGGAGCGAATGCTGGTTATATAGACGTATCGATCTACTAAGGAGGCCGAACATGACCACAGCAGTTGCGGACCGCACACTCACTACCGCTGACCGGTGTGACCGTTGCGGAGCTCAGGCATATGTCCGCGTTGTCCTCGGAGCCTCCGGCGGTGAGCTTCTCTTCTGCGCCCACCACGCACGCGCCGTTGAACCGAACCTTCGCCCGCTCAGCTCCGACTGGCACGACGAGTCGGGCCGCCTCAACGAAAAAGAACCGGTTCCGGTCGATTAAGACCTCCACTGCGAAGGGCCCCTCCACTGCGGAGGGGCCCTTCGTCGTTTAAGGTGCGGTCGTTTAAGGTGCCGTAGTTTGTGCCGGCGTTCACGTGCCGGCGTTCGACATGCCGGCGTTCACATGCCGGCGCGGCGGGACGACCGCTGCCACGGTGCGCCCGGCACCAACGAGAGCGGGGCCGCGTCCTGCCCGGCCCCTGGTGGGCCCGGGAGGGACGCGGCCCCGCTGTGGCGTGCCGGCAGTGCCGGCGGTGATGCCGGGACTTAGTCCAGGTAGTCCCGGAGGACCTGCGACCGCGACGGGTGGCGCAGCTTGGACATGGTCTTGGATTCGATCTGGCGGATGCGTTCGCGGGTCACGCCGTAGACCTTGCCGATTTCGTCTAAAGTCTTCGGCTGGCCGTCGGTCAGGCCGAAGCGCATGGCGACGACGCCGGCCTCGCGCTCCGAGAGGGTGTCGAGCACCGAGTGCAGCTGTTCCTGCAGCAGGGTGAAGCTCACCGCATCGGCGGGGACGACGGCCTCGGAGTCCTCGATCAGGTCGCCGAACTCGGAGTCGCCGTCCTCACCCAGCGGGGTGTGCAGCGAGATGGGTTCGCGGCCGTACTTCTGGACCTCGACGACCTTTTCCGGCGTCATGTCCAGCTCGAGGGCCAGCTCTTCCGGCGTGGGTTCGCGGCCCAGGTCCTGGAGCATCTGGCGCTGGACGCGGGCGAGCTTGTTGATGACCTCGACCATGTGCACCGGGATTCGGATGGTGCGGGCCTGGTCCGCCATGGCGCGGGTGATGGCCTGGCGGATCCACCAGGTGGCGTAGGTGGAGAACTTGAAGCCCTTGGTGTAGTCGAACTTCTCGACAGCGCGGATCAGGCCCAGGTTGCCTTCCTGGATCAGGTCCAGGAACAGCATGCCGCGGCCGGTGTAGCGCTTGGCCAGGGAGACCACGAGACGGAGGTTGGCCTCCAGCAGGTGGTTCTTGGCGCGCTTGCCGTCGTGGATGATGTATTCGAGTTCGCGCTTGAGCTTCGGATCCATGGATCCGTCGTCCGCGGCGAGCTTCTCCTCGGCGAACAGGCCGGCCTCGATGCGGAGCGCGAGGTCGACTTCCTGCTCGGCGTTCAGCAGGGCGACCTTACCGATCTGCTTGAGGTAGTCCTTGACGGGGTCGGCGGTGGCGCCGGCGGACATGACCTGCTGGACCGGGGCGTCGTCGTCGTCCGCGTCGGAGTAGACGAAGCCGGATCCGGTAGGGGCTGCGGCGGTCTTGCCGGCCGCCTCCTCGCCCTCCTCGGTCAGTTCGGTGGCGTCGGGCGTGACGTCGTCGAGGTCCTCGTCGACCTCAACTTCGTCAATATCCTCGTCCTGGGACTTGTTGGCGGCCTCGGCGGCGGCCTTCGCGCCGGGCTTAGGGCCGCGCTTCTTGGGCGCAGGCTTGGCGTCGGCGGCGGAGTCGTCGCCCGCGGCGGCGGCCGCATCCTTGGCAGCCTTGTTCGCTGCACGGGTGGCGGCGCGCTTGGCATTCGCCGCCGCCTTCTTCTCCTCGGGGGACAAGACGGCCTGGTCGGCGGGGTCCTTCTTCTGGGAAGACGGGGTCACAGAAAACCTTTCTAGCGGTGGTCTGTGGAATCGCCATACGGGCAACACCACTATGACCCTGTCAAGTCCGTGTTTTCCATCAGGTGAAATCGGGACCAGCAGAGCCACTAGGTAGAACTGCCGGAGCGACCGTAATGTTCCCTGTTTCCAAGGTTCGCTACACACACCAGATACACGGACCCAACCGGGTCTCGACCTTCATTGTCTCATGCTTTTCCGAATCAGGGGCCCGTCCGGCGTCCGGGCTAGGCGGCGTCCGGGTCGAATTTCTGCCAGGCCGACTCCTTCCTGGCCGCCCAGCCGCAGAGGGTTCCGCGCCGGGCCAGCTCTCCCAGCAGCTCCGCGAGCCGGTACCCCGGGTACTCGGCGGCGGCCGCGCCGTAAAGTGCCGCGGCGTAGGAGCCGCGGCCCCGGCACCATTCGATCCAGCCGCGGCTGGTGAGGGCTGCGGCCCGGGACTCCCCGGCGCCGCAGGTGGAGAGAACATCCAGCACAGCGTCCAGTCGCGACAGCCGCCGCCAGTCCGGAGTGACGGGCTCCAGGCCGAGGAGGACCTCCCCATACCCCGGCGGGGGCGGAAGGGTCCGCGCGGCCGGTCCGGGGCTTCCCGCCGGGGCATTTGCGGGCCGGGTCATTCCGTCCGGCAGCAGGGGGTCGGCGCCCGGCCCGTCGTCCAGCAGGCCGAAGTCCTCCGCTCCGGCGACGGCCGGCCGCCGTCCGGCCGCGGCCAGGACCAGCACCGCATCCCGCCAGGACGCCACGCACAGGGTGGCCCGAAGGTAGCCGGCCAGATCATCCGGCATCCCGTCCGCAGTCCGGGCCGCAACACTGCTTGGCGCGAGATCCCGATCAGGTGTTGCCGGTGGCCCGTCGAGGACGCATTCCCAGACGTCGAGGACCGCATCGAACTGCCGCCGGTCCCGCCAGCGCGTGCCGAACCCGTCGAGGAAGCCCTGCTCAACCGCGAGCACTCTGGCCGGGTCCCGGCCCGGCCGGCTGTGATCCGCCGAACCGCCCATTCCCGCCGGCCCGGACAATCCGGGCGATCCGGCAGGACCGGCGGAGCCCGGCGCCGCACCCACCCGGCTGCCACGGAACACCATCTCGGCGCTGAGGACGCTGTCGCGGATCTCCTCGACGGGCCGGCCCGGTGGTGCGCAGCAGCCCGGGTCCGTGCAGTGGGCGTTCCGCCAGTACCGCTCCCCCACGATCCAGGCGTCCCGGACTGGCAGCCCGGCGGAGGCCAGCGCGGTCTCCAGTTCCCGCAGCAGCCGGTCCAGGGACTGCTGCGGCGGCGCCGGGTGCCTGACGGGGCGCGGTTCGGCGGCCTCGCCCTCCGCGGGCGGCGCGGTGAAGAGGGCCAGGAGAGAGCCGTCGGCGTCCCGGTCCGCCACAAGGTAGCCGGCGACAGACCCGGCGAAGGCGCGCAGGTGTGCCCTGTCGAATCGGCCGGGGCCGGGGAGGTCGACCCTGAGGGTGGCGCCGAGGCGCTTTCCCTGCATGGTCATCGCCACCACGCTGCTGGCCGGCCAGTAGCCCAGTGAGTGCGGGATGAAACCGAGGACGTCGGCGGGACCGGAAATTGTCAGGTGATCGGGAGCTGTCATGCCGTCAGCTTCGCCCCGGGCACCGCACGCGGTCAGCAGGTCGGCAACGCTATGTGGATAAGCAGCTGGAGCAGCGCCCGCGGAGCTAGCGGACGGTGCCGCCGTCGCGCCGTCGTTCGGCCACGACGCGCCGCTGCCGGGCGATCGCGTCCCGCAGCGGCGGGACCACCACGCCCTGTGCGGCCATCTGCCGGCGGACCTTGCGGCGGATGATGAGGATCGCCGTCGCGCCGCCGCCCAGCAGGATGAAATGCACGCAGAGCGCCACGCGGAAGGCGTCCAGGCTGTAGAGGCCGCCGGGCGAGAGCCCCGCCCCGTGCTGGAAGTCGAGGGCCAGCCCGATCAGGAAGATGGCCAGCAGCGCGGCGATGAAACCACCCACGTTCACGATGCCGGTGGCCGTCCCGATCCGGTGGGCCGGGTTAAAGGTACGGGCGAAGTCGAAGCCGATCATGGAGCCCGGGCCGCCGACGGCCAGCACCACCACCAGGACGGCCAGCAGCCACAGCGGCGACCGCCCGGGCTGCAGCAGGACCGCCGCCCACGCGGCGGCGGTGGCCCCGGAGATCAGCAGCACCATGGTGGAACGGCGCAGCGGGTGCCGCGCGACGAAGCTCCCCATCAACGGACCGGCCACGATCGCGGCGGCGACATAGAGGGCCATCAGCGCGGACACCGTCCCGGCGTTCAGCCCCTGCGCGGAAATCAGGAAGGGGTAGCCCCACGTCATCGCGAAGACGGTGCCGCTGAACTGCACGGTGAAGTGGCTCCAGAGGCCCAGCCGGGTTCCCGGCTGCCGCCAGGCGTCGCCGAGCGATACCCCCGTGGCGCGCAGCCCCTGGGCCGGGGCCGGTGCGGGGTGCCCGGGCGGCAGGTCCTGGAGCAGCACGACGGTCAGGACCAGGGCGAGCCCGGACATGCCGGCGAGGGTCAGGAAGGCGGGCGTCCAGCCGGCGGAATGCAGGATGAGGGCGAAGGGCACCACGGAAAAGAGCTGGCCGAGCTGGCCTGACATGCCGGTGAGCTGGGTCAGCAGCGGAACCCGGGAGGCGGCGAACCAAAGCGGGATGAGCCGGATCACGGAGACAAACGTCATCGCATCCCCCGCACCCACCAGGACGCGGCCCAGCACGCCGCCGGGGATGCTGTCGGCGAAGGCGAGCTGGAGCTGGCCCAGGCCCATCAGCAGGGCGCCGCCGGCGAGCATGGCCCGGGACCCGAAACGGTCCACCAGGATGCCCACAGGGATCTGCAACGCCGCATAGACCAGCAGCTGCAGGACGGTGAAGAAGGAGATCTCGGCCGCGCTGGCGTGGAAGCGGGCGGTGGCTTCGAGGCCGACGACCCCGAAGGAGGTGCGCTGGCTCACGGCAACCAGATAGGCGAAAACCCCGATGATCCAGATGAGCCAGGCACGGGGATACGTCACTCCCCCATTATGCCCCCGCGACGGATAAAGATTATTTATTCGCCGGGTTCTTTACGGGCCAGGTAGGCCTCTACGGCGGCGCCGAGGTCGTCCGCGTTGGGCAGCTGGTCGTTCTCGTCGGCAAGCAGCGAGCGGCGGACCGTACCCTCGGCCTTCTCGTCGTAGCGGGTCTCGAGCCGGGACACCACCTGCTGGACGTCTTCGGAGGCCTCGATCTGTTCGGCGATCTGGCGGCCGACCTCCCGGCCCGCCTCGCGGAGCCGGTCGGTGGGGAGCATCAGCGCGGTCGCGGCGCCGAGGTATTCCAGGCCGGCGACGGCGGCGTTCGGGTATTCGGCCTCGGCCAGGTAGTGCGGGACGTGGATGACGTAGCCGGCCACGTCCCGGTGGGCGGCTTCGAGGCGCAGCTCCAGGATGTGGCCGATGGCCGCGGGAACCTCAACGGTGGGCTTCCAGACGGAGATGCCCTCGATCAGGTCCGGGCGGTTGCCGTGGACCGTGACGCCGACCGGGCGGGTGTGCGGCACCGGCATGGGGATGGAGTGGATCCAGGCTGTGAGGTTGACGTCGAGTTCCTCCACGATGCCGACGACGGCGCGTGCGAACCGTTCCCACTGCAGGTCGGGCTCGAACCCGGCGAGGAGGAGGAAGGGTTTGCCCAGCCCGTCGCGCAGCCGGTACAGGGACAGCCGCGGAGCCTGGTAGTCCTGCAGGTGGTCCTCGACGAAGCTAATCTGCGGTCGGCGGGACCGGTAGTCCATCAGCTGGTCGGCGTCGAACTCCGCCACCAGCTCGGCGGCCAGGTTGTCGACCAGTTCCGTGGTGATCTGCCGGACCACGTGGCCGGCGTCGGCAAACCCGGTGAAGCCCATCAGCAGATCGAGGCCCCTCAGTTCGGGGCTGTGGAACAGCGCGTCGTCACGGACGTACAGCGTTGCCGGATCAAGCAGGGAACCTGTTATCCGTTCCATCACGTATTCCTTTCCTCCATGCGGCCCAAGCGGGGCCGTCTGCCGGGCCCAGCGGGCGCCCGGCGGGGCTGCGGTACCTTGGGCGGAGGGCCCGCGTCGCCGCGGCATTTGTCCTTTGTCAGGTCCAACGCCCCGGCCGCCGGGCTAATTCCTGCGCCCACTGTGGGCCACGTCTCAGAAAATGCGGTTCCGGCCGCTGCAAGAGACTACGATCGAAGCTGGCCTGAGGGCCGGCCCGGGTGATGCCGGCGGGACGTACGTCGTTCCCGGTGGCCCGGGTCCCATGGCAGGGCGCCAAACATGCAGTCCCTGCTTACGAAGCACAGAGAATTGAGGACTGTCCTGGTGGTCAAGAATACCGAAGTCAAACTGAGCGCCGTCGCCGGAGACGTGAAGAAGTCCCCCTCCGATGCCCTCGTCGTGGGCGTCGGACAGGGCACCGACGGCCCCGTCCTGCTGGAGAACCCGTTGACCGCCAAGGCCGCCGAGGCCCTCGCCGACTCACTGGCCGCCCTCGGCGTCACCGGTGCCGCCGACCAGGCACACCGCCTGCCCGGCCTGCCCGAGGCCGGAGCCCCGGTCCTGGTCCTCGCCGGCGTCGGCAAGGTCACGCCCGGCACCGCCCTGGGCGAGGAGGCCCTGCGCCGCGCCGCCGGCTCGGCCATCCGGCAGCTGGCCGGCCTGGGCACCGTGACCCTGGCCCTGCCCGCCCCGGACGCCGCCGCCGTCGCCGCGATCGCCGAGGGTGCGGCCATGGGTGCCTACGCCTACACCGAACACCGCTCCTCCAAGGACGGGCTCAAGGAGCCGGTCCGCAACGTGCGCATCCTCACCGACCTGGCCGCCACCAAGGGCCTCCTGCAGCCGGCCCTGGACCGCGCCGCGCTGATCGGCAAGGCCGTCAACGCCACCCGCACCCTGGTCAACCAGCCGCCGAGCCACCTCTACCCGGAGACCTTCGCCGAGGCCGCCAAGGACCTGGCCAAGGGCCTGCCGGTCAAGGTGACCGTCTGGGACGAGAAGCGCCTCGAAAAGGACGGCTTCGGCGGCATCCTGGGTGTCGGCAAGGGCTCCACCCGCCAGCCGCGCCTGGTCAAGGTCGAGTACGCGCCGGCCAAGGCCACCGCCAAGGTTGCCCTGGTGGGCAAGGGCATCACGTTCGACACCGGCGGCATCTCGCTCAAGCCGCACCTGGGCATGGGTGAGATGAAGTCGGACATGGCGGGCGCCGCCGTCGTCCTTAACACCGTCCTGGCCCTGGCCGAGATGGGCCTGCCGGTCAAGGCCACCGCCTGGCTCTGCATCGCCGAGAACATGCCCTCCGGTGCGGCCCAGCGCCCCGCCGACGTGCTCACCATCTTCGGCGGCAAGACCGTCGAGGTGCTGAACACCGACGCCGAGGGCCGCCTGGTCATGGCTGACGGCATCGTCGCGGCCAGCGAGGAGCACCCGGACGTCATCATCGACGTCGCTACCCTCACCGGCGCGCAGCTGATCGCCCTGGGCAACCGCACCGCCGGCGTCATGGGCTCCGAGTCCGTCACGGGCGCCCTGAAAGCCGCCGCGGACCGCGCCGGCGAGCTGGTCTGGCCGATGCCGCTGCCGGAGGAACTGCGCCCCAGCCTGGACTCCCAGGTGGCGGACATCGCCAACATCGGCGAACGCCACGGCGGCATGATGACCGCCGCCGTGTTCCTGAAGGAATTCGTCGGCAAGGGCAAGGACGGGGAGCAGATCCCCTGGGCCCACATCGACATCGCCGGCCCGTCCTTCAACAACGGCAGCCCCTACGGCTACAACCACAAGCAGGGCACCGGCTGCACCGTCCGCACCCTGGTGGCCTACGTCGAGGACGTCCTCGCCGCCAAGTAAGCCCTCTTCCGCGGGCCTGTGGCCGGGGCTGATACCCCGGCCACAGGCCCGCGTGAGACTGGACACAAGCGCTCCACAAACGCCACGGCAAGGTGGAGCATGGATTAGTGGTTCGCTAAGGTGAACCGTAGTTTCAAAGCATTCAGCTTCATGGAAGCAATTCCACACGAAAGGGAAGCCGTCTGCTGGCATAATCACGGCAGACAGATTCCAAGACCAGATGATGCGTACTCTCGCGTCATCGTTCACGCGAGGGAGCGTTTTAGTGGCCGATCAGGCAACTGCGCAAGAATTCGACATCCTGGTACTCGGCGGCGGCAGCGGCGGCTACGCCACCGCCCTCCGCGCCGTCCAGCTCGGCCTCACCGTCGGCCTCATCGAAAAGGGCAAGCTCGGCGGCACCTGCCTGCACAACGGCTGCATCCCCACCAAGGCCCTGCTGCACTCCGCCGAACTGGCCGACCACGCCCGTGACTCCGCCAAGTACGGCGTCAACGTGAGCCTGGACAGCATCGACATCTCCACGGTCAACTCGTACAAGGACGGCATCATCGCCGGCAAGTACAAGGGCCTCCAGGGTCTGATCAAGTCCAAGAAGGCCATCACGGTCATCGAGGGTGAAGGCAAGCTCCAGGGCACCGACACCGTCGTGGTCAACGGCACCGCGTACAAGGGCAAGAACATCGTCCTGGCCACCGGCTCCTACTCCCGCACCCTGCCGGGCCTCGAGATCGGCGGCAAGGTCATCACCTCGGACGAGGCGCTGACCATGGACTTCATCCCGAAGAGCGCCATCATCCTCGGCGGCGGCGTCATCGGCGTCGAGTTCGCCTCGGTCTGGAAGTCCTTCGGCGTGGACGTCACCATCATCGAGGGCCTGCCCTCCCTCGTCCCGAACGAGGACGCCACGATCGTCAAGAACTTCGAGCGCGCCTTCAAGAAGCGCGGCATCAGGTTCTCCACCGGCACCTTCTTCCAGGGCGTCGAGCAGAACAACGACGGCGTCAAGGTCACCCTGGTGGACGGCAAGACCTTCGAAGCCGACCTCATGCTCGTGGCCGTCGGCCGCGGCCCGGTCACCGCCAACCTCGGCTACGAAGAGGCCGGCCTGACCATCGACCGCGGCTTCGTGATCACCAACGAGCGCCTGCACACCGGCGTCGGCAACATCTACGCCGTCGGCGACATCGTCCCCGGCGTCCAGCTGGCCCACCGCGGTTACCAGCAGGGCATCTTCGTCGCCGAGGAAATCGCCGGCCTCAAGCCGGTCGTCGTCGAAGACGTAAACATCCCCAAGGTCACCTACTCCGAGCCGGAGATCGCGACCGTCGGTTACACCGAGAAGGCTGCCAAGGCCAAGTTCGGCGATGACCAGATCGAGACCCAGGAATACAACCTGGCCGGCAACGGCAAAAGCTCCATCCTGGGCACCTCCGGCCTGGTCAAGCTGGTCCGCCAGAAGGACGGCCCCGTCGTCGGCGTCCACATGATCGGCTCCCGCATGGGCGAGCAGATCGGCGAGGCCCAGCTGATCGTGAACTGGGAAGCCTACCCGGAGGACGTGGCCCAGCTGGTGCACGCCCACCCGACCCAGAACGAGGCCCTGGGCGAGGCTCACCTGGCCCTCGCCGGCAAGCCGCTGCACGGCTAACAGCCCCCACCGCAGCACCGCAAGACCACCGCGCTTAGTGCACCCGGCCCGAAAAACCGGGTGCACTAAGCTCGAACCAGGCAGCAATCATCCGCACTAAAGATCAATAAGGAGAACGGGGACGACATGTCTGAATCCGTTAACTTGCCCGCCCTCGGTGAGAGCGTCACCGAAGGAACCGTCACCCGCTGGCTCAAGCAGGTAGGTGACCGGGTAGAGGTGGACGAGCCCCTGCTCGAAGTCTCCACCGACAAAGTAGACACCGAGATCCCCTCTCCGATCGCCGGCGTGATCGAGGAAATCCTCGTGGCCGAAGACGAGACCGCCGAGGTCGGCGCCCCGCTGGTGCGCATCGGCGACGGCTCCGGCTCCGCTGACGCCGCCCCGGCCGCTCCCGCGGAAGCCGCCCCGGCCGAGGAAGCCCCCGCCGAGACCCCGTCCGGTACCGAGGCTCCGGCCCCTGAAGACGAGACCCCGGCCGCTGCCGAGGCCCCGGCCGCCGCCCCCGCCGGCGAAGGCCACGAGGTCACCCTCCCGGCCCTGGGCGAGAGCGTCACGGAAGGCACCGTCACCCGCTGGCTCAAGAGCGTCGGCGACTCGGTCGAGGTCGACGAGCCGCTGCTCGAGGTCTCCACCGACAAGGTCGACACCGAGATCCCCTCCCCCGTTGCCGGCACACTGCAGGAAATCCGCGTCGCCGAGGACGAGACCGCCGAGGTCGGCTCCGTCCTGGCCGTCATCGGCTCCGGCGCCGCCGCCCCGGCCCCCGCTCCGGCCCCCGAGGCCCCGAAACAGGAGGCTCCCAAGCAGGAAGCCGCCCCGGCTCCGGCCGCTGCCCCGGCTCCCGAGGCACCGAAGCAGGAAGCTCCGAAGCAGGAAGCCCCGAAGGCTCCCGCCCCGGCCGCAGCCCCGGCTCCCGCCGCCCCCGCCAAGCAGGAGGCGCCCGCCGCCTCCTCGAGCGAATCCGGCTACGTCACTCCCCTGGTCCGCAAGCTGGCCAACCAGCACGGCGTCGAGATCTCCTCGCTGACCGGCACCGGCGTCGGCGGCCGCATCCGCAAACAGGACGTCCTGGCCGCCGCCGAGGCGAAGGCCGCTCCGGCCGCCGCCGCCCCGGCTGCCGCGAAGACCCCGTCCGCGGCGCCCACCGCCGAGGCTTCCTCGCTGCGCGGCACCGTCCAGAAGGCCCCGCGCATCCGCCAGGTCATCGCCCGCCGCATGCGCGAATCCCTGGACGTCTCCACCCAGCTGACCCAGGTGCACGAGGTCGACATGACCAAGGTCGCCAAGCTGCGTGCCCGCGCTAAGAACTCGTTCCAGGCGCAGAACGGCTCCAAGCTGACCTTCCTGCCCTTCATCGCCAAGGCCGTCGCCGAGGCCCTGAAGCAGCACCCGAAGCTGAACGCGTCCTACGACGAGGACAAGCAGGAGATCACCTATCACAATGCCGAGCACCTGGCGATCGCGGTGGACACCGACAAGGGCCTGCTGGTTCCGGTCATCTCCGACGCCGGCAACCTGAACCTCGCCGGCCTCTCCGGCAAGATCGCCGACGTCGCCGACCGCACCCGCAACGGCAAGATCGGCCCGGATGAGCTCTCCGGTGGAACCTTCAGCATCACCAACATCGGTTCCGTGGGCGCCCTCTTCGACACCCCGATCATCAACCAGCCTCAGGTCGCCATCCTGGGCACCGGTGCGATCGTCAAGCGCGCCGTGGTGGTCTCGGACGAGAACGGCGACGACTCGATCGCGATCCGCTCGATGATGTACCTCTCGCTGACCTACGACCACCGCCTGGTGGACGGCGCGGATGCGGGACGCTTCCTGCAGACGCTGAAGGCACGCCTCGAGGAAGGCGCCTTCGAGGCCGACCTGGGCCTCTAGCGGCAGGCGGTCCCCGGTTCCGGGGGCCACACAGCACCAGACGTCGACGGCGGTGCGGGCCACGGTGGGAAACCACCGGCGGACCGCGCCGCCGTCGCCGTCTTACTACGGACCGTAGAATTCTCTGGTTAGACTGAAGCCATGAAAATTTTGTTCGACATCCTGGTCTTCCTCCACATCATCGGCGCCACCATGATCGTCGGCATCTGGATCGGCCAGATGAAGAAGCCCACCGTCCACCCGCGCCAGTTCGACGGCGCCGTGCTGCAGCTGATCACGGGCATCGCCATGATGGGCCTGATCCCGGCCCTGGACATGGACGTCAACTACGCCAAGCTGGGCATCAAGTTCGTCGTGGCGCTCGTCGTCGCGGTACTGGCCTTCATCGGCCGCCGCCGGTACAAGAAGGACGAGCCCGTCGGCAAGGGCCTCGCCCACGCTGTCGGCGGCCTGGCGCTGCTGAACATCGCCATCGCCACCATCTGGCAGTAGTCCCGCGCTTCGACGGCGGCGGCGCACCCACCCGGGTGCGCCGCCGCCATCGTTAACCCTAGGATGGAGAGCGGCAGGGTCCGGACGCCGGACTCCTGGATCAACGACGCTGAGGAGTGGATATGGCAACGACACGCACCGCACACACTGTATGGAACGGCGACCTGATGACCGGGGCAGGGAACACCAGCCTGGACAGCTCCGGGCTCGGCACCTTCGATGTCACCTGGAAGGCCCGCGCCGAGTCCGCCGAAGGCAAGACCAGCCCCGAGGAACTGATCGCCGCCGCGCATTCCGCCTGCTTCTCGATGGCCTTCAGCCACGCCCTCGCGCAGGCCGGCCACACCCCGGACGAGGTCAACACCAAGGCCGATGTCACGTTCGAGCCGGGCACCGGCATCACCGGCAGCCACCTCACCCTGAACGCCAAGGTCCCGGGTCTCTCCCAGGAGGACTTCCAGCGCATCGCCGAGGAAGCCAAGACCGGCTGCCCCGTCTCCGCCGCGCTGACCGGGATCACCATCACCCTCGACGCCACCCTGGCCGCGTAGCCTGAAGCGCCGACATAAAGGCCCCCGCCCTCCGGTTTCCCGGTGGGCGGGGGCCTTTGCCGTGCGCGCGGGCTGCCGGCCGCTGCAGGCTGCCGGCCGCGGCGGGAAAGTCCCGGCCGGCGCCAGCCCTGCGGCGCTAGCCCTGCCGGCGGGGCGGCAGCGGGGCCGGGCGGACGTTGCGGTAGCCCTCGCGCAGCGGCGGCCGGTCCGTGGGCAGCTCCTGGATCATTTCCTTGAGCGCACCGATGCCGTATTCGAGCTGCGGGTCGCTGCCGGCGGCGTACGCGTGCGGCGGGAACGTCACCTCGATGTCCGGGTCGACGCCGTAGTTCTCAACGCCCCAGCCGACTCCCCCGGCGAACCAGTTGGCGTACCGCGGCTGGGTGACGCCGGTGCCGTCCGCCAGCGAGAACCGGTTGTCGATCCCGACGACGCCGCCCCAGGTCCGGGTGCCGATGACCGGGCCGATGCCGCGGAGCTTGGAGACCTGGGTGATGATGTCGCCGTCGGACCCGGCGAACTCGTCGGCGAGGATGATCACCGGCCCGCGCGGTGCGTGGTGCGGGTAGGTCCGGGGGCGTTCCCCGCGGGGCATGCTCCAGCCGGTGACCTTGCGGCCGATCAGCTCCGCCACGAGCTGGGAGGTGTGGCCGCCACGGTTGCGCCGGACGTCCACGATCAGGCCGTCCAGGGCGGTCTCGGTGTCCAGGTCACGGTGCAGCTGCGCCCAGCCGTTGGCCATCATGTCCGGGATGTGCAGGTAGCCGAAGGTCCCCTGCGATGCCTCGCGGACCGTGCGCCGGTTGCCGGCGACCCATTCCTGGTAGCGCAGCCGCTCCTCATCCTTCACGGGGACGACGGCGACGCGGCGCTGCTCCCCGGCGCGTTCGCCGTGGCGGGGGCCGTTGCGCAGCGTCAGTTCGACGGCGCGTCCGGCGGCGCCGGCCAGCTGCATCGAGGGCGAGAGTTCCGGGCTGAGTTCGATCCCGTCGATGGCCAGCAGGACGTCACCCTGGCGCGCGTCGACGCCGGGCCGGGTCAGCGGCGAGGTGGCCAGCGGATCGGAGGACTCCCCTGCGAGGATCCGGGTGATCTCCCATCCGTCGGCGGTGGCGGTGAAGTCGGCGCCGAGCCGGCCCTGTCCGTTGCTGCCGTTCTCGGTGACGAGCGCGGGCCGGACGTAGGCGTGGGAGGTGCCGAGTTCGCCGTTCATCTCCCAGAGCAGGTCCACGAGGTCGTCGTGGGAGCCGAGGCGGTCCACGATCGGGCGGTACCGGGCGTGGACGGAGTTCCAGTCCTGGCCGGCCATGTCCTCGGTCCAGAAGAAGTCGCGCTGCAGCCGCCAGGACTCGTCGAAGGCCTGGCCCCAGACGCTGACCGGGTCCAGGCGCACCCGGATCCGGTTCAGGTCCACCTTGACCAGCTGGCCGGACTCCTCGTCGGCCTTGGTGCGGGCCGGGCTGACGCGGACCTGCTTGTCCTGGATCAGGACCACCTTCTCGCCGTCGCCTGTGAGCCGGTAGCTGTCGAGGGCCTCGACGATGGTGGTACAGCGGCGCTTGGCCAGGTCGAAGCGGACCAGGCTGGGGGCCGCGTTCTTGTCCTCGAGGCTGGCGCGGCCGTCGCCGGTCACGCCGGCCAGTTCGTGGTCCAGCCAGAGCAGGGCTCCGGCGGCGGCGCTGAGGTGGGAGTAGTTGCCCTGCGGCACAGGGACGCTGATGACGCGGTGCGCCAGGCCCTCCGGGTCGACGGTGACCGCGGGGACGGTGTCCGCACTGTCGGCGTCGGAGTCCTTGGCATCCGGGCGGCCTGTCGTGCCCGAGGCGTCCGTGGCGCCGCCGGCGGCCACGGCCTCGGCCAGGGCGACGCTGGGGCCGAACGGGGACGGCGTCTCCGCGGCGAGGGCCACCAGGTACGGCTTGATCGGGCTGGGGAAGGACAGGTCGAAGGAGTGCCCGTCGTAGACCGGGTCGAAGCTGCGGTTGGAGAGGAAGGCCAGGAACTTGCCGTCCGGGGTGAAGACCGGGGAGTCGTCCCGGAAGCGGCCGTCGGTGACGTCGATGATCGCCTGGGCGCTGTCTTTTCCTGCACCGTTCTTTTCGGCGGAGCCCGGCACCGGCGCGAGGCGCAGCCGGGTGCGGGCGCCGAAGGAGGTGACCGGTTCGGCCCAGCCCAGCCAGGCGGAGTCCGGGGACCAGGTGAAGCCCTCGATGGTGCCCTCGCCGATGCTGGTGAGCAGGGTCAGCTCGCCGGTGCGGGTATCCGCGAGGTAGATGTCGCCGAAGGAGGTTCCGACGGCCAGCCAGTTGCCGTCCGGGCTTGCTTCCAGGGCGCTGGGGCGGCTGGGGCGGGGGAAATCGATGCGGGTGGTGCCGGCGGACGAACCCGTCCGGGCCTCGGCGGCGGTTTCGGCCCCGGCGGTGCCGCCGGCCGCGTCCGCGGTGGCGGCGTTGGCGTCGTCGGCCTGTGGGGCTGCCGCGTGGACCTGGCCCGCCGCAACCTCGGACCCGACACGGGTGAGCGCGGCGGCCGAGACGGGGCGGGGCAGCGCCGGGGAGGCGTCCTCGTCGGAGTGGTTCGGGGTGGCGGGGGCGGCGGCCGGTGCCGTGGCTCCGCGGCTGCCGGCGCTGCTTCCCGCGCTGCTTCCTGACAGCGGCGCGGCGATCGGGCGCAGGTAAAGCGCCTCGACCCCGTCGTGGTCCGCGATGTAGGCGATCTTTCCCTCGCCGAAGGGGCGGGGCAGCCGCGCCCGGACCCCCGGGGTGGCCTCAAGGATGCGTGAGGGGCCGTCCTTATGCCGCAGCCAGTGCAGCGTGCCGTGGGACCCGACGGCGCTGGAGTCGCCGGTGCGGTCCGGGATGACCTCGCCGAGGTGGCGGGCGACCTTCAGCGGCGTGGAGCGGCGGCCCTGCGCGGCGGAGCCGAGGGTGATGTTCAGTTTGACGGCGTCCGCGTCGAGGCTGCTGAGGAGCCAGAGCTCGCCGGCGGACTCGAAGATGACCCGCTCGCCGTCGGTGGCGGCGTGCCGGACGTAGAAGTCCTCGTGGTCGGTGTGGCGGCGCAGGTCCGAACCGTCCGGGAGCACCGAGTAGAGGTTGCCGTAGCCCTCGTGGTCGGAGAGGAACGCGATGCGGCCGCCGACCCAGAGCGGGTCGGTGAGGTTGCCGTCGAGGTCCGGGACCAGGCGTTCAAATTCGCCGTTGCCGTCGGCGTCGATCCAGAGCTTGCCGGCTGTGCCGCCCCGGTAGCGCTTCCACCAGGCGGGTTCGCGGGAGAGGACGCTGGCGAGCACGAGGGGACGCTCGTCGCCAACGACGGTGCCGTAGGCCAGGGACTCGACCGGACCGTACGGGAGTTCCTCGGCGGAGCCGCCCTCCAGGGGCAGGCTGTAGGCGTGGGTAAGGCGGCTGTCGCCCTGGCGGAAGGCGCTGGTGACGACGACGTTGCCCTCGGGCGTGAAGCCCTTGACCCGGGTGGAGCTATGGCCGAAGTAGCTCAGCTGGCGGTAGCCGCCGCCGTCGACGTCGGCCGTCACCACCTCGGGCGCCGTTCCCTGCACCACGGTCCACACCAGGCGCCGGCCGTCGGGGCTGAACCGCGGGTTGCGGGCCGGCAACTGCAGCGAGGAAACACGCCAAGCGCGGCCGCCCTCGAGCGGGGCCACCCAGACGTCGTCCTCGGCCACGAAGGTGACCAGATCGCCGTGCAGGTGCGGGAAACGGAGGTAACTCGAAGAGGTCATCGTTCGATCATAGTCAACGGCGCGCCGCACCCCGGGGAGGTTTCCCTGCCGCGCCGGGCATGGTGAGATGAACCATGAGAATCCTTGTCGCCGGCGCCTCCGGGCTGATCGGAACTGCCCTCACCACCCGGCTGCGCACCAGCGGCCACGACGTCGTCAGCCTGGTCCGGCGGTCCGCCGCGACGGCCGCGGAAATCGAGTGGGACCCCTCCAGCGGCCGGCTGGAGGACTCCGCACTCCGCGGCGTGGACGCCGTCGTCAATCTCTCCGGAGCCGGCATCGGCGACCGTCCGTGGACCAGCCGCCGGGTCGCCGAGCTGAAGTCCTCCCGGCTGGAGCCCACCACCACACTGGTGGCCGCGATGCGGCGCTCCGCCACACCGCCGCCGGTCTTCCTCAGCCAGTCAGCCTCCGGTTTCTACGGCGACGCCGGATCGGCCGTCCTGCGCGAGGACTCCCCCGCCGGCCACGGCGTCCTCGCCGACATCTGCACCGAGTGGGAGGCCGCCGCCCACCAGGCGCCGGCCGGGGTGCGGGTGGTCACGCCGCGCACCGGCGTGGTGCTCAGCCGCAAGGGCGGCGCCCTGGGCAAGCTCCTCCCGTTGCTGCGCGCCGGCCTGGGCGGCCCGCTGGGCAACGGCCGGCAGTACTGGCCGTGGGTCACGCTGCCCGACGTTGCCGGGGCCTTCGAGTTCCTGCTGACCGCCCCGTTGGAGGGCCCGGTCAACCTCTGCGCCCCCGAGGCCTCCGACGTGTCCGGGTTGATCCGGTCGCTGGCCGATGCCCTGCACCGTCCCGCCCTGCTGCCGGCACCGGCGCCGGTGTTGCGGCTGGCGCTGGGCCGGCTGGCGAACGAACTGTTGCTGGCGAGCCAGCGGATGGAGCCGGCCGAGCTGGCAGCCGCCGGATTCGAATGGCAGCATCCCACCGTGCGCGAGGCGGCCGCCTGGGTGGCCGCGGGACAGTAGCTCGGCCGCGGGATAGCGCCGCGGTTCTCTCCGGACATCGACTCCGCGCGGGCGTGCTTAGACGGCCGGCAGGATTTCGCGGATCCGCCACCTCCCGTCGACGGCGGTCATCACCAGAATCAGCCGCTGGTCTCCGGCTGCTGCCGCCTCCGCCACGAGCGCACCGTCCCGGTCCAGCTCCCGATAGGCCGGAGTCGCGACCGTGACCGCCAGCTGGACCCGGGCGCCGTCGTCCGGGAGGGCACCTGCCCCGCCCGTCCACGTGCTGCCAAGGGGCCGGGACCGCACCTCCAGCAGCCGCTGCTCGAACCCGTCGAGGACGTGACCGTCCGCGGCGAGCCGGGCGGCAACCCCGGCGTCGGCCGCCGCGGCGGGTGACCCTGGCTCCGTGACCCGCGCCAGC
This sequence comes from Arthrobacter sp. NPDC057259, assembly GCF_042668995.1. Classification (NCBI taxonomy): domain Bacteria; kingdom Bacillati; phylum Actinomycetota; class Actinomycetes; order Micrococcales; family Micrococcaceae; genus Arthrobacter; species Arthrobacter sp. NPDC057259. The sequence goes on from NZ_JBHUYA010000007.1 coordinate 119,287, forward strand.
AGGGCTTGGTTTCCGGTCCGCAGTGCCAGGCCGCGCAGCCGGGCCAGGCCCTGCACCGCCTCCTCGGGCCGGGCGGCGGAGAGCTGGGGGACCAGATCGGCCGGGATGCCATCCCGGTTCCCGTCGGGTGCTGCGTCTGCGGTGGCAGCCGCGGGAGCCGTCGCCTGTACCGCCTGCCGCAGGGTTGAATCCGGGTCGCCCAGCGCCGGCAGGAACACCAGTACCGCCGCGGCGGCCATCGCCACGAGTGCCATGAGGATGGCCCGGCGAAGTGAGGCCCGCCGGGCCACGGCCCGGTGCCGGGTCCGCCCCATCTGCCGCCGTGACTTACCCGCGGGGACAGCGGGGCTCCGCCGCAACCGCACCTCCGCCCGCCGCGTCAGCTCCCCGGGGACACCGGTACCGACCCGCGGCGGGTCAATACGGGTTCCTGTCCCGAGCCGCGCAGGTTCATCACGGCCTCCTGGTCTGTGCTGTGCCCCATCCCCACGACCACGTCGTCCGAGCCGCACCCGCGCGGCGGCGGTCCCGCGCAGCAGCGCCAGGACCACGGCGGAACGCCGGGCCGCCCGCCGTTCCCGGGGCGTGGCCGGGCCGGAACGACGCGTCAGGAGCTCCGGGAGAACCGTGGGGTGGGCCGAGACGGTCAGGTCCACCGGGGCCGCCGTCGCCGAGCGGTACACGGCCGCCGCGAAGTCGGACGCGGAGGGGCGAAGCCGGCGGTCGAGCCGCAGGCCCGACTCCAGGGCAGCGGTCAGGGCGGCCGGAACGCCCGGCACCAGCAACGGCAGCGGGGCACGCTGCGGCTCCGGCGGTGGCGGGGTACCGGTGAGGCAATACCAGCCGAGCGCCGCGACGGAGTAGACATCGGCCTCCGGCTGCAGCCCGGCACGGAAGGGATCCACAGGGGTGGGGTCCTGGAAGCCGCCGGTCCCGGCCGGGTGCGCATCGGCGGCGTCGGCGATCATCCGCCCGACGCCCAGGTCCGAGAGCAGCGGCTTCCCGTGCGCCGTGAAGAGCACGTTCCCGGGTGAGACGTCCCCGTGGGTGAAGCCCCTGCCGTGCAGGTAGCTCAACGCCTGCGCCACCGGGGTGAGGATGGTGACGGTCTCCCCCGCCCCCAGGCTGCCCCGCGCCGCGATCAGCTCCGCGAGCGAGCCGCCCGGCGCGTAGTCGAGCACCAGCGCCAGCCCGGTCCCGCCGTCGTCGCCCGCCCGGAAGCGCACCACGTCCCGCACCCCCACCAGGTGGGCGTGCTCCACCACCGAGAGGATGCGCACCTCCCGGCGGACGGCCTCCTCCGTCTCGGGACCAGGCTCCGTCACACCGCCGACCCCGGACGGGCCACGGTCGAAACACTTGAGCGCTACGCTCGCGCAGGAGGCCTGCTCCGTGGCGAGCCAGACGACGGCGGAGCTGCCGCGGCCCAGCATCCGGCCCACCCGGTAACCCTCGACGTCGGGGCGCCCGGGCTCCCCGTGAATAGTGCGCGCAGATTCGTCCATAGCCCATGAATACGCGCTTTTCCGCGACGCCGCAGAAGTTATCCACAGGCGTGAGAGTTTGACCACAGAATCGGTTGGGGCACGGGGCGAGGTCTAAGCTGGATTCCATGACTCTTGAGTTCCAACAGCTGGGTCTTGCCCCGGACTTCATCGACTACACCCGCGGCTGGGAGATCCAGCGCGAACTCCACGCGAAGGTCCTCGCCGGCACGGCGCCCAGCACCGTCCTGCTGCTTGAACACGCTGCCGTGTACACCGCAGGCAAGCGCACCGAAGACCACGAACGTCCCTTCGACGGCACCCCGGTGGTGCCCGTGGACCGCGGCGGCAAGCTCACCTGGCACGGCCCGGGCCAGCTGGTGGGCTACCCGATCATCAAGCTGAAGAACCCCGCCGGCATCCGCGATTACGTCGAGCGCCTGGAGTCCGTGATGATCGCCGTTCTGGCCGACTACGGCATCGATGCCGTCCGAATCGAGGGACGCGCGGGCGTCTGGATCGACGCGGACGAGAAGGGACCCGCCCGCAAGATCGCGGCGATCGGCATCCGCGTCCACGAGGGCGTCACCATGCACGGCTTTGCGATCAACTGCAACAACGACCTGGCCCCGTACGGCCAGATCATCGCCTGCGGCATCACCGACGCCGGCGTCACGACGATCGCGCAGGAAACCGGCCGGGACGTCGCCCCGGCAGACCTCGTGTCGCGGATCATCGAAGAACTGCGCAAGAATGAAGAAGCCCTCGTCGCTACCCATGAAGGAGCCCTGCTGTGACCCTGGCACCAGAAGGACGCAAGCTGCTGCGTATTGAGCAGCGCAACGCGGCCACCCCGGTGGAACGCAAGCCGGAATGGATCAAGGCCAAGGTCCAGATGGGCCCGGAGTTCGTCCAGCTCAAGAACCTCGTGAAGAAGGAAGGCCTCCACACCGTCTGTGAAGAGGCCGGCTGCCCCAACATCTTCGAGTGCTGGGAAGACAAGGAAGCCACCTTCCTGATCGGCGGCTCCGAGTGCACCCGGCGCTGTGACTTCTGCCAGATCGACACCGGCAAGCCCTCCCCCGTGGACATGTTCGAGCCCACCAAGGTGGCCCGCTCGGTCCAGTCAATGCAGCTGCGCTACGCCACCGTCACCGGCGTGGCCCGCGACGACCTCGCCGACGAGGGTGTCTGGCTCTATGCCGAGACGGTCCGCAAGATCCACGAGCTGAACCCCGGCACCGGCGTCGAGCTCCTGATCCCGGACTTCTCCGGCAAGCCCGAGCACATCGCGGCGATCTGTGACTCCAAGCCCGAGGTCTTCGCCCACAACGTCGAGACCGTCCCCCGGATCTTCAAGCGGATTCGCCCGGCCTTCCGCTACGAGCGCTCCCTCGACGTCATCACCCAGGGCCGCAACCTGGGCATGGTCACCAAGTCCAATTTGATCCTGGGCATGGGCGAAACCCGCGAGGAAATCTCAGAGGCGCTCCGCGACCTGCACGAGGCCGGCTGCGACCTGATCACCATTACCCAGTACCTGCGCCCGTCCGAGCGCCACCTCCCGGTGGACCGCTGGGTCAAGCCGCAGGAGTTCGTGGAACTGCAGCAGGAAGCGGACGAGATCGGCTTCCTCGGCGTCATGTCCGGCCCGCTGGTCCGCTCCTCCTACCGCGCCGGCCGCCTCTGGGCCACCGCGATGCGCAAGAAGGGCTGGGAAATCCCGGCCGAACTCGCGCACATCGAGAGCTCCGGAAGCACCCGCCAGGAAGCCAGCTCGCTGCTCGCGGCACACTCCTGAACCACCCGCACCGCACTGCCAGCCAGGGCCGGCGCCGGAGAGATCCGGCGTCCGGCCCTGAGCCGTGCATCACGTAGAATTAAGGCATTATGGCGAATTCCTCCGACTCCAGCACGTCCACCTCTTCAGCCGAAGCGCCGAAGCGTGGCCTTTTTTCCCGTAAGACCAAGGAAGCCAAGGTCAAGAAGCCGAGCCGGCTGAAGCAGATCAAGGACGTCTTCCAGATGACCCGGCGCCACGACCCGATGGTGACGTGGCTGATCCTGCTGGCGTTCCTCGGCACCGTCGCGGTTGCCCTGCTGGTCGGTTTCCTGCTGGAGAACTGGATCACGGGCCTGATCATCGGCATCGTGCTCGGTGTCCTCGCCGCCACCCTGGTGTTGTCCCGCCGCGCCGAGCGCGCCGCCTTCGCCCAGATCGAGAACCAGCCCGGCGCCTCCGGCGCGGCGCTGGGAACGCTCCGCCGCGGCTGGATCACCGAAGACCAGCCCGTGGCCGTCAACCCCCGCACCCAGGACGCCGTCTTCCGCGCCATCGGCCGGCCCGGCGTCGTGCTGGTCAGCGAGGGCCCCAGCCACCGCGTCAAGCCGCTGATCGACGGCGAACGCAAGCGCCTGGCCCGCATCCTGCCGAACGTGACCATCCACGTGATCGAAAGCGGCCGCGGCGAGGGCCAGACCCCCATCAGCCAGGTCGCCCGCAAGATGGGCAAGATGAAGAACGAGCTCACCAAAACCGAGGTCAGCACCGTCTCCAAGCGCATCTCCTCGCTCGGCAACCGCCTGCCGATCCCCAAGGGCATCGACCCATACAAGGCGCGCCCGGACCGCAAGGCAGCACGCGGCCGCTAAGCACCGCAGCCCACCGGACGCCCCGGTCCAGGCCATTGGCCAGGAACCGGGGCGTCCTGCGTTTAAGTGCTGGTTCGCGGCCGGTGGGGGCTGGCGCTGATGGCGGTTCGGGGGTTCGGCCCGCCGGTAGGGTGCGGGATCGCGGATTGGAAACGACGAGCCCGGGCGGAACGGACGAGTGGGAGCCATGCGGCACGACAGCGAGGACGACGACGGCGGTCCAGCGGTGTACCGCCGCCCGGCCGGGCTAGCGGCGGATCAGGATGGTGTTGACGGCCTTGTCGTGCAGGCCGCGGTGGTCCGGGTCGAAGATGACGGCGGGGATCACCAGGCAGAGCAGGAGCGCACGGACCGCACCGGCAAGCGGTCCGGCCGGCCCGCTGCCGAGCCGGACGACGTGGATGTTCACCACCCGGTGGCCGATGCTGTAGCCCAGGGTTCCCACCAGCAGGGCCTGCTCCACCGCGAACACGGCGAGGGTGGCCCAGGAATTGCCGGCGAAGGCGAAGTTGCTGATCAGCAAGGCGATGCCCCAGTCGATGCAGATGGCGACGATTCGGCGGCCGGCCCGGGCCATCGAACCGGGGCCGGATTCGGGCAGGCCCAGCCGCTCCCCCGGGTACTTGGAGATGCCGGAGGTATCCGGTCCGCTGAGCCAGGAGCCAAGGTCTTTACGATCTACCACCTGCCAAGTTTACCGGCCACCGGCAGGCCGTCGGAGCATTCACAGTGTGGACTTAAACGGCTCAAATCGCGGACATGGATAGGCCACAGTGTGGACACCGGCTAGCTTTAGAGGGTCAGCGCGGTTTGTAACCTGCGCGAAACAAAGCTGACACCGCGGGGAAACTCCCAATCCCTAGGGTGGTAACAGTTGTTAGCGGGATCCTGAGCGGGGACGGCAGTGCGCTGTCCCCGGCGTCGGACTGCGCTGGCCCGTACGGCCCCTGGGGCCCGACCTTTCATATGCGTAAGGAGCATAGATGTTCAAGACTGCGGACGAAGTCCTCAAGTTCATCAAGGACGAAGACATCAAATTCGTCGATATCCGCTTCACCGACCTCCCCGGCGTGCAGCAGCACTTCAACGTCCCGGCAAAGAGCGTCGACGCGGACTTCTTCGTCAACGGCCAGCTCTTCGACGGTTCGTCGATCCGCGGCTTCCAGGGCATCGCCGAGTCGGACATGCAGCTCATCCCGGACGTCACGACGGCGTTCGTGGACACCTTCCGCATCGAGAAGACCCTCGCTCTGAACTTCTCCATCGTCAACCCCCGCACCGGTGACCCGTACCACCGCGACCCGCGCGGCGTAGCCGAGAAGGCCGAGGCCTACCTGGCCTCCACCGGCATCGCCGACACCGCGTTCTTCGCCCCCGAGGCCGAGTTCTTCGTCTTCGACAACGTCCAGTACCAGTCCTCCCCGCAGGGCAGCTTCTACAAGATCGACTCCGAGGAAGCCCACTGGAACACCGGCCGCGAGGAAGAGGGCGGCAACCTGGGCTACAAGACCCCCGTCAAGGGCGGTTACTTCCCGGTCTCCCCCACCGACAAGCAGGCCGACCTGCGCGACGCCATGTGCGTCGCCCTGGACGAGGCCGGCCTCGAGGTCGAGCGCAGCCACCACGAGGTTGGCTCCGCCGGCCAGGCCGAGATCAACTACAAGTTCACCACCCTGACCCACGCAGCCGATGACCTGCAGAAGTTCAAGTACGTCATCAAGAACACCGCCGACGCCTGGGGCAAGTCCGTCACCTTCATGCCGAAGCCGGTCTTCGGTGACAACGGCTCGGGCATGCACTGCCACCAGTCGCTGTGGAACGGCGGCGAGCCGCTGTTCTACGACGAGAAGGGCTACGCCGGCCTGTCCGACACCGCCCGCTGGTACATCGGCGGACTGCTCAAGCACGCCTCCGCCGTCCTTGCCTTCACCAACCCGACGGTGAACTCCTACCGCCGCCTGGTCAAGGGCTTTGAGGCCCCGGTCAACATGGTCTACTCGCAGGGCAACCGCTCCGCCGGTATCCGTATCCCGATCACGGGTTCCAACCCGAAGGCCAAGCGCATCGAGTTCCGCGCTCCGGACCCCTCCTCCAACCCGTACCTGGCGTTCGCCGCACAGCTGATGGCCGGCATCGACGGCATCCGCAACCGGATCGAACCGCCGGCTCCGATCGACAAGGACCTCTACGAGCTCCCCGCCGAGGAGGCCAAGGACATCCCCAAAGCACCGGGCACCCTCGAGGAGGCCCTGGAGGCACTGGCCGAAGACAACGAGTTCCTGCAGGCCGGCGGCGTGTTCACCCAGGACCTGATCGACACCTGGATCGAGTACAAGTACGAGAACGAGATCCGTCCGCTCTCGCTGCGCCCGAACCCGTACGAATTCGAGCTCTACTACGGCGTCTAGTCCCTGACATAAGACGCAGGTAGGAACAGGAACGGCCCCCGCCTTGTGGCGGGGGCCGTTCCTTTTTTAAGGCTTCCTCGTTAAGGCGTCCTCGTGAATGCGCAGTTATTCGCCGGTGGCGCCGTCGAGTTGTTCGCGCAGCAGATCCGCGTGGCCGTTGTGGCGGGCGTACTCCTCGATCATGTGCACCAGCACCCAGCGGAGCGAGACGTCGCCCCGGCGGTGGTGCTTGCCGGTGACCTCCAGGTCCGGCGCGGCGGCGACGAAGGCGTCAGCGAAGTCCACGGCAGCGCGCCAGGCCGCCCAGGCCTCGCCAACGGCCTCGGCGGTGGGTTCCACGCCGTTGAAGTCGTAGTCCGGGTCCTCGTCCGACTCGAACGGGGCCGGGGCACTCCCGCCGGCCAGCATCCCCCGGAACCAATGATGCTCGACATTGGCCAGGTGCCGCACCAGGCCCAGAAGCGAGAGGGTGGAGGGCGGCACCGCGGCCCGGGCCAGGTCGGCCGGGGCCAGGCCGGCACACTTGAGCTCCAGTGTCTGGCGGTGCCAGGTGAGGAAGCCGGTGAGGGTGGTGCGCTCATCGGCGGTGGGGCCCGGTTCGGGACGGGGATCGGTGACGGGGTTGGCAGTCATGGCCGCCAGTCTAAGGCGAAGCCGTCAGAATGCGCGGTACATGATCCGCTGCGGCCCGGCGTTCCCCCCGAGATACTGCCCCCAGTCCTCGAAACCGGCCCTGCGGTACGCCGCCTGCCCGGCAGGATTCGCCTCGTTGACCGAGAGGACGACGCCGCGCTGGGTCCCGCCGAGCGCGGCGGTGAGCCGGGCGGCCTCCCGGACCGCCCCCAGGGCCGCGGCGGTGCCGTAGCCGCGGCCCTGGGCGCGCCGGTCGATGGCGAAACCGCGCAGCAGCCAGGCCGAATCGTCGTCGGCCCAGCCGGCGGAGCGGGCGGCGCCGGACTGCAGGGTCGCGGCGCCCACCGCGGCGCCGTCGACGTCCAGCACGTACGGGTGCCGCGACTCCTCGGCCAGGCCCATCAGGGCCATCCGCAGCGGCTCGCCGACGAACCGGTCCTGGCCGGCGCCGAGTTCGACGCCGGCCAGCTCCCCGAGCTTGACGGCGCGGGCGTCGTCGTCGAGGTCCTTCAAAGGAATCAGCCACACATGCGGGGCAGCCGGGAGTCGTGCCACGGTCCTAGAGCACCTTGGAGAGGAAGTCCCGGGTGCGCTGCTGCTGCGGGCTGCCGAAGAGGGCCTCGGGCCCACCCTGCTCGCAGATGACGCCGTCGGCCATGAACAGCACCCGGTCCGCCACCTCGCGGGCGAAGCCCATCTCGTGGGTGACCAGGACCATGGTCATGCCCTCCGCGGCGAGGTCCTTGATGACCTGCAGCACCTCGCCGACCATTTCCGGGTCCAGCGCGGAGGTGGCCTCGTCGAAGAGCATGATGTCCGGATTCATCGCCAGGGCCCGGGCGATCGCCACACGCTGCTTCTGGCCGCCGGACAGCGACGCCGGACGGGCGTCGGCCTTCTCGGCGAGCCCGACCCGCTCCAGCAGCTTCAGGCCGTTGGCGCGGGCCTCGTCCTTGGTCTGCTTCTTAGATTCAACGGGTGCCAGCATGATGTTCTCGATCACGGACATGTGCGGGAACAGGTTGAAGTGCTGGAAGACCATGCCGATGTGCCGGCGGACCTCGTTGATGTCCACCTTCGGGTCGGTGACGTCGAAGCCGTCCACGGTGACGTGGCCGGCGGTGATGTCCTCGAGCTTGTTCAGGCAGCGCAGGAACGTGGACTTGCCGGAGCCGGAGGGGCCGATCACGCAGACCACCTCGCCCTCGGCCACCTCGGCGTTGATGCCTTTGAGGACCTCATTGCTGCCGAAGGACTTCTTCAGTTCCCGGACCGAGATCTTGCTGGCGGGGGTAGCTGCCGTGGTCATTTGTTGAACCTCTTATCCGCGAAGTTGGCCAGCCTGGTCAGGAGCATGATGACGACGAAGTAGAGCACCGCCACGATCAGCAGGGTTTCGGTGATCCGGAAGTTGCCGGCGTAGATCTGCTGGCCCTGGTAGAGCAGTTCGGCGAAGCCGATAGCCAGCAGCAGGGAGCTGTCCTTGAGCATGATGATCAGCTGGTTGATCAGCGACGGGGTCATGATCTTGAAGGCCTGCGGGACCACCACCTTCTGCATGGACTTTGCGTAGCCCAGGCCCAGGCTCCGGCTGGCTTCCAACTGGCCGGGCTCCACGGACTGGATGGAGCCGCGGACGATCTCGGTGATGTACGCCGCCGAGTTCAGGCTCAGGGTCAGGACGGCGGCGACCCAGATGTCGATGGGCTGTCCGGTGAGCTGCGGGATGCCGAAGTAGAAGAAGAACGCCCAGACCAGCAGCGGGGTGCCGCGGAAGATGTTGACGAACGTGGTGGCGATGCCGCGCAGGATGACCGAGGTGGAGATCTTGAAGAAGCCCATGAACAGGCCGATCAGCATGGCCAGGACGAAGGAGATCGCCGTGACCAGGACGGTGTTGCCGAGGCCCTTCATCAGCGCCGGGAAGCTGTTCGCGAGCAGGTCCCAGAAGCTGGAGGAGGTGGCCTGGGTGGGGTCTTTGAGGTACTTGTCGAGGATCTTCTGGTACTCGCCGCTGGACTTCAGGTCGGCGAGGCCGGTGTTGAAGGCCTTGAGCAGTTCCGGGTTGCGGCCCTTGTTGACGGCGAAGCCGTAGGAGCCGCCCTTTTCCTTCTCGGTGACGGACTTCAGCCCGTTGTTCTGGCTGATGCCGTAGGCCAGCACCGGGTAGTCGTCGAAGACGGCGACGGCGTTGCCGGACTTGACGAGTTCGTACATGGTGGCGGACTGGTCCAGGGACTTGACCGTGAAGCCGTACTTGCCGGCGATCGACTTGGCGAAGGTCTCGCCCTCGCTGCCGGTCTTGGCGGTGACGGTCTTGCCCCTGAGGTCCTCGTAGCCCTTGATATCGGTGTTGTTCTTGGCCACCGCCATCTGGACGCCGGATTCGAAGTAGGGGTCCGAGAAGTCGTAGATCTGCTTGCGCGGCTCCGTGATGGACATGCCGGCGATCACGCCGTCCACCTGGTTGGAGGAGAGCGCCTGCAGCGCGGCGTTGAAGCCGAGGGACTTGATCTCGACCGAGAAGCCCTGGTTCTTGGCGATCGTCCGGATGATGTCCATGTCGATGCCGGTGAGGTCGCCGCCGGCGTCGCGGAACTCGAACGGGGCGAACGTGGTGTCCGTCCCGATGACGTAGGTCTTCCCGGCAACGCTCGACGGCGCGGTTCCCGGCTGTGCGGCGACAGTAGCCGCGGGGGCGGCCGCGGAGGCGCCCTGGGCGTGCGCCGCGGCCGCGCCGGGGGCCCCGAGGATCAGTGCGGCGAACGCGAGCAACGCCCCGAGGAGGGTGGCCGTCCGCGGCCGGGAGGACCCGGCCTGCTGGAGTCTGGGCAAGGTAGAACAACCCCTAGGTAAGTGCGGGTGACGGCCCGTGGGACCGGCAAAGTACCCCTCGAGGCTACCCGCATTTGGCCTCCGGCGGCACGGGAGGGCGCCGCACAGGGGTCACGGGCGGCTACTGGCCGTAAAAAACGCGCTCGAAGACGGCACGGGCGCGGCGGCTCAGCCGGAGGTAGTCCTCCTCAAGTGCGGCCGCGTTGCCTTGGCCGTAGCCGCACCAGCGCGCCACGGCCTCAAGGTCGCGGCGGGAGGAGGGCAGGAGGTCCGAGGCGCGGCCGGTCCAGATGACGTTGGCGGAGCGGATCCTGCTGGCCAGCCGCCAGGCACGCAGCAGCAGCACTACTTCCCCGGCCTCCAGCAATTCGAGTTCCGCGGCCGCCTCGAGGGCCTGCACGGTGGAGGTGGTCCGCAGTTCCGGGTGCCTCCCTGCGTGCCGCAGCTGCAGCAGCTGGGCGAGCCACTCGACGTCGCTGAGGCCGCCGCGGCCCAGCTTCAGGTGCCGGGCGGGATCCGCGCCTCGGGGCAGCCGTTCGGACTCCACCCGGGCCTTGATCCGGCGGACCTCCCGGACGTCCTGCTCGGCGAGGGACTCGGGGTAGCGGATCGGGTCGATCAGGGCGATGAAGTCCGCGGCGAGGTCGTCGTCGCCGGCCATCGGGCGGGCCCGGAGCAGGGCCTGCGCCTCCCAGACCAGGGACCAGCGCCGGTAATACTCCGCGTAGGACTCCAGCGACCGGACCATGGGCCCGTTCTTGCCCTCGGGGCGCAGGTCGGCGTCGACCATGAGGACCCGCTCGGCCAGCACGGCGGGCTTCAGCGGCTGGGTCAGCAGGCTGGAGAGCTTGCCCACGATCCGGGCCGCCTGCTGCTGCGCCTCCTCCTCGGAGACGCCGGGCAGGCCGCGGTGGACGTACATGACGTCCGCGTCCGAGCCGTAACCGATCTCCCGGCCGCCCTGCCGCCCCATGGCCACCACCAGCACCCGGGTCTTCAGCGGTTCGCCCGCGGCGACGACGGTCTCGGCCACGCGCAGGGCGCCGAGGACCGCGGCCCGATCCGTGTCCGCCAGGGCGGCACCCACCTGGTCCTGGTCCAACAGCCCGGCGCTGTCCGCGATGGCGATTCGGAGGATCTCCCGGCGGCGGATCAGCCTGATCAGCCGCATGGCGCTCTCCGGGTCCGAGTGGCGGGACATCTTCGAGGTGATTTCAAGCCACTGCGCCTCGTAGCTGAGCGGCACCAGGTCCTTGTCAGAGCCGAGCCAGGCCACCGATTCGGGCGAGACCTCCAGCAGGTCCGCGATCAGCCGGGAGTTGGAGAGCACATGGCAGAGCCGCTCGGCGGCCGCCGTCGAATCCCGCAGCAGCCCGAGGTACCAGTGCGTGGTGCCCAGGGCCTCGCTGACGCGGCGGAAGGCCAGCAGGCCGCCGTCGGGGTCCACGCCCTCGGCGAGCCAGCCCAGCAGGATCGGCAGCAGCTGGCGCTGCAGCGCGGCGCGGCGGCTCACCCCCGCGGTCAGCGCCTCGATGTGCCGCATGGCGCCGGGCGGGTCCAGATAGCCCAGCGCCGCGAGCCGGCCCTGCGCGGCCTCCGGGGTCAGCCGGGCCTCCTCGGTGCTGAGGGCGGCGGCCGTGTTCAGCAGCGGCCGGTAGAAGATCCGGTCGTGCAGTTCCCGGACCGAGCGTTTGGTCTTGCGCCAGTCGTCCAGGAGCGCGTCCGGGTGCGGACGGTCGTCGGAGAGGGAGCCCAGGACCGCCTTGGCCAGGGACCGCAGCGAGGCCTCCTTGACCGGCATGAGGTGGGTGCGGCGCAGCTGGAAGAGCTGGATCCGGTGCTCCAGAAGCCGCAGGTAGCGGTAGTCGCGGTCGAATTCCGCGGCGTCGGTGCGGCCGATGTAGCCACCGGCCGACAGCGCGGCGATCGCGGCGGTGGTGTCCCGGCAGCGCAGCGACTCGTCGGACTTCCCGTGCACCAGCTGCAGCAGCTGGACGGTGAATTCCACGTCGCGCAGGCCGCCGCGGCCCAGCTTGAGCTGCCGCTGCTCCTCGTCGGACGGGATGTGCTCGGTGACGCGCCGGCGCATGGACCGCACGGATTCGACGAAGCCCTCACGGCCGGCGGAGGACCAGATCAGCGGCGCGACGGCGGCCTCGTAGCGGGCGCCGAGGTCTGCGTCGCCGGCGATGGCCCGGGCCTTCAGCAGCGCCTGGAACTCCCAGCTCTCGGCCCAGCGCGCGTAGTAGCTCTCGTGCGAGGGCAGGGTGCGCACCAGCGGCCCGGACTTCCCCTCGGGCCGCAGGTTCGCGTCGACCTCCCAGAGGCCGGGTTCCTTGCCGGTGGACATGATGGCGCGGGAGAGGCCGGAGGCGAGGGCGGTGCCGATCGTGGCGGCGCGGGCGTCCTCCAGCGGGCCGCCGTCGATCACGTAGATAACGTCCACGTCGGAGATGTAGTTCAGTTCGCGGGCGCCGCACTTGCCCATGCCGATCACGGCGAGCCCGACGGCGGCGACGTCATCCGCCCCGAACTGCTCCGCCGCCTCGGCCCGGGAGACGGCGAGGGCCGCCTCGATGGCGGCGGCGGCGAGGTCCGCCAGTTCGGCGCCGACGGCGGGCAGGTAATCCAGCGGGTCAGCCGCGCAGAGGTCCTTGATGGCCAGGTCCACGACGCCGCGGCGGTACGCGGTCCGGAGCGCGGCGTAGCCGTCCTGGCCGGTCAGCCCGGCGACGGGTCGCGCGGCCTTCGGGTCGGCGCGGACGGACTGCAGCAGCCGGGTGCGCAGCGCGGCGGGGTCCGCCGGGACCGGTTCGGGGCTGACGGGCGCGTCGAACGCGGCCAGGTGCCCCGGGTGGCGGAGCAGGAACTCCCCCAGCGCCTCGGACGCGCCGAGCACCCGGTAAAGCGGCTCGCTGCGCTCCGGATCCGCGGCGAGCCGGCGCAGGTCCGGGTTCTTCTCGATCAGCCGGACCAGGGACAGCAGGGCGGTGTCCGGGTTGGCGGCGAGCCGGAGCCCGGCGAACAGCGCCTCCCGGTCCAGCCCCTCGAGTTCGGGGGCGGCCAGGAAGCGTTCGCCGCGGTCGAGGTCGTCGAACCCCGCGGCGATCAGGCGCCGAGCCAGGCTCACCGGACTCCCCTAGAGGATCGCCAGGTTGCGCTGCAGCTCGTAGGGCGTGACCTGGAGCCGGTAGTCCTGCCACTCGGCGCGCTTGTTGCGCAGGAAGTGTTCGAAGACCTGCTCGCCGAGGATCTGCGGCATCAGCTCCGAATCCTCCATGGTCCGGATCGCGTCGTGCAGGCTGGCCGGCAGCGGGTCATGGCCCATGGCGCGGCGCTCGGCCGAGCTCAGCGACCAGATGTCGTCCTCGGCCGCGGCCGGCAGCTGGTAGCCCTCCTCGATGCCCTTCAGCCCGGCGCCCAGCAGCACGGCGTAGGCCAGGTACGGGTTCGCGGCGGAGTCGATGCCACGGTATTCGATCCGCGCGGACTGGCCCTTGCCCGGCTTGTACAGCGGCACCCGGACCAGGGCGGAGCGGTTGTTGTGGCCCCAGCTGAGGTAGCTGGGCGCCTCTCCCCCGCCCCAGAGCCGCTTGTAGGAGTTCACGAACTGGTTGGTGACGGCGGTGAACTCGGGGGCGTGCTTGAGGATGCCGGCGATGAACTGGCGCGCGGTCTCGGAGAGCTGGAACTCGGCCCCGGCCTCGTAGAACGCGTTGGTGTCGCCCTCGAAGAGCGAGAAGTGGGTGTGCATGCCGGAGCCCGGGTGCGCGGTGAACGGCTTGGGCATGAAGGTGGCGTACGTGCCCTGCTGCAGCGCGACCTCCTTGATCACGGTGCGGAAGGTCATGATGTTGTCCGCGGTCTGCAGCGCGTCGGCGTAGCGCAGGTCGATCTCGTTCTGGCCGGGGCCGGCCTCGTGGTGGCTGAACTCCACCGAGATGCCCACGGATTCGAGCATGGTCACCGCGGTGCGGCGGAAGTCCTGGGCCACGCCGCCGGGGACGTGGTCGAAGTAACCGCCCTCGTCCACGGGAACCGGGGCGCCGTCCGGGCCGGGCTGCTGAGACTTCAGCAGGTAGAACTCGATCTCCGGGTGGGTGTAGCAGGTGAAGCCCATGTCCGCGGCCTTGGCCAGGTTGCGCTTGAGGACATTCCGCGGGTCCGCGGCGGACGGCTCGCCGTCGGGGGTGAGGATGTCGCAGAACATCCGCGAGGTCGCCTCGGTCTCACCGCGCCAGGGCAGGATCTGGAAGGTGGAGGGGTCCGGCTGGGCCAGCATGTCGGATTCGAACACGCGGGCCAGGCCCTCGATCGAGGAGCCGTCGAAGCCCAGGCCTTCCTCGAAGGCGCCCTCGACTTCGGCAGGCGCCAGCGCCACGGACTTGAGCGAGCCGACGACGTCGGTGAACCACAAACGCACGAACCGCACGTCGCGCTCCTCGATCGTCCGCAGGACAAACTCTTGCTGGCGGTCCATAGTGCCTCTTTCCGGGTCTTCGTCCGTGCCTCGGCGCGCGCCGGCCCATGGCCGGCGGCGGCGCCCGCAGCTGCTCACGGTTCACTCTACTAATCATTACCGCCGATTGCTGGCCCGGCCCGGGCGCGTAACCCAGCGTTAACACAACACCCTGGTCCGGCCACCCGGGAGCGTCCCGGACGGCGTCCCGGACGGCGCTCCGGAGCAGGTCACGCCGGCCCCTCCGGTAGCTAGGACCCCCGGTATCGCACTACGCTCATTCCATGGCCCCCAGCACCAGCCCCGATTCCGGCATGTCCGCAGAACTTCCCGCCCCCTACGGCGCCGGCCCCGCGCAGGCGGCGCCGGCCGCCGCGAAGCCCGCCGGGCGGATCCGCACCCACCACCTGCGCCAGGCGAAGGAGAAGGGCGAACGCTTCGCCATGCTTACCGCCTATGACCAGTACAGCGCGGAGATCTTCGACGACGCCGGCATCGAGGTGCTGCTGGTCGGGGATTCGGCCTCCAACAACGTCTTCGGCAACGAGACCAGCCTGCCGGTGACCGTCGATGAGCTGTTGCCGCTGTGCCGGGCCGTGACCCGCTCCGCCCGCCGCGCCCTGGTGGTGGCGGACCTGCCGTTCGGCAGTTACGAGGTCTCGGCCGAGCAGGCCGTCGCGACCGGCGTGCGCTTCCTCAAGGAGGGTCTGGCGCACGCGGTCAAGATGGAAGGCGGGGCGTTCTACGCGGACACCGTGCGCGCCATGGTCCAGGCCGGCATCCCGGTCATGGCCCACATCGGCTTCACGCCGCAGAGCGAGCACGCCCTGGGCGGCTACAGGGTGCAGGGCCGGGGCGACGACGCCTCGCGCCTGATCGAGGATGCGGTGGCCCTGGCCGACGCCGGGGCGTTCTGCGTGCTGATGGAGATGGTCCCGGCCACGACGGCGGCCGCCGTCGACGCCGCCCTCGATGTCCCCACCATCGGCATCGGGGCCGGCAACGCCACCACCGGCCAGGTGCTGGTCTGGCAGGACATGGCGGGGCTGCGCGGCGGGAAGATGGCCAAATTTGTCAAGCAGTACGCGGACCTCCGGACCACCCTGACGGACGCCGCCCGCGCCTATGGCGACGACGTCCGTTCCGGGCAGTTCCCGGGCCCCGAGCATTCCTTTTAGGCGGGCTGCGCCCTAGGCTGACTGGGCCTTAGGAGGCGTCCTCGACCTTGATGGCGGAGACCTCGAACTCGAGGGTGATCTTGTCCGAGACCAGGACGCCGCCGGAGTCCAGGGCGGTGTTCCACTTCAGCCCGAAGTCCTGCCGGTCGATCCGCCGCGATCCCTCGAAGCCGGCCCGGAGGTTACCCATGGGGTCCCGCTCGACGCCGATGAAGTCCAGCGGGATGGAGATCTCCTTGGTCACCCCGCGGATGGTCACGTCGCCGATGACGATGAAGTGGCCCTCGTCCACCTGGTCCACCCGGCTGCTCTTGAAGGTGATTTCCGGGTAGGTGGGGGCGTCGAAGAAGTCGTTGGTGCGCAGGTGCTGGTCCCGGTCCGCGTTGCGGGTGTCGATGCTCGCCACCTTGACGGTCAGTTCCACCGAGGAGCGTTCCGGGTTCACGGGATCGACGGTGATCACGCCGTCGAAGTCGTTGAAGGCCCCGCGGACCTTGGTGACCATCGCGTGCCGGGTGGAGAACCCGATCCGCGTGTGGGTTGGGTCGAAGCGCCACTGTCCCGCGTATTCCGGAGAGAGTTCGGCCATGATGAACCTCCTAGCGGTACCGGTCGTACCGGCACCCGGATATGGATGGATGGTAATGCGAACGGTGTCCCGGCCCTGGCCGGAGCCGCCGACGGGCGCCGGAGCGCGCCCGGGGTGGCTGTTTAGTCGTCGTCGCCCTTGTCCCACGCCTCGTTGCGTGCCTTGACCTTCTCGAGGGCGTGTTCGGCTTCCTCGCGGGTCTTGTACGGGCCGATGAGCTGGCTCCAGTCCGACATCGCGTCCTCCTCGATCTCGTGGGTGTTGACGTTGTACCAATACTCGGCCATCGGATCTCCTTCTGCACGTGCCGGGCGGCTGCATTTTTTTCGGCTTAGGCCACTGCTTATAGAATCAATCTATGCCTTCCCTCACCTCGACTGCACCCATTGGCACCCTTGTCCCGGGCACGATCAGCCCGCAGCGTGCCGTGCCGGCGTCGATTCCGCGTCCGGAGTACGTGGGGAAGCCCGCGCCGGCGAAATTCACCGGGTCCGAGGTGAAGTCCGCGGAGACCATCGAGAAGATCCGCGTTGCCTCGAAAATCGCCGCCCAGGCGATCGTCGAGGTGGGCAAGCACATCGAACCTGGCGTCACCACGGACGAACTGGACCGGGTGGGCCACGAGTTCCTCCTTGACCACAAGGCCTACCCCTCCACGCTGGGCTACCGGGGCTTCCCGAAGTCGCTGTGTTCCTCGCTGAACGAGGTCATCTGCCACGGCATCCCGGACAGCACCGTGGTCCAGGACGGCGACATCCTGAACATCGACATCACCGCGTTCATCGGCGGCGTCCACGGCGACACCAACCACACCTTCCTGGTGGGCGACGTCGACGAGGAGTCCCGGCTGCTGGTGGAACGCACCGAGGAGTCGCTGCGCCGGGCAATCCGCGCGGTGGCCCCGGGACGGGAGATCAACGTGATCGGCCGGACCATCGCCTCCTACGCCAAGCGCTTCGGTTACGGCGTAGTACGCGACTTCACCGGCCACGGCGTGGGCGAGGCATTCCACACCGGCCTGATCATCCCGCACTATGACGCCGCGCCCGCCTACAACACCGTGATCGAGCCGGGTATGGTCTTTACCATCGAACCCATGCTCACCCTCGGCACCATCGAGTGGGACATGTGGGCCGACGACTGGACCGTGGTGACCCGCGACCGGAAACGCACCGCGCAGTTCGAACACACGCTGCTGGTGACCGACTCCGGCGCCGAGGTCCTCACCCTCCCCTGACCCGCAGTCCCCGCACCACCTTTCAGCACGAGCCGCGCAGCGCGCGTCCCCAGCCCCTGCCCCCAGCCACGAACGGACACACATTGGCCAAGAAGGACGACAAGTCGAAGAAGAACGCCCCGCTGATCGGCATTGATATCGGCGGCACCGGTATCAAGGGCGGCATCGTCGACTTGAAGAAGGGCAAGCTGGTGGGCGACCGGCTCCGGGTCCCCACCCCGCAGCCCTCGACGCCGGAGGCCGTGGCCGACGTCGTCGCCCAGGTGGTGGCCGAGCTGTCCAAGCGCCCCGACGCCCCGGACGCCGACAGCCCCGTCGGCGTGACCTTCCCGGGCATCATCCAGCACGGCGTGGTCCACTCCGCCGCCAACGTCGACCACGCGTGGCTGAACCTGGACATCGACGCGCTGCTCACCGCCAAGCTGGGCCGCCCGGTGGAGGTCATCAACGACGCCGACGCCGCCGGCCTCGCCGAGGCCCGCTACGGTGCCGGCAAGGGCGTCGACGGCACCGTCCTGGTGATCACCCTGGGCACCGGCATCGGCTCCGCGTTCATCTTCAACGGCAAGCTGGTCCCCAACGCCGAGCTCGGCCACCTGGAGATCGACGGTTTCGACGCCGAGAGCAAGGCCTCCGCCGTCGCCCGCGAACGCGACGGCCTGAGCTGGACCGAGTACAGCGTGCTGCTGCAGCGCTACTTCTCGCACGTGGAGTTCCTCTTCTCCCCCGAGCTGTTCATCGTCGGCGGCGGCATCTCCAAGCGCGCGGACGAGTACCTGCCCCACATGTCGCTGCGGACCCCGATCGTTCCCGCCGAGCTGAAGAACGACGCCGGCATCGTGGGCGCGGCCATTGAGGTGGCGCTGACGCACAAGCTGGCCAAGTAGCCCGCTCACCTGGGCAGGCAGTAAGACCCGCACAGAAACAAAGAACCGGCCCGCAGTTGTCCAACTGCGGGCCGGTTCTTCTTTTTCGGATCTCACTGTGGAGCCGGTGGTGGCTGCGGCTTCCCCTCCGTTGCCACCACCGGAGTCTGTGGGTGCCTAGAGCGGGCTCTTCTGGGCCGGCTTTCCGTCGAGGCCTTGGCCCTCCAACCCCTTGGCCACGGCCTCGTGGCGGAGCAGGGCGATCGCGGACTCGAAGTCCTCGAGGGATTCGAACGCCTGGTAGACGCTGGCGAACCGCAGGTAGGCGACCTCGTCGAGGCGCTGCAGCGGGTTCAGGATGGCCAGGCCCACCTCGTGGGCCTCGATCTCGGCGGCGCCGGCGGCGCGGATGGTCTCCTCGACCTCCTGTGCCAGCATGGCGAGGTCGTCCTCGGTCACCGGCCGGCCTTGGCAGGCCTTGCGGACACCATTGATGACCTTGCTCCGGCTGAACGGCTCGCCCACGCCGGACCGCTTGATCACGGTGAGGCTGGTGGTTTCCACGGTGGTGAAGCGGCGGCCGCACTCGGGGCACTGGCGGCGGCGGCGGATGGCCGAGCCGTCGTCGGCGATGCGGCTGTCCACCACGCGGGAGTCAGGATTACGGCAGAACGGGCAATACACGTCTCTTCCTTTCCTGCCGCAACTCCGGAAGGAAGCACCGCTGGCGGGGCTTCCGGATTCAGTCTACGACTAGATCTGGGCGAATAACAAGCCTGTAATTACTACATGTTGTGGTTGGCGAACCGGGCGGTCACGGCCTCGCCATGCGCCGGCAGGTCCTCGGCCACCGACAGGCTGACGATGTGCCGGCTGACGACCTCCAGCGCGGCCCGGTCGTAGTTGATGACCTGGATGGCGCGCAGGAAGGTGGTGACGTTCAAGCCCGAGGAGAAGGCCGCGGTGCCGCTGGTGGGCAGCACGTGGTTGGACCCGGCGCAGTAGTCGCCCAGGCTGACCGGGCTGTAGTCGCCCACGAAGATGGCGCCGGCGTTGCGGATCCGGGCGGCGACGGCGGCGGCATCCGAGGTCATGATTTCCAGGTGCTCGGCGGCGTAGGCGTCGCAGGCGGCGATTCCCTGCTCCAGGTCCTCGACCAGGACGACGCCGGACTGCGGGCCGGAGAGGGCTTCCCGGACGCGGGCGCTGTGCTTGGTGGCGGCGGCCTGGGTGTCGAGCTCCCGGCGCACGGCCGCGGCGAGATCCTCGGAGTCGGTGATGAGGACCGAGGCGGCCTTGGGGTCGTGCTCGGCCTGGCTGATCAGGTCCGCCGCCACGAGCCCGGGGCGGGCGGTGGCGTCGGCCAGGATCGCGATCTCGGTGGTGCCGGCCTCCGAGTCGATGCCGACAGCGCCCTTGACCAGGCGCTTGGCGGTGGCGACGAAGATGTTCCCCGGGCCGGTGACGACGTCCACCGGGTCGATGCCGGGCAGGGCGGTGTCGGATGCGTCCGCCGGGGAGCCGTCCGCGGGAACGCCGTAGGCGAAGGCGGCGATGGCCTGCGCCCCGCCGATCCCGTAGACCTCATCGATGCCCAGCAGCGCGGCGGCGGCGAGGATGGTGGGGTGCGGCAGGCCGCCGAAGTCCTTCTGCGGCGGCGAAGCCAGCGCGATCGAGGGCACGCCCGCGGCCAGCGCCGGGACCACGTTCATGATCACCGACGAGGGGTAGACCGCCAGGCCGCCGGGAACGTAGAGGCCCACGCGGGAGACCGGCACCCAGTTCTGGCTGACCACCGCGCCGTCGCCCAGTGCGACGTCGGTGTTGGCCGGGCGCTGGGCATCGGCGAAGAGCCGGGCGCGGCGGATGGATTCCTCCAGCGCGGCGCGCACCTCCGGGTCCAGGCCGTCCAGCGCGGACTGCAGGGCCTCTGCCGGCACCCTGGGGTGGGACTGCTCGACGCCGTCGAACCGCCGGGCGAGGTCGCTCAGCGCGGCGAGGCCGCGGGCGCGGACGTCGGCGATGATCTCCTGGACCTTGCCCTCGGCGTCGGCCACGGTGCCGTGCTGGGCCCGCGGGACGGCGGCGCGGAGGCCGGCGAGGCTCAGCTGCCGGCCGCGGACGTCCACGGTCCGGAAATCAAGGCCGGTGGAGGCGGGTACCAGGGACGCGGGGCGGTCGGCAGAGGAAGTCACCCGCCTATTTTACGGCTCCTGGTCAGGGTGGCCGAACAGGGAGGCGACGAAGATGGACAGCGCGGTGGCCGCGGGCCAGACCAGCAGCACGGCGTAGGCCCGCAGCGAGAAGGCGATGCTGGCACTGGCGGAGGTGTCCCCGGCCGGGGTGAAGACCGCGCCGGCCAGGACGCCGGTCCCCCACGCCAGGAGCGCCCCGACGGCGCCCGCGGCGACGGCGCCGATGACGGTCAGCGGCGGGAGGCTGGCCGGCTTACTGCCGGCGGCCAGGATCCCGCCGACGCAGCCGGCCGCCAGGTAGAGCCCGGCCAGGACCAGGTCCCGGGGCAGCCAGGTGGAGGGGTTGCTGCCGCTGGCCAGCGCCGGGTCGCGGCTGATCAGGTTCAGGCCGGTGGGTGCCAGGGCCCACCAGAGCAGTCCGACCGGGATCCCGGCCAGGGCGATGACCAGCAGTCCGCGCCACGGCACCCTCCGGCGCCTGGACGCGGGCACGCCGGTGTCGGCGCCGTTGCCCCATCCTGTCCCGCCGGTGCCGGCGGTATCCCCAGGCGTGCCGCCGGTGGGCGCGGCGCCGGAGCCGTGGGGGTCGACGGGCGGGTGCACCGCGGGTTGTGTCATGCAACAAACCTTAACCCAGGATTCCGCGCCCTCCGGCACGCCGGCCGGGCCAGGATGACGCCGCGCGGCGCCCCGCGACCGGCCGAATACCGCCGTCGGGCGTTGCGGGAATACGCTGGCACCAGCAACAGCCGCACCACAGCAGGGAGATGGACCACCGTGTCGTCAGCCGAAGAGCCCTTCGAGGGAACGTTCAAGGAAATGTTCCGCCGGCACGCCGCGGGCGTCGCCATCATCACCGCGAGCTACAACGGGGCTCCCTACGGGTTCACGGCCACCTCGGTGGCGTCGCTGTCGGCCAAGCCGCCCCGGTTCACCTTCAACATGGCCCGGACGTCCAGTTCATGGCCCGCCGTCGCCAACTCCAGCTACATCGGCGTTCACATGCTGGGCCTGGAGAATCAGACCCTGGCCGACCGCTTCGCCCGCGGCCGGGACCGCTTCGAGGGCGACCACTGGGAGGAGGGACCGCACGGGGTCCCGGTCCTTAAGGACGTCTCCGGCTGGCTGATCGGAAAGATCCAGATGCGCCTGTCCTTCGAGAACAACGCCGTCGTGGTCGTCGAAGTGGTCGACGGCGCGGTCGGCGGCGCCTCCGTGCCGCTGCTCTACCACGGCGGCGCCTACTCCCAGCCGGTGCCGCTGGACTACGAGATCTGAGCCCCTACCCGTCCAGGCACGTCGGCCCGAGGAGGACCTTGAGGTCGCCGTAGAGCGAGGGGCTCGGGTTGACCCGCAGGTGCACCGGCAGGCCCATCACCTCCACGCGTGAGTCGCCGTGCAGGTGCAGCCGCACCTCGGACTTGCCCCGGTGGGTCTTCAGGACCTCGCCGAGTTCGTTCACGACGGCCTCGGTGGCTTTGTGCGTGGGCATGGTGATGACCAGCGGCCCGTCCAAGCCCTCGCTGAGGTCCGGCACGGAGAGTTCCATGCAGTTCACCGCGATGGCCCCGTCGTCCCGGCGCTGCAGGCGGCCCTTGACGACGACGATCAGGTCCTCGGCCAGGACGGAGGCGATGGGGCCGTAGACCTGGCCGAAGAACATCACCTCCACCGAGCCGCCGAGGTCCTCGATCTCGGCGCGGGCGTAGGCGTTGCCGCTGGCCTTGGCGATCCGCCGGCTCAGCGAGGTGATCATGCCCGCGATGGTGATGATGGCGCCGTCGTGCGGGCCGTCCTCGGCGATGATCGAGGTGATGGACTGGTCCGCGTGCTGGGTCAGGACGCCCTCCAGGCCCTGCAGCGGGTGGTCCGAGACGTAGAGGCCCAGCATGTCCCGTTCGAAGGAGAGCTTGTCCTTCTTCTCCCATTCGGGCAGGTCCGGGATGTCGATGCTGAGCGAGGACTCCGATTCGGTGTCCTCGATCCCGGCGAACAGGTCGAACTGGCCGATGGCCTCGTTGCGCTTGAGCGTGATGACGGAGTCGATCGCCTCTTCGTGGACCATGGCGAGGGCGCGCCGGTGGTGGCCCAGCGAGTCGAAGGCGCCGGCCTTGATGAGGGATTCGATGGTGCGCTTGTTGCAGACCACGGCCGGGACCTTCATCAGGAAGTCCTTGAAGGAGGTGAAGGCGCCCTCGCGTTCGCGGGCGGCCACCATGGCGTCGACGGCGTTGGCGCCGACGTTGCGGATGGCGCCCATGCCGAAGCGGATGTCGTTGCCCACCGGGGTGAAGTTCAACGCGGACTCGTTGACGTCCGGCGGCAGCACCGTGATGCCCATCCGGCGGCACTCGTTCAGGTAGATGGCCGACTTGTCCTTGTCGTCGCCGACGCTGGTCAGCAGGGCCGCCATGTACTCCTGGGCGTAGTGGGCCTTCAGGTAGGCGGTCCAGTAGGAGATCACGCCGTAGGCGGCCGAGTGGGCCTTGTTGAAGGCGTAGTCGGAGAACGGGAGCAGGATGTCCCAGAGGGTCTTCACGGCGTCCATGGAGTAGCCGTTGTCCTGCATGCCCTGGGAGAAGCCGGCGAACTGCTTGTCCAGTTCCGACTTCTTCTTCTTGCCCATGGCGCGGCGGAGGATGTCGGCCTGGCCAAGGCTGTAGCCGGCGAGCTTCTGCGCCACGGCCATGACCTGCTCCTGGTACACGATCAGGCCGTACGTGCCGCCGAGGATCTCGGCGAGCGGTTCCTCCAGCTCCGGGTGGATGGGGATGACCGGCTGGATGCCGTTTTTGCGCAGCGCGTAGTCGTTGTGCGCGTTGGCGCCCATCGGGCCCGGCCGGTAGAGGGCCAGGACGGCGGAGATGTCTTCGAAGTTGTCCGGCTTCATCAGCTTCAGCAGCGACCGCATGGGCCCGCCGTCGAGCTGGAAGACGCCCAGGGTGTCACCGCGGGCCAGCAGCTCGTAGGAGGCGGCGTCGTCCAGGGCCAGGGATTCCAGGTCAAGGTCGACGCCGCGGTTCATTTTGATGTTTTCCAGGGCGTCGGAAATGATCGTCAGGTTCCGCAGGCCCAGGAAGTCCATCTTGATCAGGCCCAGGCCCTCGGACGTCGGGTAGTCGAACTGGGTGATGACCTGGCCGTCCTGGAAGCGACGCATGATCGGGATGACGTCGATGATGGGATCGGAGGACATGATGACGCCGGCGGCGTGCACGCCCCACTGGCGCTTCAGGCCCTCGATGCCGAGGGCGGTCTCGAAGACCTTGGCGGCCTCCGGATCGGTGGCGATCAGCTGCCGGAAGTCCCCGGCCTCGCCGTAGCGCTTGGCCTCGGGGTTCTGGATATCCGCCAGCGGGATGTCCTTGGCCATGACCGCCGGGGGCAGCGCCTTGGTGAGGGTCTCGCCCATGCTGAACGGGTAGCCCAGCACGCGGGAGGAGTCCTTGAGCGCCTGCTTGGTCTTGATGGTGCCGTAGGTAACGATCATGGCCACGCGCTCGTCGCCGTACTTCTTCGTCACGTAGTCGATCACCTCGGACCGGCGGCGGTCATCGAAGTCGACGTCGAAGTCGGGCATGGAGACGCGGTCCGGGTTGAGGAACCGTTCGAAGATCAGGCCGTGGTGCAGCGGGTCCAGGTCGGTGATGCGCATGGCGTAGGCCACCATGGAGCCGGCGCCGGAGCCACGGCCGGGACCGACGCGGATGCCGTTGTTCTTGGCCCAGTTGATGAAGTCCGCGACCACCAGGAAGTAGCCGGGGAAGCCCATCGAGGTGATGACGTCGAGTTCGTAGTCGGCCTGGGCGCGGACCTTGTCAGGGATGCCCTGCGGGTACCGGTAGTGCAGGCCCTTGTCCACCTCCTTGACCAGCCATGAGGTCTCGTCCTCGCCCTCGGGGCAGGGGAAGCGGGGCATGTAGTTGGCGCCGGTGTTGAAGGAGACATCGCAGCGCTCGGCGATCAGCAGGGTGTTGTCGCAGGCGTCCGGGTGGTCCCGGAAGAGCTCGCGCATCTCCTGCGGGGACTTCAGGTAGTAGCCGCTGCCAGAGAAAGCGAACCGCGAGCCGCCGTTGTCGTAGGTGGGTTCGAGCAGGGTGGAGCCGGACTGGATGGCCAGCAGCGCCTCGTGGGCCTTGGCGTCGTGCTCGTGGGTGTAGTGCAGGTCGTTCGTGGCCACCAGCGGGAGGTTCAGTTCCTTGGCCAGGCGCAGCAGGTCGCCGGTGACGCGGCGTTCGATGTCCAGGCCGTGGTCCATCAGTTCGCAGAAGTAGTTCTCCGCGCCGAAGATGTCGCGGAACTCGGCGGCGGCTTCCAGCGCCTCCCGGTACTGGCCCAGCCGGAGCCGGGTCTGCACCTCGCCGGAGGGGCAGCCGGTGGTGGCGATGAGCCCCTCTGAGTAGGTGTTCAGCAGCTCCCGGTCCAGCCGCGGCCACTTGCCGAAGACGGAGTCCAGGGACGCGATCGAGGAGGCGCGGAAGAGGTTCCGCATCCCGGTGTTGTTATAGCTCAGCAGCGTCATGTGCGTGTACGCGCCGCCGCCGGAGATGTCGTCCTTGCGCTGGTTTTCCTCGCCCCAGCGCACCCTGGTCTTGTCCGTGCGGGCGGTGCCGGGCGTGACGTAGGCCTCGACGCCGATGATCGGCTTGATGCCGGCGTCGGTGGCGCGCTTCCAGAAGTCGAAGGCGCCGAACAGGTAGCCGTGGTCCGTGGTGGCCAGCGCCGGCATGCCCAGCCGTCCGGTCTCATCGAACAGTTCCCCGAGCCGGGCGGCGCCGTCCAGCATGGAGTATTCGGTGTGGTTGTGGAGATGGACGAACGAATTGTTGCTGGAAGTCACCGGTTCATTCTAGTGCCGGGCACGGACGGTGGGCGTCAGGCGTTGCCGGAGGCGAGGACCTCGAGCGCGTACTGCAGGTCCTGCGGGTAGTCGCTGGTGACGGTGACCCGCTCCCCCGTCCGGGGGTGGTCGAAGGAGAGCTGCCGGGCGTGCAGCCACTGCCGGGTCAGGCCCAGGGTGGCGGCCAGCCGCGGGTCGGCGCCGTAGGTCAGGTCTCCGGCGCAGGGGTGGCGGAGCGCTGAGAAGTGCACGCGGATCTGGTGGGTGCGCCCGGTTTCCAGGTGCACTTCCACCAGGGACGCCTTGCCGAACGCCTCGAGGACCTCGTAGTGGGTGACCGAGTCGCGGCCGTCCTCGACGACGGCGAAGCGCCAGTCGTGGCCCGGGTGGCGGCCGATGGGTGCGTCGATGGTGCCTGCGAGCGGGTCCGGGAGGCCCTGGACGACGGCGTGGTAGACCTTGTCCACGGTGCGGTCCTTGAAGGCCCGCTTGAGCTTGGTGTACGCGTCCTCGGTCTTGGCGACCACCATGACCCCGGAGGTGCCGACGTCGAGCCGGTGCACGATCCCGGCGCGTTCGGTGGCGCCGGAGGTGGAGATCCGGTACCCGGCGCCGGCGAGGCCGCCGACGACCGTGGGCCCCACCCAGCCGGGCGAGGGGTGCGCGGCGACGCCGACGGGCTTGTCGATCACGACGAAATCATCGTCGTCGAGCAGGATTGTGAGGCCTTCCACGACTTCCTCCACCACTTCCAGGGGGTCCCTGCGGTCCGGGACGACGACGTCGAGTCCGGCGCCGGCGCTGAGCTTCAGCGACTTTCCGACCGGCTTGCCGCCGGTGCTGACGTGTCCCTCGGCGATCAGCGCCGCGGCCTGGGACCGGGAGATGTCCATGAGGCGGGCCAGCCCCGCGTCGATGCGGGCGCCGGCGAGCTCCTGGGGGACGGTGTAGTGCCGGGCCGCGCCGGCTGCCGGCTCAGACATGGCCGTCGCCGTCGTGCTTGTCTGCGTCGTGCTTTGCGGCGTCGGGCTCGTCGCCGTCGTGGGCTTCCTCGCGCCGCCGGACGCCGTCCAGCGGGATGCCGCGCAGGGTCAGGAGGCAGATGATCACCACGGAGGACACGACCGCGGAGTCGGCGATGTTGAAGATGGCGAAGTTGGGGAGCTGGATGAAGTCCACCACGTGGCCCATGCCGAAGGACGGGTCGCGGAAGAGCCTGTCGGTCAGGTTGCCCAGGGCGCCGCCGAGCAGCAGGCCCAGGGCCAGCGCCCACCAGGCGGAGCCGAGCTTGCGCAGCTGAAGCAGGATGGCCACGGAGACGGCGGCCATGATGATGGTGAAGACCCAGGTGACGTTCTCGCCGATGGAGAACGCGGCGCCGGAGTTCCGGATGTAATACCAGTGCAGCAGCGGGGGCAGGACCGGGGTCCGCTCCCCCTCGATCATGGTGGAGGTGACCCACAGCTTGGTGAGCTGGTCGAAGACGTAGGCGAACACGGCGAAGCCCGCGAACAGAGAGAGCAGGAGCCCGCGGCGCGGCCTGCGCGCGGGTGCGTCCCGGGGGACGGCGGGGGTTGGTGCGTTCGTCATAGTGCTTTCGTTCCGATTCCGGTCATGCCACATGCAAAAAGCCGGTGGCCGAGGAGTCCTCAGCCACCGGCTTTCAGAATACGTGCTGAAGCTGGTGGTCCGCTTCGACTAGTTCGCTTCGACCTCGGGGGCCGCGACGGAACCGCGGGCGTCCAGGTCACGCAGCTGGCCCTCGATGTAGGCCTTCAGGCGGGAGCGGTAGTCGCGCTCGAAGCCGCGGAGCTGCTCGACCTTGCGTTCCAGGACGGAGCGCTGCTGCTCGAGGGCGCCCAGGATCTTGCGGGACTTCTCCTGCGCGTCGTTGACCAGGCTGCTGGCTTCGATCTGTGCCTCGGCGATGATCTTGTCGCGCTGCTGCTCGCCGTCGGCGATGTGCTTGTCGTGCATCTGCTGCGCCATGGCCAGCAGGCCGGCGGCGGATTCCGCGGAGGCGGAGGCGGCGACGGGGGCCGCAGCGGCGGGGGCGGGAGCCTTTTCGGCTTCCTTCTTCTTCGCGACTTCGGCGGCCTTTGCGTCGGCTTCGGCCTTGGCCTTGGCCTCGGCCTTGGCGCGGTCATCCTGCTCGGCCTTGACGGGTGCGGGGACCTTTTCCACGACGGGTGCGGCCGCGGCGGGGGCCGCAGCCGTGCCGGAACCGGCCTCGGCGAGCTTCTTGCGGAGCTCGTCGTTTTCCTGGTTCAGGCGTCGGAGTTCGACGACGATTTCGTCCAGGAAGTCGTCAACCTCGTCCTGGTCGTATCCTTCGCGGAACTTGGTCGGCTGAAAGCGCTTGTTGACAACGTCTTCTGGCGTCAAAGCCATCTGGTCACCTCGTTGGTCTAGTTAGTCAGGAGGCCTTCCGGCCGTCAAAACTACGGTACCTAAATATGGTCTGGTTCCTCTAATTCAACACCGCAGTGTTGGACCGGAGTTTTTATCTGATGATGGTGCTGTCCGCGGGCCGCGTCAGATGGCGACGGCCGTCGCGTAGGTCAGTGACCTGGCTACTCCCATGGCAATCGAGACCGCCAGGAAGAGGACCAGGAATGCAAGGTCCAGCGAGATTCCGCCGAGCCGGAGCGGCGGGAGAATCCGGCGCAGCAGCTTGAGCGGCTTGTCCGTCACGGCGTACACCGCGTGGGCGGTAATCAGCGCCGCGCCGCGGGGACGCCAGCTGCGCGCGAACATCTGGACCCAGTCGAAAACCAGGCGCACGATCAGCGCGACAAAGAAGAGCAGCAGCGCGACATAGATCAGCCCGAAAACAATTCCCATGAGTTAGTTCAGTTCTCCATGTTCGTTCCGGATACCGCAGTGTCCTGGCCGGGGGTGCGCTTCTATTTCAACACGAAAATTCCGGCGGGGCGGCCGGGCAGGTGATCCTGCCTGGCCGCCCCGCCGGAATCAGGGACTAGCTTTGGTTGAAGAAGGAGGCCGTGGTCTCGCTGGCCTTCTTGTCGTCGCCGATCACCTCGACGTAGGAGGGCGAGAGCAGGAACACCTTGTTGGTGACCCGTTCGATGCTGCCCCGGAGGCCGAAGACCAGTCCGGCGGAGAAGTCGACCAGCCGCTTGGCGTCCGCCTCCCCCATGTCCGTGACGTTCATGATCACCGGGATGCCGTCGCGGAAGCTCTCACCGATCAGCTTCGCGTCGTTGTAGGACCGCGGGTGGATCGTGGTGATCTGCCGGAGGCCGGAGGTCTCTTCGCGGCTGGCGGCCGCTCGCTTGATGGGTGTCACGGGTGCGCGGTATTCCTCTTCGGCGGCATAGGGCTCTTCCCGGGGGGCTTCGCGGACGGGGGCCGGGGCGCGGCGCTCCTCGCGGTCGTGCTCCATAGGTTCGTCCTCATCCTTGTGCGGGGTGTGATGGTCAGACTCGTAGTGTTCATCGCCGTCGGCGAGCCCAAGATAGATCATTGTCTTGCGCAGAGCGCCAGCCATGGGTCCACTCCTAATCGTGTCAGTACTGCCCCGCCATTACCTTCCAATACGTTGAACCTACCGCACGGCCGGACGCGGACCGAGAATATCGGAGCCAATTCGCAGGTGTGTCGCCCCGTGCCGGATCGCGGCCTCCAGGTCCTGGCTCATTCCCGCGGAAATGCCGCTGGCCTGCGGAAAGTCTGCGCGCAGCGCCGCGGCGATACCGGCGAGTTTTTCGAACGCGGGTTCGGGCGGTGCGCCGAGCGGTGCGACGGCCATGACGCCGGCCAGCCGGAGGCCGGGCGCGTCGGCGAGTTGGGCGGCGAGCTCCGGCACGGTCGCGGGCAGCGCGCCGCCGCGGTTGCCGTCGGCGTCTTCGGCCAGGCTGACCTGGATGAAGCAGCCGAGGTCGTCCCGGCCGGTGCTGTCCTGTTCTACGGCGATGGCCTTGGCGAGGGCGGTTGCCAGCTGCGGCCGGTCCACGGAGTGCACGGCGGCGGCGTAGCGGACCACGGACTTGGCCTTGTTGGTCTGGAGCTGGCCGACGAAGTGCCAGCGGAGGGCCAGGGCGGAAAGTTCGGCCGCCTTCTCCTCGGCCTCCTGGTCGCGGTTTTCGCCGACGTCGGTGACGCCCAGGGAGGCCAGGCGTGCCACGTCGGCGGCGGGGTGGAACTTGGTGACCACGATCAGCTGCGGCAGGTCCGCCCCGCGGCCGGCGGCCTCCGCGGCCGATGCGATGCGCCTGCGCACCGCGGTGAGCCGTTCGGAGAGCTGCGCGGTGCGGGGATCCGCCCCGGGATCCGGGGCCGGTGCGCCGCTCATGCCGCCGCCCAGACCAGGCCGGCGAAGCGCCCGGTGGAGGCGTCCCGGCGGTAGGAAAAGAGCTCAGGGTCTTCGAGCGTGCAGCCGCCGCTGTACACGACCTCGACGCCGGCGGCCTCGAGCTGGCTCCGCACCCCGGCGGGGAGGTCGAGCCCGGGGGTTCCCTGCGCGGTGGTGGTCCAGGTGGCGGGGACGGCGGCGGCCACCTCCTCGCGAAGCTCCGCGGGCACCTCGTAGCAGCGGCCGCAGACGGAGGGGCCGATCCAGGCCCGGGTAGCCCCGGCACCGAGGGCGCGCATCCGGTCCACGGCGGCGGGGACAACCCCGGCGGCGGTGCCCGGACGGCCGGCGTGGGCGACGCCGAAGACGGGGGCCGGGGCTCCGGCGCCGTCCTCCGCGGCCCGCTCCCCCACGAGGACGACCGGCACGCAGTCCGCCACCATCACGGCCAGCGGCGCGCCGGCGGAGACCAGGGCGTCGGCGGTGGGGGCGACACCCCGGCCGGCGTCCGCGGGGATCTCGGCGACGTCGTTGCCGTGCACCTGGTTCATGAAGGAGAACCCGTCCGGGCCCACGCCGGCCTCCGCCGCGAGGTCCTGCCGTCGCCTGCGCACCTCGGCGGGGTCGTCGCCGACGTGCAGGGCCAGGTTGCCGGCCGCCGCGTTCGTGAAGGCAACCCACACGCCGGGGCTCACCTCTGCCCGCCAGGAAAACACGTATCTCACCACTGTTCCGGTTGTTGCTGTCTTTTGTGGGCGGATGTCCTCCGCTTCCACCACGGTACCCGCCCGCAACGCAGCATGGCACCGCCGGGGCGGTGCCATGCTGGGTACTGCGGGTGGTGCCGGTGGCCTACTTCAGGAAGTCGGGGACGTCCAGGTCATCGGAGTGGCGGCCGGACAGGTCCGGCTCCACGACCGAGGGCAGGTCCACGTCGAAGCCCGAATCGGCGGGTACGGCGGCGGGACGCTGCTGGCCCCAGCTGCTCAGGCCCGAGGCACCGACGCCGGCGTGCATCGGCTGCGCCGGGGCGGAGGCCGGAGCCTGGGCCGGGGCGGGAGCCGGTGCGGCCTGGCGTACGGGGGCCGGCTGGGACTGGTCCATCGACGGCGAGGTGGCCTTGACGTCGTCGAAGCCGGCGGCGATGACGGTGACGCGGGCCTCGTCGCCGAGGGCGTCGTCGATCACGGCGCCGAAGATGATGTTGGCTTCCGGGTGCGCGACCTCCTGCACCAGGCGGGCCGCCTCGTTGATTTCGAACAGGCCCAGGTCGGAGCCGCCCTGGATGGAGAGCAGGACGCCGTGGGCGCCGTCGATCGAGGCTTCCAGCAGCGGGGAGGCGATGGCGAGCTCGGCGGCCTTGACCGCCCGGTCCTCGCCGCGGGCCGAGCCGATGCCCATCAGGGCCGAACCGGCGCCCTGCATGACGGACTTGACGTCGGCGAAGTCGAGGTTGATCAGGCCGGGGGTGGTGATCAGGTCGGTGATGCCCTGGACACCGGAGAGCAGCACCTGGTCGGCGGAGCGGAACGCGTCCAGCACCGAGACGTTGCGGTCGCTGATCGAGAGCAGCCGGTCGTTCGGGATGACGATGAGGGTATCGACCTCGTCGCGCAGGGCGTCGATGCCGGCCTCGGCGGAACCGGCGCGGCGCCGGCCCTCGAAGGTGAACGGGCGGGTGACGACGCCGATGGTCAGGGCACCGAGGGACCGGGCGATGCGGGCCACGACGGGCGCGCCGCCGGTGCCGGTGCCGCCGCCTTCGCCGGCGGTCACGAAGACCATGTCCGCGCCGCGGAGCACCTCTTCGATTTCATCGGCGTGGTCCTCGGCGGCCTGGCGGCCCACCTCGGGGTTCGCGCCGGCTCCGAGACCACGGGTCAGCTCGCGTCCGACGTCGAGCTTGACGTCGGCATCGGACATCAGCAGCGCCTGCGCGTCGGTGTTGATTGCGATGAATTCGACGCCGCGAAGTCCCACCTCAATCATGCGGTTGACTGCGTTCACGCCACCGCCGCCGATGCCGACGACCTTGATGACGGCCAAGTAATTCTGCGGAGCTGCCACGTTACGTGTCCCTTGTTCGTGTTCTATTGCGAAATCTGATGGAGTCCAGCTTGAAAGGCTAACCTTAACCTTCGACTTGAGGGTTATAGTTATGTCAACTAACTCGTAGTTGGAACGCTATTGGCTAGGCCGGGGACATTCAATGACCGGCTCAGCGTGTCGCGCTAATACCGGCTAAATGGCCAATCTCCCCGGCCGGCCGTCAGCGGGTGACGGGGTGGCGCGGGACGCTGACGTCGTAGACCTTGACCGGGTTCTTGGGGTCCGCCGGCGCCTTCAGCAGGGCGGCCAGGACCCGGGCCTTGAGGTCCTTCTCCCCCGCGTTCCCCCAGACGATTGTCTGCCCGTCCACGAGCTTCAGTTCCACGGCGTCCACGGACTTGGCGGAGGCGTCGGAGAGCCGGGCGAGGATGTCCGGCGGCAGCGCGCCGAGTACGCCGGTGATGGCGTGGAACAGGTCCTGCGGCAGCGCCCCTCCCCCGCCGTCGATGACGGGAAGCTTCACCGCCGCGGCATCCGGCGCGGTTCCGAGCGGAACCCCGTCCGGGTCCACCAGCTGGAAGGCCTCGCCCTGCTTGACCAGGGCCACCGGGACACGCTCGACGATGGTCACCTGCAGGGTTGACGGCGGCCGGGCCTGGCTGGTCACGGACTTGACTTGGACCAGGGGCTGCAGCAGAGCGGTGACGTCCCGGTCGCTGACCTGGGGCAGGGGCTTGCCCTGCAGAGGTGCCAGCGCGGCCTGAATCTGGTCCTGGCTGAGCATCCTGGTGCCCTGCACGGTCACCGTGCGGACTGCGAGCCACGGCGAATAGACGGCGGCGGCGATGACCCCCGCGATCAGGACCGCGACGACGGCGATGGTGCCGAGGACGATCCGGCGCCGCCGCCGGGCCTTCGGTTCGGGGAAGGCCAGGACCTTGCCGGGCGCCGGCGCCGGCGCCGGGCTCGCGGACGTGCCCGGTCCCTGGTCCGACTTCGTCGCCGAGATGACGCCGGTGCGGGACGCCGGGGCGCCGTCCCGGCCCGAACTGCCCTGGTTTGGGCTGCCCTGAGTCGAACTGCGCTGGTTTGAGCTCCCCGGGGCGGGCGGGTAGCCGGGCCGGCGGGAGCTAGGCACCGGGGATCCCGGCGGTGAGCGCCTCCACCAGCAGCGGCCCGTACGCGGTGACGTCGCCGGCGCCGGCGGTGAGGACGATGTCGCCGGGGCCTGCGGCGGCCAGCACGGCCTGGACGGCGTCCGCGCCGGGGCCCACCAGGTGCCCGTTGGGGCCCAGGTGGTCGGCGATCAGCTGGCTGGTGACGCCGGGGATGGGGTCTTCGCGGGCCGGGTAGATGTCCAGGACCCAGGCGGTGTCCGCGGCGTTGAGGGCCTCGGCGAACTCCCGGGCGAATTCGCGGGTCCGGGAGAACAGGTGCGGCTGGAAGAGCACGTGGACCCGGTGGTCGCCGGCCACCGAGCGGGCCGCGGCCAGGGCGGCGCGGACCTCCGTGGGGTGGTGGGCGTAGTCGTCGTAGACGCGGACGCCGCAGCCCTCGCCCTTGTACTCGAAGCGGCGGGCGGCGCCGGTGAAGCCGCCCAGCGCGGCGGCGGCGGCCTCCGGCGCGACACCCAGCTCCAGTGCCACGGCGAAGGCGGCGGCGGCGTTCAGCGCGTTGTGCCGGCCGGGGACCTGCAATTCGACGTCGTAGCGTCCGGTGGCCGTTTCCAACGTGAGGGCGCCACGGCCGCCGTCGTGCAGGATCACGTCGGACTCCGGGGAGGTGCCGTAGAGGAGCACGCGGGTGGTGCCGCGTTCGCGGGTGCGCCGGGCGAGGTCCCGGGCGCCGTCGTCGTCGGCGCAGGCGACCAGCAGGCCGTCGGCCGGAAGCAGCGCGGTGAAGCGGTCAAAGGATTCGTAGACGGCCTCGGCGGTGCCGTAGTGGTCCAGGTGGTCCGGTTCGACGTTGGTGACCACCTCGATCTGCGGGCGGTAGTTCAGGAACGAGGCATCGGATTCGTCCGCCTCGGCAATAAACACCGGCGACGACCCGGAGGCGGCGTTCACGCCGAGCGCCGGGACGTTCGCGCCGATGGCGAAGGAGGGGTCCAGGCCGGCGCCCTGCAGCAGCACGGTGATCATGGAGGTGGTGGTGGACTTGCCGTGGGTGCCGGCGACCGCGACGGCGGTGTCCCGGGCCATGGCGGCGGCCAGCGCCTCGGAGCGGTGCAGCACCGGGAGCCCGGCGGCCCTGGCGGCGGCCAGTTCAGGGTTGTCGGCGCGGATCGCTGACCCGGCCACCACGGTCTGGGCGTCGCCAAGGTTTGCCGCGTCGTAGCCGACGGCGATCCGGGCGCCGGCGGCGGCGAGGTCGGCCATCACCGGCAGGTCCTTGGCGTCGGAGCCGCTGACGGGCACGCCGCGGGCCACCATGATGCGCGCGACGGCGGACATGCCGACGCCGCCGATGCCGATGAAGTGGACCCGCCCCAGTGACTCCTGGGTGCGTTCGGCCGCCTGGCCGGTACCGGTTTCCTGTGCCATTGCTTTACCGCTTCCTGCCGTGCCGGTCACTGCTTGTCCTGCGTCGTGGGGTCTGTGGTCGGGTCTGTGGCGCCCGTGCCGGTGCCGGCGTCCGCGCCGGCGGCCTCGAGGACCAGGGCGGCCATCCGCCGGTCCGCGTCGCGGATGCCGAACTGCTCCGCGGCGTGCGCCATCCGGTCCAGCCGCGCCGGGTCGCCCAGGAGCGGGAGGATGGTGCCGGTGATCCACGCGGCGTCGAAGGCGGCGTCGTCGACCAGCAGCGCCGCCCCGGCGTCGACCAGCCCGGCGGCATTCAGGGCCTGCTCGCCGTTGCCGATGGGCAGCGGCACGAACACCGCGGGGAGCCCGACGGCGGCCACCTCGCAGACGGTCGCGGCACCCGCGCGGGCCAGCAGCAGGTCGGCGGCCGCGTAGGCGAGTTCCATGCCGTCGATGTACTCGACCTGGCGGTAACCCGGTGCCTCGAGGAGGCGGCCCCGGGCGTCGTGGACGGCTTTGTCCCGGCCGGTGATGTGCAGCGTCTGGATGCCGGCGGCGCCGAGGGCGTCCGCAGCGGCGGCGATGGCCCGGTTGATGCTCTGGGCGCCGGAGGAACCCCCGGTGACGATCAGGGTGGGCTTGTCCTGCTCCAGGCCCAGCGCTGAGCGGGCAGCGGCGCGCGCGCCGGCCCGGTCCAGCCCGGAGATCTCGCGGCGCATGGGCATGCCGACGTGGCGGGCGCCGCGCAGCCTGGTGGCCGCGAAGGCGACGGCGACGTGCCGGCTCAGGCGGGCGCCCACCCGGTTGGCCAGGCCCGGGCGGGTGTTGGCCTCGTGGACCACGATGGGGATCTTTCGCCGCCACGCCGCAAGGTAGAGCGGAGTGCAGACGTAGCCGCCGACGCCCACCAGTACATCGGCCCGGGCGTCGTCCAGGATGACGCCGGCCTGCCGGACGGCGCCGGCAAGCTTGCCCGGCAGCTGCAGGAGCGCCTTGGACGGCTTGCGCGGGAAGGGCACGCGGTCCACGGTGGCGAGGTCCAGCCCGGCGGCGGGCACAAGCCGGGTTTCCATGCCGCCGGGGGTGCCGACGGCCAGCAGGGCGGCGTCCGGCCTTGCCTCCTTGACGGCGTTGGCGATCGCCAGCAGCGGGCTGATGTGGCCGGCAGTGCCGCCGCCGGCAAGGACGACGGAGAGGGGCGGTGGGGTCTTCATCAGGTCTGGGTACGCTTCCGTGCGGGGTTCTTGGGGCTGGGGGTCCGGGTGCCGGCGGCCCGGAGGGCCGGTGCCGTCGGGGCCGGGCTGGCGGGCTTCGTGCCGGCCTGCTTCGTGCTGGCCTGCTTCGTGCTGGCTTGCTTAGTGCTCTGCGCCGTGCGAGTGGCTGCTGAGGCTTTGGTGGCAGAGGCTTTGGAGGCGGCAGGCTTCGCCGTGGAGGACCTGGCGGGCGCCGTCGCCGTCGTCGTCTCTCCCTCGCGCCGGGCCACGACCCTGCGGCGCAGGATCCGGGTGAACCCGGCGGGGCCGAAGCGGAGCAGACCCTTGGGCTGCATGTCCGGCGCCATCTGCGCCCGTGCGAGGGACAGGACGACGCCGACGGCGCTGAGGGACATGAGGAGCGCCGAGCCGCCATAGGAGATGAACGGCAGCGGCAGGCCAATCACGGGCAGCAGGCCGGTAACGACGGCCATGTTGACCGTTGCCTGTCCCAGCAGCCAGACCATGATGGCGCCGGCCAGGACGCGGTGGAACAGGTCCTGCTGGGCCACCACCACGCGGTAGATCGCGGTGCCGAGGACGGCGAAGAGGATGAGGACTACGATCGTGCCGATGAGGCCGAGTTCCTCGCCGATGATCGCGAAGATGAAGTCGTTGTGGGCCTCGGGGATCCAGCTGTATTTCTGCCGGCTCTGGCCCAGGCCCACGCCGAACCAGCCGCCGGAGGCCAGTCCGTAGAGGCCGTTGGTGGACTGGTAGTTCAGGTCCGAGCCGTCGGAGCAGGTCTGTCCGGTCCAGGAGAGGATGCGGCACATGCGGTTGGGGCTGGTCACGGCCAGGACGGCGGTGCCGATCGCCAGCGCCACGCCGGCGATCCCGAACAGGTAGAGCCGGACCCCGGCGAAGAACAGCCCGGCCGCCATGATGATCATGATGATCATGGCGGTACCGAGGTCGTTGCCGGCCAGGATCAGGCCGAGGATGGCGGCTGCGCCGGGGAATACCACGGGGACAACCACGTGCCGCCACTGGCTGAGGAACGCGGCCTTGCGGTTCAGCACCGTGGCCATCCAGAGCGCCAGAGCCAGCTTTGCGGCCTCGGAGGGCTGGAAGGTGAAGGGGCCGACGTCGATCCAGTTCTGGTTACCCAGCGTGCTGCGGCCGATCAGGAGCACCAAGCCCAGCAGGAGGATGGCCAGGAAGATGGCCGGCCAGGCGAAGCGCTTGAGCCAGACGACGTTCACTCGCGAGAGGACGAACATGACGAAGACGCCGATCGCCGCGAAGAGTCCCTGCTTCAGCGCCGCCGAATAGGGTGACTCCCCCGCGGCGATGGACTCGACGCTGGAGGCCGAGAGCACCATCATGATGCCGATCGCCGTGAGCGCCAGCGTCGATCCGAGGATCAGGTAGTAGGTGGAGCCGTTCCGGGACCGGCCGTTGCCCTCGAGGGCGGACCAGAACATCCGGTACCAGCCGCGGAGGCGGCCGGCGGCGGCCGTGCCGCCGGAGGGTGCCGCGGCGGGACGGGTGGGCGTGCTGACCATTGCTACTCCTCGGTGGTCTGAGCCTGCCCTTCCACGAGCTCGCGGACAGCTTCGATGAAGGCGTCGCCACGGTGAGCATAGGAAGAGAACTGATCCATGGACGCAGCTGCCGGGGCCAGGAGCACAGTGTCCCCCGGGGCGGCCAGCTGTGCGGCGGACGCTACGGCCTGGGCCATCACAGTCTCGCCAAAAATCGGCGAGGGGGCTGCGTCGGCGTCGGCCGGTCCGGCAGTCTGCTCCTTTTCAGTCTCACCCTTGGCGTGGCCGATCACCGGGACATCCGGCGCGTGTCGCTCGAGCGAGGCCAGCAGGTCCGAGGAGTCGGCCCCGATCAGCACCACGGCCTTTAGCCTGGCGGCGTTGTCGCGCACCAGTGAGTCGTAATTCACACCCTTGGACAGGCCGCCGGCG
Organism: Arthrobacter sp. NPDC057259; assembly: GCF_042668995.1. Taxonomy (NCBI): domain Bacteria; kingdom Bacillati; phylum Actinomycetota; class Actinomycetes; order Micrococcales; family Micrococcaceae; genus Arthrobacter; species Arthrobacter sp. NPDC057259. Next base: position 156,721 of record NZ_JBHUYA010000007.1, read on the forward strand.
ATCCAGATGACGTGCTCGAACGCGGCCAACGAAGCGGCAGCGGCGTGCGGGTTGGTGGCCTTGGAGTCGTTGATCCAAAGCACCCCGCCCTGCTTCGCGACCTGCTGGATGCGGTGGTCCCCCGGGAGGTAGTTCTGCAGGCCCTGCCGCACGGCGGCGGGTGCCACCCCGTAGGCGCGGACCAGGGCGGCCGCGGCGAGGGCGTTGGCCACCATGTGCCGCGGGGCCACCGGTCCGAGATCGCTCATGGAGGCGAGCTCGGCGGCGCTGTCCTTGCGTTCGGCGATGAAGGCGCGGTCGACGAGGAGGCCCTCGACGACGCCCACCATGCTGATCGCCGGGGTCAGGGTGGTGAAGGCGACGGCGCGGCAGCCCTCGACGACGTCGGCGTCCTCGACCATCCGCTCGGTCTCGATCTGCTCGGCGTTGTACACGCAGGCCTTCTGGGTCCGTTCGTAGACCTTGGCCTTGTCCGCGAGGTAGGAGTCGTAGGAGCCGTGCCAGTCCACGTGGTCCTCGGCGACGTTGAGGCACACGCTGGCCACCGGGGAGATGGAGTGGCTCCAGTGCAGCTGGAAGCTGGAGAGTTCCACGGCGAAGACGTCGTAGTCCACCGGGTCGCGCAGCGCGTCCAGGATGGGGGTGCCCACGTTGCCGACGGCGATCGCCTTCAGGCCGGCGGCCTGGAGCATCGACTCGGTCAGGCCCACCGTGGTGGTCTTGCCGTTGGTGCCGGTGATGGTGATCCAGTCGGCGGTCTTGCGGCCCTCACGGACGCGGACCCGCCAGGCGAGTTCGACGTCGCCCCAGATGGGGATGTGCGCCCGCGCGGCGGCCGCGAGCAGGGCCTGGTCCGGGCGCCAGCCCGGGGACGTGACGATCAGGTCCGGCTTCTGGCCGTCCACGGTAGGTACGGAGCCAACGGCGTCCTCGCCGAGCAGCACGCCGGCCGCGCCGACGATCTTCAGCGTGTCCGCCTGGGCCAGGGCCTTGGGGGTCTCGGCGGCATCCACCACCACCACGCGGGCACCCAGCTCGATCAGGGTGTCCGCGGCGGCGAAGCCGGAGATACCGATGCCGGTCACCACCACGCGCAGGCCGGCCCAGTCGGCGTCCCAGCTGGTGAGTCCCTCCAGCCGGGGCGAGCTGGCGAGGGGTTCGGGAATCGTGCCGATCACAGCAGTACCACCCATTCCGCGTAGAAGATGCCGAGGCCGGCGGCAACGAACAGCCCGCAGAGAATCCAGAACCGGACCACGACCGTGACCTCGGCCCAGCCCTTGAGTTCGAAGTGGTGCTGCAGCGGCGCCATCTTGAAGAACCGCTTGCCCTTGGTGATCTTGAAGTAGCCCACCTGGATGATGACCGAGAGGGTGATCAGGACGAACAGGCCGCCGATGAAGGCCAGCAGCAGTTCGGTGCGGGACAGGATGGCGAAGCCGGCCACGGCGCCGCCGATTGCGAGCGAGCCTGTGTCGCCCATGAAGATCTTGGCCGGGGAGGTGTTCCACCAGAGGAAGCCCACCAGGGCCGCGCTGAGGATGGCCGCCAGCAGGGCCAGGTCCAGCGGGTCGCGGACGGTGTAGCAGCCGCCGCCGGCCTGCCGGGGCGAGCCGCAGGACTGGTTGCTCTGCCAGATCCCGATCAGCGTGTAGGCGCCGAAGACCATCACGGAGGCGCCGGCGGCGAGGCCGTCCAGGCCGTCGGTGAGGTTCACGCCATTGGTCGCGGCGGTGACGATCAGGTTGGACCAGAGGACGAAAAGGATCGCGCCCACCACGGTGCCGCCGAAGGCCAGGTTGAGCCAGGGAATGTCGCGGACCAGGGAGATCTGGTACGACGCCGGGGTGACGCCGTTCTCGTCCGGGAAGGTCAGGGCGAGGACGGCGAAGATGATGCCGACCGCGGCCTGGAGGATGAGCTTGGCCTTGGCGTTCAGGCCCAGGCTGCGCTGGGCGGAGATCTTGATGAAGTCATCCAGGAAGCCCACCAGGCCCATGCCCACCATGAGGAAGAGCAGGAGCATGGCCGAGGCGGTGGGTCCCGGCGAGGCCGGGTTCATCCACCACATCACCAGGTGCGTGGCGAAGTAGGCGATCAGGACGCCCACCACCACGACGGCGCCGCCCATGGTGGGGGTGCCACGCTTGGTGTGGTGCGAGGTGGGTCCGTCGTCGCGGATGAACTGCCCGTAGCCCTTGCGGACCAGGAAGCGGATGAAGAGCGGGGTACCGAGGAAGGACAGCAGCAGTGCCAGTCCGGAGCCCATCAGCAGTGCGATCACGGCAGGGTGCTCCCGTCGGTGGCAGGGGTGGCGTCCGGGCCGGTGCCCGGGGCGGCGTCCGGCGCCGGTGCAGCTAATGCTATCCGGTCCCCCAGGTGGCGCAGGCCAATGCTGTTGGAGGATTTGAAGAGGACCAGGTCGCCGGGTTCGAGCTCGGCCTGGAGGATCCCGAAGGCCTCCTCGACGTCCTCGGCGAAGATGCACTCGTCGCCCCAGGAACCCTCGTTGACGGCGGAGACGTAGAGGGCACGGGCTTCCCGGCCGATCACGAGGAGCCGGGAGATGTTGAGCCGGACCACCTGGGTGCCGACGGCGGTGTGCTCGCGGATGGAGTCCTCGCCCAGTTCCAGCATGGCGCCGAGTACGGCCCAGGTGCGCCGGCCGCGGCCGAGGTCGGCCAGGGTGCGGAGCGCGGCCCGCATCGACTCGGGGTTGGCGTTGTAGGCGTCGTTGATGACGGTGACGCCGTCGGCCCGTTCGGTGCGTTCCATCCGCCAGCGGCTTGCGGCGGTCTGGCTGCTGAGGGACGCGGCGATCTGCGCGCCGGGGATGCCGGCGGCGAACGCGGCGGACGCGGCGGCCAGCAGGTTGGTCAGGTGGTGGGCGCCGATCAGGCGGGCGGAGACGTGGTGCGTGCCGCCGTCGGGCAGCACGAGGTCGAATTCGGGGCTGCCGCCGGCGTTGAGCTCGACGTTGGTGGCGAGGACGCCCGCGCCGGTCTGCCCGGATTCGGCGGAGAAGCCCAGCACGGTGGCCTGGGTCCTGGCGGCCATGGCCGCAACGCGCGGGTCGTCGAGGTTGAGCACGGCGGTGCCGTCGGCCGAGAGGCCCTCGACCATTTCGCCCTTGGCGCGGGCGATGTTCTCGACGCCGCCGAATTCGCCGGCGTGGGCGGTGCCGACGCAGAGCACGACGCCGATCTCCGGGCGGACCATTTCGGCGAGGTAGGTGATGTGGCCGACGCCGGTGGCACCCATTTCTATGACGAGGTAGCGGGTGCCGAAGCCGGCCTTGAAGACGGTCAGCGGGACGCCGACCTCGCCGTTGTAGGAGCCCTGGGGCGCGACAGTCTCGCCGGAGCCGGAGAAGATGCCGGCCAGCAGATCCTTGGTGGTGGTTTTGCCGGCGGAGCCGGTGATGCCCACCACGGTGAAGTTCTCGCCGGCGGCGGCGCGGTGCTGCCGGATCCGGCGTACGGCCTCGGCGGCGAGGGCGCCCATGGCAAGGACCGCGTCCTTGACGATCACGGCCGGGAAGGGCTGGCCGGCGGCGTCGGAGACCTCGCGCTCGGCCAGCGCCAGGACCGCGCCGCGGTCGAAGGCGGCGGCCACGAAGTCGTGACCGTCGGCGGCCTCACCGGGCTTGGCCACGTAGAGGGATCCCGGCGTCGCTTCGCGGGAGTCGGTGACCACGGACCCGGGCGTGAGCTCCGGATCGGCGGCCAGCCGGCCGTTGGTTATGTCGGCGATTTCCGCCGCGGTAAATGCAATCATCTCGGTTTAGGACTCTATCCGCTGGTCGTCGAGAACGGTGAATCCCCGGGCTGTCAAGGCAGTGCGCAGTTCCACGCGGTCATCGAGGGCCAGGTTGACGCCCTTGACCTCCTGCCAGACTTCGTGCCCACGGCCGGCCACCAGGATGGTGTCGTGCGGCGCGGCCAGCTCCGCCGCCTTGCGGATGGCCTCGTCCCGCGGGAAGACCTCCAGCACGGTGCTGGCGAGGGCCTCGTCGCGGACGGCGGCGTGGGCGCCGGCCAGGACGTCGGCCCGGATGCCGGCGGCGTCCTCGTCGTGCGGGTCGTCGTCGCTGACGATCACGACGTCGGCCAGCCGGGCGGCGATCGCACCCATCGCGGGGCGCTTGCCTTGGTCGCGCTGGCCGGTGGCGCCGAAGACGATGATCACCTTGGAGCCGGGCTCCGGGGAGCGGACGGCGGCGAGGGCGCGTTCGAGTGCGTCGGGGTTGTGGGCGAAGTCGACGACGGCGGCAGGCTCGGTGGCGACCAGCTGCATGCGGCCGGGCACGGCGACGGTAAACGGGTCGGCGGCGTCGAGGGCGGCCTGCACCTCCTCGACGGTGGCGCCGCCGGCCAGGACCATGACGGTGGCCAGGGCCGCATTGGCGACGTTGAAGCCGCCCGGCAGACCGGTGTGGACGGTGAGGACCGAGCCGTTCCGGTGCCGGAGCACGAAGTCGGTGCCGAGCCCGCGCGGGGTGGTCCCGGTGACGGTCCAGTCGGCGTCGGGGCCGGCGTCATTCCCTGAGGTGTCGGGTTCCGTGCCGGCGGTGGCCAGCGTGGTGACCGGCAGGCCGGTCCCGGCGGCGAGGCCGGCGAGCCTGCGGCCCCACTCGTCGTCGACCGTGACCACGGCGGCGCGGGCCAGTTCGGGGGTGAACAGCCGGGCCTTGGTCTGGAAGTACTCCTCCATGGTCCCGTGCAGGTCCAGGTGGTCCTGGGTCAGGTTGGTGAAGCCGGCGACGTCGAAGTCCACCCCGTCGACGCGGTGGAAGGCGATGGCGTGCGAGGAGACCTCCATGGAGGCCGCGTCGAGGCCGCGTTCGCGCATGAGCGCCAGCAGGGCGTGCACGTCCGTGGACTCCGGGGTGGTCAGCAGGCTGGGGATCGGCTCGCCGCCGGCCAGGATCTCGATGGTGCCGATCAGACCGGGGCGCCGCCCCAGGGCGCGCAGCAGGGCGTTGGTGAAGTACGTGGTGGTGGTCTTGCCGTTGGTTCCGGTGACGCCGTACAGCGCCGGTGCCGGGTTTGCGGTGCCTTCTCCGGTGCCGTGGCTGTCGGTGCCGTGGCTGTCTGTTCCGTGCCCGGTGCCCCGCTCGGGGCGGCTGCGGTAGATCAGCGCGGAGAGCCTGCCCACCAGGGTCCGCGGCTCGGCGGTGACCAGCACGGGGACGGCGATATCGTTCGAGAGCGCCAGCAGCCGCGCTCCGGCGTCGTCGGTCAGCACCGCGGCGGCGCCGGCCTCCACGGCCTGGGCGACGAAGTCGGCCCCGTGCCGGGTCGCACCGGGCAGCGCGACGTAGAGGTCCCCCGGCAGCACCGTGCGGGAGTTCAGCGAGATGCCGGTGACGTCGACGGCGGCAGAGGCGCCCGGGACCACGACGCCGATCCAGCCGCCAAGGGTTTCCAAGGACACGGGGGCGACGGCGGCCGGGCGGAACGCCGCGGCAGCGGCCCCGCCCTCGTTCTCGGCGGCCTGATCCTGGGCGGTGGGTTCTGACAAGGGGTTCTCCGTCGGTGGTGCGGGCAGCGCGCTGCGCGCGGAGGATTGCCCCGCACCCAGGCCCGGCTGCGAAAAAACGTGCTGCTGGCTGGTGGTCTCGTGTGCTACTTGGCGTACTGCGGCAGCCTGACCGGCGCGCCGGTGGAGGGCTGGACGTTGTAGGTCCGCAGCGTCTGGCCCATCACGGACCGGAAAACGGGCCCGTTGGTGATGCCGTAGATGCTGCCCTTGGGCCGCTGCAGGACCACTTCAACAATAAACCGCGGATCGTCCATCGGCGCCATCCCCACCATGGAGGCGGTGTAGCCGCAGAAGCCGGGCTTGCCGTCGTCGCACGGGGACTCGGAGGTGCCGGTCTTGGCGCCCACCCGGTAGCCGTCGATCGCCGCGTCCTTAATCTCGCCCTCGGTCACGGCGCTCTCCAGGATGTCCCGGACCTGCTTCGCGGTGTCCTTGCTGACCACCTGCCGGCTGTCCTTGGCGGGGACCTTTTCCTCGTGGCCGTCCGGGTCGATGTAGCTGTCGATCAGGCGCGGCTGGAGCATGACGCCGTCGTTGGCGATGCTCTGGTAGGCCCGCACGGTCTGCAGGGTGGACTGCGCCACGCCCTGGCCGAAGAGAACGGTGTACTGCTGCCGGCCGTCCCACTGGTCCGCGGGGGTGAGGATGCCGGGGGTCTCGGCGGGGAGCCCGATGTCCGGAGCCTCGCCGATGCCGAACTTCTGCAGCCAGTCGTGCCGCTTTTCCTTGCTCAGCTTCTGGCCGACCATCACGGTGCCGGTGTTCATCGAGTAGCCCACGATCCCGGCGAGGGTCCGTTGCTCGGTGCCGTGCTCGAACGCGTCGGAGAAGGTCTGCCCGTCCACGGTGTAGGTCGGCGGGATGGTGTAGGTGTCCAGCGGGTGGGAGGTGCCCTCCTCGATCGCGGACGCGGCGGTGATCATCTTCTCCACCGAGCCGGGCTCGTAGGCGGCGGTGACGGCGCGGACGCCGCGGTCCTTGGCGTCGACCTTGCCCGGGTCGTTGGGGTCCGGGGCGTTGGTGTCCGCCATGGCGATGATGTTGCCGTTCTTCACGTCGGAGATGACGATGATCCCCCACTCGGCGCTGAGCTTATCCTTCTGGCTCTGGATGGCCTGCTGGGCGAAGTACTGCAGGTCCGAGTTCAGGGTGAGCTTGACGTCCTTGCCGTTGACGGCGGGGGTCAGCTGGTCCACACCCACCGGGATGCGCAGGCCGTCGGCGCCGATCTCGAAGACGCGCTTGCCCGGGGTGCCCTTCAGCACGTCGTCCTGGGTCTGTTCGAGGCCGGCCTGGCCGGTGGTGCCGTCCTTGAGGAAGCCGACGATCCCGCCGGCCACCGAGCCGTTGGGGTAGACGCGCTTGCTGGTGCCTTCCGAGGCCAGGCCCGGGATCTGCAGCTTGGAGATCCGGTCCTCGACGTCGGGCCGGATGTCCTTGGCGACGATGTAGTAGCGCTGGGTGCCGGTCAGGGCGTTCTTGACGTCGTCCTTTTTCATGCCGAGGACGTTGGCGAGTTCCTCGATGCCCTGGTCCCGCGGGATCTTGACGATCGTGTCCTTGCCGTCCACCGTCTCGAGCCGGGGGAAGGTGGGGGTGGTGGTGTTGACGGTCTGGTCCACCACCACGTTGTAGCGGATGACGCTGCTGGCCAGGACGTTGCCGGAGCCGTCCAGGATTTTGCCGCGCTCGGCCGGGAGCACCGTGGGCGTGAGCCGGTTCTTCAGTGCCGCCTCGGCCATGCCGCCCATGTCCAGGCCCTGGACCAGGAAGAGCTTGGCGCCCACCACCAGCAGCAGAGCGAGCATCAGGCAGAGCCCGATCCGCAGCCGCCGGGTGGCGCTTGAGGTCCGGGATGAGTGTGCCTTGCCGGTGTTCTGCGCCACGGTACTTCCTTGCTGGTCGGCGGTGCGGGGTGGTCCTGTCCGTTACCGGCCGGGGCTACTTGCCGGGGGTCTTCTGTGCCGGCGCCGGGATGGAGCCGCCGTGCAGTTCGACGGCGGGCGCGGCCGCGGCGGCCTTGGCTGCCGCCTGTTCCGCCGCCTGCTTGGCTGCCGCGGCGGCGTCGGCCGCGGTCTTCGCGGCGGCGTCGGTGGCGGAAGCCGCGGCGGAGGTGCTGTCGGCCGGCTTGCGGTTGGCGAGCGGATCCTGGGCGGACGGCGCTGGGACGACGGCGACCTGGCCGGCGATGGCCGGGGCGGCGATCACGGCCGAGGGCGCGTCCGACTTCGCCGCGGGCTTGGCCTTTCCGGTGACCGAGAGCGTGGACAGGTCGATCTGGCCCTTGGCGGTGGAGGCCACCATGCCCAGCTCCGTGGCCTTGGCGGCCAGGTTCTGCGGGGCGTCGTAGTTCTGCACCTGCTGGGTGAGGTCCTGGTTCTGCTTGGTCAGCGTGTTCTGCTTCGCCCGCAGTTCCACCAGCTGGTACTGGGCGGAGGAGACGGAGATGTTCAGCACCAGCACGGCCATCAGGGCCAGGGCCAGCAGGCCGAAGCACATGACGACGAACGGTGCCCGGCGGCGGCGCGGAACGGACCGGACCACCGAGAGCGGGGTGCGGTTCTTCCGGGCCGGCTGCCCCGGCTGGAGCTCCGGCAGTGCTCGCGCGGTCGCAGCGGTGGACACGGGGTACGTGGTGGCGGCGGCAGCGCTCATGCGTCTCTCCTGGCTTTGATGCGTTCCACAGCGCGGAGCCTGGCGGAGGCTGCGCGTGGGTTTTCGGCGATTTCGGCGGCGGTAGGCACCTCGGTGCCCTTCGTCAGGGTTTTCAGTTCCGGCTTGTGCTCCTCGAGCTCCACCGGGAAGCCCAGGGGCGCGGAGGACTTCGAGCCGGCCTGGAAGACGGACTTGACGATCTTGTCTTCCAGCGAGTGGTAGGACATCACGACGACCCGGCCGCCGAGGGCGATCGAGGCCACGGCGGCGGGGATGGCGCGTTCCAGCACGTCGAGTTCCTCGTTGACCTCGATGCGCAGGGCCTGGAAGGTCCGCTTGGCCGGGTGTCCGCCGGACTTGGCGGCGCCGGCGGGGACGACGGCGCGGATGGTGTCGACCAGCTGGGCGGTGGTGGTGAAGGGACGCTCGGCGCGGGCGGCGACGATCCGGTTGGCGATCCGGCCTGCGAACTTCTCCTCGCCCCACTTGCGGATGATCCGGACCAGGTCCTCTTCGCTGTAGGTATTGACGACGTCGGCCGCGGTGATCCCGCGGCTGGTGTCCATCCGCATGTCCAGCGGCGCGTCGAAGGAGTAGGCGAAGCCCCGGTCCCGTTCGTCCAGCTGCAGGGAGGAGACGCCCAGGTCCATCAGGATGCCGTGGACCTCACTGAAGCCGAGGTCCTCGATCACCTCGGCGATTTCGTCGTAGACCGCGTGGACCAGGTCGGTGCGGTCGGCGAACGGGGCCAGCCGCTCCCCCGCCAGGGCAAGGGCTTCCTCGTCCCGGTCGATGCCGATCAGGTGCAGGTCCGGGAACCGCTGCAGCATCGCTTCCGAGTGGCCGCCCATCCCGAGCGTCGCGTCCACGACGACGGGCGTCTCGCCCCGGCGCCGGGCCGCGTCGAATCCCGGGGCCAACAAATTGATGCACCGGTCCTTGAGGACCGGTACATGGCGTTCGGACGTAGGCTTCGCCTGGTTTGAGTCGTCACTCATGCCTGCGTCCTTTCCTGGGTTGGCGGTACTGGAGGGTGCTTCTTGGTCCAGATCCCCATCCGCGCCTATCCTGCGGTCCGCCTGGCTCCGGGGAAGTGAGCCAGGTGGGTGCGGGATGGGCGGCTGGAGATCTCGATCAAGAAGCGGTGGTGGGGCTGCGGCGCCGGGGGCTAGAGAATCCCCGGGATGGCGTCGTCGGTTTCCGAGAAGGCGGTTTCCTTCTCAGCCAGGTACTCGTTCCAGGCCTGGGCGTCCCAGATCTCCGCGCGGGTTCCGGCGCCGATGACGGCCAGCTCCCTGCCGAGTCCTGCGTACTCCCGGAGCGCCGGCGGAATCGTCACGCGCCCCTGCTTGTCAGGTACCTCGTCTGAGGCTCCAGAGAGGAAAACGCGGATGTAGTCACGGGCCTGCTTGGAGGACAGTGGAGCCTCCCGCATCTGCTCGTGAACCCGGCCGAATTCCGCCTCACTGAAGACGTAGATGCAACGTTCCTGGCCCCTTGTGAGAACCAGCCCCCCGGCCAGTTCCTCGCGGAACTTTGCCGGCAGGATGATGCGGCCCTTCTCGTCCAGGCGTGGTGAATGAGTGCCGAGAAACACGGCCCACCACCCGTCTGTTCTTGGAAGTCCAACGTCCCCTGTGCTGCCACTACCCTCTTACGCGCTCCACATTACTCCACTTCACTCCCCCGTCAACGACATTCCGGCCTTTCGGCCACAATTTCGACACATTTTTTCTGGCGGCGTCCCGCGCCAACAAAGGGAAGGAGCCAAAGTGGGGCGCGGTGGAGGGCAGAAGGGGCCGGGTGGGGACCAAAAGGTGGGTTAAAAGGCGAAAGGCCCGCCGAAGCGGGCCTTTGTCGCGGAAACCGGGTGCCGGTGGTGTGAAGTGGAGGCGCTGCCGGTGGAGCGGGGTGGAGCAGGGTCTGTGGTCAGGCGTCCCCGCCGCGGTGCCGTTCTTCCCAGCGTTCCTCGAGGTTGCTCATGAAGGAGCTGCGGGGCTTGCCGGGTTTGCGGGGTGCTCCTCCGGTCTTGGCCTTGACGCCGCCGTTGCGCATGGTGGCGTAGTAGACGCCGCCGCCCATCACCACGAAGCCGAGGACCCCGACGATGATGTTCTGCAGCGAGACGCCGAGCAACAGCAGGAGGACGCCGGCGAGGGTGCCGAGGATTCCGATCACCAGGTGCCGGGTGGACCAGGAGCGGACCGGGTCCGATCCCATGGAACTGGCAAACTTGGGATCGTCCTCGTGCAGCTGCTTCTCAAGTTGCTCAAGCAACTTCTGTTCGTGCTCCGAGAGCGGCATCACGACCTCCTTTAATCCGCCAACGTCCGGATCTGACGCGGCCCTGTCCTACCTGCCCAACGTCCGGAACTCCCCGTCGGTTCCCGTCGTCCGCCATCGGACGACTGGCACCCTCGAGGCCGTTCACGGTCGCTTCCCCTGACACAGCCGGCAGTCCGAACGTTCCATCCAGCCGTTCGAAATCTACGTATAAATAAGGATAGTTTGTCGGGGCCCGTTCTGAAAGACGCCGAAAGTCCTCCGGCAACGCCCCGCCCGGGTCTCCGCCGCGTGGTCAGTCCGTACCCGGGGACGGGTCCAGCAGGCGGGCCGGAAGGACCGAGCTGGCGCCGAATTTCCGGGTCACCTTATCCAGGGCCTGCTCTGCGGCGCGCCAGTTGTCGTCCCGCCGGTCCAGGCTCAACTGCAGCGGCGCCTGCGCGGCCTCCTCCAGCTGTTCGGCCCGGATGCCGATCAGGCGGACGGCCATGGGGCGGTCCCCGACCGAGTCGAGCAACTGCACCGCCACGCCGTAGAGAAGCTGGGCGCTGTCCAGCGGGGTGCTGACGGTCCGGCTACGGGTAATGGTGGAGAAATCGGCGTAGCGCAGCTTGAGCGCGATGGTCCGCGCGTGCATGCCGGCGCTCCGGAGCCGTCCCGCGGTCCGGTGGGAGAGGCGCAGCAGCTCGCGGTGCAGCAGTGCCGCGTCGGTGGTGTCCACGGCGAACGTCTCCTCGGCGCCGATGCTCTTCTCCAGCCGCACCGGGGTGACCGGCCGCGGGTCGATGCCCCACGAGAGCCGGTGGACGTGTTCGCCGGTGGCGCCGAGGATTTTCCGCAGCGAGGGCAGCGGGGTGGCGGCAACATCGGCCACGGTGCGGATCCCCATCCGGGCCAGGACCTCGACCGTCTTGGCGCCCACGCCCCAGAGCGCGTTGACCGGCAGGGTGTGGAGATAGGGCACGGTCTCCTCCGGGGCGATCAGCAGCAGCCCGTCCGGCTTGCAGCGGGTGGAGGCGATCTTTGCCACGAACTTGCTGGCGGCGATGCCCACCGAGGCGGTGATGCCTAGCTCGGCCGAGACCCGGCGTCGGATCAAGGCGCCGATCTCCCGTGGCGGGCCCAGCCGGCGGATGGCGCCGCCGACGTCGAGGAACGCCTCGTCGACGCTGAGCGGTTCCACCAGGTCGGTGATCGAGCCGAAGATGGCCATGATCTGCCCGGACACTTCGTAGTAGAGCTTGTGGCGGGGTTCGATGATGACCGCGGCCGGGCACATCCGTGCGGCGAGGGCCATCGGCATGGCCGACTTGACGCCGAACTTGCGTGCTTCGTAGGAGGCGGAGAGGACGACGGACCGTTCCCCGGGGTAACCGACGATCACCGGCTTGCCCTTGAGTTCGGGCCGGGTCCGGAGCTCCACCGAGACGAAGAAGGCATCCATGTCCACGTGCAGGATGCTGCTGCCGCGCAGCTCACGCAGCGCATCGGCGCTCAACGCCGTTCCGCCGGATGATCCGCTGCCCGTTCCGGCACTGCTGCCGCTCTCCTGCCCCACCGGATCAATCCTAGCCGCAGGGCCTGACTAAACTGGAGGCTGGATCCGGCATCAACACCAGGAGGAATGTCTTCGTGAAGGTAATTGGAGAGCGTACACGGGCCGTGGCCGCAGTCGCCGCGGCAGGGGCCCTGCTGGCCCTGACGGCCTGCACCTCCGGGGCGGGAGCGCCGGCCGCATCCTCGGCGGCCGCTCCGGCACCCACCGCGACGGCCTCCGTCACCGCCTCCCCGAGCCCGTCCGCCACGCCGGGCACCTCCGCCACCGTGGGTGCCCTGGTGGCCGGCTTCCCGCAGCAGCTCCTGCCGCTGATGCCGAACGCCAAGGTGGAATCCAGCAGCTTCGACAAGACCGGCTCCCCCGCCACCGTCGCCCTGGTGGGCAAGGTATCTGCGCCGTCCTCCGACGTCGTGGCCTATTACACCCAGCAGCTGGAGGGCCAGGGGTTCAAGGCCGTCCCGGGCGAGAAGGTCGGCGCCGTGGCGTCCAAGGACTTCGTCCGGGTCGACAACGAGACCGTTAACCTCGCCGTCGTCGAGGCCTCCGGGGTGTCCACCTTCACCATCGGCGCCAACGTCGCCCCCGGGTCCGTCAAGTGAGCCTGGCCGAACAACTCCGGGACGAACAGGCCGCCTACGTTGCCGCCGTGGCCGGGAAGCTCACCGAGTTCCTGACCGGGCGGGCCGCGATCATGTCAACCATCTCGCCGGACATCGACCCCCTGATGGGGTCCATCTCCAACCTGGTCACCGGTGGCAAGCGGCTCCGGGCGCTGATGTGCTACTGGGGCTGGCGGGGCGCCGGCGGAGACGCCGCCGCCGCCGAGGTGATCACCGCGGGCTCGGCGCTGGAGCTGTTCCAGGCCGCGGCGCTGATCCACGACGACATCATTGACCGCTCCGACACCCGGCGCGGCGGCCCCAGCGTGCACCGCCGCTTCAGTGAACTGCACGGCGAGCAGGGCTGGGCCCTCGATCCCGAACGCTTCGGCCACGCCGCCGCCATCCTTACCGGCGACCTGTGCCTGTCCTTCAGCGAGGAATCCTTCACCGAGATCGGCAACCGCGCCGCCGCCGGCAGCCGGGCCCGGCTCATCTTCAACCTGATGCGCGCCGAGGTCATGGCGGGCCAGTACCTGGACATCCTCGAGGAGGTCGCCGGGCCGCGCCGCGACCGGGCCGGTGCCGTCAGCCGGGCGCAGTCCATCATCCGGTTCAAGTCCGCCAAGTACTCCACCGAGCATCCGCTGGCACTGGGCGGTGCGCTGGCCGGCGCCACCGATGCCCTGCTGCGCGGTTACTCGGCCTTCGCCCTGCCGCTCGGCGAGGCCTTCCAGCTGCGCGACGACGTCCTGGGCGTGTTCGGGGACCCGGTGACCACCGGCAAGCCCGCGGGCGATGACCTCCGCGAGGGCAAACGCACTGTCCTGGTGGCTTTTGCCCTGGAGATGGCCACCCCGGAGGAGTCCGGGTTCATCGACGCCCGGCTGGGCAGTCCGGGCCTGGGGGACGACGACGTCGAGGAGATCCGCCGGATCATCGTCGAGTGCGGAGCCCTGCAGGCCACCGAGACGCTGATCGAGGAATTCGGCCAGGCCGCCTTCGACGCGCTGGAGTCGCTCGAACTGGACGAGCTGCCGAAGACGGCCCTGCGCCGGCTCGCCGAGGCCGCCGTCAGCCGCGCGGCCTGACGCGCGTTAGCGGCAATAACAGCGACGACAGCACCGAGGACAACAGCAGCGTCAACAAAAAAGCGAAGGCCGTGCCCCTGGCAGAGTGACTGCCCCGGGCACGGCCTTCGCCGTTGACGCTGAAAGTTGATCCAGGAAACCGCCTCTGCGGTGCGCTACCAGGCCATCGTCTGGGCGCGGCGGCGGATCTCGGTCTTGCGGCCCTCGCGGAGGGCGTCGATCGGACGGCCCCGCAGGGATTCGTCCGCAGTGAACAGCCAGGTAATCAATTCCTCATCCGAATAACCGGCGTCGGAAAGGACCACAATGGTGCCCTTGAGGCTTTCCACCGCGTGGCCGTCCTGTATAAACGCCGCGGGCACGGAGCGGATGCGGCGGTCTCCCACCCGGATCGCCGCCAGCGCACGCTCGTCCAGCAGCGCATGAACCTTGGTGATGGAGACATTCAGCAGCTCGGCAACATCGGGCAGGGGCAGCCATTCGCCTACAAGGCTTTCTACATTACTCACGCGTCAAGAGTGCCATGTCGGGACGTATTGCGCCTAGTCAGCCGCGTCCCGGACGGTAATTCACCCCGCTCCGCAGCACCCGTCCACGACACACCCACAAAACGGTTTTACGGAATGTCAAACAGTTCTTGTGCTATTTCCCAATTCATGAGAGATTCACATAGATCACATTTGTAACTGGGGTATCTAGAGTCACACTGGCAACACCAGTAACACCGGCCTGACCTGCAGCGTTCGCCGCTGAGAAGAGGATCTTTCCCATGACGACGTCCCGTGCGCCGAAGCCAACCCCTAGGCCCGGCCTCCCGCTGATCGCGGCCACGACGGCGGCCCTGCCCGCCGTCGTCCTGTCTTCGCTGGCGATCGCCCAACCGGCCGCCGCGGAATCCCGGCCGCGCGCCATCCCGGCCACCTTGGCCGCCGCCATGAAGGCCCAGGCCGCCGGGCTCACCGCCCAGGCCCTGCCGTCCGCGATTATCCCGGCCGCCGCCGTCTCCACCACCATCCCGGCGGCATTCCAGCCGGCCCAGGCGCCCGCCCCGGCCGAGTACACGATTTCCCGCGGCGATACCGTCAGCGCGATCGCCGGCAAGTTTGGCCTGGACACCTACCAGGTCCTGAAGCTGAACAACATGCAGCCGAACTCGATCATCTACCCGGGCCAGAAGATCAAGCTCAGCGGCAACGCGGTCGCCTCCCCCCAGGCCCCCGCCGCGCCGTCGGCCCCGGCCCCCGCTCCCGCCGGCGGCCAGTCCTACACCGTGAAGTCCGGCGACACCCTCAGCGCGATCGCCGCCCGCAGCGGCGTCCAGCTCTCCGATGTCCTGAACTGGAACGGGCTGAACATGCGCTCGATTATCTACCCGGGCCAGCAGATCAAGGTGGGTGGCGGTTCCGCCCCCGCCGCCCCGGCACCGGCGGCCCCCGCCCCGGTGGCAGCCCCCGCGCCGTCCGCACCCGCGCCGGCACCGGCCCCCGCCTCCGGCTCCTACACCGTGAAGTCCGGCGACACCCTCTCCGGTATCGCGGCTAAGAACGGCGTGAAGCTCGCCGACATCCTCTCGGCGAACCGGCTGACCATGAGCAGCATCATCTACCCGGGCAACAAGCTGGTCATCCCGGGTGCGGGTTCCTCCACCACGGTCAACCCGAGCTCCAGCACGCCGCCGGCCACGGTCACGCCGCTGGTCCCGAGCACCTTCCTCGGCTTCAGCTACCCGGAGGCCGTGGTCAGCTCCGCCAACGCGAACAAGGCGATCCTGAACGCCTCGCCGGTGCCCAGCACCGCGCAGATGAAGCAGATCGTCGCGGACACCGCGCGCCGGATGGGCGTCGACCCGTCCCTGGCCATGGCCTTCGCTTTCCAGGAGTCCAGCTTCAACCAGCGCTCGGTTTCCCCCGCCAATGCCATTGGCACCATGCAGGTCATCCCGTCCTCGGGACAGTGGGCCTCGGACCTGGTGGGCCGCAAGCTGAACCTGCTGGACCCGTACGACAACGCCACGGCCGGCGTCGCCATCATCCGCCAGCTGGTCCGCACCAGCAAGGACCTGGACACCGCGATCGCCGGTTACTACCAGGGCCAGTACTCGGTGAGCAAGAACGGCATGTACGACGACACCAAGGCGTACGTCGCGTCCATCAAGCGGCTGCAGCAGCAGTTCAGCTGACCACGGCTTCGCGCGGGGCTGAGCCCTCCGTCGCGTAACGATACGGGCCCGGATTGCATGTCAATCCGGGCCCGTTTCTGTGCAGAACGTAGGATCGAATGGTGCAGGACTACACTTCGGATGCTCTCGTCGGGACCCTCGTGGACAACCGGTACCTGGTTCGCTCCAAGCTGGCCAGGGGCGGCATGTCCACCGTCTACCTCGCAACGGACCGCCGCCTGGAGCGGGATGTGGCGCTCAAGGTCCTGCACCCGCACATGGCCGGGGACCCGCAGTTCCTGGACCGCCTGGGCCGGGAGGCGAAGGCTGCGGCCCGGCTCTCCCACCCGCACGTGGTGGGCATGCTGGACCAGGGCGAGGACGGCCCGCTGGCCTACCTGGTCATGGAGTACATCAAGGGCCACACGCTCCGGGACATGCTCAAGGAACGCGGCGCCCTCACGCCGAGGCTGGCCCTGGCCTACATTGACCCCGTGGTTGAGGGCCTCGCCGCCGCGCACGCCGCCGGGCTGATCCACCGTGACGTGAAGCCGGAGAACGTCCTGATCGCCGACGACGGCCGGATCAAGATCGGTGACTTCGGCCTCGCGCGGGCCGTCACGACGTCGACCAGCACCGGCGCGCTGATCGGCACGGTGGCGTACCTCTCCCCCGAGCTGGTGATGGGCCGGCAGGCCGATGCCCGCAGCGACATCTACTCCCTGGGCATTATGCTCTACGAGATGCTCACCGGCCGGCAGCCGTTCGACGGCGAGGTTCCCATCCAGGTGGCCTACCAGCACGTGAACTCCAGTGTGGGCGCGCCCTCGCTCCTGGTGCCGGGACTGGCCGGAGAAATCGATGAGCTGGTGCAGTGGTGCACCGCCAACGACCCCGACAAGCGCCCGGTGGACGGGCAGGCCCTGCTCTCCGAGCTGCGCCACATCCGGACCAACCTCAGCGACGCCGAACTCGACCTGCAACCGCCCGCCGCCCGTCCGCTCTCCCCCGCGCTGCCCGCTGCCGCGGCCGGAGCCGCTGGTACGGCCGCGGGTGCCGCTGCGGGCGCCGCTGCCGACGACGGCGGGGCGCACACCGAGTTCCTCGGCGCCCTTCCGCAGCCCACCGAAGTGATCGGCCGCGGCGGCAGCAACCCCACCACCGTGATCCCGGGAACGTCCCGTCCGCCGACCCGGGGAGCCGCCGCCGGCGGCTTCGGCCCGCTGACCGCCCCCGGCGACTCCGACGACGGCGACTCGCCCTACGGCGACTCAGGCGACAGCGGCTCCGGATTCGGGGCGGAGGCCTGGGCCGGGGACGCCGCCGCGCCGCCGGCCAGCAAGCGCGCCCAGCGCAAGCTGGACCGGGACGAGGAGAAGGCCCGCCAGCGGGCCGCCGCCACCCCCAGCCGCACCCTTCGGCCCGGCAACCCCCGCCGCCGCGGCCTGGTCTGGATCGTGGTGCTGGTGCTGGCGGCAGTCCTCGCCGCCGGGGCCGGATGGTTCTTCGGGATGGGTCCCGGCTCGCCCGGCACCGTGCCGCAGGTGGGCAACAAGACCGTCGCCGAGGCCCAGGCCCTGCTGCGGACGGCCGGTTTCAACTCGACCACCCGGGACGTCTACGACGACAGCGTCTCCCCCGGCCTGGTGGTCGGCTCGGAACCCCCGGCCGGCAAGGTCATCCGCAAGTTCGAAGCGGTCTCCCTGGCCGTCTCCAAGGGCCCGGAGCTCTTCCCGCTGCCCGGGCTGACCGGCAAGTCCCTGGACGAGGCGAAGACGGCGCTCAACGGCGCCGGCATGGCGCTGGGCCCGGTCACCCAGACCTTCGACGAGTCCGCCCCGGCCGGTGCCGTGCTGGCTCAGGACCCGGCCGGGGGCACGCCCGCCAAGCACGGCACCCCGGTGGGCCTGACAGTCTCCAAGGGACCGCAGCCCATCCCCGTCCCGGATGTGCGCGGCAAGGACCAAGACGCCGCCGCCAAGGCCCTGCAGGCCGCCGGGCTGCAACCCGTCGTCGCTCCCGAACCCGTCTTCGACCGCTCGGTGCCCAAGGGCGCCGTCGTCAGCCAGGACCCCGCCGGAGGCGCCACCCTCACCCGCGGCGGCTCGGTCACCCTGACCATCTCCAAGGGGCCGCGGATGGTGGACGTGCCCAGCTTCGTGGGCAAGCAGGCCAAGGAGGCCCGCGACGCGCTGGAGAAACTCGGCTTCAAGGTGCAGGTGGAGAACATCCTGGGCGGGTTCTTCGGCACCGTCCGGGCCCAGGACCCGGTCAACCGGAGCGTCCCGGAGGGATCCACCATCACCCTGACCGTGGTCTAGCCGGCCCGGCCAGGCCCGCCCAAGGGGACTTAAGCGCAAGGACCCCCGGCCGCCATCCTGCGGCCGGGGTCCTTGCGTTTAAGCTGGGCGGGGTCCTAGCGCTTGGCGAGGGATCCGGCCACGAGGAACGCCATCTCGAGGGACTGCATGTGGTTCAGGCGCGGGTCGCAGACCGACTCGTAGCGGTCCAGGAAGGCGTCCTGGTCGATCGGGTCCGCGCCGCCCAGGCACTCGGCCACGTCGTCGCCGGTCATCTCCACGTGCAGGCCGCCCGGCACGGTGCCGAGGCCGTGGTGGACCTCGAAGAAGCCGCGCACCTCGTCGATGACGTCGTCGAAGTTGCGGGTCTTGTAGCCGTTCGGGGAGGTGACGGTGTTGCCGTGCATCGGGTCCGTGACCCACAGGACCTGCGCGCCGGAGGCGGTGACTCGCTCCACGATGGGCGGCAGTTTCTCGCGGATGTTGCCGGCGCCCATGCGGGTGATGAAGGTCAGGCGGCCCGGTTCGCGGTTCGGGTCCAGCTTGTCGATCAGCCGCAGCGCATCGTCGCCCGTGGTGGTGGGGCCGAGCTTCACGCCGATAGGGTTGCGGACCCGGGAGAGGAAGTCCACGTGGGCGTGGTCCAGCTCGCGGGTGCGCTCCCCGATCCAGAGGAAGTGCGCGGAGGTGTCGTACGGCAGGCCGGTGCGGGAGTCGATGCGGGTCAGCGCCCGCTCGTAGTCCAGCAGCAGCGCCTCGTGGCTGGCGTAGAACTCCACGCGCTTGAGTGCCTCGAAGTCCGCGCCGCAGGAGGACATGAACTTGATGGCCCGGTCGATGTCGCGGGCGAGCGATTCGTAGCGGGCGTGCGCCGGATTCTCGGTGAAGCCCTTGTTCCACTGGTGCACCAGGCGGAGATCAGCGAAACCGCCCTGGGTGAAGGCCCGGATCAGGTTCAGGGTCGACGCCGAGGTGTGGTACGCCTTCAGCATCCGGCCGGCGTCGTGGGCGCGGGATTCCGGGGTGAAGTCGTAACCGTTGACGATGTCGCCGCGGTAGGCCGGGAGGGTCACACCGTCGCGGGTCTCGTCGTTGGAGGACCGCGGCTTGGCGAACTGCCCCGCCATCCGGCCCATCTTGATCACGGGCATGGCTGCGCCATAGGTAAGCACGACGGCCATCTGCAGGATGGTCCGGACCCGGGCGCTGATCTTGTCCGCGGTGGCGGCCTCGAAGGTTTCGGCGCAGTCACCGCCCTGGAGCAGGAACGCCTCGCCCCGGGCCGCGGCGGCGAGCCGTTCCCGGAGGATGTCCACCTCGCCGGCGAACACCAGCGGCGGCAGCACGGAGAGCTCCTTGACCGAGGCCTCGAAGACTGCCGGGTCGGACCAGGTGGGCTGCTGGGAGGCCGGGAGCTTCCGCCAGTCGTCCAGCCCGGGATAGTTGGCCGCTCCGCTCTGGGAGATGCCGGCGAAGGCGCCGGCTGCGAACGCGGGGGCCACGGGGGCGCCCGGCATCGGGGAGGAGGTGAGGGGGGACGTGGAGGGTGCGGATAGCTCAGTCACCCTCCTAGGATAGTTCGCCGGGAGCGGTTCAACGGCGCCGGGGCGTCAAAGTCCGGGCCCCTCCCGTCACACTGTTCCCGGCGCCTCCGGGCCCGGGCCGGGCTCCTGCGTGGGTGCCTCGGTGGCCTTGCCGGCGAGCCGGAGCTTGACGACGGCGGCGTACTCGTCCACGTACTCCTGCCCGGAGAGCCGCATCAGCTCGTACATGATCTCGTCCGTCACGGAGCGCTGGATGAGCCGGTCGTCCTCCATGCCGTAGTAGCGGCTGAAATCCATCGGCTCGCCGAAGATCATGCCGATCCGGCGGATGTTGGGGACCCGCTTGCCGATCGGCTGGACCTTGTCCGTGCCGATCATCGCCACCGGGATCACCGGGACGCGGGCCTGCAGCGCCAGCCGGGCCACGCCCACCTTGCCGCGGTACAGCCGCGCGTCGGGGCTGCGCGTGCCCTCGGGGTAGATGCCCAGCAGCGAGCCGTTCTTCAGCACGTCCATGCCGGCGTTCAGCGACTGGGCGGAGGCCGCACCCCCGGACCGGTCCATCGGCAGCTGGTTGGTCAGGCGGAAGAAAGCGGCCGTGAGCTTGCCCTTGACGCCCTTGCCGGTGAAGTACTCGGACTTGGCCAGGAACACCACCGGCCGGGGCACCATCAGGGGCATGAAGATGGAATCGGAGAAGGAGAGGTGGTTGGAGGCGAGGATCGCGGCGCCGCTGGCGGGAACGTTGTCCAGGCCCTTGACCCACGGCCGGAAGAGCGTCTTGAGGACCGGTCCGAGGACGAACGTCTTCATGAACCAATAAAACACGTGGTGTACCTCTCCGGCAGGCGTCTGGCCGGCCCTTCTTCGGGTCCGGCCAGGACTTCAATGACACCCTACTCTAGTGAGTTTTGTCCCGAACAGTGACACGATGGGCTCATGAGCGACAGCAGCACCCCCTCCCGGCCTGCCGCTTTCTCCTACCCCGGCCACGGCGCGAACGCGCGCACCGGCGTGGCCATCTGCCACGGCTTCACCGGCAGCCCGCTAAGCGTGCTGCCGTGGGCCGAACACCTTGCCGCCGCTGGCTACGCGGTGAGCGTTCCCCTGCTACCCGGACACGGCACGAACTGGCGGGATCTCGCGCGCCGGAGCTGGCTGGAATGGTACGGCGCCTTCGAGGATGCGTACCGGGAACTGGCCGCCACCACCGGTACCTGCTTCGTCGCGGGCCTGTCCATGGGCGGGACCATCGCGCTGCGCACCGCCGCCCGGAACCCGGTGGCCGGAGTCGCCGTCGTCAACCCGGGGCTGAGCTTCTACGACCGGCGCGTCCGCTACGTCGGCGTCCTCAAATATCTGCAGCGCACCACCGTTCCGCTGCAGGAGGCGGAGTCGACGGCGGCCGCCACCGACGACGGCGACTACTCGCTCACGCCGCTGCAGGCCGTACACCAGTTGCGCAAGCTCTTCTCGACTACGCTCCGGGAACTGCCCTCGGTCACCGCGCCGGCCCTGGTGTTCAAATCGGACACCGACGCCGTGGTGCCGGCCTCCTCGCTGGCCCTGCTCGAGCGCCGGCTGGGTCCGTCCGCACCGGAGGTGGTGCGGCTGCCGGACAGCGGACACGTGGCGACCCTCGATGTCGATGCGCCACTGATCTTCGAACGCTCGCTACGCTTCTTCCAGGACCACACCCCCGCCCCCTCAGGAACCCCGGAGCAGCCATGACGCCAGCGCCCGACCACTCGCCGTTCAGCCACCCCTTCAGCGGGGAGGGCCCGAGCGTCGGCGTGGTGGTGTCCCACGGCTTCACCGGCAGCCCGCACGGTGTCCGGGCGTGGGCGGAGTCCCTCGCACGGGAAGGCTACGCGGTGCGGATGCCGCTGCTGCCGGGCCACGGCACCAGCTGGCAGGAGCTGGCCCGGACGCGCTGGCAGGAATGGCACGCCGGCCTGGAGGCCTCCTACCTGGAACTGGCGGAAGAATGCGACCACGTGGTGGTGGCCGGACTCTCGATGGGAGGGGCACTGGCGTTGCGGCTGGCCGCCACCCACCCGGTGGCGGGCGCCGTGCTGGTCAACCCGGGCCTGGTGATCGACGATCCCCGCGCCCCGCTGGCCGGCTTCGTGCGCTTCGTCCTCAAGAGCACACCGGCGATCGCCGGGGACATCCTCAAGGAAGGCGTCGACGAGGGCGCCTACGCCCGCACCCCGGTGGCGGCCGCCTACGAGTTGAACAAGATGTTCAAGGACACGGTGCGGCTGCTCCCCCGCGTCACCGCCCCGGTGCGGGCCTACCGCTCCACGGTGGACCACGTGGTCTCGGAGGCCAGCATGACGGCGCTGCGCCGTGGACTGGCCAACGCCCAGCTGGAGGTAGTGCCGCTGAGGAACAGCTACCACGTGGCTACCATGGACAACGACGCGCCGCAGATCTTCAGCGGCACGGCCGAATTCATCCGCTCGATCGTGGCAGCCCACGAACCGGGCGCCAGCAGCAGCCAAGGAAGAAACGGCAGATGACGCATTCCGATCCCAAGTCCCCGGACCCGGATTCCGGCGCGAACCAGGACGATGCCGTCTGGCTGGACCTGGTGGCGCGGCTGGAGCAGACCGACTCGGGCCTGACGCCGGAACCCGTCGCAGGCGGGGAAAAGACAGGCGGAGAAGAGACAGCCGGGGGAAAAACTGGCGGGGACGGGACCGGCGGGGAAAAGACGGACGGAGACGGAGCCGGCAAGGGTGGCGCCGGCACCGGCGGGGATCCTGCCGGGCCGCGGCGCTTCAGCGACTTCGACCCGCTGGGCCTGGCCGCGCCGGGACCCGGATCAGCCCCGGGGTCTGCCCCCGCACCTGGCGGCGCGGCGGGCAGAGGGCCGCGGGACTACGAGGCCGACGACGACGGGGACGGCGAGTTCGTGCCGGAGGAGCCGCCGAAGCTCTCGGACACGGACCCTTTGACCATGCTGGCGTGGATCGGCGCGGTGGGCGGTCCGATTGCCCTGCTCCTCTCGGTGATGTTCTGGCGCTCGGCCCCGCTGCTGGCGATCATCGGCATGGTGGCCGCGTTCGCGGTGTCCGTGGTTTACCTGATCTCCAAGCTTCCGCACGAAAAAGACGAGTACGACGACGGCGCCCGGGTCTGACATGACCCGGAGCGGTACCGCTAGCTCCGCATCCGGCTGCTGACCCGGGACAGGTCGGCGGCGCCGATCAGGCCCGCGTTGGGGCCGAGCGCCGCGAGCTCGATCCGGGCCGCCGGGCGGAAGCCCCGCCCGGTGAGGTTGCGGGCGAAGGCCGTGCGGGCCGGGCCGACGAGCAGCTCGCCGGCATCGCAGAGCCCGCCGCCGATCACGAAGGTCCCCGGGTCCAGGGCGGCGGCCAGGTTGGCCAGGCCCAGGCCAAGCCACTCACCCACGTCCTCCAGCAGTTCACGGGCGGTGGGGTCCCCGGCCTTGGCCAGTTCGGTCACGGTGACGCCGGTGATGTCCCCGACGCGGCCGCCGACGGCCTTGAGCAGTTCCTGCGCCATCGGGGAGTTGGCGGCGGCAAGTTCACGGGCCTCGCGGCCCAGCGCATTCCCGGAGGCGTACTGTTCCCAGCAACCCCGGTTTCCGCATTCGCAGCGGTGGCCGCCGGGCTGGATGATCTGGTGGCCGAATTCGCCGGCGACGCCGAAGCGTCCGCGTTCCAGCCGGCCGTCCATCACCATCGCCCCGCCGATGCCGGTGCCCAGGGTGATGCAGACCAGCCGGTCCTCCCCGCGGCCGGCGCCAAAGCGCCACTCGGCCCAGCCGGCGGCGTCGGCGTCGTTGGTCAGCAGCACGGGCCGGCGCAGCAGCCGCTGCAGGTTCTCCCGCAGCGGCTCGTTCCGCCAGGCGAGGTGGGGGCTGAAGAGCACGGTGGCGCCGTCGAGGTCCATCCAGCCGGCGGCGCCGATGCCTACGGACCAGATCCGGTGCCCCTGGCCCAGCTCCTCGACCAGCTCCACGATCACCTGCTCCACGGCGCGGGGGTCGTTGCCGGGGGTGGACCGCCGCGCCTGCTTGAGGATCCTGCCCTCGGCGTCGACCACGCCCGCCGCCACCTTGGTGCCGCCGATGTCGATGCCGATCGCCAGGCCCTTGCGGCCCAGCCGGAGGTGTTCGCGGAAGCGGCCTGCCGGCTCGGCGCCCGGGCGGCGTGTGGTCCGGTGCCGCCACATGGGGCTCCGGCGGGACGGGGCCGGCTGCGGGCCCGGAAGTGGAGTGTGCATCGCTCCTCATTCTAGGGCCAGCCGCCCCACCGTCCCGGGGCGGCGCGGACCGCCGGGAGGCCCGCCGGGTGGCATTAGGCCCCCGCCGGCCGTAAAGTTACTGGCCAGTAGGTGAAGTGCGCCACACCCGTAAGAGGGCCGCGTACTAGTCTTAGTCGTACCCCTCGGGGGTTTACGGATATCAAAGGAGCTATCGTGCGAGAAATTATTGTCCCGCCCCTGGTCACCGTCCCGCCGGAGACAAACATCACCGACCTGGTGCTGCGCCAGGCGGCGAAGCAGTCCAACCCTGCACTGTTCTCCCGGCTCGACGCCGCCGGGCAGTGGCAGGACATCCGCGCCACCGAGTTCCTGGCCGACGCCTCCGCCCTCGCCAAGGGCCTGATGGCCAGCGGTGTGGGCGCCGGCGACCGGGTGGGCATCATGTCCCGCACCCGCTACGAATGGTCCCTGATCGACTTCGCTATCTGGTTCGCCGGAGCCGTGTCGGTGCCGATCTACGAGACCTCCTCCCCCTCCCAGGTCGCCTGGAACCTCGGCGACTCCGGCGCCGTCGCCGCGTTCGGCGAGTCCGCACACCACGAGGACATCATCCGCCAGGCCGCCACCTCCGAGGGCCTGACCGCACTCCGCCACGTCTGGCAGCTCGAGGGCGAGGCCCTGGACGAGGTCCGCGCCGCCGGCGCCGGGATCAGCGACGAGGAGCTGGAGCAGCGCCGCTCAAGCGCCGGACTCGCCGACCTGGCCACCATCATCTACACCTCGGGCACCACCGGCCGGCCCAAGGGCTGCGAGCTGACCCACGGCAACTTCGTGGAACTCTCCGACAACGTGCTGGCCACCTCCCTGGGCCTGACCGTCAACGAGGACGCCCGCACCATCATGTTCCTGCCGCTGGCGCACGTCTTCGCCCGGTTTATCTCGGTCCTGGCCGTGGCGGCCGGCGTGACCGTGGCGCACACCCCGGACATCAAGAACCTGTTGCCGGACCTGCAGAGCTACAAACCCACCTTCATCCTGGCCGTCCCCCGGGTCTTCGAGAAGGTCTACAACTCGGCCCTGACCAAGGCCGAGGACGGCGGCAAGGGCGCCATCTTCCACCGCGCCGCCGAGACCGCCATTGCATACTCCCGGGCCCGGCAGGACGGGAAGGTGGGGCTGATACTGCGCGCCAAGCATGCCCTCTTCGACAAGCTGGTCTACGGCAAGCTCCGCGACGCCATGGGCGGCCAGGTGGCCCACGCGGTCTCCGGCGGCGGCCCGCTGGGCGCCCGGCTGGGCCACTTCTTCCAGGGCATCGGCCTGCAGATCCTTGAGGGCTACGGCCTGACCGAGACCACCGCCCCGGTCACCGTCAACACGCCCTCGCTGATCAAGATCGGCACCGTCGGGGCGCCCATCCCGGGCAACGCGGTGAAGATCGCCGACGACGGCGAGATCCTCGCCAAGGGCGTCTGCGTGATGCGCGGCTACTTCAACCGGCCGGACCTGACGGATGAAGCGTTCATCGACGGCTGGTTCCGGACCGGCGACATCGGCCAGCTCGATGACCAGGGCTTCCTGACCATCACCGGCCGGAAGAAGGAAATCATCGTCACCGCCGGCGGCAAGAACGTGGTCCCGGCACTGCTCGAGGACCAGATCCGGGCCGACGCCCTGGTCTCCCAGGTGCTGGTGGTGGGCGACAACCGCCCGTTCATCGGCGCCCTGGTAACCCTGGACGAGGAGGCCCTCCCGGGCTGGCTGCAGCGCCACAACCTGTCCGCGTCCGGCGTGGCCGAGGCCGCGGAGCTCCCAGCGGTCCACGCCGCGGTCCAGGAGCTGATCAACCGGGCCAACCAGTCGGTCTCCCAGGCCGAGGCGATCAAGTCCTTCCGCATCGTCCCCTCGGACTTCACCGAGGCCTCGGGCCACCTGACCCCCTCGATGAAGGTCAAGCGCGCCCAGGTCCTCAAGGACTTCGACGCCGTCATCGAGGAGATGTACGCGGCCAGGCGCCCCACGCATGCCTGAGCCGCGGGCGCACCGGCCACAGCAGCCGGTGGCCAGCAACCGGTAACCAGAAACCAGAAAGGGCTCCCCCGGCGTCAGCCGGAGGAGCCCTTTCTGGTGCGTGGGTCCTACGCCCCGATGACCAGCAGCAGGTCCCCGCCCTGGACCTGTTCGACGGCGCCGACCGCCAGCCGTGCCACGGTGCCGGCCACCGGCGTCGTGATGGAGGCTTCCATCTTCATCGCCTCAATGGTGGCCACCGTGTCGCCCGCGTTCACCTTGTCCCCGGCCTTGACGGTCAGGGTGACGGCGCCGGCGAACGGCGCGGCCACCTGGCCCGGCTGGGAGGCATCGGCGCGCTCGGCGGCCTTGACGTTGCTGACCACGGACCGGTCGCGGACCACGACGGGCCGGGACTGGCCGTTCAGGGTGCACATCACGGTGCGCATGCCCTTCTCGTCGGGCTCGGAGACTGCCTCGAGCGAGGCGATCAGGCGGACGCCCTTCTCCAGCTCGATCTCGTGCTCGGCGCCGCGCTGCAGGCCGAAGAGGTAGTCGCGGGTGTCCAGGACCGAGAGGTTGCCGTAGGTCTCGACGCTCTTCTGGTAGTCCTTGGTGGGCCCGGCGAAGAGCAGACGGTTGAGGGTCTGCTGCACCGTCTTGGAGTCGCCCTTGAGCGCGGCGCTGTCCTCGGCGCTGAGCTCCACGTCCCGGACCTTGACGCTGCGGCCCTGCAGGGCCTTGGTGCGGAACGGTTCCGGCCAGCCACCGGGCGGGTCGCCGAGTTCGCCGGAGAGGAAGCCGATCACCGAGTCCGGGATGTCGTACTTCTGCGGGTTCTCGTTGAAGTCAGCCGGGTCGGCGTTGAGGCCCACCAGGTGCAGGGCGAGGTCGCCCACCACCTTGGAGGAGGGCGTGACCTTGACGAGCCGGCCGAGGATGCGGTCGGCCGCGGTGTACATGTCCTCGATGGCCTCGAAGCGCTCACCCAGGCCCAGCGCCATGGCCTGCTGGCGCAGGTTGGAGAGCTGGCCGCCGGGGATCTCGTGCTGGTAGACCCGGCCGGTGGGGCCGGGCAGGCCCGACTCGAACGGGGCGTAGACGCGGCGGACGGCCTCCCAGTAGGGCTCCAGGGAGCAGACGCTGTCCAGGTCCAGGCCGGTGTCCCGCGGCGTGTGCGCGAGAGCCGCGACCAGGGCGGAGGCGGCCACCTGGCTGGTGGTGCCGGCCAGGGAGGCAGAGGCGACGTCGACGGCGTCGACCCCGGCGTCCGCGGCCGCCATCAGGGTGGCCAGCTGACCGCCGGCGGTGTCGTGGGTGTGCAGGTGGACGGGGAGGTCGAAGCGTTCCCGCAGGGCGGTGACCAGCTTGGCCGCGGCTGCCGGACGCAGCAGGCCGGCCATGTCCTTGATCGCGAGGATGTGCGCCCCGGCGTCGACGATCTTCTGCGCCAGCTCCAGGTAGTAGTCCAGGGTGTAGAGCTGCTCCCCGGGATCAAGCATGTCCGAGGTGTAGCAGAGCGCCACCTCGGCCACGGCGGTCCCGGTGTCGCGGACGGCGCGGATGGCCGGGGCCATCTGGTTGACGTCGTTGAGGGCGTCGAAGATGCGGAAGATGTCGATGCCCGTCTTCGCCGCCTCGTTGACGAACGCCACCGTCACCTCCTCCGGGTACGGGGTGTAGCCCACCGTGTTCCGGCCGCGGAGCAGCATCTGCAGGCAGACGTTGGGCAGCGCCTTGCGCAGGGCCGCAAGCCGGTCCCAGGGGTCCTCGCCGAGGAAGCGGAGGGCGACGTCGTAGGTCGCCCCGCCCCAGGCCTCGACCGAGAGCAGCTCGGGCAGCAGCTTGGACACGGCGGGGCCGGCGGCGACGAGGTCGCGGGTGCGCACCCGGGTGGCCAGCAGCGACTGGTGCGCGTCGCGGAAGGTGGTGTCCGTGACGGCGACTTCGTTCTGCTCGCGCAGGGCGCGGGCGAAGCCCTCCGGACCGAGTTCCTGCAGCCGCTGGCGCGAGCCGGGGCGGGCCTCGGCATCGGGCAGCGCGGGCAGCTTTTCCGCCGGGTCGGTGTGCACGGTCAGCTCGCCGTTGGGCTTGTTGACGGTGACGTCGGCCAGCCAGGTCAGCAGCTTGGTGCCGCGGTCCGCGGAGACGCGGGCCTTGAGCAGCTCGGGACGCTCGTCGATGAAGGACGTGGCGACGTCGCCGGCGATGAAGTCCGGGTCGTCCAGGACGGCCTGGAGGAAGGAGATGTTGGTGGAGACGCCGCGGATGCGGAACTCGGCCAGGGCCCGGCGGGCGCGGGCGACGGCGGTCGGGTAGTCGCGGCCGCGGCAGGTGAGCTTGACCAGCATGGAGTCGAAGTGCGGGCTGATCTCGGCCCCGGAGTACACGGTGCCGCCGTCGAGCCGGACGCCGGCGCCGCCGGCGGAGCGGTAGCCGGTGATCTTTCCGACGTCGGGCCGGAAGCCGTTGGCCGGGTCCTCGGTGGTGATGCGGGACTGCAGGGCGGCGCCGCGCAGCCGGACGGTGTCCTGCGAGAGGCCGAGGTCCGCGAGCGTCTCGCCGGAGGCGATGCGCAGCTGGGCCTGGACCAGGTCGACGTCGGTGACTTCCTCGGTCACGGTGTGCTCGACCTGGATGCGCGGGTTCATCTCGATGAAGACGTGCTGGCCTGCCCGGTCCCCCACGGTGTCGACCAGGAATTCGACGGTGCCGGCGTTGACGTAGTTCAGGGCCTTGGCGAACTTCACGGCGTCACGGTAGAGGGCCTGGCGGATGCCCTCGTCCAGGTTCGGTGCCGGGGCGATCTCGATGACCTTCTGGTGGCGCCGCTGGATGGAGCAGTCGCGCTCGAACAGGTGCATGACGTTGCCCTCGGCGTCGGCCAGGATCTGCACCTCGATGTGGCGGGGCCGCAGGACGGCCTGCTCCAGGAACATGGTGGGGTCGCCGAATGCGGCGTCCGCCTCGCGCATGGCGGCCTGCAGGGCCTCGGGCAGCGCCTCCCGGGTGTCGACGCGGCGCATGCCGCGGCCGCCACCGCCGGCGACGGCCTTGGCGAAGACGGGGAACCCGATCTCATCCGCGGCGGCGATCAGTTCGTCGACGTCCTTGGACGGCTTGCTGGACTTCAGGACCGGGACGCCGGCCTTGCGGGCGGCCTCCAGGGCGGCGACCTTGTTGCCGGCCAGTTCCAGGACCTCG
Organism: Arthrobacter sp. NPDC057259; assembly: GCF_042668995.1. Classification (NCBI taxonomy): domain Bacteria; kingdom Bacillati; phylum Actinomycetota; class Actinomycetes; order Micrococcales; family Micrococcaceae; genus Arthrobacter; species Arthrobacter sp. NPDC057259. The sequence continues at coordinate 185,906 of NZ_JBHUYA010000007.1, forward strand.
GCGGGCGGGCCCACGAAGGTGATTCCGGCGTCCGCGGCGGCCCGGGCCAGGTTGGGGTTTTCCGAGAGGAAGCCGTAGCCGGGGTAGATGGCGTCGGCGCCTGCCTCCTTGGCGACCCGGACCACCTCGTCGACGTCGAGGTAAGCGCGGACCGGGTGGCCCTCCTCGCCAATCAGGTAAGCCTCGTCGGCCTTTTGGCGGTGGATCGAGTTGCGGTCCTCGGTGGGAAACACCGCAACGGTCTTGGCTCCCAGCTCGTAGCTGGCACGGAAGGCGCGGATCGCGATTTCGCCGCGGTTAGCCACCAGAATCTTGGAAAACATACTTCTCCCTGCATCTTCGCGGGCGGTTCGGTAAGTGGTCACAGTTTCTAAGACGGTGGCGGCCAACACAAATCATTGTGGCCGTCATCACAGAATTATCCGTCATGTGCCCTGGAAGCGGCAGACGGCGTCCGCCGCCCTCCGGCACGGGGTTGTTCCGCGGCCGGGCAGCAGCGAAGACACGGCCCGGGGCACGGACTCATCCGTGGGCTGCGGCGCAGCCCGAGGGACCGGACTTCCGCCTCTGCCGGGGTGGATGAGGCGGGTTTATTGTGCGCCGCCGCCTATGATGGGTAGGTGGGTGGCGCATGTCCGCCCCGGCCCGGAGGAACGCACGGGCCGGCATGACCCAGTCTCGGCAACCGGCGTTAGGTATTGGTTTTCAAGTGCACGTAGTCAGCATCAGCAGCCTCAAAGGCGGAGTCGGCAAGACATCGGTGACCACCGGGCTGGCCTCGGCCGCCCTCGCCGCCGGCATCCCCACCCTGGTGATCGACCTTGACCCGCACGCCGACGCCAGCACCGCCCTGGGCGTCCGCGCCGGCGAGCAGCTGGATATCGGCCGCATGCTGAAGTCCCCGCGCCGCGCCCGCCTGGCCGAGAACGTGGTCCCCAGCGGCTGGCTGGAGCGCGGCAACTCCACCGCCGGAACCCGTGCCGGCAACAGCGAAGAATCCATTCTGGACGTCGCCGTCGGCTCCGCCTACACCGGCATCTACGACCGCCCGGACCTGGGCCGCCGCGACCTGCGCCGCCTCTCCACCGTCCTGGCCGGCGCCGACCGGTACGAGCTGGTCCTGATCGACTGCCCGCCGTCCCTCAACGGCCTCACCCGGATGGCCTGGTCCGCCAGCGACAAGGTGGCCCTGGTGGCCGAACCCGGCCTCTTCTCCGTGGCCGGCACCGAGCGCACCATGCGCGCCATCCAGCTGTTCCGCCAGGAGTTTGCCCCCGGGCTGATGCCGGCCGGCATCGTCGCCAACCGGGTCCGCTCGGGCTCGGCGGAGCACGCCTTCCGCCTCTCCGAGATGGACTCGATGTTCGGCGAACTGCTGCTCACCCCGCACATCCCGGAACAGGCCAACTGGCAGCAGATCCAGGGTGCGGCCCACGCCGTGCACTCCTGGCCGGGCGACTCAGCCAAGAACGCCGCCGGCCTCTTCGACGAACTGCTGGCGAACCTGCTGGGCAACCGTGGCGAACTCGTCGGCGCGGGCCGGGCCCGGTCCCGCAGCAGCCGCTGACGTTTGGCCCGCCGGGGCCGATTAAACGACAGAAGCGGGGGGGGGCCGGGGGGGGGCCCCCGCCGGGGTGGGCCCCGCGTCGACGGGGCGCGAGCGGTGGGAGCGGGTGGGTGGGCCCCCGACGGCGAGGGCCCCGCGTCGAAGCGGAGCGAGACGAGGGAGCCGGTCGGGTGGGCCCCCGAC
>NZ_JBHUYA010000007.1:187665-224650 GCF_042668995.1 Arthrobacter sp. NPDC057259
GCGGGGCCGGCCCCCCCCCCCCCCCCTGCGGGGGCCCCCGCGGGGCCATAAAACCCCCCCCCCGGGGGGGCCCCGGGGGGCCCCCCCCGCTTCTGTGTCTGAAGGGAAAGAATCAGCCGGTCTTGCGGGCCGCCCGGCGCTTGCTCAGTTCGTCGTCGGGAAAGGACTGGTCGGCGGCGTGCTCGCTGGGAAGGGCCGCGAGGCTGCCCTCGACCTCGCGCCAGACCCGGCCGACGGCGATGCCGAAGACTCCCTGGCCGCCCTGGACCAGGTCGATGACCTCGTCGGCGGAGGTGCATTCGTAGACGCTGGCGCCGTCGCTCATCAGGGTGATCTGGGCCAGGTCCTCCACACCGCGTTCACGCAGGTGTTCGACGGCGGTGCGGATCTGCTGCAGGGACACTCCGGTGTCCAGGAGACGCTTGACGACCTTGAGGACCAGGATGTCGCGGAAGCCGTAGAGCCGCTGCGAGCCGGAACCGGCGGCGCCGCGGACGGCGGGTTCCACCAGTCCGGTGCGGGCCCAGTAGTCAAGCTGGCGGTAGGTGATACCGGCGGCCTTGCAGGCGGTCGGTCCGCGGTAGCCGGCATCTTCGTCCAGGACGGGGAGGTCCTCGGTGAAGAGCAGGCCCTGCGCGCCGGTAGCGGGCACGGCAACACCTGCCGTCGAGGCCTGCTTGAGCTCGCCTGCGTCGCCTTTCGGACTCACGTGGATCCTCCTCATTCTGAGCTCCCGCGGGGAATTACAGCCTTAGCGCGCTTTCCTGCCGCCGTCGGGCCGTCCCGGCGCGGGAGTGATCCGCGCCGTTCGGGTCCGGCTGCTCAGTCCAGTGTGACGTGCGCACCTGTTGTCTGCAATGGGAACTTGTATCTCTGACGTTAGGCTGACCGGCCCCTCAGGTCAAAGACGTTGGGGCTATAGCCGGGGCGTGTCGAAAGTTTCGACCTCAACTTGAGACTTCGACAGGGTCAGCCCGCGAAATCCTCGGGTTCGACGTCGTCCAGGAATTCCCGGAAGCGGCGCATCTCCCCCTCTTCGTCGACGGCGGGACCCGGCTCCGTGTCCTCACCCTCATCATGCTCGGTGATCCGCACGCCGGCCTCATCCATGACGGCGTCGGCGCACCAGATCCGGCACTTGGCGCGCAGCGCCAGGGCGAGGGCGTCGGACGCCCTCGAGCTGACCGTGGTGCCGTCCTCGAACTGCAGCTGGCCGTAGAAGACGTTGTCCTCCACCGCGACGATGTTGACGCTGACGATCGTGTGGCCGAGCGCCTCGACGACGTCGACCAGTAGGTCGTGGGTCATCGGCCGCGGCGGGACGACGCCCTGCTGGGCCAGGGCGATGGCGCTGGCCTCGGGGGTGCCGATCCAGATCGGCACGTGCCGTTCGCCGTGCATCTCCTTGAGCAGCACGAGCGGCTGGTTGGAGGGCAGTTCGATCCGAACGCCCACGATCTCGACCTCAATCATCAGATGTCCATCCTCGAGATGCGGTCCTGGACCAGAGCTCGGTGCAGCGAGAGGCAGAGGTCGCTGATTTCCCGGGCCGCCTCGGCGGCGCGGGCGTGCGAGGCGGCGTCCTTGCGGGACGTGAGGGTGGCGACGGCGCGTTCCACCAGGCCGAACTCCCGGTCCGCGGCGGCCTGGAAGGGGCGCAGGTGGCGGGGTTCAAGGCCGTGGCTTTCCAGCTGGACGCAGGCCTTGGCCACCTGCAGGGCGTGCTCGTCGAACTGGCCGTTGACGTGGCCGATCAGCCCGTAGCTCAGCAGGGACTCCAACAGCGGGACGCTCGCCCCGGATTCGGTCCGCAGCTGTTCCTCGCTGAGCCGGCGCACCCGGTTGTTCAGCTCGGAGGCGAGCTCGTCGGAGACGATCCGCGGCGAGACGGTGACGCCGGGCGGAAGGTTGTCCGGGCGTTCGCCGCGGTCGATCGCGTCGAGGTAATCCTTGATCACCTTCAACGGCAGATACTGGTCGCGCTGGAGCGCCAGCACGAAACGGAGCCGCTCGACGTCGTTCTCCGAGTACTGCCGGTACCCCGCGGGGGTCCGCTGCGGGTTGATGAGTCCCTTTTCCTCAAGGAACCTGATTTTCGACGCGGTCATGGACGGGAAGTCGTCACTGAGTTGCCCCAGGACCTCCCCGATGTTCAAAACCTGGGGTCCGCGCCGTTCGGCTTGTGCCATGGCCACCGGAAAGTACTCCGATATCAGACGTTGCCTGCGGTGCGGACAGGGCTCAGGTAGAAGGTCAGGCGGAACTTGCCGATCTGCACCTCGTTGCCGGACTTGAGTTCCACGGCGTCGACGCGGTCGTTGTTGACGTAGGTGCCGTTCAGGCTGCCGGTGTCCACCACTTCGAAGCTGCGGGCCGTGCGGCGGAATTCGACGTGGCGGCGGGACACCGTGACGTCATCGAGGAAGATGTCGGCGTCGGGGTGCCGGCCGGCGGTGGTGACGTCCGAGTCCAGCAGGAAGCGGGCACCACTGTTGGGACCGCTGTGCGCGATCAGCAGCGCCGAACCTGCCGGCAGCGATTCGATCGCGGTGCGCTCCTCGGTCGAAACCTTCGGGGCGATCGTCGGCTCGTCGCGGACCGGGGTGAGGTGGATCGAGGTGGTCTCCGAGGCTTTCACTCCACCCGTGCCGTATTCACCGGTGTCGTTCTGTCCGTGCCCAACCATTGAATCCTCCTGATTCGTTGCAGGTTCCCCCCTGCAAACAACACATGCCGTCCGGAAAAGCCTGGCAGATCCGGTAGTCGGTCCGCCGTCCGGCAGCTGTCTCCAGCGGCAGGGCCGGGCGGCCTTGCCTTTAGCCTACCTGCTGTTCGTACTCCGATGCACTGAGCAGCGACTCGACCGCGTCGGCCTCGGCCAGCTTGATTTCCAGCAGCCAGCCCTCGCCGTACGGATCGGAGTTAATCAGGGCCGAGTCGGTGTCCAGCGCCTCATTGCGGGCCACCACTTCGCCGCTGACCGGGGCGTAGATGTCGCTGACGCTCTTGGTCGATTCGACCTCGCCAACGACGTCGTTGGCGGTGAGCTTGGTGCCCACCTCCGGCATCTGGGCGTAGACCACGTCGCCGAGGGCGTCCTGGGCAAAATCCGTGATGCCCACCCGGACGACGCCGTCGGCGTTGGGGGCGGTGACCCACTCGTGTTCGGCGGTGTAGGAGAGGTCTTCGGGAATGATGCTCATGACGGGCCTTTCGTCGGGTCGCACTACAGGTCAAGCACTTCGGGTGAATTTACTGGGGTCAAGCATTGGGTCCAGCGCTGGAGATGCGGCGGCCGGAGGAACGGGCCGCCGCTGAAAGTATAGGCATATCGACACCGGCCCGGGAGGTCTCTGGCATGATGGGGCCATGGCCGCCCCCGCACCGGAACGGAACGTGTTTGCCCATGCCTGAACTGCCCGAAGTCGCGGCGCTGGCGGACTTCCTCGCGGCCCGTCTGGACGGCTGCGAGGTCACCGGCATCCAGGTGGTCTCCTTCGCCGTACTGAAGACCGCCGATCCCCCGATCAACGCACTCGAGGGACGCACGGTGACGGGCGTCCGGCGGTACGGGAAGTTCGCGGCAGTGGAGGCGGACGGGCTGTTCCTGGTCTTCCATCTCGCCCGCGCCGGCTGGGTCCGGGTGACGGAAGCACCCACCGGGGCCGTACTCAAGCGCGGCGGCGGGCACATCGCGGTCCGGCTGTCCCTGACCGGCGGCGCCGGTCCCGTGGACGTGGACCTGACCGAGGCGGGGACCCGCAAGAGCCTGGCCGTGTACCTGGTCCGGGACCCGGCAGAGGTTCCGGGGATCGCCGCGCTGGGGCCGGACCCGCTGGGCAAGGATTTCGACGTCGAATCGCTCGCGGCGATCCTGGCCGCCCACTCCCAGCAGGTCAAGGGAGTGCTGCGCAGCCAAAGCATCATGGCCGGGATCGGCAACGCCTACAGCGACGAGATCCTGCACGCGGCACGGATCTCCCCGTTCGCGATCGCCGCGTCCCTGGACCGCGACGCCGTCGAACGCCTCTACCGGGCGATCCATGAGGTGCTCGGCGCGGCCGTGGCGGAGGCAGCCGGAAAGCCGCCCGCCGAACTCAAGGACACGAAGCGGACCCACCTGCGGGTTCACGGCCGGGCCGGGGAGGCCTGCCCGGTCTGCGGGGACACCGTCCGGGAGGTCTCCTTCGCGGACACGGCCCTGCAGTACTGCCCCACCTGCCAGACGAAGGGGAAGATCCTGGCGGACCGGCGCACCTCGCGCTTCTTGAAGTAACCGGCCCCCGTAGCAGCCCGCGCCGCGGCGGGTTACTCGGGAAAGCAGAAAACCCCGCCCCTGCCGTTTCCGGCAAGGACGGGGTTTTTTCTGTTGGTCGGGCTGACAGGATTTGAACCTGCGACCCCTTGACCCCCAGTCAAGTGCGCTACCAAGCTGCGCTACAGCCCGCTGGTTCCGTCGTTCTCCGCTCCGTGGCTCCGGGAGGGATTTCTCCCTGCCGTATTCACTGAGCAGTCCGGCCGAACCACCTTGAAAAGCTTACACGATCCCGGAGGGTGCCCGTGACATTTCGCCGCCGCCACGGGCACTTTTCCCTCCGGTGTGTCCGAATTAACGCTTCTTGCTGCGCTTTTCCCGGACCCGCATGTTGACCTCGATCGGGGTGCCCTCGAAGCCGAAGGTCTCACGCAGGCGGCGGGTGATGAAGCGGCGGTAGCCCGGGTCCAGGAACCCGGTGGTGAAGAGGACGAACTTCGGCGGACGGCTGGACGCCTGGGTGCCGAAGAGGATGCGGGGCTGCTTGCCGCCGCGGACCGGGTGCGGGTGCGCCGCGACGAGTTCGCCGAGGAAGGCGTTGAGCCGGCCGGTGGGGATGCGCTTGTCCCAGCTTTCAAGCGCCGTGTCCAGGGCGGGAACCAGGCGGTCCTTGTGCCAGCCGGTCTTGGCGGAGATGTTCACCCGGGGGGCCCAGGCCACGTGGGCCAGGTCGCGGTCGATCTCGCGCTCAAGGTAGATCCGGCGTTCGTCGTCCAGCAGGTCCCACTTGTTGAACGCCAGCACCAGCGCCCGGCCGGATTCGATGGCCAGCTGCAGGATGCGGACGTCCTGCTCGCTAAGGACCTCGTCCACGGCGAGGAGCACGACGGCGACCTCGGCCTTTTCGAGGGCACTCTGGGTGCGCAGTGAGGCGTAGAAGTCGGCGCCCTGGGCCATGTGCTGGCGGCGCCGGATGCCGGCGGTGTCCACGAAGCGCCAGGTGCGGCCGCCGAGCTCGATGAATTCGTCCACCGGGTCGCGGGTGGTGCCGGCGGTGTTGTCCACGACGACGCGCTCGGAGCCGGCCAGCTTGTTCAGCAGCGAGGACTTGCCCACGTTCGGGCGGCCGATCAGCGCGATGCGGCGGGGGCCGCCGCTGCGTTCCAGGCCCTCGATGGTGGAGAACTCGGGCAGGACATCCATCACGTGGTCCAGCAGGTCTGCCACGCCACGGCCGTGCAGGGCGGAGACCGGGTAGGGCTCGCCGAAGCCGAGGCCCCAGAGCGCGGCCGAGTCGGCTTCCTGGGCGAAGTCGTCCACCTTGTTGGCCACCATGATGACCGGCTTCTTGGACTTTCGGAGCATCTTCATGACGCCCTCGTCGGTGGCGGTGGCGCCGACGGCGGAGTCCACCACGAAGAGCACGGCGTCGGCCAGTTCCACGGCCATCTCGGCCTGCTCGGCGACGCGGGCGTGGATGCCGCGGGCGTCGTGCTCCCAGCCGCCGGTGTCCACCAGGGTGAAGTTGCGGCCGTTCCAGTGCGCTGAGTACATGACGCGGTCGCGGGTGACGCCGGGGGTGTCCTCGACGACGGCCTCGCGGCGGCCCAGGATGCGGTTGACCAGCGTGGACTTGCCCACGTTCGGGCGGCCGATGATGGCCAGGACCGGGTCCAGCTTCAGCGGGCCGTCGAAGTCCTCGTCCTCGAAGTCGCCGCTGAGCAGCGCGGCGTCGTCCTCGTCGAGCTCGTAGTCTTCCAGGCCGGCGCGCAGCGACGCGGCGCGGAGGTCGGCCTCGTCGTCGTCCAGGGCGGCGAGGTTCTCCGCCACCTGGTCCGTGCCGGTGGGCGTGTATTCGTCTTCGCCGGCGCCGAAGTTGCCGGAGGTTTGAGTCGTATCGCTCATTGCACTTTCCTTAGGTGGTGATCTGCCGGCTCTCCGGCTACTGCTGTCTGGCGTTCGTGCGGTGGTTCTGTTTGCGGTGTTGCTGATCCGGCGCGTGCTGTTTCCGCGTCGGGCAGGCGGTGTCCGCTGGCCTGGATGGTGTCCTGGACGTGCCGCGCCAGCGCAGCACGGATCCCGGTTCCCACCCTGTCCATTGAAGCACGCCCGGTCTCCCCCGGCCCGCGGTCCGCGGTCAGCGCCGGGCCGAAGCTGACGTGCAGCCGGCGGCCCGGGCGGGGCACGGTGTTGAGGTGTTCGTCGCCGGTGCGGGTTCCGAGGATGGCGACCGGGATGACGGTGGCCGCCGAGTTCAGCGCCAGCCAGGCCACCCCGTTGTTGATCGCCGCCGCCTGGCCGCTGCCCCGGGTGCCTTCGGGGAGGATGCCCACGCAGGATCCGGCGTCCAGGATGGCCTTGGCGCGCTGCAGCGCCGCCCGGTCCCCGGACCGGTCCACGGGCAGCTGGCCCGCGGCGGTCAGCACCCGGCCCAGGACGCCGCCGAACATCTCCTGCTTGACCAGGATGTGCATCGGCCGCGGGGCGGCACCGAACATCACCGGCCCGTCGAGGTAGCTGATGTGGTTCCCGGCGAAGATCACCGGGCCGGCCTGCGGGACGTTGGCCCGTCCGCTGACGGTGGTCCGGTAGACGAGGTGGTCCAGCGCCCAGCCCACGGGGCGGCTCCAGGCCATGGTTCCGGTGAGGAACAGGCGTCCGGGGACCGCGGCCGCGCGCTCAGTCACGGGTGAAGGGCGCGTGCTCGACGACCCGGCGCACGATCCCGAGGGCCGCGTCGACGGTCTGCTCAAAGTCCAGATCCGAGGAGTCCAGGGTCACCACGCCGTCGGCGGCCCGGGTGAAGTTCACCACGGTGGAGTCCTTGGCGTCCCGCGCCGTCACCTGGGCGGCGAGCTGCTCGGCGTTCTGGGTGCCGCCCAGCTGCAGGCCGCGGCGGCGCAGCCGGGCCTCCTCGCTGGCGGTCAGCAGCATCCGCACCTCGGCGTTGGGCGCGACGACAGTGGTGATGTCCCGGCCCTCCACCACCATGCGGCGGTGGTGCTTGTCGATGATTGCCCGCTGGCGGCGGATCAGTTCGGTGCGGGCGCCCAGGTTGGTGGCGACGGCGCTGACCGCGGCGGAGATGGAGGGTTCACGGATGGCGTCGGTGATGTCCACGCCGCCCACGCGCACGTACTCCTCCCCCGCGCTGGTGCTCATGTCCAGATCAAGGACCTCGGCGGCGTCCTCGACGGCCTGCCCGTCGGCCAGGTCGGTCCCGGCGTCGAGGCAGTACCAGGTCAGGGCCCGGTACATCGCGCCGGTGTCCAGGTAGGCCAGCCGGAGCCGGCGGGCCACCTCCTTGCTGACACTGGACTTGCCCGACCCGGAGGGCCCGTCAATGGCGACGACGAGGCTCTTGCCGGGACGGACCACGTCCGTCGCTACTGCTGCTGTTTCCTGGGTCATTACTGGAGTACCCGCCATCCGCGGTCGTTGAGGGCTTCGATGAGCATTTCGTGTTTGTTGGGCAGGACGGAGATCTCCACCATGCCCACGTTCTGGCCGGAGGAGTGGTCCAGGCGCAGGTCTTCGAGGTTGACGCCGATCTCGCCGATCTCGGTGAGCAGCCGGGCGATCTGCCCCGGCGTGTCGTCGACCAGGACGGTGAGCCAGGAGTAGGCCTGCGGCGGCCCGCCGTGCTTGCCCGGGATGCGGGCCTGGCCGGCGTTGCCCTCGCTGATCAGCTGCGCCAGGTCCAGCCGCGCGCCGGGCGCGGTGGGGTTCTCCAGGGTGCCAATCAGGCGGTTCAGGTCCTCCCGGACGCCGTGCAGCAGCCCCACCATGGGTCCGGCGTTGGCGCCGAGGATCTGCACCCACAGCGTCGGGTCGCTCGCGGCGATCCGGGTGGTGTCCCGGAGCCCGTTCCCGGCCAGGGACAGAGCGTGCAGGGGCGTGCCCTGCAGCCGGCTGGCCAGCAACGAGGACATCACCTGGGGCAGGTGTGAGACCAGCGCCACCGCGTCGTCGTGTTCCTGGGCATCGAATTCGGCGACGACGGCGCCGAGGTCGCCCGCCAGCGCGCGCGCCGTCGTGAGGGCCTCAGGCCGGGTCTCCGGCGTCGGGCACAGCACCCACGGCATGGAGGTGAAGAGTTCCCCGCGCGCGGCGACCGGCCCGGACTTCTCCCGGCCGGCCATCGGGTGGGTGCCGACGTAGCGGCCCAGGTCGGCCCCGCGGTCGCGGAGCTCTGCCTGGATGCCCGCCTTGACGCTGGCGATGTCCACCACGGTGGCGTCGGGGTAGTCCGCCAGGGCGCGGGCGACGACGTCGGCCGTCACGTCCGGCGGGGCCGCCACGACGACGAGCTCCGGGGCCTCCCCCTCGAGCCGCTCCAGCGGCAGGCCGGCGCCGATGTCGACGGCGACGGCCTGGTTGGTCGGCGAGGGGTCGGTCAGGTACACCGGGACGCCGCGGCCGCGCAGGCCCAGCCCGATGCTGGTGCCCAGCAGCCCGGTGCCCACGACGACCACGGGGCCGTTGAGGTGCCCGCGGCCGTGGGTGCGGAAAGCGGACATGCTTACAGCCCCACGGATGCCAGCAGGTGGCCGACTTCCTGCTTGCCGAGGTTGCGGATGCTGCCCTGGCGCTGGTCGCCCAGGCCGATGGGGCCGACCTTGACGCGGACCAGGCGCAGCACGGGGAAACCGACGGCGTCGAAGAGGCGGCGCACGATCCGGTTCTTCCCCGAGTGCAGGACCACCTCGATCAGCACGTGGCCCGGGGTGGAGTCGACCAGCCGGAACGAATCCACCGAGGCCATGCCGTCTTCCAGCTCGACGCCGGCCTTCAGCTGCGCGCCGACGCCCTGCGGGAACGGGCCGCGGACCTGGACCAGATAGGTCTTGGGCACCTCGTAGGAGGGGTGCGTCAGCCGGTTGGCCAGTTCGCCGTCGTTGGTCAGCAGCAGCAGGCCCTCGGTGGCGACGTCCAGCCGGCCCACGTGGAAGAGCCGCTCGCCGTGGTGGTTGCGGACGAAGTCGCTGATGCACGGCCGGCCGTCCGGGTCTTCCATGGTGGAGACAACGCCCTTGGGCTTGTTGAAGACCATGTAGACCATGTTTTCGTCCAGCTGAATGCGTAGGCCGTCGACGTGGATCACGGAGGTGGCGGGGTCCACCCGCATGCCCAGTTCGGTGACGACGCGGCCGTCCACCTCGACCCGGCCCTCGGCGATCATCTCTTCGCAGACGCGACGGGAGGCCACGCCGGCGGAGGCCATGACCTTTTGCAGGCGGACACCGTCGGCATCGTGCAGCTCGGACTGCGGCACGGCGCCGCGCGGGCCGCGCTTGCGGGTGGGCTTGCGGACCGGACCCAGGTTCTGGCCGAAGCGTTCGCTGCCGAAGGCCTTCGAGCCGGTGGCCTTGGCGGCGCCGGCCCCGATGCGGGCCTTGGGCTTCAGGGCGCCGGGGGTGCCCGGGGCCTTGCCGGCGCCGGGCTTGCGGGCTCCAGGCTTCTTCGCCGCGGGCTTGCCGCCGCGCTGTGCCGGCTCCGCCGGACCCGGGTTCAGGTCCGGGTCAATGAAGGCTTCCTCGCGCGGCTTGGGCCGCTTGAAGCCGCGGTCAGCTCCGCCGGAGAAGCCGCCCTTGCCGGCGTCGCGCTGGCCGCGGCCGGCGCCGCCGGCTCCCTGGCTGCGCGGTGTGTTGTGTCCGGCCTTGTTGCCGGCTCCGGTCCGTCCCGAACCGTTACGTGGTGAACCCTGGCGTCCCGCCTGTGTCATGACCCGTCCTTCGTTGTGGTGAAATCTGTGCGCAGGCTGCGTGGCTGCCCGCTGGTGTGTGGTGCTGTTACATGCGTCCGGCGTCGTAGTACTCCGCGATGCCCTCGAGTCCGGGAAGGTGCGGGGAGAGCTGGGGCAGTTCCGCCACCGACCCGATCCCCATCCGTTCCAGGAAATACGAGGTGGTGCGGTAGAGGACTGCCCCGGACTCGGGATCATGTCCCGAGTCCTCGATCAGTCCGCGCTGCACGAGCGTCCGCACCACGGAGTCGACGTTGACGCCTCGAATTGCCGAGACCCTGGCCCGGGATACGGGCTGCCGGTAGGCGATCACGGCGAGCGTTTCGAGCGCCGCCTGCGTCAGCCTGGCCGTCTGGCCTTCGAGCACGAATCCGCCGACCACGTCGGCGAATTCGGCCCGGGAATAAATCCGCCAGCCACCGGCGATGTTCCGCAATTCGAAACCCCGGGGGGCTGTGGCCACATCCGGGGAACTTCCAGTATAGCCGTTATACTCCCGCCGCAGGTCCTCGAGCAGGTCCTCGACGACGTCGACGGGCTGACCGAGGCCCGCGGCGAGCTGCGCCGCCGTCGCTGGTTCGTCGATCACCATCAGCACGGCCTCCAGCGCGGCGCGGACGCCGCCGGGAAGATCCGCGACGTCGGGGGTTCCCGGGTCCGGCTGTCCGGCGGGGGTGCCAGCCGGTCCGGGGCGAGTCTCTGGTCCGGTGGTCATGGCTGGTCCTCGTATTCCTCGCTCAGGGCCGCACTGTTCCATTCGGGGTCGGCGGCCGTCCAGTGCACGGAGAGTTCGCCGAGGGGCTGCAGCTGGTCGAAGGAGACCGCCTTGTCGCGGAACATCTCCAGCAGGGCCAGGAAGCGGGCCACCACCACCAGGGTGGATTCGGCGTCGGCGGTCAGGGCCCGGAAGGTCAGCGGCCGGCCCTGCCGCAGGCGCAGCCCGAGGATCTCGGCCTGTTCCCGGACGCTGACGGGGCTGCCGTGCAAGTGCGCCAGGCCCACCTCGGTGGGTGCGGCAGCCTTGGGGGTCAGCGCGGCGCCGGCGAGGGCGGCGAACTGGGCCGGGGTGTGCTTCCAGACCAGGTCCGGCAGCAGCGCGGCGAAGTGTTCCTCGAGGGCCACCTGGCGGGGGTAGCGCTGCGCCTCCTGTTCCAGGGTGGCGCCGAGCAGGCCGGCGACGTGCTTGAAGGCCTTGTACTGCAGCAGCCGGGCGAACAGCAGGTCCCGGGCTTCCAGGAGCGCCACGTCCTCGGCGTCCTCGACCTCGCCGGCGGGCAGCAGCCGGGCGGCCTTGAGGTCCAGCAGGGTGGCGGCCACCACCAGGAACTCGCTGGCCTCGTCGAGGGCCCAGTCCTCCCCCTGCTCCTGGAGCTTCCGGGTGTACTTGATGAACTCGTCGGTGACGGTGGCCAGCGCCACCTCGGTGATGTCCAGCTGGTGTTTGGAGATCAGGCCCAGGAGCAGGTCGAAGGGGCCGGTGAAGTTGGCCAGCCGGACCTCGAAGCCGGGCTTCTTCGCCGCCGGTGACAGCTCCTCCGGCGCGGTGAGCGTCGCCGTCACGGTGCCTAGGGCGCGCCGCCGCGCGAGATCAGTTCCTTGGCCAGGCGGCGGTAGGCGTCCGCGCCGGCATGGTTCCCGGCGTAGCTGGTGATCGGTTCAGCGGCGACGGTGGCGTCGGCGAACTTGATGGAGCGCTTGATGACGGTTTCGAAGACCTTGTCGCCGAAGGCCTCGACCAGCCGGGCGATGACCTCGCGGCCGTGGAGGGTCCGCGCGTCGTACATGGTGGCGAGGACGCCGTCGACCTGCAGGCGGGGGTTGAGCCGGTCCTGGACCTTGTCGATGGTCTCGACCAGCAGCGCCACGGCACGGAGGGCGAAGAACTCGCAGATCAGCGGGATGATGACGCCGTGGGCGGCGGTGAGGGCGTTGACCGTGAGCAGGCCGAGGGAGGGCTGGCAGTCGATCAGGACGACGTCGTAGTCGTCTTCGACCTTTTTGAGTGCCCGGTCAAGGACCTGTTCGCGGGCCACCTCGTTGACCAGCTGCACCTCGGCGGCGGAGAGGTCGATGTTGGCCGGGAGCAGGTCCACGTTCTCGACGCCGGTCTTCTGGATCGCGTCGCGGATGTCCACCTTGCGGTCCATCAGGACGTTGTAGACCGTCAGGTCCAGCTCGTGCGGGTTGGTGCCGAGGCCGGCGGACAGCGCACCCTGCGGGTCGAAGTCCACCAGCAGGACGCGGCGGCCGTACTCGGCCAGGGCCGCGGCCAGGTTGATGGTGGACGTCGTCTTGCCGACGCCGCCCTTCTGGTTCACCATGGCGATGACGCGTGCCGGGCCGTGGGAGGACAGCGGCGCGGGCTCAGGGAACTCCCGCAGGGGACGCCCGGTGGGCCCCATGACGGCGTCGTCCAGGTCGAGTCCGGTGCCTTCCAGGGTGGCTGACCCCTGTTCGCTGCTCACGTATCTATCCACACTTTCGATGACGGTGATATTTGCTGCCCGATCCCGCCGCGGTTCGTCGGCGGCGATCGTTATTCCTCCCAAGGTTACAGCCCCCGACACGGTATTCGACGGACCTTGACAACCGCCGTTTTGCGCGCCTTGACCTTCTGGTAGAGGTCGAGGGTTGCCGCGGGGAGGCCGGGCCGGGGACGCGAAACCGCCCGGACGCGGCGGGGCGTCCGGGCGGTTTCGCGGTACTGCGTTGCGGGTGCGGCGGCCGGTTAGGCGTTGGCCGGCACCTGCGGGCGGGCGGACTCTGCGGCCGCTTCGCCGGCCGGTTCGCCGGCCACGTGGCCCGCGATCATGGTCTGCTCGTCGAACGGGACGGCGCCGGAGAGGACGCGCTCCACCTGGCCGCCGTCGATCTCCTTGACCCAGGTGCCGATCAGGATGGTGGCGACGGCGTTGCCGGTGAAGTTGGTCAGCGCGCGGGCCTCGGACATGAACCGGTCGATGCCGACGATCATGCCGACGCCGCCGAGCAGTTCCGGACGGTGGGCCTGCAGGCCGGCGGCCAGGGTGGCCAGGCCGGCGCCGGTGACACCGGCTGCGCCCTTGGAGGCGATGATCATGAAGATCAGCAGCGAGACCTGGGCGCCCAGGTCCAGCGGGGTGCCCATGGCGTTGGCGACGAAGAGGGAGGCCATGGTCAGGTAGATCGCGGTGCCGTCCAGGTTGAAGGAGTAGCCGGTGGGGACGGTGACGCCGACGACCGGCTTGGACACGCCGAGGTGTTCCATCTTGGCGATCAGGCGGGGCAGGGCGGCCTCGGAGGAGGAGGTGGAGAAGATCAGCAGGTATTCGCGGCCCAGGTACTTCATCAGGCGGAAGATGTTGACGCCGGAGACGACCTGCAGGATGCCGCCGAGGATCACGACGATGAACACGGCGCAGGTGATGTAGAAGGCCACCATCAGGGTGGCCATGCTGATGATGGCCTGGACGCCGGTGGCGCCGACGACGGCGGCGATGGCGCCGAAGGCACCTACCGGGGCGAGCCACATGATCATGATCAGGATGCGGAAGACGAGGGCCTGGCCGTGGCCGATGGCCTTGAGGATCGGGGCGCCCTGGGTGCCCATCTTCTGCAGCGCGAAGCCGACCAGAATGGCGGCGAGGAGGGTCGGCAGGACGGGGATGTCGCCGGGGATGATGCCGAGCAGGAAGTCGACGGTGCTGTCCGTGGCGGCCTTCTTGTTCGGATCGTACGGGGCCAGCTTCAGGCCGGTGCCCGGGTGGATCAGGTTGCCGACGACCAGGCCGATGGCCAGGGCGAAGGTGGACATGACGATGAAGTAGCCCAGGGCCAGGCCGCCGACCTTGCCGACGGTGGCCGCCTTGGCGATGGAGCCGATGCCCAGGACGATGGTGCAGAAGATGACGGGGGCGATCATCATCTTGATCAGCTTGATGAACCCGTCGCCGAGGGGCTTGAGGGACTTGCCGACCTCGGGGAACATCAGGCCGACGACGGCGCCGAGGACGACTGCCACGATGACCGCGATGTACAGGTAGTGGGACTTGTCCAGCCCCTTGCGCTTGACCGGCGCCGCGGCCGTTGCCGCTGACTCTCCTCGTTGAGAGGCCATGGTATTTCTCCTTGGATAGGCTGGACGTCGATGCTGTCCGTGGACGCATCCGTCCTTTCTGCGTGTTCCTCCATCATTGGGTACGGAGTGACGCGCATCACCGTTGCGTTCATATTGGTCATGGAGGGTGCACTTTGATCCACCACTGGAGCATCGCCCGGCGCCTGTTCGTGGCCCATCTGCTGTTCATGCTGGCGCTGACCGCCGTCGTCGGGACCGCCACCTATGTGGACGCACGGGACCACGCGTACCAGGAGGCCGGGCGGCGGATGGCCGGGATCGCCACCGCGGTGGCGGACAACCCGCTGGTCCTGCAGGCCGCCGCGGCGCCGAATCCGTCGGCGCTGCTGCAGCCCTACGCCATGGAGGTGATGCGGGACGCCCAGGCCGACTTCATCACGATCATGGCCCCGGACCGGACCCGCTGGACGCACCCCCGGGACGAGGAGTTGGGCAAGCCGTACATCGGGTCGATCGATGCGGCGCTGCAGGGCCGGGTCTTCACGGAGATCATGGCCGGCACGCTGGGCCCCTCGGTGCGCACGATCGCCCCGGTCAAGGATGCCAACGGCAACGTCAAGGCGCTGGTGGCCGCTGGCGTGACCGTGGGAACGGTGGACGTGGCGTTTTCCGGACGGCTGCCGGCCCTGCTGGTGATCGCGGCGGCGCTGCTGGCCGGCGGCTCGGTGGCGTCCTGGCTGCTGGGCCGGTACCTGCGGCGCGTGACCCGCGGCTGGGGCCCGGAGCAGCTGGCACAGCTGTTTGCCTACTACGAGTCCGTGCTGCACTCGGTGCGCGAGGGCGTGATCCTGATCGACCCGCGCGGCCGGGTGGTGATGTACAACGACCAGGCGGCGGCGCTGCTGGGCGTACCCCCGCGACCCGCGGATGCGGCGGTGGACGCGGACGGCGGTGCCGCCCTGGGCGTCACCCGCAGCGCAAACCCCGGCGCAAACCACGGCGCGGACCGGGGCGGCGTCGCCCGGCCGGCCGAAGCCCCCACGCTGGCGGAGCTGCCGCTGGCGCCGAGCCTGCGGGAACTGTTCCGGTCCGGGCGGGTGGCCCAGGACGAAATCCACCTCACCGGCGAGCGCGTGCTGGTGGTGAATCAGGGCCCCGCGGTGGGTCCTGCTCCGGGGCCGCTGGCAGCCTCGCGGGGGGCACGGCGGCAGCGGGGGTCGTCGCGACGGCCGGTCTTCGGGACGGTGGCCACCATCCGGGACCGGACGGAGATCGAGTCCCTGGGCAGCGAGCTGGAGACCATGCGGACGCTCTCAGACGCGCTGCGGGCCCAGACGCACGAGCACGCCAACCGCCTGCACACCATCGTCTCGCTGATGGAGCTGGGCCGGGACGCCGAGGCGCTGGACTTCGCCACCAAGGACCTGGAGCTGTCCCAGCGGCTCACCGATGACCTGGTGGGCTCCATCGAGGAGCCGGTCCTGGCGGCGCTGGTGATGGGCAAGTCCGCCCAGGCGCACGAACGCGGCGTGGAGCTGATTCTCGCTACGGCCGGCTCCACCGCCGTGACCGGCCTGGCTGTGCAGGACCTGGTGACCATCCTGGGCAACCTGCTGGACAACGCGATCGACGCCGCCGCGGACGCTCCTCCGCCGCGGCTCGTGGAGCTGAGCGTCACCGCCGCACCGGAAGCCCTGGAGATTACCGTGGAGGACAGCGGGCCCGGCATCGACCCGGCGGCGGTGGACGACGTCGTCCGGCACGGCTTCAGCACCAAGGAGTCCGGACCCTTCGGCCGCGGGCTGGGCCTGGCGCTGGTCCGGCAGGCCGTTCGGCGGCTGGGCGGTACCATGACAATCACCAGCCCGGCCGGGGCACTGTTCCGGGTCAGCCTGCCGACGCGGCAGGCCGCGGGGAACGCAGCGGCCGGTATTGCAGAGGGACACCATGAATGAGATCCGCGTGCTCGTCGTCGAGGACGAGCCGATCGCGGCCGCCGCGCACGCCGCGTACATCGGCCGGCTGGAGGGCTTCACCCTCGCCGGGTCCGCCCCGGACGGGCAGTCGGCCCTGCGCCTGCTGACGGAGCTCAACGCCGCGGGCCAGCCGGTGGAGCTGGTCCTTCTGGATATGAACCTGCCGGACCTGCACGGCCTGGACATCGCCCGCCGGATGCGCACCGCCGGGCTCTTCGCGGACATCATCGCCATCACCGCCGTGCGTGAACTGAACATCGTCCGCAGCGCCGTGGCCACCGGCGTCGTGCAGTACCTGATCAAGCCCTTCACCTTTGCCACTTTCGCGGACAAGCTGCGCAGCTACCGGCAGTTCCGCGAACAGCTGGCCTCCCCCGCTGCCGGCGGACCAGGGACCGGGGCCTCGCAGAGCGACGTGGACCAGGCGTTCGCGAGCTTGCGCGCCCCCTCGGAGCTGCCGCTGCCCAAGGGACTCTCCTCCTCCACCCTGGAGTCGGTGCAGGAGTTCATGAAGCGGCAGGCCGGGGCCGTGTCCGCCAGCGAGGTGATGGAGGCTCTGGGCATGTCGCGCGTGACCGCCCGCCGCTATCTGGAGTACCTGGCCGACGCCGGGACAGTGGCCCGCACGGCCCGCTACGGCGCGCCGGGCCGGCCGGAGAACGAATACCGCTGGAGCCGGCCGGCGTCCTAGGAACCGCTTTCCAGGACCGCGCTATTCAGGACCGCGCGGTGTCGGGCCGCAGGGTGCCCAGCAGCTGCTCGATCACGCCCGCGTCCTCGATGGTGGAGGGCACCACGTAGTCCTCGCCGTCGGCGATCTGCCTCATGGTCTTGCGCAGGATCTTCCCCGAGCGGGTCTTGGGCAGCGCCTCCACCACGGTGACGTGCTTGAAGTCGGCCACGGCGCCGATGTCGCGCCGGACCAGGGCCACCAGCTCCTTGGCGAGCACCTCCCCCGGCACGTCGACGCCGGACTTCAGGACCACGTAGCCACTGGGCCGCTGCCCCTTGAGCGGGTCGGCCAGGCCGATCACGGCGCATTCGGCGACGGCGGGATGCTGGCCGATCACCTGCTCCATCGCCCCGGTGGAGAGCCGGTGGCCGGCCACGTTGATGATGTCGTCGGTGCGGCCCATCACGAACAGGTAGCCGTCCTCGTCCCGGTAGCCGGAGTCGCCGGTGGCGTAGTAGCCCTCGAACGCCTGCAGGTAGGAGGAGACGTACCGGTCGTCGTTGCGCCAGAGGGTGGCCAGGGTGCCCGGCGGCAGCGGCAGGCCCAGGACGATGTTCCCCTCCGTTCCCGGTTCCACTTCCTCCCCCGAGCCGTCGAGGACCTGCAGGCGGAAGCCCGGCATCGGAACGCTCGGGGATCCGGCCTTGATGGGCAGTTCCGCCATGCCGCGGGGGTTCGCGCAGATGGCCCAGCCGGTCTCGGTCTGCCACCAGTGGTCCACCACAGGCACCCCCAGAACCCGGGCGGCCCAATGGAAGGTGTCCGTGTCCAACCGCTCCCCCGCGGCGAACAGGGTCCGCAGGCTGGAGATGTCGTAGTTCTTCAGCAGGTCCGCCTCCGGGTCGGCCTTACGGATAGCCCGCAGCGCCGTCGGGGCCGAGAAGAGGACGTTGACCTTGTGGTCCTGGATCACCCGCCAGAAGGCACCGGCGTCCGGGGTGCCCACCGGCTTCCCCTCGTACATGACGGTGGTGGCCCCGGCCAGCAGCGGACCGTAGACGATGTAGGAGTGGCCCACCACCCAGCCGACGTCGGAGGCGGTCCACATGACGTCGCCGGGGCCGACGTCATAGATGTTCTCCAGCGTCCAGCTCAGGGCGACGGCGTGGCCGCCGTTGTCCCGCACCACGCCCTTGGGGGTGCCGGTGGTGCCGGAGGTGTAGAGGATGTACAGCGGGTCCGTGGCCTTGACGTTGACCGGAGACGCCGGTTCGGCGGCGGCCATCTCGGTGTCCCAGTCCAGCCAGCCGCCGTGGTTCGCGGCGGTGTCGGCGAAGCCGTCCCGGGCCTTGACCAGCACCGGGGTGTCCGGGGTTCCGGCGAGCTCCAGCGCCTCCGCGACGGCCGGCAGGTACTCGATCCGGCGGGCCGGCTCGATGCCGCCCGAGGCGGTGACGACGGCGGCCGGGCCGGCGTCGCGGATGCGGGCGGCGAGCTCCTTGGGCGCGAAGCCGCCGAAAACCACCGAGTGGACGGCGCCCAGCCGGGCCGTTGCGAGCATGGCGATGGCCGCCTCGGGGATCATCGGCATGTAGATGACCACCCGGTCGCCGCGGCCCACGCCCCGGGCGCGGAGGACGCCCGCGAACCGCGCCACCTGGTCCGTCAGTTCGGCGTAGGTGAAGCTCTTCCGGACGCCCAGCATGGCGGAGTCGTAGACCAACGCCGTCCGGTCGCCGTGGCCGGCGGCCACGTGCCGGTCCAGGGCATTGAAGCAGGTGTTCAGTTCGCCGTCGGGGAACCAGGCGTAGAGCGGTGCGCGGCTCGAATCCAGGGCACGGGTGGGCGGGACGCTCCAGTCGATCTTTCGGGCCGCGTCGAGCCAGAAGTCCTCCGGCTGGTCCATGCTGCGCGCATAGCTGCTCCCGTAGCTGGCGGTGCTGCGTCCTTCGGAGCTGCTGGTGTCGGAGCTGCGTTCCGAGGTCTCCCGGTTGCCGGCGTTGTCCATGGCGTTCTCCCGTTCCACGACATTGTGATGCAGACCATGCTAGACGGATGCTCGGAAGCTCACAAGGGTTTTGTATACACGAGGTGGGTCTATTCGTGAGTTTCTCCCGAATTGCTTGGATGCGAAGCAGTCTGTGTATACACTGGTGAGGATTCGGCGAGGAAGGAGAGCATCATGCGCGCCAGCGACAGGGCCTATGCGGCACTCCGCGACGACATTATCGAGTGGCGGCTGGCTCCCGGCACGGTTCTCGCCGAGGTGGAGCAGTCCGAGCGCCTGGGCGTCTCCCGGACCCCGCTGCGGGAGGCGCTGAGCCGGCTCACCGCGGAGGGTTTGACGACGACGGCGGGCGGCCGCGGCGTCGTCGTCACCGACATCTCGCTGGAGGACATCGACGAACTCTTCGAGCTTCGCGAGACCCTTGAAGGCAAGGCCGCGGCGCTGGCCGCCGAACGCGGCGATCAGGCCGTCTTCGCCGGGTTGCAGCGCGAGTTGCTGCGGGCGCCGGAGCTGATCAACGGCGCCGACCCCGCCCGGCACGACTACTACGACCTTGTCGGCCGGCTCGATGCCGCCGTCGACGCCGCCATTTCCAACGCCTACCTGGCCCAGGCGATGCGCAGCCTGCGCGTGCACCTGGTCCGGGTGCGCCGGCTGGCCGCCGACGATGCCGCACGCCTCACCGCCGCGGCCGCCGAACACGCGGCGATCGCCGAGGCCATCGCCGCCGGCAACCCCCGGCTGGCCGAGGCCGCGACCACGCTTCACCTGCACCGCAGTCTTTCCCACGTCAAAGCAACCCACGTACCGCACTAGTACGGACCCCTTCAGAAGGAGCACCATGGTCAAGGAACACCACGTCCGCGTCTACAAGAGCGAGGAAAACCTGGCCCGCGAGGACCAGCTGGCCTACAAGATCGCCAAGGTCGCCGCCGACCCGGTGGAGGTCACCGACGAGGTCACCGACATGGTGATCAACCGCATCATCGACAACGCCTCGGTGGCCATCGCCTCGCTGAACCGCGCGCCGATCGTCGCCGCCCGCGCCCAGGCCCTTACCCACGGCCCCAGCACCGGCGGCAAGGGCTCCAAGGTCTTCGGCATCGAGGAGCGCGTCTCCCCCGAATGGGCCGCCTGGGCCAACGGCGTGGCCGTCCGCGAACTCGACTACCACGACACCTTCCTGGCCGCCGAGTACTCCCACCCGGGCGACAACATCCCGCCGATCCTGGCCGTCGCCCAGCACGTCGGCTCCAGCGGCCGCGACCTGATCCGCGGCATCGCCACCGGCTACGAAATCCAGGTCAACCTGGTCAAGGCCATCTGCCTGCACAAGCACAAGATCGACCACGTCGCACACCTCGGCCCCTCCGCTGCCGCCGGTATCGGCACCCTGCTGGGCCTCGACGTCGAGACCATCTTCCAGTCCGTCGGCCAGGGCCTGCACACCACCACCGCCACCCGGCAGTCCCGCAAGGGCGAAATCTCCACCTGGAAGGCCCACGCCCCGGCGTTCGCCGGCAAGATGGCCGTCGAGGCCGCGGACCGCGCCATGCGCGGCCAGACCTCCCCCGTGCCGATCTACGAAGGCGAAGACGGCGTCATCGCCTGGATGCTCGACGGCCCCACCGCCGACTACCTGGTGCCGCTGCCCGAGGAGGGCGAGGCCAAGCGCGCCATCCTGGACACCTACACCAAGGAGCACTCCGCCGAATACCAGGCGCAGGCCTGGATCGACCTGGCCCGCAAGCTGCACGGCGAGCACCCGGAGGTCACGGACCCGGCCAACGTCGAGTCCGTCCTGATCAAGACCAGCCACCACACGCACTACGTGATCGGCTCCGGCGCGAACGACCCGCAGAAGTACAGCCCCACCGCCAGCCGGGAAACCCTGGACCACTCCATTCCGTACATCTTCACCGTCGCCCTGCAGGACGGCCGCTGGCACCACGTGGACTCCTACTCCCCCGAGCGTGCGGGCCGGCCGGACACGGTGGAACTCTGGCACAAGGTCACCACGGTGGAGGATCCCGAATGGACCCGCCGCTACCACAGCCTGGACATCGCCGAGAAGGCCTTCGGCGGCTCGGTGGAAATCACGCTCAAGGACGGCACCGTCATCACCGACCAGATCGCTGTCGCCGACGCCCACCCGCTCGGCGCCCGGCCGTTCGCCCGCGAGCAGTACGTGAACAAGTTCCGCACCCTCGCCGCTGGCCTGGTGGCCGAGGAAGAGATCGAGCGCTTCCTCGCCGCAGCCGCCCGCCTGCCCGAGCTCGCCGCCGGTGAGCTGGACCAGCTGAACATCAAGGCCGCCGACGGCGTGATCGACCTGGCGGCCGCACCGAAGGGACTCTTCTAATGCTGTACTCGAAGACCACGCCGGAGCAGAAGCGTATCCGTTTCCGCGAGCTGCTCTCCTCCGGCACCATCGCGCAGTTCCCCGGCGCGTTCAGCCCGCTCTCGGCCCGGCTGATCGAGGAGAAGGGCTTCGCCGGCGTGTACATCTCCGGCGCCGTCCTGGCCAACGACCTGGGCCTGCCGGACATCGGGCTGACCACGCTCACCGAGGTGGCCACCCGGGCCGGGCAGATCGCCCGGATGACGGACCTGCCCTCGATCGTGGACGCGGACACCGGCTTCGGTGAGCCGATGAACGTCGCCCGGACCGTGCAGGAACTCGAGAACGCCGGCCTGGCCGGCCTGCACATCGAGGACCAGTTCAACCCGAAGCGCTGCGGGCACCTGGACGGCAAGAACGTCGTGGACCTGGACACCGCCACCAAGCGGATCCGCGCCGCGGCCGACGCCCGACGGGACCCGAACTTCCTGATCATGGCCCGCACCGACATCCGCGCCACCGACGGCCTGGAGGCTGCCCAGCAGCGCGCCAAGGCCCTGGTGGAGGCCGGCGCAGACGCGATCTTCCCCGAGGCGATGAAGGATCTCTCCGAGTTCCAGGCCATCCGTGACGCCGTGGACGTGCCGATCCTGGCGAACATGACCGAGTTCGGCAAGAGCGCGCTGTTCACGGTGGACGAGCTGGCCGGCGTCGGCGTCAATATGATCATCTACCCGGTGACCCTGCTTCGTAGTGCCATGGGCGCGGCGGAGCGTACTCTGGAGACGATCAAATCAGACGGCACCCAGGAGGCACAGGTTCCCAACATGCTGACCCGTGCACGGCTGTACGACCTCGTGGACTACGAGGCCTACAACCGCTTCGACACCGGGGTGTTCAATTTCCAGATCCCCGGCATCTGACACCCCACCGGACCGCCGGCCCCGGCCGGACAACAGGCGTTAGGAACAAAGGAGTTCAGCATGGCTGACAACGAGATCAAAAAGGGCCTTGCCGGCGTCGTGGTGGACTACACCGCGGTGTCCAAGGTCAACCCGGAAACCAACTCGCTGCTGTACCGCGGCTACCCCGTCCAGGAGCTGGCCGCCAAGTGCAGCTTCGAGGAGGTGGCGTACCTGCTCTGGAACGGCGAGCTGCCGACCGACGGGCAATTGGCAGAGTTCACCGCCAAGGAGCGCGCCGGACGTGCACTGGACCCGGTGCTGAAGACCGTCATCGACGCCCTTCCCGTCACGGCGCACCCGATGGATGTCTGCCGGACGGCGGCGTCGGTGCTGGG
This sequence comes from Arthrobacter sp. NPDC057259, assembly GCF_042668995.1. Classification (NCBI taxonomy): domain Bacteria; kingdom Bacillati; phylum Actinomycetota; class Actinomycetes; order Micrococcales; family Micrococcaceae; genus Arthrobacter; species Arthrobacter sp. NPDC057259. The sequence goes on from NZ_JBHUYA010000007.1 coordinate 210,022, forward strand.
CGCCCGGCACCCGCTGGCGGAGGACTCCTCGCGGGAGGCCAACATGGCCAAGGCCGTGGACCTGTTCGCCGCGATGCCGGCGGTGGTGGCGTATGACCAGCGCCGGCGGCACGGGCAGGAACCAGTGGAGCCCCGCGACGACCTGGGCTACTCTGCCAACTTCCTCTGGATGGCGTTCGGCGAGGAGCCGGTCCAGGAGGTCGTCGAGGCGTTCAACGTCTCGATGATCCTGTACGCGGAGCACTCCTTCAACGCCTCGACCTTCACCGCGCGCGTGATCACCTCGACGCTCTCGGACCTGCACTCGGCCGTGACCGGGGCGATCGGGGCGCTCAAGGGACCGCTGCACGGCGGCGCCAACGAGGCCGTCATGCACACCTTCGACGAGATCGGCATCCGCCAGGAAGAGTCGCTGGAGGAGGCCGCCGCCCGGGCCAAGGCCTGGATGGAGGATGCCCTGGCCAAGAAGAAGAAGGTCATGGGCTTCGGCCACCGTGTCTACAAGCACGGTGACTCCCGCGTCCCGACCATGAAGGCTGCGCTGGACAAGATGATCGCCCACTACGGTCGGCCCGAGCTGTTGGGGCTCTACAACGGGCTGGAAACCGCCATGGACGAGGCCAAGGCCATCAAGCCGAACCTCGACTACCCGGCAGGGCCGACCTACCACCTGATGGGCTTCGACACCCCGACGTTCACTCCCCTGTTCGTCGCCAGCCGGATCACCGGCTGGACGGCGCACATCATGGAGCAGCTCGACTCGAACTCCCTGATCCGCCCGCTGAGCGAATACAACGGCGTGGAAGAGCGGCACGTGCCGTAACTCCCGTCCCGCTTCCCCGCCTCAAGCGGTAAAGCAAAGACAGCGGCCCGGCCACCCCTTCGTGGGTGGCCGGGCCGCTGTGTTTGGGGGGTTTCGGGTGGGGCGCCGGGGCTAGCCCTGGGTGACCTTCAGCGAGGTGATCATGCGCTTGGCGTTGAGGTACTCGGCGCTCTGCATGTAGGCCCGGGCGTCGTCAATCGTGGGGAAAGACTTGGGACCCTTGTGGCCGGGGATCTGCTGCTGGACTCCGGTGTTCACCTGGTAGGCGTCCGCGAAGGAGAACAACGGCGAGTCGGAGGGCCCGCTGACAATGTTGTAGAACATGCAGGTGCTGCCGTTTTGACCGGCCGGGGAGCTGGTGAGTCCGTAGGACGCCGTGACGTGGTCGGCTTCCTGCAGGGCGCGGAAGGCGAACCTCGGGCTCACGGAGCCCTTGGTCGGCTGGTAGGGGATGTCGACGTTGACCGAGTCGAGGACGGTGTAGGGCACCGGCCCCTCGCAGGCTCCGCCGACGCCGCCCGACGGTCCGGAGTGCAGGGACGCCACGATCACGCCGGATTCGTCGGCAACCTCCACGTCCGTCGACCCGGTATTGGCGGGCGGGGCCTGGGTCGCCGTCCAGATTCCGGGGTACTCAAAGCTGATCCGGCGGTCGGCGCTGGTGAACGTCCGCCAGTCGGCGGCGGCGTCGGTGGGCGGCTGGGTGTTTGCTGCGGCCGGGGTCGTGGCCGTGGCGGTGGGTGTTGCCGTTTGGGACGGGGCCGCCGCGGCACTGGTCGACGGCGTGGCGGCGCGCGTCGTCGGGGTTTCGGAGGGCGCCGGTGACGAGGCTGCCGCGGGCGCCTTGGACCCCATGGTCGCTGCGACGGCTACGCCGCCTCCCACGGCCGCCAGGGCGAGCACGACGACGGCGGCGGCAAGCGGCCAGCGCCGTCGGGCGTCGCCCGGAGAGTCCCCGCGGTCTGCAGAGTCGGGATAGTCGCCGTCGTCGTCGCCGGGGAGGTGAAGGTTGTTGCCGCTCATGCCGGGCCTCCAAGGTGCGCGGATCGGGTGCCGGCGGATCCGGCGTTTTCACGCCTAGGCTACCGGCCCGCGGAATGACTGCCGGTCTCGCCCCGCCGGGCAGCATCGTTTCCCGGCGGGAAGCGTGTTAGCGCCGCGCCCCGGCCCCCTGCGTACCCTTCCCTTGCTCATCGGGGTAGCGGACGGAGGCCACCGTTTCGTTGTCGTCATTCAGGACGACGACGACGTCGATCGTCTCGCCGGAGAGCGCCGGCGGCAGCCAGTGTTCGGCGTCCTGCCACATGCGCTCCAAGGGCAGCTCGGTGGTGCTGAACCATTCCGGGGTGATCTCGCCGCTCTCGGCGGGTTCGCCGTCCCAGCGCCGGGTGGTGAAGAGCCGGCAGGACATGTTCCACTCGGGTCGGGCCGGGAAGACGAACTCCACGAGGCCTGCGTGGCTGAGGTCGGGTTCGGCAACGATCAGCCCGGTTTCCTCGAAAACCTCGCGGACGACAGCCTGGGCGTCGGTCTCCCCGGGTTCGACGTGGCCGCCGATGCCCACAATTTTTCCCAGCCCGAACCCGGTCCGCTTGAGGCCCAGCAGGACCTCCGTCCCGTCGGGCGTGTCCCGGAGGGCGAAGCAGAGGGTCACCGGTGCGGCTGTCATGGTTTCAGCCTAGTAGCTGCTCTCCGGGCGCCTCTATTTGCCGGCCGGGCCTTCCCCGACCAACTGCGGCCGCAGGGTGACCGGGATCCCCTTTTCGGCAAACTCCTTGTCCATGGCCTGCTGCGCCGTTAGCCCCTGGTTGTTCAGCGCCTGGAACTCCCAGTTGTAGACCGTGGCCGAGGGTTGGCGGACATCCCAGAGGAAGCGGCCATTCTGGAGTTTGGCGAGCCGGAACCATGCGTTCCCGCCGTCGAGCTTGAGTGCCTGCCCGCCCTCATCGGAGATCACGTAGGCGAGCCAGCCGTCGGCGCAGCCGAGCACGGTGTAGTACCGCTGCTCCGCGGCGGGGATCGGCAGGATCGTGGGCTGTCGGTCGTTGCGCAGCTGATCGATGTTCGCCGGTGTGCAGGCCACTCCCCCGGTGCTGGGCGGGGCGGTCTGGCTGGGGGTAGCCGGCGCCGGAGACGTCGGCGTCGGTGAAGCAGGCGTCGGCCTCGCCGTGGCCGGGGCGCTCTCACTGATCGTGGTGTTCGGCCCGGCCGGCACCGGCAGCGCGGGTCCGGGTACCGTCGGGAAGTTCCCGCCCACGACGACGGTGCCTGCCACCGCCGCGGCGGCGAGGCCGGTCACTGCCACGGCGGCAATCCTGGTCCGGCGTCGCCGGGCGGTCTCGCGGTGCGCAGAGGCGGCCCGCGGCATGGTGACCACGTTCGGGTCCGTGGACGTCACCTCCGAGCGGAGGACCCCGCGGTCCGGGACCGTGACCGACGGCTTGATGTCCTTCATGAGCTGTTCGATGCGGTCCATGGCTAGTCTCTCCGTTCTGTCATCAGGTGGGCGGGTGCGGCATTCGCGAAGGCACGCCGGGCCCTGTGCAGCCGGACGCCGGCGGCCGAGACCGAACAGCCGAGGGCTGCGGCCAGTTCGGCGCCGCTGAGATCCTCCCAGTAAGTCAGCATGAGGATGTCGCGGTCCTTGTCCCGGAGTTTCATCAGCACGGCTGCTACGACGGAGCGCTGGTCGCCGGCGGTGGTGACGTCATCGGTGCGCGCCTCCTCGGCGAGGCGTTCGAACAGTTCCTGCCGACGTCGGCGGCCCTTGTATTCGTTGCCGAGGACGTTGCGTGCGGTTGCCAGGAGCCAGCCGATGCCGGGCGGTTCAGGCAACTGTTTCTCCCAGGCGATGCGGAAGACGTCCGCGGCGAGCTCCTCGGCCCGGTGGGCGTCGTTGATGCGGCGGGCGATGTAGCCGTAGACACGGGCGGCGTGCTGGTCATGCAGCTCAATGAATGCCTGCTCCTTCGCAGCCAACATGATGTTTCCCCCGAACAATCGATGACGTGGTTCTACCCAATCAGTGTCCCGGGGCGCCCGGATCCTTACACGCGGGCGTGTCGAAAATCAGGCGCAGTGCAGCAACGTCTGGGGAACGCGCCGGAGAGCCCAGGCAGGCTAGCCCAAGGCGCGCGGGTGTGCGGCGGCGTAGATTTCGCGCAGCGTGTCGGCGGTGACCAGGGTGTAGACCTGCGTGGTGGTGACCGAGGCGTGCCCCAGCAGTTCCTGCACCACGCGGACGTCGGCGCCGCCCTCCAGCAGGTGGGTCGCGAAAGAGTGCCGCAGCGTGTGCGGGGAGACGTCCTTGGTGATGTTGGCCTTCTCGGCAGCCGTTTTCAGGATGGTCCAGGCGCTCTGGCGGCTGATCCGGCCGCCGCGGGCGTTGAGGAACAGCGCCGGAGTGCCCTTGCCCTTCGCCGCGAGGAGCGGCCGCCCTCTTACCAGGTAGGCGTCGAGCGCGCGGGCACCGTAGGACCCCAGCGGCACCAGCCGCTCCTTGGAGCCCTTGCCGAAGAGGCGCACGATCGCCGGCCCCCCGCCGTCGTCGGGAGCGCTCCCGGCCAGTGCGATGTCGTCCACGTCCAGTCCGACGGCCTCGCTGATGCGGGCCCCGGTGGAGTAGAGGAATTCCAGCAACGCCCGGTCGCGCAGGCCGGTGGCGGTGTCCGTACCCGCCGCCTCCAGGATGCGGGTCACCTCGTCCACCGTGATGGCCTTGGGCAGCCGTTTGCCGGGCATCGGCGGATGGACGTCGCTGGCGGGATCGGTCGGGGTAAGGCCCTCGAGGGCCCAGAACTTATGCAGCCCCCGGACAGCGACGACGGTGCGGGCGGCGGACCGGACGCCCAGCGCGGTCCCGCCGTCGGAGCCGTCGGAGAGGGCCTGGACAAAGGCGGTGACGTCTCGCCGGGTGATGTCCTCGGGGCGGTTGCGCCCCGCGGCGGCCAGGTGCCGCGCGTAGCGGGCCAGGTCCCGCCGGTACGCGGACAGGGTGTTGGCGGCCAGTCCGCGCTCGACCCCCATGTGCTGCAGGTAGTCGCTGATAGCGCGGTCGACGGCGGTGGGCGGCCGGGGGGCATCCGTGGTGGCGTCCGCGGCTGCCGGTGCCGCCGGGTCGGGAGCGGAGGCAGCCGCCGCGGGAGGCTCCGCCGCCAGCAGGCCGGTCATCCGCGCTGGCTGGGGTGCGCCGGCCAGGGCGCGTCCGCGGGCCGGAGCCGGTCGAAGCCGTCGGCCCTGGCGGCGGCAGCGGCCAGGACGCCGACGACGGCGGACGGGTTGTGCAGGCGCCCCTCCAGTACCGCCGTGACGGCCGCATCCAGCGGCAGCCAGTGCAGCTCGATCTCGGCCTCCTCGTCGGTGCGGACGTGCAGTTCGTGGCCGGGCACGTCACTCAGTCCGCGGGCCAGGTAGATCCGGATCGCCTCGCTGGAGGAGCCCGGCGAGTTGAAGAAGTCGGCCAGCACGTTCCATTCCGCGGCCACGAGGTCGGCTTCCTCGGCGAGTTCCCGGGCGGCGCCCGCCACGAAGTCCTCGCCCTCGACGTCGAGCAGTCCGGCCGGGATCTCCCACAGCGCCATGCCCACCGGGTGCCGGTACTGCTTGATCAGGAGGATCTCGCCGTCGTCGTTCATCGGCAGCACAGCCACCGCGCCTGGGTGGTCGATGTAGTCCCGGGTCAGGGCGTCGCCGTCCTCGTTCAGCTGGAAGCTGTCGCTGACCACGTCCCAGATCCGGCCCTCGTAGACCTTCTCGGACGACAAAAGACGGCGCGGGCTCGGCTCATCTGAAACCTGCCGTGCAGCATCATGGGTCTCAGACATTCCGGGCATCGCGCCGTCCTTTGATGTAGTTGGTGTTACTTGGCCTGCGCCGCGGCCTTTGCCGCCGGCTTGGCGGTACCCTGTTGGTGGTCGCCGTGCTGGTGGTCGCCGTGCTGGTGGTCCAGGGCGGCCCGGACCAGGCCCGCGAACAGCGGGTGCGGGCGGGTCGGCCGGGAGCTCAGCTCCGGGTGGGCCTGGGTGGCGACGTAGTACGGGTGCACCTCGCGCGGAAGCTCCACGTACTCCACCAGCTTGCCGTCCGGGGAGGTACCGGAGAAGACCAGGCCCTGCGCCGCAATCTGGTCGCGGTACTTGTTGTTGACCTCGTAGCGGTGGCGGTGGCGTTCGCTGACCTTGGTGGTGCCGTAGGTCTCGGCCACGACCGAGCCTTCGTCCAGCTTGGCCTCGTACAGGCCCAGGCGCATGGTGCCGCCCAGGTCGCCCTTGCCGTCAACGATGTCCAGCTGCTCTTCCATCGTGGCGATGACCGGGTACTTGGAGTCCGGCTCGAACTCGGAGGAGGAGGCGCCCTCGAGGCCGACGACGTTGCGGGCGTACTCGATGACCATGCACTGCAGGCCCAGGCACAGGCCCAGGACCGGGAGCTTGGTTTCGCGGGCGAACTTCAGCGCGCCGAGCTTGCCTTCGAGGCCGCGGATGCCGAAGCCGCCGGGAACGCAGATGGCGTCGACGCCGGCCAGGGCCTTCTTGGCACCGGCCTCGGTGTCGCACTCGTCCGAGGGGACCCAGCGGATCTTGACCTTGGTGTTGTTCGCGAAGCCGCCGGCGCGCAGCGCCTCGGTCACGGACAAGTAGGCGTCCGGCAGGTCGATGTACTTGCCGACCAGGGCGATCTCAACCTCGTGCTTGGGGTTGTGGACGGCCTCAAGCAGGGTATCCCAGCTGGTCCAGTCGACGTCCTTGAACGGCAGGTCCAGCGCGCGGACGATGTAGGAGTCCAGGCCCTGGGAGTGCAGCGTCTTGGGGATGTCGTAGATGCTCGGGGCGTCCGGGCAGCCGATGACGGCGTCGAGGTCGACGTCGCACATCCGGCCGATCTTGTCGCGCATCGCCTGGGGAACCTCGCGGTCCGAGCGGATCACGATCGCCTCGGGCTGGATACCGATGGAGCGGAGCGCGGCCACGGAGTGCTGGGTCGGCTTGGTCTTCAGTTCCTGGGAAGGTCCGATGTACGGGACCAGGGAGACGTGCAGGAAGAAGACGTTGTTCCGGCCGATGTCCTGGCGGACCTGGCGGGCGGACTCGAGGAACGGCTGGGACTCGATGTCGCCGACCGTGCCGCCGATCTCGGTGATGATGACGTCCGGGGCGTTCTTGCCCTCGGCGGGCAGCCGCATGCGGCGCTTGATCTCGTCGGTGATGTGCGGGATGACCTGGACGGTGTCGCCGAGGTACTCGCCGCGGCGTTCCTTGGCGATCACGGTGGAGTAGACCTGGCCGGTCGTGACGTTGGCGGAACCCTCGAGGTTCTCATCGAGGAAGCGCTCGTAGTGCCCGACGTCGAGGTCGGTCTCGGCGCCGTCGTCAGTCACGAAGACTTCGCCGTGCTGGAAGGGGTTCATCGTGCCCGGATCCACATTCAGATAGGGATCGAGCTTTTGCATAGTTACAGACAAGCCGCGTGCCCGCAGGAGGTGGCCGAGGCTCGAAGCCGTCAGACCCTTTCCGAGCGAGGACGCCACACCGCCGGTGACGAAGATGTGTTTGGTCGTCTTGGACGAGCCCGGGAACCGGGAATTTACACGGGAATTTGATCGCTGCACCACGGAATTTGAGCCTATCATCAAATCGGTCTTCTGAGGGTCCGAATCGCGCCGCTGTGATGGTCATCCCAGCGGCGCGCGGGATCACGCCTGCCGCGGCAGGAGTTTCGCGTCGTCGAGCAGTTCCTGGGCGTGGGCGCGGGCCGACTCGGAGTCCTCCTGGCCGGCCAGCATGCGGGCGAGTTCGCGGACGCGCTCGGACTCATCCAGGAGCTGCACGTCGCTGGAGGTGAAGCCGGTGGCAGTGGCGCCGTCGGATCCCCGGACGGAGGTCTTGGTGACACGGATGTGCTGGTTGGCGAAGGCCGCCACCTGGGGCAGGTGGGTGACCACCAGGACCTGGACGTGCCGGGCGAGCATGGCCAGCCGGCGGCCGATCTCGACGGCGGCACGGCCGCCCACGCCGGCGTCGACCTCGTCGAAGACGAAGGTGGGGACCGGGTCGACGACGGCGAGCACCACCTCGATGGCAAGCATCACCCGGGAGAGTTCACCGCCCGAGGCGCCCTTGCCGAGCGGGCGGGCGGGGGCGCCCGAGTGCGGCTGGAGGAGGAACGCGATCTCGTCCGCGCCGTAGGGCCCGAGGCCGTCCCCGGCTTCGATATTGATCACCAGCGTGGCGTCGGCCATGGCCAGGGCGGTCAGCTCGGCGCTGACGCGGGCGGCGAGGTCCTTGGCCGCCTTCTTGCGTGCCTTGCTGATCGCCGCGGCCTGCTTGGTCAGTTCGGCCTCGGAGCGGACGACGTCGGCCTCCAGGGCCTCGATCCGGGTCGAGTCGTCCTGCAGCTCGGTGAAGCGTTCCCGCGCCTGGTCGGCCCAGACCAGCACCTCGTCGATGCTCGGCGCGTATTTGCGCACCAGCGCGGCCAGCGCGGCGCGGCGGTCCTCGATCTGGGCGAGCCGCTCCGGGCCCTCGGTGTCGAGGCCGGCCTGGTAGCTGGCAAGCTCGCCGGCGATGTCGTTGAGCAGGAAGCCCACCTCGGCCAGCCGGGCGGCCGCCGAACCGAGCTCGGCGTCGTGCTCGGCGACGTGTTCCAGGGTGCGTTTGGCGGCGTCCACCAGCGTGGTGGCGTCGGCTTCCTCGCCGAAGTCCTCGCTGATCAGGGCCTGGTGCGCGGTACTCGCGGCGATCCGCAGCTCCTCGACGTTGGCGAGCTTGACCGCCTCGGCCTTGAGGGCCTCGTCCTCGCCGGGCTGCGGCTCCACGGCGTCTATCTCGGCCAGGGCGGCCTCCAGCGATTCGGCCTCGCGGAGCCGTTCCCGCGCCGCGTTGCGCAGCTCGTCCAGCTCGGCCTGGCTGCCCTTCCAGTGGGTGTAGAGCTGCTGGTAGGCGGCGAGCGTCTTGGCGAGCGGCTCCCCCGCGAACTTATCCAGCGCTTCCCGCTGGGCTACGGCGCTCTTGAGCCGGATCTGGTCGGATTGTCCGTGGACCACCACCAGGGCGCCACCGATCTCGGCGAGCACCCCCACGGGGGCGGTCCGGCCGCCCAGGTAGGCGCGGCTGCGCCCGTCGGCACCGACGCTGCGGGCCAGGAGCAGCTCGGCGCCGCCGTCAAACTCCTCGACCTCGGCGCCGGCTTCACGGGCGCGTTCGACGGCGGCGTGGCCGGCGTCGAGTTTGAGGACCGCCTCGGCGGAGGCGCTCTTGGCGCCGCTGCGCACGGCTCCGGCGTCGGACCGAGCACCGAGGAGCAGGCCGACGGCGGTGACCACCATGGTCTTGCCGGCACCGGTCTCGCCGGTCACCACGCTCAGGCCGGGGCCGAGCGGGAGGGTGGCGTCCGTGATGACACCGAGGTCGCGGATTCGCAGTTCTTCAAGCATGGGTCACTTCGCAGTCGAGGGATCGGCGGGGTCTGTGGGGTCGGGCAGCGGCATCGGCCGGGGCGTGCGCACCACGGGCATCGGGCCGGTGGGGATGGCGTCCGGTTGCGGCACCGGGCCGCGCCAGCCCTGGATGGGGAGCTCGAACTTCCTGACCAGGCGGCCGGAGAACGGGGTCTGGTGGGTGCGGGCCAGCCGGACCGGGGTGGCGGAACGGGTGACCTCCACGCGGGCGCCCGGGGGCAGGTCCACTGACCGGCGTCCGTCGCACCAGAGCACGCCCTGGGCGTCCGTCCGGCCGAGGATCTCGACGGCCAGCCGGGAGCGGGGCGAGACCACCAGCGGCTTGGCGAACAGTGCGTGGGCGCTGATCGGGACAATGACCAGTGCCTCCACCTCGGGCCATACCACGGGGCCGCCGGCGGAGAAGGCGTAGGCGGTGGAGCCGGTGGGGGTGGCGAGGACGACGCCGTCGCAGCCGAAGGAGGTCAGGGGGCGTTCGTCGACCTCGGTGACCACCTCGAGCATCCGTTCGCGGTTGCCCTTCTCGATCGCCGCCTCGTTCAGCGCCCAGGTGTGCCAGATCTTCTGGCCCCGGACCCACACCTGGACGTCGATCGTCATCCGCTCCTCCACCGTGTACTGGCGGCTGGCGATCCAGTCCACGGTCTGGGCGAGGTCTGCGCGCTCACTCTCGGCCAGGAAGCCCACGTGCCCGAGGTTCACGCCCAGCATCGGCACGTCCACCTCGCGCACCAGTTCCGCGGCGCGCAGGATGGTCCCGTCACCGCCGAGCACCATGACGAGTTCGACGTCGTGCAGCTTCACGTGGTCGTGCAGGACCTCCACGGGCTGGTCCAGCCGGCCGTAGAAACGTACCATGTCGCCGAGTTCGGACTTCTGCATCACGGGCACAATGCCTGCGGCGTGCAGCATGGCGCACGCGTCCCAGGCGGCCTTGAGGGAGTCCTCGCGGCCGGTGTGGGCAAGGATGAGGACACGCCTGCTCATCAGGTTCCGCCTTCTACTGCTTCGATTGCTGCATGGGCTGCTGGTTAGGTCCAGATGGTTCCAAGGAGCGCGGCCAGGGCCGCGTCCCGCTCCTCGATCTTAGGCAGGTCCGCCCGGATCGCGCGTTTTATCCACAGGAAGTACTCGACGTTTCCGTCCTGCCCCGGCAGGGGGCTCTGAGCCAGCCCGGCCAGTTCCAGTCCAGCGTCCAGGGCCGCGGCGGCCACCTTTTCGACGGCGAGGCGCCGTTCCCGTTCGGAGGTGACGACGCCGGTGCGGCCCAGTCGGTCCTTGCCGATCTCAAATTGTGGTTTGACCATCAGGACCAGATCCCCGCCGGGTTCGGTGCAGGCGGCCAGCGGCGCCACCACCAGGGTCAGGGAGATGAAGGACAGGTCCGCGACGGTGAGCGCGGCCGGCCCTCCGATGGTCTCCGGGGTCATGTACCGGACGTTCAGGCCCTCGTGCACGGAGACCCGCGGGTCGTTGCGAATCTGCGGGACCAACTGGTCGTGGCCGACGTCCACCGCCACCACGTGCGCCGCACCCCGGCGCAGCAGCACCTCGGTGAAGCCCCCCGTGGAGGCGCCGGCGTCGAGGCAGCGCTTCCCCTCGACGGCGACGGCGGGGAAGGCGTCGAGGGCGCCGGCGAGCTTGTGCGCGGCGCGGCTGACGTAGTCATCCCCCGGGGTGGCGGCGACGTCCAGGCCGGTCGCGTCATCCACCTGCTGCGAGGCCTTGGCCAGGACGGTGCCCGCCGAACTGACCTTGCCGTCGGCGATCAGCCGGGCCGCGTGGGTGCGGGAGCGGGCGAGTCCGCGGCTGACCAGCGCCTGATCCAGCCGGGTCACGTGCGGGCCTCCCCCGTCACGTCCTCATTCAGGGCGTCGGCCAGCGCGTCGTGCAGGGCCGCGTAGACGTCGCCGTGGTCGGCTACCGGCAGGTGCGCGAGCGTGTCCAGAGGTTCGAGCAGCGCCTCGACGGCGGGGTCGGCGGCCAGCGGTGCGTCCGCCGTGCGCTCGGGCCAGTCCGGCTGGATGTCACCGACGCCGGGTGCGCCCGCAGGTGCGGGCTCGGCGGGGCGGGGCGATTCGATCATGCCTTCCAGTCTAGTGACCGGTCCAGTGCAGCTCCGGCGCCTGGGCGGTGGCGGCCTCCGGGGTGGCCGCCCACCACGCGGCGCAGCCGGCGCGCCAGGCATCGAGGTCCGCGGGGTCCCCCGTGATGCGCAGGACAGTGCCGTCCACGACGGCGGTGGCGGCGCCGCAGCGGAACCCTGCCCCGCCGTCGTGCTCGATGTCCGGGTAGGGCTGGAAGAGTCCGTTGAGGTCCTCGATCAGGTAGCCGGGGCGTTCGGCTGCCCGTGCGGCGAGGATGCTCTCGCGGGTGTCGACGCCGGTCAGGACCGCGACGGTGGCGAATCCGGCGTTGTTGCCGCCGAGGATGTCCGTGTCGAGGCGGTCGCCGACCACCAGGGGCCGGTCCGCGGCGAGCCGCTTGGCGGCGGTGTGGAAGAGCGGCGCCTCGGGTTTGCCCGCGACCAGCGGCGTGCTGCCGGTGGCGGAGGCGACGGCGGCCACGAGGGTGCCGTTGCCGGGGGCGATGCCGCGGGCCTGCGGGATCGACAAGTCCGTGTTGGTGGCCACCCAGAGGGCGCCGGCGGCGACGACATAGGCCGCCTCGGCCAGGTCCTTCCAGCCCAGGTCCGGGTGGAAGCCCTGCACGACGGCCACGGGCTCGTCGGCCTGGTTGCGGACCGGTACCAGGCCCGCGAGTTCGATCTCGCGGGCGAGGGCGGGGCCGCCGGTGATGAGGACGCGGGAGCCCGGGGGCAGCTTGGCGGCCAGCAGTTCACCGGCGGCCTGCGAGGAACTGACTACCTGCTCATCCTCGGCGGGCGCGCCCAGTTCACGCAGGTGGGCGGCGACCTCGGCGGGGCTGCGCGACGCGTTGTTCGTCACGTAGCCCAGCCCGACGCCGATCCCCGCCAGCCGTCCCAGCGCCTCGACGGCACCGGGGATGGCGTGCGGTCCCGCGTAGACGACCCCGTCGAGGTCCGAAAGGAGCGCGTCGAAGCGCGAGATCAGCCAGTCGTGGTCCATCGGGGCCTAGTCCTCCGTGTGGTCCCGGTTGCCGGCGTGGTCCTCGTGGCCGGTGTTGTCTTCGTGGCCGGCCAGCTCGTCGGCTTCCACCGAATCCTCGTCGGATTCGGCGTCGTCGGACTCGAAAAAGCCGGTCTCCTCGTCGTCGGAACCTGCGTCGACGTCGTCGGCCCGGCCTTCGGCGTTCTCCGGCAGGCCGGCGACCGCGGCGGCGCTGGCGGCCCGCGGGGCCTCGTCAGAGGTGATTCCTGCCTGGCGGTCGGCCTGCTCCTTCAGGAGGCGACGGCGGCGCTGCTCCTCGCGGGCCTCCTCTTCCTCGTCCCAGCCGAGGTCGATGATGTCCGGTTCCTCGTCGACGCCGAGGCCGAGGGCGTTCTCGGCCACCACGGCCTGGCGCTGCCACTTGGCGGCCTCGGTTTCGCGGCCCACGGCCGTCAGCGCGTCCGCGTAGGCGCGGAACAGGCGGGGGCTGTAGGAGAAGGCGCGGTTGATGTCCAGCTGCGGGATCTCCAGCTCGGAGACGGCGGCATCCAGCTGGCCGAGGTCGGTCCGGGCGCCGGCGGCCACGATGGCGAGTTCCACCTTGCCGGGGGCGTCCAGGTCCTTGGCTTCCTCCGAGCGGGCCATGTCGAGGGCACGGTCCGGACGGCCCAGGCCGCGTTCGCAGTCGGCCATGACGGGCAGATGCGTGTTGGAGCCACTGATGCGGCGGTAGGTGCGGAACTCGCGCAGGGCTTCGCCGTAGTGTCCGGCGGAGTAGGCGGTGAGGCCCACGGCTTCACGGACGGCGGCGAGACGGCCGCCGCGGCGGCTGGCGGCGAGGGCGTGCTGGAAGGCCAGCTCGGGCTCGTCGTCGATCAGGCGGCCGGCCATGACCAGGTGGCGGGCCACCCAGGTCGCGCTGTTGTCCTCGAGGGTCTTGATCTGGTGCTGCGTGGCGCGGTCCAGTTCCTTGCCCGTGACGTCCTCGTCGATTTCGGGCGAACGGTCCCGGTCGGGGCGGTTGGCGCTGCGCAGGTCGGCGGCGTTGGGCTGGCGGACCGGACGGTCCTCCGCGCGGTCGCGGCCGAACTGGCGCGGCCCGGAGTCGCCACGATCGAAGCTGCGGGCAGGACGGTCCTCGCGGTCGCCGAAGGGCTTGCGGTTGTCTCCGCCGGAGAACGGCTTGCGATCACGGTCGCCACCGAAGCTACGGCGCTCACCATCACGGGCCGGACGATCACCAAACGGCTTACGATCACGATCACGATCGCCACCGAAGCTACGGCGCTCACCATCACGAGCCGGACGATCACCAAACGGCTTACGATCACGATCACGATCGCCACCGAAGCTCCGGCGCTCACCATCACGAGCCGGACGATCACCGTAAGGCTTACGGTCGTTCCCACCCGAGAAAGGCTTGCGGTCACGGTCGCCGAACGGCTTACGATCCCGGTCGCCACCGAAACTGCGACGCTCACCATCAGGGGCCGGACGGTCACCAAACGGCTTACGGTCGTTCCCACCCGAGAAAGGCTTGCGGTCACGGTCGCCGAACGGCTTACGATCGCGGTCACCGTCGAAGTTGCGGCGCTCACCGTCGCGGGCCGGACGCTCACCGTACGGCTTGCGGTCACGATCGTCCCGGCCGCGGAAGCCGCGGGGGTCGCCGCCGGAGTTGTTGGCCCGTCGGAATCCGCCGCCGCCGGCGTTACGGCCCCCGCCAAAGTTGCCGCCGTCGTCGCGGCCGCGGTTACCGTCGTTGTGATCAGCCATGCTGGATTCCTCCTGTTGTGAGCCGACCACTGGCGCAATCGCAGCCGCTCTGTTTTTCGTGTTTCGTTCCTACGCAACCCGAAATCAAGCGCTTCGAAGTCCGTACATCTCATTCAATTCTAGGCGAGGAGCACTCCCCCGGCTAACTGCCGGCACCCCGTGGGCCTCACGGTGGCACGCCTCACAGGGCGGTCCCGGCCGGTCGACCCCCGCAGCGCTTACCCTCGCGGAAACGGCGATTCCGGCCCGGAGAGAGCGGAATAACTGCACCCGCCAGGGCGACGGCGTGAGCAACCACGACGGCGTGCGGCCTGGTGTTTTGCATCTGTTCGGCCTCCGGGACCGTGCCTGGGCCCGGTGCCGGCTTCCCCGGCTGGGTGCTGGACCACCGGATCCGGTAACGAATGGCTGGTTAAAGTGGGAGAGCCTCCAACCGTGTGGTTGGAGGCTCTCGACCTAAATGATGTTCCGGCGGTGACCTACTCTCCCACACCCTCCCGGGTG